>JADGEM010000028.1 GCA_016744375.1 Gammaproteobacteria bacterium
TGTTGGCTTATTATAACATTTCTGGTCGATTTGGTCATTCAAAAATAGAACTAATTCTTTATAATTCAATGGGATGAATGATTTTTCAGGGCTGACTAAGTATGCCCTACGTTCTGCTGGCTTGTAATTTTAGAAGGGCTCCTTATCACTGATGCAGACATTTGTCATAATAATGACTGTTGAACATAATAAGGTAGCTCTGCAATCGATTATTGAAGAACTGACCAAATTACGAGGTGATGTTTAGATAATCTGTATCAAGTTCGAGACAAGCCAATAAAATCAAGTACCCTTTATGTATACCCTCCCAATAAAGAATTATAAAAATGAGATAATAGGGGTTTAGTTTTCTGGATCAGGCTAGATGAAACTCATATTACACGGGAATGGAAAATGAAAACTTAGCTCCGCCATCTGAATTATTTGATGCTTTAATTGTACCGCCATGCCCTTCAATAATTTCCTTACAAATAGCCAACCCAAGACCTGTACCACCCGATTGGGTCCGCGTTTTACTTGATTGCATAAATTTATCAAAAACAAGATTTAACTCTTCTTCAGGTATCCCTATACCATTATCAGATATTGAAAATATCAACATTGAATTGTTCTCTGATTGATCATAAGAGAGAATAATGCTTTTTCCCTCATGAGTATATCTTATCGCATTGGACAAAAGATTTCGGATAACCTGAAGGATTTTTTCTGCATCAAAGTTCCCCAATACCTTTTCTTTTGGAGAATTAATGATCAAATTTAGATTTTTTTCATCAATGAGTTCTTCAAGTTCTGTTACTGCGACATCGACAATAACACCGAGTTCAAGCTCACTAATATTATATACCATGCGACCTGATTCTAGTTTGGAAAGATCAAGCAAATCATTTAGAAGAATAAGAAGTCGTTTACCACTAATATTAATGTTAGAGAAGTATTGCTTTAGTTTTTCAGGTTTAAGGCTATCAAACTTCCTTTCCCCCATGGAGGAAAAACTAAGCATGGCATGCATGGGTGTTCGTAATTCATGTGACATATTTGCAAGAAACTCACTTTTCGCACGATTAGCTATTTCTGAAATTTCTTTTGCTGCTGCAAGTTCATTATGTGAATGAGCAATTTTTTTTGACATCAAACCCATTGCAAAAGTCAATTTTCCAACTTCATCTTTCTTATTGTCAATAGGCATGACTGCTTCCACATCTTCAGAAAACTTTTTTGACCACAGCAGTAATTTCATAAGCCGCTTAGAAAATCGCCGGGCAACATAAAAGGCAATTAAAAATAATAAAACTGCACCGGTTATTCCAAAAAAAATCATTTGTATCAAATTTTTTTTAGTTTCTGAAATAATTTGAATTTGCCTGGAAGTAAAGTGACTAAATTCTTCTTTTATAAAAAACTGGATTGTATTTTCAATTATAGAAACATATTCTTTCTCAGCGTTTGTCCATATTTCAAAAGCAATTTCCTTCTCAAAATCTTCGCTTGCCAAGATCGATTTAAATGCATCTTCAAAATAGTTTTCGGTTAAACTCTTGAGTAAATAATTATTGTTCATTGAAACATAATTGTCATTATGAGCAAGAAATAGAGTATCTAATGAGTCAATATTATCTTTTATCTTTTGTTTTTCATGGCGCATATTTTTATTAAATTGAGCCATCACTGATGCATTTTCAGAAGCAAGATGCTTCAACCCAAGCGTCCGAAACATTGAAAAACTTTTTTCAATTTCATGGATTTTATTGACATGACTATTAGTGATCTCATGAAATTTTTGAGTATTATCAATTGATTTTTCAAGATTAAAAGCAGAATAAATTGTCGAAAAAATGCCAATAAATGCAATAGCAAACATTGGAATTGCAATTTGCTGAAATAGAGAACAATTTGTTAATAATCGGAACATTTTGTGATTAACATCCTTAAGAACCAATGATCTTAAACCCAGCTTCAGAAAATAGTTGCTGCGCTTCATCAGTTTTCAGAAATTTTATAAAAGCATTTGTATTAACACTGTTTATTGAATCTTTAATCGGAGCAAAGTAATAGTTGATCGGTTTATGAGTCGACTTATCGACAGTATGAATTATCCTCAGGTGCTCATTTACATTTGTTTTAAACAAAAAACCAACCGTACCAAACTCTGATTTGGCTACCGTATTCGCCAACAGAGTTATATGTTTTCTGGTTTCTACCTTAGTTTTGACAGTCGTCCAGATTCCTGTCGATTGCAACGACTGTTTGGCATAGCGACCAAAAGGTGCTGTCCCAGGGTCACCAATCATAATTTTTTTAACTTTAGATGATATCAAATCTTCCCATTTTTTAAATTTTATTGGATCATCTTTAGGTGCTGCAATAACCAGTGAATTCCCCCAAAGATTATTCACCGATTTCGCATCAACACGGTCACTTTTTATCATCTTATCCATCCATTTTTTATTAGCTGAAATATATAAATTGACCTGAATGGATTTCCCTATAATTCCTTTAGCCAGACGTCCTGATGATTTACAAATGTAATTGATCGTAACACCGTGATATTGTTCAAATGCAGTGCCAACTCTCTTGATTACTGTGCATGTGGAATTAGCAGCAGCGACCGTCATTTGGTTTGCATGCAAAATAGAAACAAAAAATATGAGCAGAGAAAAAGTAATAAGTTTTAAAAAATAATGTTGTCCAAATTTTTTCATAATATACAAACTCGCATTACATTTAATATAAATAGCACCAAACGGGTCATATTAAATTTCCAAAGCTCTTCCCTATTAGCCTATTTCGATGGTAGCTAAAGTTAGAAGTCTGCAATAAATCCCAATAGAAGTTTATGCCATCACTATAACTAAATCATAATATATAAAAATAAGCATTTACTATACCATAACAATATTAACCATAAATTTCATAATGTTATTATATAAGCATTTTTGCAAATTCTATGAACTGTTAAATTATCTGACAGTTTAGCCCATCATGAGAACAGTAACAAATTTATAGAAAAAACGGCAAAATACCTGGATTAATATTCATTTGATATAAAAAACAAAGTGGTGACTGATATTGGTCATTTAAGGTGTAATGGATAGAAATATCAAAAACATGGTGATTATTGTAAGCGTAGTTGTGGACTGATCATTAAATAGATCTTTTTTTGATATTTTGAAAGTCGGCAAACTGGCGTGAAGAAAAAAGATTTTACTATGATAGCGAAAGAGAAGTTCAGTAGTTATGAAATGATTATATCAATGTCCTCGATTATGCCTGTTTTTAAAACACACAATTATATATCACTAAAGTATCATCTTTGTATCTCAAATCATTAGAAATCATTTACGATCATCATACCAGAACTTACATTGTTTTTTTTGTTTGAGCTTATGATCCATTTTCCAGAGCAAATGAATGTTTTTAAAGGCCATTTCCAGACCGCCAAAGCGACCAAAGCGGCGACTTGAGGTAATAATACAATGATCAGGATGATATTTAATAATCTTCCAGGATTTGTTCACTTTTTTTCCTTCTTTTTTTAAGCGCTTTGCCAGTGTGAATTCCTCTCCCGCATAATAACTTTCGTCAAAACCACCCACCTGAATAAAGGCATCTCGAAGGCAATATAAAAAAGGGCCAACTGTAATGTTTCTCAGAGCCATTAAATAATTTATACCATATTTGAAGATATAAAAACCTATCCCTTTGGAATCTGGTTCAGTCCAGGCCCCCCCGCCAATCACCTTACCGCTTGATAAATTATCTGAAACTTTCTTGAGAATATCACCACAGAGTAAAGTATCCGCATCAACAAACACCAAATAGTCTCCAGTTGCTTTTTTTGCTCCGGCATTTCTTGCCCGTGCTATTTGATTTTTTGCTTCAAAAACCACAATAGCCCCGAGAGATTTTGCAATTTCTCCGGTTTTATCAGTCGAGTTATTGTCAACAACAATGATCTCAACATGCCCTTCATAGTGAGCTGTTGCCGCAATAAAAACTGATTTATACGTAAGTGCAATAAAATCAGCTTCATTAAAGGCAGGAATCACAACTGATATTGATGGTTTCATTAATGGATATCCTGAAACAATAGCTGTGATAATTGCTTATCAGTGATCATATATACTTCCGGCCCTATTTTCGAAGGCAGTAACAATCGATCGCGCTGTGTCCATTAATACCACATCAAAGACTGGCCGGAGAAGAATGGAAGATGCCTCACAGTTCAATGTAAAATCAACCTGACAACATGGCTTTGTTTCAGGAGATGCATTAGTCTGATGTTTATCACAGGCTGAAAATGACCAGTTGATTGAAAATTTTTGAAACATTGGATCAGAGGAAACAATGTGAATATGACGTGAATCTTCCAGTGTAGTTGTGGTGCGAAAACGTTTGTAAATCAGACCAAGTTGGATAACCTGATCGGTCACATAAACTCGATGCTCAGTATCAATCTGTTCATTTTTTGAAACATTGACATAATGCCATAATGGCAGGAACTCAGGATAACGCTCGACCTGAGCGACCAGTTCAAAAAGCTGTTGTGGTGTATAGCAAAGCTTACGCTTTTCATTATGGATAGCCATCAGAATTTATCCTGAATAACAGGCTGGTGATTTCAGCCTGCTTTTTTCTGTGTTATACCACATGGTTAACTGACAAAACAGGTTTAATGATGTGATTTTCTCATTAATTTTAACATTTTATAATTAATCACTATAAACCGATAAAATTGCCAGAAAACTGAACAACGACAGTATTTTGTAAAACCTGTTGGTACTGGCGGATAGTAGGACTGCTGGTATGGTTCTTTATTTTTTCCCATTTTCTTCCCCTTAATCTGGAATCATTGTCCAGCCAGGTTTAACCTGGGCCTGGTACATAAACATATGATGTAGAGCGTATTTCATCCAATGCCCTGCAAGGCCAATTTCTCCGAAGGTCAGGCTCATATCACGCCCATAAATTGGATACTTCTCAAAATCAGGTACAACCGGATAAACGGTCATTGAAGCCGCAGTACCATTAAAGATATTCATACCGGTTGAAGCTACACAGGCTGCACCCATTTCTGTCATGGAAGCAGTATGTGTCGGACTTTGTGAACCATTGAGCATGTCACGTATGCTTAAAGCAACAGCCTTGCCTATATTAGCAGACGGCATCCCCGTTCTGGGTGGCGTTGGATTAATCGGTGTACCATTTGGGCTTTGCATTGGTTTACTGATCAAATGTGGCGGGGCAAAGGCAATGCCTGCAGCAAATACATTTTTATACAAAGGTGACTGATAGGTTCTGGGCCAGTCTTTTGCACTCCACTCATCATAAGGTCTTGCAGTATAATCACCATCAACTTTCATTAAATTATTTGGTGCAAACATGGTATCAGTAATATCTTCCCCTAACTTGTCAAAGGATTTAAGACCTACACCAGCAAATGGTGGTATCAACATAGTGAAATCAAAATCAAGTTCATGAAATTCACCATCAAGTGTTTCATAATGGATTTTATTCTTTTCTACTTTATTGACATGAGCTCTGGTGATCCACTCAATTCCCCTTTCAACCATCAGTGATTCACCAAAAACCTTACCATTCGTGATATAGCCTCCACGCGTTAAATGAATCCCCCCCATACCAAAATCACCTAATTCATATTCATTACTGATCCAGATAAGTCGAGCTTTATCACGAACATTTGCAGTACGCAAAGTGTGTTCAATATTATAGATATACTCAAATGCTGCTCCTTGACAAGTACACATACCATGCCCAGTACCAATAACAAAAGTTCGGTTTTCACCCGCTTTCATCTCGTCAATCATTCTTTGCAGCCATTTGTTTGCTTCAACTGCATGTCCGGCAGTACAAACAGAAGCACTGAAACCATCAGGCCCAAGACCTTCTGTTGCTGCAAAATTAAGTTTTGGCCCTGTAGCATTAATAAGGTAATCATATTCCAGCGTGCCGGCCTCTCCCATATTATCGGGACCTGTATATTCAATGGTAACATAGGGCTTTTCAATCTTTTCACCACCTTCAGGATGAATCGAGACTGCTTTTGCCTGGCAGTATTGAACGCCCAATTTTTTATAGACCGGTGCCAGTTCAAAGGTAACTTGTTCTGGTTTCATTTCACCAACACCCACCCAGATATTTGAAGGAATCCAGTTCCATTTACTATTTGGGGTAACGACAATAACGTCATGTTCCTTTGAAACTAAACGACCAAGATGCCGGGCTGCAGTATGGCCTGCGACCCCAGCACCAAGAATGACTATTCGAGCCATAATATCCTCCTACTTGTGATTATTTATAATGGAATGTGTCTAACGAGTCATAACGACTTTTTGATATAAACCACCAAACATCGTTTCTTTTTTTATTTTTTTTGGTCTCAAACCTGCTGGTACCCATTCAATAATCTCTTTATTCCAAACCGCTAAAGCGAATGGTTCCAGAATAGTCAGAATCGGCACCATAATATAACGAAAAGGATTTGCCCAATGAGGTTTATGATAGTCAACAAAAATGACCTTACCGCCTGGTTTGACCACTCGCATTGCCTCTTCTACTGTTTTTGCACGAACAGACTCTGGTTGCTCATGCAGAAGAAAAAATACCACCACATTATCAAAGCTTCCATCATCAAACTTCAAACTCGTTGAATCCTGGTGATGTAAAATGACATTTTGATGATTTTTCAGTTTTTTGTGAGCATTTTCTATTTGCACTGGAGCGATATCAACAAGGTGTAATTCACTATCCGCATCTAAACGGCTGGCCATCTGTTGTGTAAAATCACCATATACACAGGCCACCTGAAGATTATTTCCAGTAATAATATTGCCAGCCTCATTTAGTGCAGCATCCCGCAGGCGGGAAAAATTACCCCACAGGATCAAGTTAACCAACCATTGCCTTTCAAAAATCTGTACAGAAGTTGGATGTACATAAGCCCACCAATAAGTTTCTTGCAGGTATTCAGGTACTTCCAATTCCTTAGATATCACCTTGTGATCCTCAAAGACTTTATAGTCTGATGCCACATTTATTACACTCTGTTCATGCATAATATTTCACTCGTTATTTTATTGAGACCATTACAAAAACAGGTTATGAGACAGTCACTGACACAGGTGTGGCGTCAGCAACTGGTTTAACATTCTGTTCACCTGCGTTGCCAACACCCTGGTTGATATTTTTGAATTTACCCATGCGCCCCAGCTCAATTTCAATCGCAACTTTAGCCAAAATAGTAAAGACAAAAGCACCCAGAGCATAGATACCAACTGAGACACCCAGTTCTCTCAGGGTGGGTGTATATTCAAAAATTTCACCCAGAGGTGTAGGAATAAAACCAGTAACAATCAATCCCATCCCCTTCTCAATCCAGATACCTACAAAGCCTAAAACACAGGCAATATTCAGGGTGACCATATTATTTCTGGTCTTATGCACCATTAATAAAACTAAGGCAGTCAAATTAAGTCCGACAGCTGTCCAGATCCAGGATTTAAGACCATCAAAGCCATCCAGACCTAAAAATAAATAATGCATTGATGCCGCATGGGCACCTTCAAAATAAAAATCGGTAAATAATTCTGCCGCAACAAAGTAAAGACTGATCTGCATGGCAATAGCCATAATAATTGCCAGCATTTTTATCACACCCTGACTTACCGGATAATCAGTATAACGGCGTACCAACTGCAGAATAATAATCATCAGTGCAGGACCTGCTGTAAAGGCAGATGAAATAAATCGCGGAGCCATAAGTGAAGTGTGCCAGAATGGACGTGCTACATTTGATGATAATAACCAGGCTGTGACGGTATGAATTGATATTGCCCAGAAACAGGTTAGTACAACCCAGAAAAAATATTTTCTGACAGGTACTTCTTTACCCTTGTAATGATTAAACAGAATGTACATGGGAATGAACAGGTTAAGGAAAAGATAACCATTCAGTACCACAATATCCCAGGCAAGCATTGAACTGGGCCAGTTGAATTTACCCAGATAGGGTATGACGTGCCATGCCCGGTCAATTCTTCCGATATCAACACCAACAAAACCCATGGCAACCAGAACTGAGGAGAGGGCCATGGCCTCACCAATCAAGACGACAGACTTAACGTCTTTACGGTGAAAAATATACGCAGGTACAGTTAACAACACTCCGGCAGCTGCTATACCTACAAAAAAAGCAAAATTGGCAATATAAAAACCCCATGAAACTTGATCACTCAATCCGGTAATAACCATCCCGTCCCGCAACTGATAAGAGTAACTCCATCCGGTGATGCCAATTAATACCAATAGAAAGAGCATCCACATATAGTAGAGTGGTCCACCTTTTAAGGCTGTTTTCATACCATCCATTACAAATGAAAAAAATGTCCTCATGTCCTTGCCCTCGCTTCATCAGTGAAGTACCAAAATTTTGGCTCTGTTCCCAGTTCTTCTTTTAAACGAAAAACAGTTTTATTCTCAAGAATCCAGCGAATTTCGCTTTCTGGATCCAGCAAATTACCAAATACCCTTGCCCCGGTTGGGCAGGCTTCCATACACGCTGGTTGACGTCCCTTACGCGTACGCTGGGTACAAAAATGACACTTTTCTACAACTCCTTTCATGCGTGGACGATTACCCAGATAGTTGGTGTTAGGATTAAGATCTTCAGCAGCAATCTGTGGTTCAGTCCAGTTAAAATGTCTTGCCCAATAAGGACAGGCCGACATACACATTCGACAACCAATACACCAGTTATAATCAATGACTACAATGCCATCCTTATCCGTCCAGGTTGCTTCCACGGGACAGGCTTTGACACAGGGTGCGTTATCACATTGCTGACATTGTACCGGCAAATAATATTTTCCTTTCATAGGTACCGTGGCTGGATCATAATAATGATCCGAATGCTCTAAATTTGAATCACCTTCATCCATTTCCAAAACACGAATATATTGTACCTGTGAATCTCGACCCTGATTATTTTCTCGAATACAACCTTCAACACACTCACGATAACCACGACATTTAGATAGGTTCAGAGCATAACCAAAATAGGTGTCCTGCATTGGTTTAGTATCTTCACAATTGATATCAACACCAAATTTTCTTTTTGCTTTACGCTTAATCCGATCCAGAGCCTCAGTCATCTCTTTATCTGTCATTCGGGTATAATGATCCTGAAAGAGATCGCCCATTGCATCCATAAAACTTGAACCACCCCATGAAGGTTTGGTTTTAGTAGCTTCAACTGCAACTGCAACACCGGTCGTTGCTGCAATACCTGTCACACCGACCATTCCTACCTTTTTGAAAAAATGTCGCTTTGCCAGGTCAGGCATATTTTCAACATCTTGATGCCCTTCTATTGGCCGAACGCCTTCTATCGGCTGAACGTTAGTAGCGTGCTGCTGGTTCTTAACTTGCTGAGAACTTTTAGTGTTCTGGTTGCTGATTATATCTTGAAGGCTCTTTGGGAGTTTTTTATCAGTCATGTTTTTTCTCCAATTCTTCTTGAGACATATGACGTTCCCAAACTTTGAGGTTTAAATGTTTGTCCTTAGCCTTCATTCGTTCAAGACCTGCTCTGACTGGTGGTATTGGCTGTGGTTTTCTAGCCATAAAAGGAGGTCGATGTGGATTATGGCAATGAGTACAGTTATATCTTACTTTCTCACCTTTCCAGAAATAAGCTCGTTTTCCATGAGCACCGTAATACCAGTCTTTTTGCCGGTTTGAATGACACTGACCACAGACCTTCCAGGAATCATTAAAATCAACTTTAGCATCACGTACTGTACGTAAATGATCACGATCCTTTGCATCATGACAGGTAAGACACCAGATCCGTCCTTCTCCGTGTTTTAATGAGACCTCATGTACTGGGGCGAGCATGCGAGGAGATTCATTGGTTTCCCAGTTTTCATGACATTGAGAACAAGGATAAAAGGTTAGATGATCCTTGCGTGGAGGTACTATTGGTGGCGGCTTATCAGCGTACTGATTAAATGCTTTCTCAGGTTCAATCGCCGGATTAAATGTGATGCTTTTCGGAGCAGCCTGAGGTATAAGTTGTATATCCTCATCAGCATTTAACCAGAACGCTTTTTTCACTTCCTGCTCAAGGGCATAAGAATTCAGCGACATAAAAAAGAATAATATAAGCCCATATTTTTTCACATTGATAAACATCCTATCTTCCTCCTGGAGATGTCGACATCCGATCATTAATAACGATCAAAACTGATTTATAGAATTGAAGGCTCATTTCAGGTTTGCATAGAAAGCAGCTAAATTTTCCATATCTACATCACTCAAACCTTTTGCTATGGCTCCCATCATCGGATCTTTACGGGAATCATTTTTATAATCATGCATTGATTTTTTTAAATAACTTTGCAGTTGGCCCGACAACCGAGGAAAAGCAGGCTGTCCATTAGCTGCCTCTTTACCTTCCCCATTAAGACCGTGACAGCCTAAACATACAGCCGATCTATTCTTGCCGGCCTCTGGATCACCACTTGCCTTTGCATCAGCTGCTGACACAAGAGAAGTTGTCATAATCAGAGTACAGGTCACGACCCATCTCAATAACGTTGGTATTGTCATTGCTTTTTCCTCAATTGGTTATATTGAAATCGAATATAAACATAAAAAAATTAAACACACAAGCCTTTGTTTTTTATGACATATTGACATGTGAAATTCGAGGTTACACATTTTTTTCCTGACATATTGTCAAAAGGCTATGATTCAAAAAAAGCAATAATTTAGCTGTATCAATTCTATTTTGTATTTTTTTTATAAATTAATGGAGGGTATTTATTATGGTTCTAATTTATTACAGACAAGGATGTCTTATGAATAAAGGGATTGGTTGGTAAAAAATATATAATTAATTATTTAAATTTGAGAAATATTATAATTTCATAAACAATTAAATGTTATTAATATTTAACTTATTTTAAACATGCCATTTTGGCAGATATTAAATTTATTTATTAATAATTTGTTTAAAAAAATTATAATTTTTTTTAAACAGCTTAATTTTTAAAGACTAAAGAGCCATAATTATATTGATTCTCCTTATAGTAATAGAATGATTCAATATCATTTGTTTTCAATTTTAACTTTCATAAAACAAACATAGTTTGAATAAGAGTTCTTAACTTGTCGGCACTATTATTGCTTTGATATAGAAACTAATGATCAATACACTATATTATCAACCGATAGAAAAGAAACTAATTCAACCATGAGCACAAATACAATAACCACTGATGAAGCACTGGAACTATTAGTTGTTTTAATTAAAAGATTATTCGCTGATAAAATTCCATTAATGAAAAAAGAGCCCATAAAGCGTCGTTTTGAAAAAGACTTATTCAGTCTGCTTAAAACTTTATCAGAGAAACCATCCACTGATATCAATAACTACCCTTTATGGATTCAACGCCTGGTTTACGAAATACTCACTCAATATGTCATGTTTTATAGTTTACAACCAGGTCAGAAACTCAGTATTGATATGCTCCCCGATATGACTGAAGATGAGAAAATTACTGCTATTCTTTGCCATGATGTCATGCCTAATTCATGGCCTTACCCACAATCTGTTCCATTGTAATTTTTATAATAAAAGTAAAGTATAGATGTGGTCGATTGGGGGATTCATTGACACTCAGAGGGCTTAAAAAACACATTTCTGGAAACACTATGAACTACAAGTAATAACACAGTATCAATCCCGATATCAGGCCGGTTAAAAAAGGATGGGTTGTCAGCCAGAGTATCGGCAAAGAAATAACACGAACAAGTGTCAGTAAAAAAGTCAATAGCTGCGGTTTTTCAACTGGTTGATTCCAGTCTAAATGGGTTAATCTTTCTACAAATCCCTGCTGAACACATCCTTCAAGACTAAACACATGAATATCATCACAGGAAAGACGGGCCAATCTTAAATCCCGAGAAAATTCACTCCAGCTTAATGGTATCTGATTCATACCATTTAGCTCGACTCCTCCCCCGGTTGAGCCCACAGCGACAGAATCCGCCCCACAGGCATAATTGCATAACACCGCAGCACCATAAGGCCGGAAAAAGCTTGAATAAAGCATAATCACACGTCGATTAGCCGGAACATCCGTTACACCTAATACACGTGAAAAAATACAGGATCCTGCCTTACGATCATCTTCCATAAACAAAAACTCATAACTATCCACTGAAAAACCATCATTTTTCATTCGAGTCACAAGCGCATGATAAGTTTTACAGGCATCCTCAAAACATTTTTTTCTAAATAATCGTTTAAATATTACAGGAATTATGCGTGATTTATGAGTCAGTAAATGTTGAAATTCACTGATATCCGGCTCAATATCTACACCCAGTCCAGCCCATCGTAAATTATGCTCGCTGGTCCATTTAAGAAATTCTTCATAACCTGAAACCGCCTGCTCAGCATTAGTCATGTTATACCAATAACCTTGTTCCATTGACAATAATTGCCAGGCAATGACCGGAATTCCATTTTTATTTAACAGGCGAACAACACGGACCCTCTCATCACTAAAATCCAAAATACCGAGACTGATTGAAGCACTGAGTGTTTGCAAACATTTAATAAGTCCGGGATCTGAAAAAAGTGCTTCTAGATCTTTACCATAGAGCTCACAGAAAAAAGTCAGTTTATCAGGAGTGCCCATTAGCATGGTGCTAATGGCAATAATAAGGTCTCTGTCATTGATAAACCCGGCCGATATTCTGGAATACGAATCTGATAAGTACCATTAGCACTATGCTTATCATAAGCTTCTTTGACGAAATTCAGCCACACTTTATGTTCAGATATTGCTTCTTTTGGCATTAAGAGCACCTTAAATATTATATTCAACTTAAACTTCTATACGTATTATATTAAAGCAAGCAAAGTACATACCAAAAAAAATATCAGATTAAAATGCTGTAAAGATGGGCAGTATAAATTAAGATTACAGGATCACAAGGCCTATTTATTCGTCTGATTTTTTATAAAAATGATAAGTACTTCGACCATTATCTTTAGCCTTATATAAGGCGAGATCAGACATGCGAATTAATTGCTCAGTATTTGATGAATCATCAGGATAGAAGCTAATGCCAATACTGACACTGACCTGTAGAATAAAACCTTCAACTTCATAAGGTTGTTTGATAAGGTCAAGAATTTTTTCTACAGGTCTGTGTGCAGAATCAGGGGTTTCAATGTGGTTCAGGATAATCGCAAATTCATCACCACCTAAACGCGCGATGACATCAGTTTCACGACAGGACTGTTTCATGAGTTGTGCTATCGTCACCAGTAAGGCATCCCCTACCTGATGCCCATAAGTATCATTAATGTTCTTAAAATAATCCAGATCAAGCATCAGCAGGGCAAACCGTCTATTTGTTCTTTTTGCCCATTTAACTGCATCAATCAGGCTTTTATCAAATTGGTGGCGGTTAGCCAGACCCGTTAATTGATCAGTCATCGCCAGGAGGCGAATTCTATCTTCATCCAATTTTCTTTGTGTAATATCACGAAATAATAAAACAGCACCAATCACTTCGCCGTTTTCTTCTATCGGAGATGCCGTATATTCAACAGGGAAACTAGAACCATCTTTACGCCAGAAAATCTCATTATCCAGTGTTATGCTTTTTCCGCTGATCATAACTTTCCCGACAGGGCATTCATCCATAGGATATTTGCTGCCATCAACTCTGGTATGATGAATCAAATCATGCTGATTACGACCAATCATCTCTGTTTCTGTCCAACCAATAAGTCGAGTAGCTGTCTGATTTATAAATGTAGTATTACCTTCTGTATCAATACCATAAATACCATCACCTGAAGAATCAAGTATCAATTGATTTTGTTTTAATAAGTTTTTAATTTTTTGATCATCACGGCGCAGTTTATCAATCGCCTCATTGAAAAAATCTCCAACTTCAGTGAGTTCATTTTGACCAGGCATATGAATATAGGTATCCATATTGCCATTTTGAATATCATTAATACCTTTTAAAAGACAGCTGGTCCCTTCATTTACAATTTTCCCCAATGAGCGATTCGTCAGAAAATACACAAGAATGACAATAATAGTAATACCTGCCAGTATGATAAATGCATGATTTAATGCTTCTTCTACATTATTGGCAGCTTGCCTGGTATTATGTCGGAGTTGTGTTTGTATCTCATTAACAATAGTTTGTTTGAAACGCTGCAACTCTGAGGATAAACGATCGAGTAAAAGATTAAGTTCATCACTGATGTTTATTATGTTCAGACTTTGTAGATAGGCTGATTGGAATGAATCATCAATTTGTTTAAGGGCTTTTATCTCAGTATTTGACATATCAGCCTGATACAATTTTTCCATCAATAGATGATATTCAGCATAGCAATCTTTAAAATTTTTTTGACAGGTTTGATCAACAGCCTGTACGTAATTATAGATAAAGAAAAACGAATCTGACATTTTACTTTTAAGCTCATAGACCGTTTTCAAATGATCCGCTGGATGATTATTTTTTAACAACAAAGGGACTATCTGTTTATCCAGCATGAGGCGTATTTTAGCGGCTTTTTCACGTAAATCTCGTAATAAAGAGACTTGTTCTTTTGATATTAAACTTATCTTATCCACCAGAGCTTTCATTTCCATATAGATCAGTAAAGAGGTTTGAATCAATTTAATTTCTTTATCAGTTTTGGAATGCTCCAGTGCAATGCTGGCATAATGTTCAAAGTTTAGATGTGAGTTTTGTATAGCAGTCAAACTAGCTGGATCTTGTTTTATGACGTATTCAAGAATACTACGAGTCATCTCCCCACTACGAATCTCCATTTCCAATACAGCCTGTTCAAGAGGCAATTCAACATCAGAAAGGTGATGGCTGTCTCTTTGAATACGCAGAAAACTTATCGTAGCAACAATAAATGCCACAATAACCAAGATGGTGACCACAATGAAATTAAGCTTAAGTTGTTGGTCGATCTTCATAGGTTAATTTTATTCATATTTGTGCCGCAGTCAGTATCTCTGACATTCAAATGATCAAAAATTATTCATTATTTGGGAATGGAACTAAAATTTAGATTCTAAATCGCAACAATCAAGAATTTTATCTTTTGTATAGTATAACAAATAGAAATGGAATGTGCGCAAAAAAATGGCTATGCGCATTACTATTACTTACTTTATGACTTTTTAGGCATCAAGAAGACCATGAACCGCATCAGTTGAACGACGCTGCTGATTTGTATTGCAAGACATAACTTCTTCGGTCAGCTTATACTTACTGATCAGACGATACACCTGACGTTCACTGATCCCCATCACTTGAGCAATAGTGGTTCGATGGCCTGCATGTTTTTCTAATAAGAATTTTAAATAGCAGGCTTCTATTTCCTCAAGGGTCGGGTCGTCACCGGCTTCGATATCGAGGTGAAAGCCACTTTTTGTTTGCTCACAACCTTTCAGGTTAAAGTGCTTTCCACGAATAATTTTATTCTTTCGTGACAGAATAATTGCCCGCTCCACCATATTTTTAAGTTCACGCACATTACCAGGCCAGTCATAGGCGATAAGTTTACGCATTGCTTCTTTAGCCACTGTTTTTTGAACACACATAGAAAAAGAATGATTGCGAATAAAGTGTTCAACCAGAAAAGGAATATCATCCCGACGTTCTCTTAATGGGGGGGTATAGATATTAAAGGCATCCAGACGATAATAGAGATCAGCCCGAAAGTCTTCCGTTTCAGACATCTTCTTCAAATCACGATTAGTGGCAGCGACAATTCTCACATCAGATGTCAGATCGCGGTTTCCACCCACACGCCGAAACTTTCCAGTTTCCAGAACACGCAGTAGTTTTGCCTGAATAACTGGTGGAATTTCACCAATCTCATCAAGAAATAATGTACCGCCAGAGGCTCCTTCAATCAGGCCTTTTTTCTTGCCATCTGCCCCGGTAAAAGCACCTTTTTCATGGCCAAATAATTCCGATTCAAATAAACTTTCCTGCAGGGTACAGCAATCAACTGCCACAAAATTTTTCTCAGCTCGTAGACTCTGTTCATGTATGGCTCTGGCAACCAGTTCTTTACCCGCGCCACTTTCACCTAAAACAAGGACATTCATATCACTTGGAGCCACTGCATCAATTAATTCTTTAGCTTGTTCCAGAGCAGGACTTTGACCAATCATAAAGGGATGTTTGTCATTCTGTGCTTTCATGCGTGATTTGCAGAATTTATGATCCGCTTTCAAAGCAGCGGCTTCCAGTACCCGCTGAACAATCAATGTCAGTTCTTCCGGACTCACGGGTTTAGTGAGATAATGCGCCGCACCCGCATGTATGGCTTCCACTGCATTTTTCACTGTACCATAGGCTGTCAGCACAATCACAGGCTGAGATTCAATGATTTTTGGTAACTCATGAATGCAGTCACCATCAGGAAGGCGCATGTCCGATATGATCAAATCCGGCTCATGCTTATCAAGATATTTCCTTGCAAGCCCGAGACTATTGACCCCTAAAGCCGTATGCCCCATGTTTTCCAATTGGTTAACAATCATCTGGTTCACCAGATCATCATCTTCAATAACTAAGATATTGCCATTCATTTTTTCAACCTCTCGATGGAAGCTTCGGGAATCTTCACAATAAAGCAGCTTCCCCGACCTAATTGACTCTCTACTTCAAGTACTCCGTCACAGCTTTTCACAATAGCTTGAGAGATAGGTAAACCTAATCCTGTACCATGAATATTATCGGCACGTCGACTGAAGAAAGGCATAAATATACTACCTAGATTCTCTTTAGAGATACCAATGCCATTATCTTCTAAGCGAACAATGATTATTCCATCTTCCTTTGTACCAGTAATTTTAAGAACACCACCATTAGGCATGGCATGAAAAGCATTTTGTATCAAGTTAAGAAATACCATGCGTATTTCACTCTCACTGGCAAAAACGCGTAAGAGCTGCTCCGGGAATGATTCAACAATTTCAATGGATGACTCATCTGCATCCCATTTTACAAGACTATATATATCCTGTACTGCTTTATGAATATCGACTAATTCCTGCTGACCTAATGGTGCTGCACTAAGACGAAGAAGACGATCAGTCATCTGGATACATTGATCCATTGATTGTTCCGCAATGTCCAGATAATTATTAATTGCGGGAGAACGTCTTTCCTCATCACTATGGGCACGCCTTTTATCCTCAATAGTCAATTTCAATGAATTTAATGCTAATTTCATTGAACTCAAAGGATTGTATATTTCATGAGCGACATTTGCAGCCAGGCGACCCAGCTCTGATAAGCGTTGCTCATGGGTAAATCGGACTTCGTGGGTAAGATCACGGATTGACTCAACCATCAGAGTCTTCTCTTTACCATCTTTGATAATCACCATAGGTGCCGCAAAAATTTCAACATCCAGAATCGTGCCATCACATTGAGTATGCTGGCGAACCACTTTAAATGGCTCTCCGGATTTTTGAACTTCCTTCAGAGAACAGTTGACTAAATCAGATGGGCAAGGTGAATCGAGATTTTGTGTGGCTGTATAGCATTTTTCATTAACCCAGTACTTAGCTGCACAGCCAGTCTGTTCACGAAAAGTCCGATTGACCAGCAGCATGTTAAAATCTTCATCAATAATGCGTAAGCCATCAGGAATAGCATCCACCATGGCTTGCAAAAAAATTTGTTCCTCTTCCAGATCGCGCATGCTGGATTGAAGGTTTGCAGCCATAAAATTGAAGGTATCACCCAATACAGATAACTCATCATTGCCCGGGAGTTTAACTCGAGTATCCAGCTGACCTTTTGCCAGAGAATGGCTGGCATTACTTAATATTTCCACTGAACGCAAAATATATCGATGAATAAACCACCAGCCACCAATCAGGTTGATGACAACTATCAATGCACCAGCGCCCATGAGGACCAGGGTGGTATCACGTGCTTTATGTCGAATAGAAGAGGCTTCATAATCCACCAGCAAAATACCATTAACCGGATTCTCCCTCACTTTTCCATGGCATTCCTTACATTGAGGTTTGTTGTGTACAGGTCTGATGCTGCGCAGAACTTCAATACCCTGTTCATCCTGAATAAAATTGGTTTTTGGCTGGCGTTCATGAATCCATTCGCCTTTCAGCTTTCGATTAATATATTGCGGATGACTGGAGAAGCGCACTTGTCCCTCAGGGTTGACAATCATTACACTCTTAATATTTTCTTGCTTCCCTAAGCGCTGCACAATATTAGTCAAGCCTTCCAGATCACGCTTGAGCATGGCATTTTCCAATGAAGATTGCAGCAGGTTATTGACATCTCGAGCCGCCTGGGCACGCTCCCCCTCCAGTTCAGACTGATAAAAAGTCAAAAACAGGCCCAGAAAAACCAGTGAACTGATAAAAAACCCAGCAATAGTAGCCACTGTAAATTTGTAATTAAGGCTTTTTACTAATTTAGTCATAACTATACAATCTCCCAAAGCACACCTGTTAAACCACTCAAATGCGCTAATGCACTGGGTACTTTCCGGTACTTTATTGCCATTATACTAATGAAAAAAAATATATCCCTGACATTTTGTCATATATGTAAAAAAAATCAGCCATATCATCACATTAGTTGCAAAAAATACCCTTTAATAGTGCAAGTATTCAACACAATGATATTAATGGCGTATCTCTTGCTTTACCACTCAAAGTAGTAAACTTTTTCTCAACACCCCGTTAACTAACCTATGAAGGAAATGATATGTTTAAACAATGCAGATTTTTACCGGGATTATTATCAGCCTCTCTATTAATATACACCAGTAATGTTCATGCTCAGGAATCTGTTTCCAGCTTTGAACAATCTATAAACAATAACACCAACAAGCCTGCTGGACAGTCCCAACCAGATAATACACCCAAAATGATTCCTGCTAATTATGATATGAAGGAACTTGCAGAGAAACTAGAAAAACGGGGCTGGGATATTCAGCATAAAAAAGATGGTAGTTTGATTTTAGTTCCCAAAACAACTCCAGACAATCAAACACATGCATCAACAAAATCACAATGGCAACAATTGCAGGAGAAATTTCAAAATTCTGGGTGGACTGCGACCATTGATCAGGATGGTTCAATGCACCTAACACCACCAGACAAGGTAATAACATTCAAACAAGAAGATAATAATCAAACAGGTAATAATAAAACGCAGACATTAAAAAACTCATCTAATCTCTCATTTAAAAAAATGCAAAATAAATTACAGGCAAATGGGTGGGTTGTCAGAAAAAATTCAGATGGCAGTGTTCTGCTCTACCCTCCTGAACTCAGTGCACAGAAAAAAACAGCATTAGAAAAAGTTATTTCCTGTCCTGGTATAAAGATTTCAAACAAAGTGCCATTACCCATTAATAGCTGGCAGAAAGCTCACGACATAGCACAAAGCTGGCTTAATCATGAGTCCATTTCTGATATGTCAGTCGGAAAGATACGTAAAATTTTTAATGTTTATATCATCAGTATTGTTGCTGATAAAGCACCTTTCAATCTCAAATATCAAATCGCTATAAAAAACAGCAATGGAGCCGTGATTGTACTTAACTGACCCCCTCTTGTCAGGATGTACAGATACATCCTGACAAATTGTCACTTCTGATATTTTTTTTAAAAAGCTACTGCAAATAATTGTTTTTGCAAATCATTTTTAAATTTATTATATAAACAAAAAGAACATCTTTACCCACATCATTCAGCCTCCAATCATTGCCCTGACACAAAGTCAGGTTTTTATTTCTACGGTATTTGCGTTACCTGAACAAAATCCAATTATATTATCATTTTTCAATAACTTAACTAAGCATTTACAGTACTGGCACAGGCGTTGCTACATGAGAACCAAACACACGAACTCAGGCACATTCAGGATTCAATTTATGAATATAAAAGTTAAAAACGTTTTAACACCTTTAGCGTGGTTATTTATGACTGCCACCGTTTCTTCAACGGTTGCGGCAACAGATTATCCCATTGCAGGGACAGCTCCTTCACAGCGACCTGTAGGGGCACCCACTATTGAATGGATTCAACATGAACGTGCATGGTTTAAAAATGCCCTGACGGGTGTTACTCAGCCTTATCCTCGCAGCCTTTATTTTCTGGATAATCAGGGAAACTGGTACACACCATTTACTCACCCTGGAATGGTAGATCGCTATGATCTGCGGAGATGGCATCACTAATTTAAGGTTTTTGTGACAAGGGGGTAGCTCTTTATTCATCACAAAAAACCATAAATATCTGACCGGAATGGTTTCGGCCAGACTCAAATTCCTTAGGAGGAAAACATGAAAATTCGAATGCTAACACTAACCAAGCAAATCAAAAAAATCCTTGGCGCTGCAGCCATTGTTAGTGCAGTTGCAGCCACCTCCGTTAGTGCCAGCATGTATGGCATGAGCGGTATGGGCGGTATGTCTGGCATGAATGGTATGTCTGGAATGAACGGCATGGGCGGTATGTCCGGAATGAACGGCATGAGTGGCATGTCTGGAATGAACGGCATGAGTGGCATGTCTGGAATGGGCGGCATGTCTGGCATGAGCGGCATGAACGGCTACTTCAAGATCACCCCACAAGGACAAATCTTCTTCTATCCCGCATCTGGTATGAGCGGTATGTCTGGAATGAGTGGAATGGGCGGTATGTCTGGAATGGGCGGTATGTCTGGAATGAACGGTATGTCTGGAATGGGCGGTATGTCTGGAATGAACGGCATGTCTGGCATGAACGGTATGTCTGGAATGAACGGTATGTCTGGAATGAACGGTATGTCTGGAATGAACGGTATGTCTGGAATGAACGGTATGTCTGGAATGAACGGCATGTCTGGAATGGGCGGTATGTCTGGAATGGGCGGTATGTCTGGAATGAACGGTCGTTGGATCTGGAGACCTGCTGGCATGAGTGGTATGTCTGGAATGAACGGCATGGGCGGTATGTCTGGAATGAACGGCATGGGCGGTATGTCTGGAATGAATGGCATGGGCGGTATGTCTGGAATGAATGGCATGGGCGGTATGTCTGGAATGAATGGCATGAGTGGAATGTCTGGTATGGGCGGTATGTCTGGAATGAACGGTATGTCTGGCATGAGTGGTATGTCTGGCATGGGCGGTATGTCTGGAATGAGCGGCTATTTCAAGATCACTCCACAAGGACAAATCTTCTTCTATCCAGCTACTGGCATGAGTGGTATGTCTGGAATGGGCGGTATGTCTGGAATGAGCGGTATGTCTGGAATGAATGGCATGGGTGGTATGTCTGGAATGAACGGCATGGGCGGTATGTCTGGAATGAATGGCATGGGCGGTATGTCTGGAATGAATGGCATGGGTGGTATGTCTGCCTGGAGATAAGGTCACTTCACTCCTCCACTGCACATGGACGTGCATGATGACATGTGCAGGGACGCATCATATACAGGCGCTTAAATGCGCCATCATTTTAAGTAGCCTGAGGTCAAAACAATATGAAAAGATATTATCTCTTCCTGACACTAATCCCGCTATCGATATTTGTAATGACACTCTCGGCAGCTGAAAACTTAACAAGCAAAGATTACCATCGTGCACAATGGGATCCCATCCATTTCCAACCCGATATTGCAACAGCAACGAATAAACAATGCCTGAGTTGTCATCAGGAAGTGCTTGAGCAAAAAGTAGAAACAAAATCACCGGCTGGTGTTGAAGCTGCATCTACCCTGGCCTGGTATCAGACACTGACAACCTATGAAGGCCCACAGAAAACTTTTCACCAACGTCATTTGTCCAGTGACTTAGCAAAGCAGGTCATGGACATGAAATGCACAACCTGCCATCAGGGTAGCAATCCTCGTGAAGAAGCAATTATTCCTCCCGATCAGAACCTGGATCAGTTTACCCTGCGTAAATCAGTTAATCCGGAAACCTGTCTCATGTGTCATGGTGACTTCCCGGACTTCAAGCGTATGGGACTGACTTCACACTGGAACACATCAAGAGATATTTTTCAGAACAACTGTCTACTTTGTCATGCTGGTGTTCGCACAACTCGGCATCAGGTTAACTTCCTCAAGGCAGAAGCCATAGAGAGTGCAGGTAAAAAAGATTCTGATATCTGCTTTGGGTGCCATGGCGGCCGTCAATGGTATCGCATTGCTTATCCTTATCCAAGACATGCATGGGATGGTATGGCCAAAGAGATTCCTGACTGGGCAAAAGATCGTCCCACAGAATCGCATCCAAGATTTAAACTCCAAACCGAAAAAGTAAGCAAAAAATAATGAAACTGGCGTAAAGGAAAATAAACTATGAGTATTAAAGAAAGCTTTGATAAGCTTCAGCAACGCCTTAATCTGACAAGACGTTCATTTTTAAAAGGCACAGCAACCAGTGCAGGAGTTCTCGCAACCAGTGGACTGGTAGAAATGAAATGTGGTAAGGAGGCCAAGGCATTTGCCTATGAACCTTATCCAAAAGATGATCAGTTAGAAACAGTCGTGACCAGTTGTGCACACAATTGTGGCTCACGCCACATGTTAGTCGCACATAAATGGAAAGATGTCATAGTTCGGCTTTCAAGCGATGATGGCCGTTATCAAAAAGGAGGGGAATTTAACAAAGATACAATGGAAGAGCCACAGTTACGAGCCTGTTTAAGGGGTCGTTCCTATCGCCAGCGTCTCTATTCTGCTGAACGGCTGCTTTATCCTATGATGCGTGTAGGTGAACGTGGTGAAGGTAAATTCAAACGGGTTTCATGGGATGAAGCCCTAAGCTTTGTCGTAAAAAAAATGAACCACCTCAAAAGTACCTATGGACCCACTGCTATTCTGGATCAAAGTTATGCAGGTGCCTCCTATGGTGTACTACACAAATCTGATCAAATTGAAGGCTTATTAGGGCGCTTTTTAGGTATGTTCGGTTGCCGTACAAACTCCTGGTCTGTCCCTTCTTATGAAGCAACCACCGCCAGTTCTAAATGGACTTACGGTACCATTCAGGATGGAAATGAGGATGATACCTATGCCGAATCCAAGCTGATGATTATGTGGGGCTGGAATCCAGCTTATACTTTTCACGGCGGTAATACCTTTATGTATATGCGTATGGCCAAGCAACGAGGCTGTAAGTTTGTTTTGATTGATCCGCAATATACTGACTCAGCCGCAGCCTATGATGCCTGGTGGATCCCTATCAAGCCAAATACAGATGCCGCCATGATGGCCGGTATGGCACATTATATCTTTACCAATAATCTACAGGATCAGGAATTTATTAATAATTTTGTCCAGGGTATGGATGCCGGGACAATGCCTGACTGGAGTAAAAATTCAGCCAATGGTAAAGAAAACTTTAAAGACTACATTATGGGCACCTATGATGGCCAGCCAAAAACACCGGAATGGGCCGAAAAAATCTGTGGTGTCCCTGCTAAGGACATTATAAAACTGGCTGATATGTATGCAACAACAAAACCAGCAGCTCTCAAAGCCTCCTGGGCGCCAGGACGTAATGCTTATGGAGAGCAATACAGCCGCATGGCCGCTGCATTACAAGCAATGACTGGTAATATTGGTAAACTGGGTGGCTGCGCTGAAGGTGTCGGTAAAGGCTGGCATGCTGAAGCCGTAGCTTATCCCTATGATCAATACGCTAATATCTGGTTTCAAGCCATTAAATCCGATCGTTGGGCACATTGTGTACTAAATTATCCTAACGTCAAACGAGAAGAAGTTGGCCTCTGGCCTCGTCAGGATGCGACTGATGGTCAAATACCCAATATCAAAGCAATTTTCTGGCAAGGTTCAGACTGGCTTAATCAGCTGACCAACATTAACAAAGATCTTGAAGCAATAAAAATGCTTGAACTCGTTGTCTGTATGGATTCCACAATCACACCTTCTGGCCTCTGGGCAGACATACTATTACCGGTATCCACTCACTTTGAACGTCATGATACGGCCCTGCCCTGGTACAAGGGACACTACTATATCCATCGCCCAAAAGTCATTGAACCTATGGGTGAATCAAAAACTGATATTCAGATATTTACTGAATTAGCCTATCGAATTGGTGGTGATGTTTTTGGTAAAGCATATAACCCCAAAGCAAGCAGAAATTATTTTAATGATAATAATGCTGTTGATGAAGCTTACCTTCGTGATTGGTGGGAAGGTCAGGTTATGGCACATCAACATGTTGATATGCCCTGGAATGAATTTAAAAAGCATGGCGTCTACAAATTTAAACTGGATCGTCCTCATATCGCATTTCAGGATCAGATTGAAAAAGGCAAACGCTTCGAAACTGCTTCAGGGAAAATCGAAATTCTCAGCACTCAGCTGGCCAATATTGCTGATTGGAAAAAAACAAAATATGGTTATCATATTCCATCGATTCCAAAATGGATCGAACCCTGGGAATCATTAAACTCACCTAAAACCAAAAAATGGCCCTTCCATATGATTTCTCCACATCCGAGATGGCGCACGCATTCCATCTTCAATAACTGTTCCTGGTTACGTGAAACCTATGACCAGGAAGTCACCATGAATGCATCTGATGCAAAACGCATGGGCATAAAAAATGGTGAGACAGTTCAAGTTTGGAATGATCGAGGGAAAATTATCCTGCCAGTCTATGTTACTGAACGCTGCATGCCCAGCGTGTTGGTTGTCTATGAAGGTGCCTGGATGGATTTAGATGAAAATGGTGTTGACCGAGCAGGTAATCCTGACTTTCTGACTCTTGATGAACCCAGTCCTGCCGGTTCTTTTGCTTACAACACTGTGTTGTGTAATATACAGAAAACTGATCTGGTCCATCGTCCTGGCTGGGACAAACTGGCTACTTCCCGCGCCCACGTTTTTCGTCGCGATTACTAATCAGATTTGAAGGAATAGAACATGTCAACGAAAAAAGATGTTAAGAAAATACGGGAAGCAGTTAAACGTACAAAACGTGAAACTTATACGCCTGTTAAGCCTGATATGCAAATGGGGTTTGTTCATAACAATGTGGACTGTATTGGCTGTCGTGCTTGCGAAATAGCTTGTAAAGACAAAAACGGACTGGCTCCTGGACCTCGGTTTCGACGCGTGCAATACATTGAAGGGGGAACTTATCCTGATGTATTTGCTTATAAGGTCAATATGTCCTGTAATCACTGTGCTGAGCCTGCTTGTCTACCCACCTGCCCTACCGGGGCAATATTTAAGCGAAAAAAAGACGGCATTGTCGATATTGACTCAACACTTTGTATCGGTTGTCGTCGCTGTGAAGCAGCCTGCCCTTATGGTGCTCCTCAATATGATCCATCTGATAATATTGTTAAAAAATGCAATATGTGTGTCGATGAAATTGATGCCGGAAGAAAACCCTATTGTGTCATGGCTTGCATGATGCGGGTTCTGGATATCGGGCCTATTGAAAAGATTTGGGATGGTAGCCTTGAAACCATAGCTTATGGTGGAAAAGACATGATTTCCCGTCAAGTTAAGAATATGGCCAATATTGAATTAACGAAACCCTCTATTGGTTTTGTTGCCCATAGCAAAGGGAAAATAAAATGAACGCTGCATTACCTAAATCTGATCTACCCGATTTTTTAACTACTTTCAGAATGCGAGTTGCCGAAGATCTTAATCTCATGGCAACCTTGCATGCTCATGAACCCGATGCTGCACTGCTTAAGGAACTCAAAAAAATAGACTTTCCTTTTTGCCTGACTTTAATACCTGAAAGTGGTCCTGGTGCCCAATCAATGTTTTTATTAGAGGAAGCATTAACACTGCTATCAACGGATGTCTCTCAAAGTACTCTTGATGATCTTGCTGCTGACTACGCCAGCATCTATCTTAATCATAATATTTCAGCCTCTCCTGAAGAGTCTGTCTGGCTCGATGAAGATAGCCTGGTGTGTCAGCAGAGCATGTTTGATGTGCGCACCTGGTATGAAACATATGGCCTTGAAATTCCAGACTGGCGGCAGAGACCTGATGATCATCTAGTTTATGAACTGCAATTTATTGCACGATTATTAGAGAGAGATGAAGATTTAAAAACATTGGAGCAAATTACTGTTTTTATGGATGAACATTTACTGCGCTGGCTAGGAAACTTTGGTGAGCGTGTACTGGGTCGTTGCGATACTCAATACTTTGCCAGTGTTGCTGCACTGACTGCCGCATTTTGTGAAGACCTACGGGATGTTCTTGCAGAAGTGCTGGAACAGCCTCGTCCCACAAGAGAAGAAATTGAAGAACGTATGAAACCTAAACAAGCGACACAGGATGAAGCTCTTCAATATATGCCTGGCATAGGCCCGGCAGTTTAACCTTAAACACTAAAACTCCAGAGGATTTTTTATGAATCAATTATTTAAATTTTTATCCATTACGGCCGCGGCCTTCATGTTAACCACACAGGTGTCAGCAGGTGATGCCGCCGCCGGAAAAGCAATTTATGATGGTGCAGGCGCCTGTGCATCCTGTCATGGTGCCACTGGTGAAGGTGATGGTGTTGCCGCTGTCGCATTTAATCCAAAACCTTCCAGTTTTGCTGAAAGTGCCTTCCGAATAGACACCGATGGTGATGGTACCAAAGGAAGTGATACAGATTTAAGCAATACGATTAAAAATGGTGCAGCAAAATATGGGGGTAATGTCGGCATGCCTGGACGACCTGATTTTTCTGACACTCAGATCAACGATCTCGTTGCATATATTCGTTCATTAAAGAAATAAAAATTGACACGTCGGGCACTCGAGCAGCCCAAAAGGATGTGGCTGAAGCCACATTTTTGATGGGCGAACCTCCCTTCTCCCATCATTTTTTTAGCAAAATAAGTACCTTCAAAAGGCATAGCATGTTCAAAAAAAAACAGCATATTATTGATAAGATTACACAAGAATTTCATCTCCCTGAAATAAATGCTGACGCCTGTGTTCATGCTCTTTGTAAGGATACTAATTGCCAGGCTTGCGTTGATGCATGTCCAGCACATGCCTGGGTGCTGGATGATAAGACCCTGGGGCTTGATATTGAAGCTTGTGATGGTTGCGGTCTATGCGTACCAGCCTGTCCTTCCGGTGCAATACATGTTAATTTCCCATGGGTTACCCGGCAAGTAAGTGCACGGATGGTAGCCCTTTTTGCATGTGATAAAAGTGGCATTGATGAAAGTTCTGGAATACTTCCCTGCATACATTCTTTAGGACTCAGACAGCTATTACAACTCTATAATTCGGGTATTGAACACCTGTTACTAGCCACAGCGAAATGTAAAGACTGCTCACGTCAGCCATCAGAGAGTCTCTATAAACGCCTGGAACAACTCAACCATCTTCTATTTGAGCATAAAAAATCACCTATAATCATCATGCAGCGTTCAAATGAGGTGTGGACAAAAATTTTTAGAACTGATGAAACTGTAAGTCGAGGAACTCAAGTATCAAGACGCAGTTTTATGAGCGGTGGTGGACAACAGTTACGTAAGCAACTACTGATCATTGATCCGCTCAATCATTCTGAATTTCAGACCATTCCTCCAGGGCAATTGCTGCCCAATAGTCACACAGAAAAAGCTCATTGGCCATGGACACCTCAACTTGATGAGCAGCAATGTAATGGCTGTGATGCCTGTATAAAACTCTGTCCTACTGATGCACTGAGTCTTTTAAAAAGTGATAGTGATTCATCGGGAATGTATGAGTTAAACCCTGTGCAATCAATGTATAAGGTAAACCCGCAAAACTGTACAGGCTGTGGAATTTGTACCACTGCCTGTGAATCAGACGCTATAAGCATCCATTCCTGGTCACTGTCAACATCCCTTAGTATTGATCTGGTTCAAAACGATTGCACAGCATGTGGTAATGCCTTTCATTCCCCGGAACAACACTTTTTACAGCAGCAGTTACAACAACCAAATAAACAGTCTGACAAAATCCTTTGCCGTATTTGTAAACTTCACAATCATAGTACTGATCTTTATCAGGTACTGGACTAATCATCAGGCGTTAAATTATGACACAAAGACATCCAATTATTGCAATAACAGGCTCTTCCGGTGCAGGTACAACCACTGTCAAAGATACCCTGGATACTATATTTGAACGAGTTGGTGCTAAAGCTGCTTTTGTAGCAGGTGATAGTTTTCATCGATTTAATCGTACTGAAATGAAAAAAGAGAAAAAGAAAGCAAAAAAAAATGGCAAACGACTGAGTCACTTTGGCCCAGAAGGTAATCTTTTTAAAAAACAATTAGAGCTCTTTCAGAAGTATGGTAAAGATGGTACTGGAGAAATACGCCAATACATTCATGATGAAGAGGAAGCCGCAATCTATGGCTGTAAGCCAGGCACTTTTTCACCATGGGAAGATATTCCTGTTGGCAGTGATTTACTTTTTTATGAAGGTCTGCATGGCGGTGTAATCACTGATAAATATAACCTGGCTGATGAGGTTGATCTATTAATAGGTGTTGCCCCCTCTATAAATCTGGAGTGGATTCAGAAAATTAATCGTGATACCAAAGAGCGAGGCTATGATCACGAAGATGTCTGTGATGCAATTTATCGTCGTATGTATGACTATATGAATTTTATTTTACCTCAGTTTTCCAATACTCATATCAATTTTCAACGTGTACCGATTGTTGATACATCTAATCCATTCATGGTGAGACAGATACCAACATCCGATCAAAGTCTGGTTATTATCCATTTTTTAAAATTTCAACCTTCTGTTGAATATAAATTACATTTGAAGGGTTTAATTGAGGGACTTGAGATCACCACATACAGCACCATGGTGATTCCAGGTGGAAAAATGCAATACGCAATGGAATTAATTTTGACCAAGCTCATTTTAGAACTTATGGAAAAACGTGGTCACTTAACAGATACTTTTTAAACAAGACTTCAACGGCTATATAGCTCAGATGGTTAGAGCACAGCATTCATAATGCTGGGGTCACTGGTTCAATTCCAGTTATAGCTACCATATTTATCAGTAATAATAGAAAGGTTACTTATGCCACTTAACACAAACGGTGATTGTATCACAGCAGAAACATACATTTTAAATCATCAATACATTGATTTTAAGGAAAAAAGATGCCGACAATTACAAAAACTTTCAAAAGAACATAATGACTGTATTGTATTTGCTGAAAAAATTGCTGCAATCGCTGAAACAGGTCATACAGAACAGTTATTGATAGGTATTAAATTAGTAAAAGAGTATAACCTCACAGAGCTTGAGGCGCATTTACGCCATGAAGAACAGACAATTTTTGCTTTATTAGTGCAACATCATAAAGAACATCTTGAGCTCTGTATCACCTTGGGTAAAGAACATGGTTTTATCAGAACACTCGTCGAGCAAATATCACCTGAAACAGCGCAACAAGATCTTTCTGATTTTGCAAACCTGTTAACACATCACACACTTGAAGAAGAAACAAAATTATTTCCTATTGTTGAATCCCTATTTACAGAACAACAACTGGATGCAGTATTAAACTTTAAAGCAGCAAAGGTATTGTAATGAATAATGAACAGGAATGGCTCTCAGCAATTGCACAATATCATGAAACAACAGGTAAAAGTAATGGCAGTATTATTCTGCTTCCAGGCTATCAGCCTGAGTTATGTATGATGTTATGTAACCACCTGGATATGGAATCTTTTGATTATAGAGCAGAAGAAATGCAGGCATTCGGTCATCAGGCAGACTCTGTTGGTCTTGATCATTTAGATATTTGTTTACAAACACACTCACAATCAAACAGTGTTTTTGTTCATAATGTTGAAGCCTTGTTATGTGTAAAAACAAAACAGGAAAGACGTCAATGGCTACAGTCATTTTTAGAGACTGACTGGGAAAATCCTGTTTATATAAGCATTGCTGTTTTTCAGGATGATGTCCCCGAAGACCACCCGCATGTCTGTGATTTTGAATTGATGCGCATACCCAGAGAGGCTCTAAAAACAGCAGCAAAAAATCCAGCTCGACTAAAATATGAAGTTGCTGGAATTAAATCAAGAGTTTATTGATATCAAATGTAAAACAGACAGGATTCATCACATTATTATGTAATTTTCCTCATCAGGAGTATCTGTAGCTTGCCTATGCTCCCTGCTGCGAAAAGAATCCACACTATTTATTGGCTATGTAGCTCAGATGGTTAGAGCACAGCATTCATAATGCTGGGGTCACTGGTTCAATTCCAGTCATAGCTACCATTTTTAGAACAGACAAGCAGACAATCATCATCTGTTCATAAAGGATACAATCATGAGTTTTAAAGAGAGCATTAATACGCTTCAGCAACGACTGAATCTGAACCGACGTTCTTTTTTAAAAGGCACTGCAGGTGTTCTTGCGACTTCTGGCCTAACAGAAATAAAGTTTGCCAGAGAAGCTAAAGCCTTTGCTTATGAACCTTATCCCCAAGACGATCAACTGGAAATCGTTGTGACCAGTTGTGCCCACAACTGTGGCTCACGTCACATGTTAGTTGCACATAAATGGAAAGATGTTATTGTACGTCTATCCAGCGATGATGGTCGTTATCAAAAAGACGGCTATTATGGCAAAGATACAATGGAAGAACCACAGTTACGAGCCTGTTTACGTGGTCGCTCCTATCGCCAACGACTTTACTCTGCCGAGCGGCTTCTTTATCCCATGATACGGGTGGGTGAACGAGGTGAAGGCAAATTCAAACGCGTCTCCTGGGATGAAGCCCTAAATTTTGTTGTCAACAAAATGAATCATCTCAAGGACACTTATGGACCCACTGCCATTCTGGATCAAAGCTATGCCGGTGCCTCATATGGTGTTTTGCATAAATCCGATCAAATCGAGGGCTTGCTGGGCCGATTTCTTGGCACCTTTGGCTGTCGAACGAATTCCTGGTCAGTGCCTTCCTATGAAGCCACAACTGCCAGTTCAAACTGGACCTTCGGCACTATTGAAGATGGCAATGAAGATGATACTTATGCCGAATCTAAACTGATCATTATGTGGGGCTGGAACCCAGCCTATACTTTTCACGGCGGCAATACATTTATGTATATGCGTATGGCCAAGCAACGTGGCTGCAAGTTCGTATTAATCGATCCACAATATACTGACTCAGCTGCTGCCTATGATGCCTGGTGGCTCCCGATCAAACCTAATACCGATGCCGCCATGATGGCAGGTATGGCCCATTATATTTTTTCAAATAATCTACAGGATCAAGAATTTATTAATAAATTTGTTCAAGGAATGGATACTGGTACTATGCCTGAATGGGCTGCAGAATCTCTTAATGGCAAAGAAAATTTTAAGGACTATATTCTGGGCAAATATGATAACCAACCTAAAACACCCGAGTGGGCCGCAAAAATTTGCGGCGTTCCAGCAAAGGACATTATTAAACTGGCAGATATGTACGCCACAACAAAACCAGCTGCCCTCAAGGCATCCTGGGCACCTGGACGCAATGCCTATGGTGAGCAATACAGTCGTATGGCAGCAGCGTTACAATCAATGACCGGTAATATTGGTATCATTGGCGGCTGTGCAGAAGGTGTGGGTAAAGCCTGGCATGCTGAAGGAATGGCTTACCCCTATGATAAGTATTCTAATATTACATTCCAGTCCATCAAATCAGACCGATGGGCTCATTGTGTATTGAATTATCCCAGTGTCAAACGTGAAGAAATTGGCCTATGGGCGCGTCAGGATAAAACCGATGGACAGATCCCAAATATTAAAGGACTCTTCTGGCAGGGATCTGACTGGTTGAATCAGCTGACTAATATCAACAAGGATCTCAAAGCTATAAAAATGCTTGAGTTAGTGGTTTGCATGGATTCTACTATTACACCATCAGGTATCTGGGCAGATGTGCTACTCCCTGTTTCCACTCACTTTGAACGACACGATACCGCCCTGCCCTGGTATAAGGGACATTATTATATCCACCGCCCCAAAGTCATTGAACCCATGGGCGAGTCAAAAACTGATCTACAGATTTTTACTGAACTGGCTTGGCGACTGGGGGGTGAAAAATTTGGTAAAGCCTATAATCCCAAAGCAAACAGAGATTATTTTTACAACAATGATACCGTAGATGAAATTTATCTTCGTGAATGGTGGCAAAACCGAGTCATGGGGCATCAGCATGTTGAAATGTCCTGGAATGAATTCAAAAAAAACGGTGTTTATAAGTTTAAACTTGATCGTCCTCATATTGCATTCCAGGATCAAATTGAAAAAGGCATCCGTTTCCCCACCGTTTCCGGAAAAATTGAAATTCTGCAGTCAATTTTGTCAATTATCCCGGACTGGACTAAAACTCACTATGGTTATCACATTCCTTCCATTCCAAAATGGATAGAACCCTGGGAATCATTAAACTCACCAAAAACCAAGGACTGGCCCTTTCATCTTATTTCGCCACATCCACGCCACCGTACTCATTCTATCTACAACAACTGCTCATGGCTGCGAGAAACTTATGAACAAGAGGTAACAGTTAATTCTTCAGATGCCAAGAAGATTGGAATTAAAGATGGTGATACTGTTGAATTATGGAATGATCGCGGCAAAGTGGTTGTTCCCGCTTATGTCACAGAACGTTGCATGCCTGGAGTATTGGTACTTCATGAGGGTGCCTGGATGGATTTGGATGAAAATGGTGTTGACCGCTCTGGCAATCCTGACTTCCTAACTCTGGATGAACCCAGTCCTGCCGGTGCTTTTGCTTACAATACTGTGTTATGTAATATACAGAAAAGTAAACTGTCTCATCGCCCTAGATGGGACAAACAGGCAACCTCCCGTGCTCATGTTTTTCGTCGAGATTATTAGTGAGCACTTTTTTTCTAACCTTAAGATATCGACCAGATATAAAAGAATGATAGAGATAAAGATTAAGGCCAATTTATGCCCGAATACAAATTAAAGTTCACAGATGATGAAGATGAGTCTCGTCAACGAACACTCAATGAACTTCATCTGTTTATCAACACAATGGATAATCGCCCGCTTGCCGTCACAACATTGGACAAAGAACAGAGTGATAACTGGGATAAAGAGGGTGATATCGATTATCAGGATACCTATGGAAGGCAGATCATTAAACAAATTAATGATGATGTTACTGAAACACTGATTATACGTAATGCCAATGGTCTTCCAGTTGCTTTGGCAGCACGAGATATTAATAATTCATGGCAAGGAATTGGCATCGACAAAAGACTGCGCCAGGAAATTGCAACAATATTACAAATAGAAGATATTAATTTTGACTAGGCGGCTCGATATCTTTGAATTCCAATTTCATACTTTTATTTCTAAAATTTTTTAATTAATTACTGTTTAACAGGAATGTATTATAGCTGATAACTCATCATCAAATCAAAAGCAGAGGTTGTACTCCAGGAAAAACATTCTCATCAGCATGATTGTTTTTTTGCAGATATAGCAGCCTTCGGTGGTTTTAATAGCATTCTTGCTCATATGAATGAAATGGCATTTTGTACTTCCTGCCGTAGTATGAAGGTTAACCTGGAAGAATATAAAGAAACCATACATTATAAAAATGCATCCGGTGTTCAGGCATCTGTTCAGACTGCCATGTACCTAAATTTATGCTTATTTGTTTTTTTTTCAGAGAATTCTTATGCAGAAAATCTTATAGAAAACAGTAATCTTATTGATCCCTCTTCACAAGAAAAAAATGAATACTAGCTTCTATGATTGGTGATGAGGCATTAAAAATACTCATTAACGCAGGCTCTAATGTTAATACACAAGATAAAAATGGCAATTCAGCTCTAATGGCAGCGGCTCAAAGAGGCTATCTTGAAATTATTAATATTTTACTGGATGCCGGTGCTAACACAGAAATTCGAAATAAAAAAATGGCAATGCACTCATGGTTGCTGCGTCTCATGGACAAACTAAAATCATAAAAGAACTTCTTAAACAGGGCTATTACAAATCACTAAGAAAACAGTAAATAGATAGTAAAAACCCCAATATTTATAATGTTTATTTTATGGTAGGGTTTAATTATGTATCTTACCTGAGGTTTCCGCAGCAGACTTGCCGGCTCTAATAAGTTTGTTGATATAACAGGTGTGACAGGTGGCGCTTGCCGGGTGCGCCAGAGATTGGTTCGCCACTAATCTAAAGAGCATGTGTCCTGCAGTCAAAGGCTGTATGAGTGATAATAATTGATCTCATCGGCAACCGAATTGGTTGCAGGGTTAATAATCCCTCCGCACTTAAAATCTTATATACAAATAACCATACAATTTAAATGTTTTTCTCATAAAGAGCAATTAACCTGCTGTTTTACAAAACTTATCCACTTTGCCCAAAGAGCCAGACTTATACTGCATTCTAAGGTTTAACCCTATAATGACTTAGTCAATAGTTATTTTGATTTATTTCTTATGTTATTGATATTTATGACAATTAAGATTACTGTTTTATTACTGTATAAAAAACATACAATTTATCAGTAACTCAGCAGGTGTCTTGTTCAGGTGTAGTTATTCAAACTTATCAACAAAGTTATCCACAGGAACTGTGGATTATTTTTGCCCATAATCAATCCACCCTGGTGCATTATCATGCAGCTTGATAAATTTTCAGGCTCAGCTTAAGTAATGAAAATCACAGTAGAAATATCTTTTATTTTCTATAATAAGCAGACTCTTATCAATTGGATAAAAAATATGGATCGAGCTACAAAAATCTATTCCTCTATTTTGGGAATTATCTGTCTTTCTCTGGCCATTATGTTTTTCTATGAGCCGGTCAAGGTCAAAGAGCTCAACAATAAACTGGAATCCATAGTAGAAATAAACACATTTCCATATCAATTTAAGGTCGTTCGTATCAATGACAGCGAAGCCACTCTGAGCAGCCCTGTTTCAACAGATCTTCCCTGTGGCAAAGTAATCGGAGTGATCTTTCCAACAATAAAAAATAAATCACTACTTTCGCCAGAATTCCAAAAAGCAAAAGATTTATTAGCACGTGTTCAGACACTGGCAGAAAATACTGTAAAGTCTGATCCAAAAATAAAAACCGTCATTTGGGAACTGGATCGCAACTGGTTAATTCAAAACGGCATTTCATTAAACACGTATTAAAATTCCAATTTATACCCGACGCCATAAACTGAATAAATGATTTCATCAGTACATCCTGCCTGCTGAAATTTTTTTCTTAGATTTTTTATATGGCTGTCAATCGTACGATCCGTCACAATACGATTATCATGATAAACGACATTCATCAATTGATTTCTAGAAAAAACATGACCGGGTGCTTTAAACATTACTTCAAGGAGTCTAAATTCAACCACGGTCAGATCAAGTCGATTATGATGATAACTGGCACTGTATTTCTTAATATCCAGTGTAATAGGTATCGGCTGTTCATGCTGTTGTGACTGCCTGTTTTCGTATAAAGCCATTCGACGGAAAATAACTTTAGCCCGAGCCACAACTTCTCTGGGGTTAAATGGTTTACAGATGTAGTCATCTGCACCAATCTCCAGACCCAGAATACGATCAATTTCATCGATTCTAGCTGTGATCATAATAATCGGAACCATTGAAAATTGTCGAATTTCACGACAAATTTCAATACCGTCTTTACCCGGAAGCATTAAATCCAACAAGATTAAATCCGGTGAATTCTCTTTCACCCATTCAGCCACAGATGTCCCTTCATATAAAGAAAAAGTATCAAACTGGCTGGCCTTAAAATAATCATCCAACAAGTGATTAATTTTTAGCTCATCATCAACAATTAGAATTTTTTTCTTCATAACTTCAGCTAAATCTGTTAGGTAAAAGTATAGTAATAACTAGACCACCAGATACGGATGGCCCGGCAAAGATATTTCCTTCATGGGCCAGGACAATTTGTTTAGCAATGGCAAGACCTAGACCAGAACCACCTTCAGAACGGGAGCGAGAGGTATCAACCCGATAAAGCCGTTCAAAAATTTGTTCCAGCATTTCATCTGGCACACCCGGCGCAGAGTCGGATATTGATAGAGCAAGATGTCCGTCAACTATCTGACCTTTAATATTAACCTCTCCTCCGGCATCGGTATAACGTAATGAATTCTGTAACAAATTACTCATGAGCTGATATAGCCTTTGTCTGTCACCATAACATTTAAAATGTTCTTGCAGGTCATATTCCACTGAAAATTTCAGTTTCTGATGGTCAAATAAAAGGGTAAAATTATCTTCAATTTCAATAAAAAGTTCATGCAGAAAAAATTCTTTTTTTTCATACTTTAATGCCCCCATATCTGCAATAGACAATTGGTATAAATCATCAACCAATTTATTCAAACGCTTAGTTTCCTGTGTCAGGGATGCCACTGCTTCTTTATTTAATGGCCGGATACCATCTTCCAGAGCCTGTAGCTCACCTTTTAAAATAGCAATTGGTGTGCGCAATTCATGGGAGATATCAGCAATCCACTGTTGTTGAGATTGCTGGTTTTTCTGCAGCGTTTTTGCTAATGAATTAAAATCCATTCCCAGTTGACCTAATTCATCTTTTTGTTTTATCACTACACGTTGCTGGTAATCCCCGGATGTCAACTCTCTAGCAATTTTCGTCAGAGCACTCATCCTTTTTTTAAAATAGATTGAGATAAAAAGAGCCACTAATACAGAAATGAATACTGTACTCAGAGCATTATAGATAAAAGCCTGCTCCTGCTTTCTGGCAAATATTTTATCCAGTTGATCAGTGATCCCGGAAAACTTTGTTCGTTGTATGTAAGCAACAATACGACCATCATTTTTAAGTGGGTAATACTCCGTATTTTCTCTGGATAACACGGCACCAACAATCAGTTGCTTATCACTATCGAGCAGAGCCACTTTATTCCTTCTATTATTGCCTTTAAAACTTCTATTGTTCGTGGGCATTGCTCTGATAAGATTCCGTTCCTGTCTTAAAGCCAGCCTTTGTTGCCTGGCTGCTCTTCTAATACGTTGTTCATCACCCTGAAACTCACTCAGCTTTGAAAAGTCAGGTTTCAAGCGTAAGTAATAGAACCAGACTCGACGTTTATTACGAATAAAATCCCAATTTGAATTTTTTTCATAACTCAATAACAAGTTTTTAGCTAAACTGTCCAGTTCCCTTTGTTCCTGTTGCTCAACATATTCTTCAAAACTATTTTTAAAACTGAGTTGTGATAGGCCGGTACTGATCAGTACCGACAAGGTAATTGTCACAACCAGAAGCAAAGCCAGTTTGTGCCATATTTTAAAGGTCATGGTATTAATTTTTCCAGATTATACATCTACTCTTATAGTAACCCTTTTTTTCTTATGTTTGATATTTTTTAATAAAATTCACATTTTCTCCATATTTAATCCATATTCACTGCTTAATTTACTCATAAGCTAATAGGCATGGTAAGCAAACAACTTATATTTTTTAAAAACTGATAGGAAATACACTATGTCTACTAAAATCAACACACTAGTAATTGCAACCGTATTAATTTCTCTGACTTCACTTAGTTTCGCTTTTGATCAACCTCGTCAGGGACGTGGTGGTGAACGGATGACAAGGGAATTAAATTTAAGCCCTGAACAGCAAAAACAATTTAAAAACATAATGAAAGAGCAACGTGCCAGTGCAAAAATCTGGCGTCAAAAGCACCAAGAAGAGACCAGGGCAAAACTAAGTCAGGTACTAAATGAGAAACAGATGGAAAAATTGGATAAAATGAAAGAACAACGTTTTGAAAAAAGAAAAATGCGCAAAAGAGATAGATAAAACTTGTAGTTTATATCCTTCTCCATACAATAATAAACACAAACTCCGGGAACATGAGCATCATACCCATGTAAAACATCTACACTAATGCATCCAAATGCAAAGATGGGCGCGAGACCCATCCTCCCGGCACGGAAAAACATGATAAGGTAATACTCCTCGGCTTACTAAACATGCCACTTTCTTATTGTATGGAGAAAATTTTGATTAAGCAGTTACCTCCTCTGGCCTTGTGGCCTCATTTTATTCAGTTTTGTAATATCCCCCGCCCCAGTAAACATGAAACAGCTATTATTGCGTACATCTGTAAGCAGGGAGAACAACACCATGCAGAGGTTGAACAGGATGATGTAGGAAATATTCTGTTGCGAGTTCCAGCATCAAGAGGATTGGAGAATACACCCGTCATAGCCCTGCAGAGCCATGTTGACATGGTGGCTCAGGCCAATAATGGTAGCAAACATAATTTTTTAAAAGATTCTCTGACATTGCAAATCACTGATGGCTGGCTGCAGGCAAACGGAACAACTCTTGGTGCAGATAACGGCATTGGTTGTGCGGCAATGCTCGCTCTAATGACAGATAAAACAATCAATCATGGTCCATTAGAATTATTGTTTACAGTGGATGAAGAGGCTGGAATGGGTGGTGCATTTGGTCTGCAGCCGGGCTGGCTGCAAGCAAAACAATTACTGAACCTGGATACCGAAGAGGAAGGTGAACTTTATATTGGTTGTGCCGGAGGTGTTGATATCAACTCAACACTGAATCTGAAATGGCAGCCAGGCAGTGGAGAACTGGTAACAATAAGTTTAACCGGTTTACTTGGCGGCCATTCTGGTGTTGATATCCACTTAAATCGTGCTAATGCCAATATTTTAATGGCTCAGGAGCTACTTACTTTAAGCCATCACTTCGATATTAAAATACAGAGTTTTATGGGGGGCAGTCTGCGCAATGCAATTCCACGAGAGGCCTTTGTCTCTCTGTTTACAGACAATATTGATGACCTGAGTCAATGGATTTCTAAGCGCAGCAAACAGCTCAAAAAATTATATTCCAGCAGTGAAAAACAACTCAGTTTAAGCATTAAAAAAGTGAATATAGAAAACAAACTTGCCCTGTCAATAAAACTAAGCACTGACTTACTCAGTTTGATTGCCTCTCATCCCAATGGAGTCATTAAAAATTCAGATATTATGCCTGGAATTGTTGAAACATCAAATAACCTTGGTGTCATTGAGCTTAAAGCAGGACAAAATCTCAGCTTACTCAACTTATGCCGCAGTGCCAATAATGATGAACGTGATAGCCATGCTTTGAGAATTTCACACTATCAACAGCAGTTCGGCTTAAACATTGATATCAATGGAGCCTATCCTGGCTGGGAGCCTAACTCCGAGAGCCCTTTACTTAACCAAGCACTGGATTTATATAAAAAGCAATTTAATACAGAGGCTAAAATACAGGTGATTCATGCCGGCCTTGAGTGCGGCTTACTCTCTGGTGCCTACCCAGATTGTGACATAATTTCATTTGGTCCCACAATAACAGGAGCACACTCTCCCCGAGAGCAGGTCAATATTGTAAGTGTTAATAAATTCTGGGCATTTCTGGTTGAACTCATTATTTTATTAGCTAAGAGTCCTCAGCATACTTTAAGAGCCTCTAAAAATCATGCGGCCAATCTATGCTAAAATATAATAAAGCATAAAAATATAATAAAAAGGCAAAATATTGACACATTTAGAAGAAAACAGGCAAAATCTTATTAATGAGTTAATCAATCAATATGGTCTGGAAGAATACGAAATTTACCTGATCGATTTATTTCCATTAATCGAAATGATCTGGATGGATGGCGAAGCTCAACAATGCGAAACCACACTGGCGACTAAATACTGCCTAAATCGGATAGCAGAGCTAGAAAGCCAGTCAAATGGTGAATCTCCCCTGTCAATAGAGCAGGCTAATACCTTTCTGGATAAATATCTAAGCCAGAAACCTGATTCTGAATTATTAAAAACAATCCGCTCCTATATTAAACCTATACATCTTAATCATTCTGATCCCACTATTAATGACGAGCGAAAACAGGATATATTAGACTATTGTGTCGATATTGCCGCGGCCGCAGTTCATAAATATCCCTATGATATGCATGAGCGCTTCATCAAAGAAGAAAAACAATTATTAAAAGAAATCATTGAATCGTTGTACTGTACCTGAACCAGCATCACTATTTTGAGAACCTGAAAACTTCTGAAATAGCAACGAACTTTGTAAACTCTTATAACGTTATAACCAGCCATACAAGGAACGCTTCATTGTCTGAAAATATTTTTCATAGAAATGAGAAAATAGAGCAATCCATTGTTACTACTCCCATCAGAAAAATTATTGATGGAATCTCTCAAGCCATTACAGAGAATAATACTTCTGAAATAGAACAACTGCTCAAACCGCTTAATCCTGCTGAGACAGCAGATATTATGGATGCGCTGCCGACAGAGGTACGTCGACAACTCATCGAACATATCCCAGAAGGTCTTGACGGTGAAGTGTTGCTGCACATGGGTGAAGGCGCAGCCATTGAGCTGGTCGAGAGCATGGATGCAGATGCACTACAAACAGCAACCGAATCAATGGATACTGCCGATGTGGTTGAGCTGCTGGATGAGGTTCTGCCCAAAGAAGCCGCTGATGAATTGTTGGACAGCATGGATCAACAGCGTCGAAAACGCATCGAACTTAACCTCCGTTATGATGAAGATACCGCTGGTCGTTTGATGCATACTGATGCAATTACTGTACGTGCCGATATCACTGTTGAGGTTGTACAACGTTATCTTCGCCGTCATGAAAAAATTCCAGAAGATACGACAGCATTAATAGTTGTTGATCGTGAAAATTACTACCAGGGTTCTATTACAGTTCTCAATCTTTTTTTGCAACCTGCTGCAAGCCTGATTGCAGATATTATGGAAGATGACTGGCGCACGCTGGATCCCAATATGCCGGAACAGGAAGTGGCCAGAAGCTTTGAAAATCACGACTGGTTTTCAGCACCAGTCGTTGATAAAAACGGCTATTTTCTTGGGCGTATCGTCGTCGATGATGTTATCGATACCATTCGTGATGAAGCTGACAGAGCTATGTTGGCACCTGTCGGCCTCGATGAAGACGAAGACTTATTCGCTCCGATGTTGCCAAGCGCTCAAAGGCGTTCTGTCTGGTTAGCACTTAACCTTGCTACAGCCTTTCTTGCATCCTGGGTTATTGGTCTGTTTGAAGCAACACTGGAACAGGTAGTTGCATTAGCAGTATTGATGCCCATCGTAGCCAGCATGGGTGGCATTGCCGGCAGTCAGACATTAACACTTACAATTCGCGGTCTTGCTATGGGTCAGATTGCTGACAGTAATACTGCCTGGCTACTAAGAAAAGAAATTGGCATCGGCATGCTAAATGGCATGCTCTGGTCAGTGGTGGTCGCTATTATCACCTATTTCTGGTTTGCCAGTGTAAAGATTGCACTGGTCATCGGTGCTGCCCTGACTCTGAATATGCTGGCTGCAGCCCTTGCTGGAATCCTTGTCCCCTTAACATTAGATCGCATGAAAATTGACCCGGCGTTATCAGGTGCTGTGGTGCTGACTACAGTGACAGACGTGGTTGGTTTTATGTCATTTCTCGGACTGGCAACATTGTTTTTGCTATAAACTACAAGCCACTCACCTGCGGTACTCTCAGGTAAAAGCCAATATTCATATTTTCATTTACTTAACAGTATAACCTTTACCTTCCAGGCAAGCAGAATAGGCACGATTGTAATTATTGCGGTTATTAGCATAACTATTGGCTTCTTGCTGCTTCCACTGTTCTGTTTTCTGGGCTGACGCATTGTTAGCAGAACTTTGTCTTACACCACCAATTACCCCACCTGCCGCTGCTCCTCGCTTTGCATATTTTGATTTATCCCCAAGAATAGCCCCTAAAGCTGCACCGCCCAAAGCACCCTTTACAACACCACCTGATTTTTTTTCTTGAGAAGGAGGAGGAGTTGATGTGGTGGGTGCTTTCATGGGGTCAAAACCTGTTTGTCCTTTCGCCCAGCCATAGCAGCTAAACTTATCCTGTTCCATAGTCGCATCACTTTGTCCTTTTGCCGGAAAAATTATAAGATCGGCTGAGGCCGTATTAAGAATACTGGCAGTAACAATACCAATAATTGATAATGAGGTTAATAATTTCATTTTTTGTCCTTTTGCATCAAACTTAATCCTGAACCTTTCATTGAGTTTATAGTATTACACATGAATCAAGAATGAATGAAAGTTATTCATTGATATCATTTTAAATGATAAATGACCACATAATCCAGCCTGACGTGTTTTCGATGATCATCTACAATAATACTACCAAAAAAATTATCATCATATTCAGTAAAATGATATTTCCTATGAGGCTTTCAAATAAATTTACTCCCCATTAATTTTGAACATGCATTTAAGCGATGGGCAGAAAGATCTAAAACTTTAAATAGAGTCACTTATTGAACAAAACAATATTTAGTTCAAAGGAATAATTGAGTAGTCTGGTAAAACAAACAATTCAGCAGAGACATCCTGTTTTTTATAGTTCAATAGAGCTCTTGAACGCTGAACACTTTTGTCCTTCTTTGATTGATCAATTTCCTGCACAATCAGAGGAAAACCATTTTCTAAATGACTTTTCGGATAAAATGTATGTCTGGCCAGATCGCAGGCTTCATGAAGATCAGCCGGAATATAACGCAATGTTTCTGCTTGTTGACCTGCAAGCACCTGTTGGAATTCACCCATAGCCTGGACAGCATCAGGCATTAAGCCTGGCACTGTCACAGTTTCAGAACAGAGTTTATCATTAACAAAAATCTGATACTTTTTTGTCTCCTTACCATCAATTAAAGGCGCTTCTTTATCAACCGCTTGTTTTACTGAATGCAGTTTTAGTTCCATTGGAGAAGGAATTGTCACTGGTAGCATTTTAATTGTCACTGTCTGTTGCTCATCAGAGCTAACACTATATATGACTGACTCCTGGCGGTCGTAGAGAACAAAACCATTATCCGTTTCTATATCCTTATTTATATTATCATCTATACGTAGGTATCTATCAGTAATCGTCAAAGTGACAGGGTTTGTTCCAGGTCCTTTTACATAGTCTGAAAAGTTAAGAATAGTCGCAGAAACAGTCTCAACTTGTGCATAACTCATAAGAGGCAGGCAAAGAGAAAATAATAGACAGAAGATAAATTGTTTTTGTGTTTTTTTCATTTGAAATTACTTACTATGTGTTTGTTGGTTTTTTTAAAAAATTTGCTTACATTTTTAATGCCGGAAGCATGGGGCAAGACGCCCATGTTCCCGATATATTTTATTGAGTACTTTTTTGTAACGCCTGCTCCTGGGTTCGGCTCTCAGCTTGCTTGAACATTGCCTCAAGAGAGCGCTTAAAGATTGGCCAGTATTTATCAACAACCATCACCCTCTGCTGTTCTAGCCAGAGACCCAGTGATTCATCATAAATTACTTGTGCAATTAATAAACTTCGACGACTTGAAAAAAAATGGGATTTTAATTTATATTTCATTTCTTTAATGGTATATAGTTTATCGTCCCGTTCAAAATCAGATTTACTATAAATCTGAGGCACTAACCAGTCAAGCTTATCTAACACGACCCATCGTCCCAACTCTCCGGGATCAGACAAATACCAATTACTGATGGTTCCCCATGTGCCGGTCTGCATCTCAGGATTCAGGCGTTGTTTCTCATTATTGTTCAAACTGCCTTCACCGCTTACCGGTAAGAATATCATTCCCTTAATCAACCCCTGATGTTGACAATTGACTTCATTGGCATCAAGATTAAAGCGTCCAGCAATTATTTCTTTTGCTTCCGGGCTTTCTGACAAAGGGAGTTGTTTTTTAAACAAGTGTTCCAGTTTACGTTCATACCAATCACCACCATTTGGGCCAATTAAACGTTCAAAACCAGATGCATCAGGTTTCAACAGATAAAACTTTACAGCCACTTCAAGGTGGTTTAGTTGTCTGTTTTTATCTTCATAGATAAAATCCATTTCACCCAGTGTTTTTTTAAAAGCATTTTGACTCTGCTGGCCTTGCACTTGAATATGATCACAACAATCAAGCACTTCTCCCTGATTAATTAATTGTTGTAAGGCATAGGCCCAATAAACTTCAAAACGAATCCCCAGACGCCATGATTTATGTTGCTCAAGCCACCGTCTTAATGCAGTCGGATTTGAATCTAAACGCTTAAGGAAAGGACGTAGATGCTCATAAAGTGAAAGACACCAGCTTGAATTAACACAAGTTGGATAAAGACCCGATTCATTCACCAGTCCCGGGCTGATTATCGACCAGACCAGTGCTCGGACCTCAGGTTCCTGATATTGACTGTATTCAAGAATTTTATCCATAAAAATTCAGATTAAACTGCCAAGACCTCTATGCAAATCATTCTGAATATCCTCTATGGATTCCAATCCAACAGCAATGCGCAGCAAGCCATCACTAATACCTGTTTTTTCTCGTTCCTCAACAGGCACACGACCATGAGTTGTGGTCGCCGGGTGAGTAATGGTGGTTTTCACATCACCAAGATTTGCAGTAATCGAAAGCAGACGAGTCTTATCAACAACCTGCCAGGCCAGTTCTCTGCTGTTATTTTTCAATTCAAATGATAATAAACCACCAAACGCACCTTGTTGTTTTACGGCTAATTTATGCCCGGGATGGTTTTCAAGCCCAGGATAATAAACGTTGCCAACCGCGGGATGCTGCTCTAACCAGAGAGCCAAAGTCATTGCATTGTCACAATGTGCTTTCATCCTCAAGTTCAAAGTTTCCAGACCTTTTAAAAAAATCCAGGCATTAAAGGGACTCATCGTTGGTCCTGTGGTTCTCAGGACACTATACACTTCATCACCAACCAACTCTTTAGTTCCCAGAACGGCACCGCCGATGCCCCTGCCCTGACCATCAAGATATTTTGTTGCAGAATGGATCACAATATCAGCACCAAGAGAAAGTGGTTTTTGTAATGCCGGCGTACAAAGACAGTTATCAACAACCAGCAGGCAGTTATTCTGATGAGCCAGCTCTGCAAGTTGTTTAATGTCTGCAATTTCAACAAGAGGGTTGGATGGTGTTTCAAGAAATAAAAACCGTGTATTATCCTGAATAGCGGCTTCCCAGGAACTCATATCCGTTAAATCAACATAGGTGGTTTCAACCCCAAATCGAGACATAAAATTATTAAATAAAACCACAGTCGAACCGAAAATAGAACGAGAAGAAACAATATGGTCTCCGGTTTTAAGCAGTCCCAGACAGGTACTCATAATAGCCGCCATACCCGAAGCGGTGGCAACACAACTCTGTGCCCCTTCCAGAGCTGCCAGACGGTCCTCAAATGTTCTCACCGTAGGATTGGTAAAACGTGAGTAGATATTACCCGGCTCATCACCGGAAAAACGTGCTGCAGCCTGAGCTGCCGAAGCGTACACATAACTTGATGTGGGAAATATTGCCTCATCATGTTCCGCTTCGTGGGTTCTCTGGTAACCTGCTCTTATAGCAAGAGTATCAAATCCAAGTTCTGCCTGAAAAGCAGAAAGGTCATCGCCGTTCATATCTGTCTCTATCTCTCTCTAACATTAACTCTCTACAATACAGCCATTTAAACAATCCAATAGGATAATCCATTTGTCTGGAATTGACCAGAGTCAAATGATTTCTGGTACAATCAAAGTATCATAATTTATGAATAATTTTTTTAAAATAAGTTAAACATTGGTTAAACATTGGTTAAACATTGGTTAAACATTGGTTAAACATTGGTTAAACATGAGTTAAAAAATGAACACAATGAAAGCACTGGTAAAAAAACACACCAAAGAAGGTTTATGGCTGGAAGATGTAGCACTTCCTGAAGTGGGCAATAATGATGTTTTAGTTAAAATTCAAAAAACAGCCATTTGCGGAACTGATGTCCATATCTACAACTGGGATGCCTGGGCACAAAAAACCATCCCTGTTCCTATGACTATCGGACATGAATTTGCTGGTGAGATTGTTGAATTAGGTGCCAATGTCAGTGAGCTTGCCGTCGGAGATATTGTTTCAGGGGAAGGACACATTGTCTGTGAACGTTGTCGTAACTGTTTGGCTGGTCGACGTCATCTGTGCCCGAACACTATTGGTATCGGAGTCAACCGAACCGGTTGTTTTGCAGAATACTTGTCCATTCCAGCTAAAAATGTGTATCGCCCTAATTGTAAAATCCCAACTGAAATTCTTGCCTGCTTTGATCCATATGGCAATGCGGTGCATACCGCACTTTCATTTAATATGGTGGGTGAAGATGTGTTAATCACTGGTGCTGGTCCTATTGGCATTATGGCTGCTATGGTGGCCTCACACAGCGGCGCTCGAAATATTATTATTACCGATTTGAACCAATACCGTCTTGATCTGGCTAAGACAATTGTCCCGAAAGCCATCCCTCTCAATGTCAATGACGATCCAATTACCAAAGAATTTATGCGGGATCTGGGCATACTTGAAGGCTTTGATGTGGGTATGGAAATGTCCGGCTCACCTCATGCTTTTCGAGACATGTTGAGCAATATGATTAATGGCGGTAAGATTGCAATGCTTGCCATTATGCCGGAGGGAACCGGTATTGACTGGGATCAGGTCGTTTTCAAAGGACTATTTATTAAAGGCATCTATGGCCGGGAAATTTTTGAAACCTGGTATAAAGGCACTATGATGTTCCAAAGTGGCATTCCTCTGGAAAAAATTATTACACATCGATACCATTATAGTGATTTTCAAAAAGGTTTTGATGTCATGCGTTCCGGACAGTCCGGCAAAGTCATACTGAGTTGGGATTAACTTGAAGTTACAGGTAAAGATATGAGTTTTAAAAAAGCAAAAGAAGGCTTGAGCAACGATCTGGCTGAAATAAAAGCCGCAGGTTTATGGAAAAAAGAACGTATTATTGCTTCTGAGCAAAAAAATGATATTACCCTGTCTGACGGCAGTCAGGTCATTAACATGTGTGCCAATAACTATCTGGGGCTAGCTAATAATCCTCAGATTATTCAGGCAGCAAAAGAGAGTTATGATCAATGGGGATTCGGCCTCTCCTCTGTGCGTTTTATCTGCGGCACTCAGTCTATTCATAAAACTCTAGAAGCCAAAGTAACTGAATTTCTGGGCATGGAAGACACCATATTATATGCAGCATGCTTTGATGCTAATACTGGCTTATTTGAAACTATTTTAAATAAAGACGATGCAATTATTTCTGATGAACTCAATCATGCATCCATTATAGATGGGGTTCGTTTGTGTAAAGCCACCCGGTATCGCTATAAAAACAACAATATGTCAGATTTAGAGGACAAATTAAAAGAAGCTCAAAATACTGGTGCCCGTAGAATCTTAATCACCACTGATGGTGTTTTTTCTATGGATGGCAGTATCGCACAATTAGACAGAATCTGTGATCTGGCTGATCAATATGATGCCATGGTCCATCATGATGACTGTCATGCTGTTGGTTTTATGGGTAAAACGGGTCGTGGAACCCATGAATATCACCATGTCATGGATCGGGTTGATATTATTACTGGAACCTTTGGTAAAGCTCTGGGTGGTGCATCGGGCGGTTATACATCAGCTCGAAAAGAGATTGTAGAGCTATTACGTCAGCGCTCCCGCCCTTACCTGTTTTCTAACTCACTGGCTCCTTCAATTTGTGCAGCAACACTCAAAGTTCTGGAAATGCTCAGCGCTTCAACTGAACTCAGAGATCGTTTAGAGGAGAACACCCATTATTTTCGTTCCGGCATGAAAGAGGCAGGTTTTGATATATCGCCAGGTAATCACCCTATCGTCCCAGTGATGTTGGGCGATGCAAAACTGGCTCAGGAGATGTCACAAAAATTGCTAAGCCGCGGTATTTATGCCATTGGGTTTTTCTTCCCTGTGGTGCCTAAAGGCAAAGCGAGGATAAGAACCCAGATTTCAGCGGCACATACTAAAGATGATTTAGATAAAGCCATTAAAGCCTTTGCTGAAACCTATGCAGAGTTGAGATAGAGCATTAATTTAGGCCAACACATAACAAAAGGTGTAAACATCTGCAATTATTACTACAGTTAACTACACTTTGAATTGCCCGACCAAATCTCTCAGTTGAGTGCTGAGCTCATTGAGTTCTTTGGTTGATGCAAACGTTTGTTCGGCACCTGAAGCCGTCTGTTCGGAAACCGTCTGGATATTACAGATGTTGCCATTAATATTTTCAGCTGTGGCGGCTTGTTGCTCAACGGCAGTGGCTATTTGGGTATTCCACTGGAGAATACTATCAACAGATTTGTTAATGGCATCGAGTGATTGACCTGCTTGCTCTGCTAAAGTCACCGTATTTTCAGTTTTTTCTCGGCTTTGTTGCATGACATTAACAGCCTGTCCTGCTCCGCTTTGTAAGGTATCAACCAACGCCTCAATTTCAATAGTGGATTCCTGTGTCCGTTGAGCAAGGGTGCGTACTTCGTCGGCCACTACAGCAAATCCTCGCCCCTGCTCACCAGCCCGAGCAGCTTCAATTGCTGCATTGAGTGCCAGTAGATTAGTCTGTTCTGCAATGTTTTTTATAACATCAAGAACAGTGCCAATATTTTCACTGTCATGTTTGAATTTTTCAATGGCATTGGCTGCGCTCTGAACACCACCTGCCAGGTCATTAATTGCTGTAATTGTTTGGCTGACAACCTGACTTCCGCTCAATGCTTCTTTGTTACCAGTGTCTGCGGAATCTGATGCATACTGAGCATTAGACGCCACTTCATTAACTGTGGCAGACATTTGGTTCATGGCAGAGGCAACCTGCATAATATCATCAGATTGTTGTTTAACCCCATTACTGGTTTGTTCTGTGATGGCTGAAAGTTGTTGTGCTGATGAGGCCAGTTGATTCGATTTTTGGATCACTTCAGAAACAATATCAGACATATTATCAATTAGTCGGTTAAAAGCAGCGGCCAAAGTACCGACTTCATCATTGGATTGTATCTCAGCTCTTTGAGTAAGATCACCGCTTTTTTCAATGGATTCAACAGTTTTTGTCAGACTGACAAGCGCACGACTAATCAAATTAGCAAGGAATAAGGACATTCCCACGCCAACAATTAACATAGCAGCTAATAATAAGTAAATTGAGAAACTGACATTCTTATTTGATTGATGGACTGCCTCAATAATTTCATCTTGTTTTTGTTTATGGATACGATATTGTTTTTGTAAAGCAAGCATTATTATTGATGAAGTTTTAATTGACTGATTCAATAATAGACTGCCTTCCATTTTGTCATCGTTAATAAAGGAAACGACAGCTTGTTTTGTTTGATCGTAGTACTGATTAAGATCGGTTCCTTTCATTTTTATCTCTTCGGAAACTGAAGTTTTAAAAAGGTGAGCCAATTCTTTATAGTATTTATCTTGTTGTTCTTTTTTATCATTTTGAAGTAGTATGATAAATTCAGTACTGACCAGACGAAATTCGGCAAATAGTCCTTCAATTTTAGAGATTTTTTGCAATGTAATAAAAGATTCTTCTTCCTCAAGCAATAGTTGTTGATTTTTATTCAATTGTGTCAAAGCATAAATCAAAACGACCAGTAGGATGAGTAGCAAAACACCATTACTTGCAAGAATCTTCTTTCGGATTGTATTTATCATTATAAAGTTCATTGTTATATCCAAATAATGGGTTAAAGAGTATTGATTAATCGTTCAAGCATATAATCAATATGCTTAAAAACTTGATAAACATCAGAAGGTGTTTTTCCAGTTGCAATTTTGACATTATTGGTTGTGCTGCTGATCTTTAAAGGTCTTTTAAGCAGGTTTAATTCAGCAATAATAAACTGTGTCTGTAAAAAGGCATCAATGGGTTTTATTTTTTCATAATCGCTTATTGATGGAATGGTTATTTCAGGAAGGTTATTACTTTTTCTCAGGATATTTAATTTTTTTCGCACTTCAAATGCTATTTGTATAACATCGCTTGGCTTTTTACCCGCTTCCAGAGCTGAGATAACAGTTCCATCAGGATGCATGCCATAAATTGCAGTGATCAAAAGACGTTTTTTTTGCTCTTGTTTATTATCAATTCGTTTTGACATTAATAGCAGTGTGTATTGCAAATCTTCTTTTGCCCGAATGATGTGAGAATAAACTTCATTGGGGCTGATCTTTTCTTTACCATTTAATCGGTTCAGCTTGTAATACAATTCAAAGAGTTCCTGATAAACTTCAGCAGGTGATTTTCCATCATGCTTATTCATTGAAAAATCAATATAGCCCCCCTGGTCTTGATAAATGCCTTCCAGATCAGCGATAACTAATTGAGTCAGGAAATAGACATCTGTTGGCGTGTATTCAATTGGCGTCGAGATAGCAAGTGGTGGAGGATTACGATTATTTTTAATGGCATAATGATACAGTTCGCTTAGAACCGAAACTTGTAATTCATACACATGCATTGGTTTAGTATCTTTTTCTTTTGATGCAGGGATCTTAATATTGGAAATATTTTTAGAGAGTAATAGCTGGTCAAGAATATGATTAGAATACTCAACACCTGAAAATACATCATTTGGTGTATATTTTTGTATGGCATGAACATGGCTCACACACAAAAAACTGGCAAGTAATAATATTTTTATAATTCCAGCACATCTTAATAACTTTAGCTTTGAAGTTAGCATTATTTATTACCATGAATGTTAAAAAAGAATAATTGATAATTCTTTTATTAATTAATAGTTACAGCTCAATAGAGACTATTATTATATCAATCGGCATAATTTATAATTACTTTAATTAATATCACTGATATGGCTGAAATATAGGTTAAGAAATAATAATTATCAAGAAATTAATTAGATTTAGTTTGTTCAAAAACACCTAATAATACTATGGTTAATAGGTATAAATGAATAAGGGTAAGTCACTGCGGACATTTTGTTTGAACTTATCAATCATTAACTACAGCTTGAAATAAATCCATATATTTTATTATTTTCTTCCTTTAAAAAGAGGTCTCTAAATTATTTACAACATTTACCATAATTATTTAAAATTTTATTTTTCACATGCTTCAAACATATTTATCTGATGCAATTCGGTTATATGGAGAACCATTGCATGTTGTTATGTATTTTCATCTCCGTGTAAATTTTCTTACCAATATTCAGGTTTGTTGAGAGCTTCTACACAATACGAATCACCTGTAATTGGTTCAATTTCATCACTAACCAATGATTGACCAAGCCATCCTTCCGGGTATGTTAATGTTAAGGGGGCTTTTGCTAGTTTTTCAGTAACAAGGCTAAAACCAACTTTCGAGTAAAACTTAAGATCACCATAGGTAAAGACTAGCCCTACTCCATTTTCTTTTAAGTGATGGATGCCAAAGTTAATCAACTTCTGACCAATTCCTTGTCTTTGGTAACTTGTATGTATAGCTACTGGAGATAAAAGAAAAACATTAACCTCACTTTCAAATATCAGCCTGGTAAAAAATATACTACCGATGATTTTCTTATTTTCTATGGCAACAAACCCATAAAGATCTTGAACACCAGTGCCTGTCATTAAGTCATAAACCAGGTTTCCTATCAACACGCCTTCTGACTGCCCTTCTGAGTCTGAAAAGACCTTAGTAAAGAGTTGTTTAATTTCTTCAATATTGCTTGAACTGTATGATAAAAAAATCATTTATTCACCTTCGCACAGGGATTCATTAATATATTATTCCCAAAGTCATCTTATCTCCTGGGTGTTTTAATTGTAGACAACAGCCAATATTAACCCCTTTGTTTGATTGGTATAATAAAACTAAAGACAGTACCGCCATCAGGATGATTTTCTGCCCATATTTTACCTGAATGTAAACTTATAATTTCCTCACTTATTGGCAAACCTAAACCTGTTGATTTGGTCGTTTCAACTTCAGAATTAGAACTTTGTTCAAATTTATTAAAAATTAATTTTAATTCACCTTCTGGAATCCCCCCACCAGAATCTTTCACCGAAAAAAGGAATGCTGGTATTTTCGCATTATTATTTTTTAATTCTGCATGACTGATAGTAATATAAATTCTATTACCTTCAGGGGTAAATTTAATTGCATTGGAAAGCAAATTAGTAATTACTTGACCTATTCTTACATTATCAAAAGAACCATCTCCTGTAATATTCTCTTTAACAAAAATAATTTTTATATTGAGTTCATCTAAACGTGCTTGTTGCTCAGCAACACAATTCCTGGCGGTTTCATCTAATGAGCTTTGAGTATATTTTATGTCCATTTTCCCGGATTCGAGTTTTGCCAAATCAAGTAAATCATTGAGAAGTACTAATAAGCGATCAGCACTGATCTTTATATTTCCAAAATATCTAATATTTTTCTCTGGTGTTGATTTATCAATTCTTTTTAGCCCCATGTTTGCATAGCTTAAAATACCATGCATTGGTGTACGTAGTTCATGTGACATAGTGGCAAGAAATTCAAATTTTGATTTATTTGCTGATTCAGCCTGTTTTTTTGCAAGCATCAAAACTTCATTAAGATCGGAAAGTTCATAAAGATCCTGTATGTATTTTCTTCCAAAAAACAGGAGTAAGAATAAAAATGCCAGCGCTCTGAGAATGTGCCATAACCACCAATTAGCATCCCACAACACTGATAATTCAAATAATAAACCCGCTAAACCAAAGAAAATAAAATGATTTGAAAAGTAAAAAGAGGAGGTGTAAGTTTGACGATAATATTCTAATGTAAAATAGCACCATGCAACAATAAACCCAAGACCTCCCAACATATTTAGAAGTTTTGCACTCAAGGTAAAATGATTATTGCTATCAAGCATCCCTAAATAGCTGATCCAAAATGGTGCGCACTTTATAATTTCTGTTGTTGTACTTGTGAGCCTGGAAACGGTGATACGTTATTCATAAAGAGTCTGACA
>JADGEM010000029.1 GCA_016744375.1 Gammaproteobacteria bacterium
TCTTAAGTCGATATAAAATTGATCATTAATGATCCCAAATAGATCAAATCAGATCGATTGAGAAAAATTTTAACTCCAAACTTAAGTAATGATAACATGGTGTATTTTTTATCATTCCATACACGACGACTTTTATGAAACCTCCTAAATGTGTGATAAGAATCCATAACCTTTTCAACTTCTGTAATTATTTGCTCAGATTCAGCTTGAATATCTTGTAAAATTTTTTTTATACCAAAACCAGTATCATTCATTTATGTTCTCCATTTATCAGTGGGTACAATACTAACTAGTGTCCCCATATTTTTATTGGGTCCCTCATTAAAATAACGAGCTGGGTTCATAGTGCCCCCACCCTGAGAAAATGGGGACACTAAATATGCCCTATTAAATTTATGAAAAGTAATCTTTCTGGATTAGAAATTAATATTTATAAAAGCAGAAACAATTAATTGAATACACTATAGGTACCAACACTTCTTTTCATATTTCTATTTTAAGTTAATCATATATTTCTATTCCCTAATGGTTGCACCATTTTTTACGTTTCATAGAACTTCCTTTAATTTCTAAAACATAAAACAACTATTTAAATCAGTTATCATCATTTCAAATTTAATTTATAAACATCAAAGAGCAGATCATCGCTATAAGCGCACAAAAAGTGTGTTTGAGGCAACTATAGACTTATTGAAATTCGGTATCATAGTTTCATCGTAATCATGTATTACATTTAAAAATTATCACAACAGGAGAATTTATGAAAAGCCTACATTTAAAAGTTCGAGTCGATGAATATTCCCATCCACATTTGTATTGGTTATTAAAGGAGGAGTCTGACAAAGAGGCACAAGCGATTTCATTGATAGGATTAGGACAATATTATTTGGAGTTGATGGATGAACTCAATCGAGCAATTCCATCTGACCTTTTAGATAAAATTTTTAAAGAATCAATGAAATCTTGCAAAGACGAATTACTTGTTTCGCATATAATTCAGTATGTTGAAAAATCATTAAATAAATACCAATTCTAGAAAGTCATGTAAAAAAGCCTGGTTATGGCCACACAATAGTGGCTATAACAACAGGTTCCCTCTCACCATAATAACCACTCCTAAGTAATGGATGTTGGATGCATCTTTTATTCATATACACTTCCTGGATCGAATCATTTTTGACATATATTTAAGCCAAACAACAATAAAACTGTATGAATTTTGACCTTCTCATACAAGTCAATTAAAAAAAACAAAAAAGTGTCAAAAAATCCAAACAATAAAAATCATCATTTTCCCCTTCAATTTCAGACACTTAAAAAATTAAACGTCTCACTCGTTACGTACGGCATGTGGGACGCACAAATCGTGCGTCCCAGTGAAGTAAAGACATTTTTAAATACCTCAAAATGTATCCAAATCAACTATAAACGACAAGGATATACAATGTTACGAGAAAAAAAATCATCAACAGAAACAGCTTATTATTTACGTTATTCAGAAAACACTTTACGAAAAAGCAGAGGAACAGGTCAACTGGGTGGTAGAAAAGCTCCTCCATACATAAAGATTGGAGGCAGAATTTTTTACGAGGTGACAGATTTAGATAATTGGATAAATAGCTTTTGCTCACAAGAAAATACAGGAAAAAATTTTAAAGAGTAATAGTCAAATATTATAAAACTGCACTGGCCATAATAAAAACATAAATTATTTAGGAACAAAAAATGAGATATCCCTGGTTTAAGCTTTACCCCAAACTCTGGTTATTAAATCAAAAAGTCATGAAATTGACATATGAAGAGCGAGGTATTTATTTTCAACTACTAGTCTTACTGTGGGAAATGGACAAAGAATGCACCCTATTAGATGATGACATTTTCATTGCCCAACTGCTATCAATAAGAGTAGGAAAATGGAAAAAACTTCGTTCAGTATTAATTGAAGGTTCTAATCCCGTACTATTTGTCAAAAATGGCATGATTTATAATAAAAGATTAACTTCTGAATATTTTGACGCAAGAAAAAGATCAGAAAATGGAAAATATGCTTCTGATATGAAAAAAATGAAGAAAAATAAAACAAGAATCGAGGGGAGTATAGACAAAAACTCTATAAATAATGATGTTTGTACAAAAAAAAGTAAGAAAAAACCTTCAGAAGAAAACGTTAACACTTTGAAAAATAAAGAATATAGTTTAACGACAGTTAAGCCAGAGGTTACCTATAAAGATAAAGATAAAGATAAAGATAAAGATAAAGAAATAAATAATACAACTGAAGATACACCCACATCTACCTCAGTCCAAAAACAATCAGAAACCGTAAAGAAAATTTTTACTTTTTGGAAAAAAATAATGAACCATCCAAAAGCAAAGTTGGACCCCAAAAGATCTAAAGCAATTTCAGCTCGACTAATGGACGGTTACACAGAAGAGGACATAAAAAAAGCAATTCTGGGTTGCAAAAAAAATCCCTTTAATATGGGTCAAAATGATAACAATCAAATTTACGATGATATAGAGCTAATATGTCGTGATGTAATAAAGCTCGAAAAATATTTGAACTATAATCCAACAACCAATATTCATAAAAACTCTTTATTAGAAAAGCAATTTGGTATTAAAACGACTGTTTTCTTGAACAAAGATCAACAGAAAGTGCAGGGGAATATTAATTCTGGAGATGAATTTCTTGCTCAAATTGGAGAAATTAAAAATGATCAATGATCACGCAAAAATATTTAAAGATATGATGATCAGTACGGCTGAAATATATAATCGAAGTATAAGTCCTGGACTTATTAATATATATTGGCGATCACTGGAACAGTACAGTATTAATGAAGTAATTAATGCATTTGAACGACACCTTTCAAATCCAGACAATGGAATGTTTATGCCTAAACCTGCAGATATCATTCGTCTATTGGAAGGTACGAGTCTAACAAATGCAATGCTAGCCTGGTCCAAAGTGGAAAAAGCAATTCATCAAATTGGTCCTCATAAATCCATTGTGTTTGATGATCCAATTATTCATCAAGTTTTGGATGATATGGGAGGGTGGATAGATTTATGTAGCCACAATCAGAAAGAAATGGAGTTTAAAAGTAATGAATTTACTAAACGTTTCATAAGCTTAAAAACTTCACCTCGTGATTATTATGTAAAAAGTTTAAAAGGTTTGGCTGATGTGCATAACAATGCTGAAGGATTTGCATCATCATCACCATATCTATTCGGTAACAAAGAAAAAGCTGAGCAGGTATATATTGGTGGTCATAAAAATATTTCTGAAATACATCAATTAACAAAAAAATTAAAAATTACTTCTACTACAGTAAATAAATAAGAATATCTCTTCACGTTACTTAAAATGTTATAAGCGACAACTTATCTTGACATAGAGGGAATAGGTTTTCACGTTCGCAGGAATACGCTGCAAGCGGCATGGAATAATAACCTAAATAATTTAGCTATACAGTTTGTTATAGGAGATAGAGATAAAACCATCGCTATTTATAATGAAGCCTGTGTGAGGACCAGCAAAAACAGCATTGCAAAAGAGAAAACTATTTTCACTTAATTTATTGATTTTTATACGAATAATAAAGATAGAACGGGTATTTTAACTTTAACTCACCAGCACCCCATGCTGGTGCGCTACCAGGCTGCGCTATGCCCCGACTGAAGAAAGATATCTGGAAACAGATATCCTGTTTGTTGGCGCACATTATAAACACAGACAAGCCCCATATCAAGCGGTTTGTACCTGCTATCACAATATTTATCAGCCTTTCAGTTAGCTCCAATCATTTTGACTAATCTAGATTAGCCATTCACCCTAATGTCACTGAACCTACACCACCTGAAATCCCCAGTACAAAACCTCGTTGTCCTGAATTAATTAATTGTTCTTTCATAAAAAAAATCCACTGCCTGATCTCAGCTGATTGATTAATCTCTGACTCAACCCGCATTTGAGATACAATTTCTTTTTACATCTCCGACTTTTTTTGTATTACCACAGCATTTGAATTTTTCATGATCAAACCCTCTTTTTTAAATTAGCCAGTCTTTGTGTTAGTTTCTGGCATATAAACCTCTTGGAAAAAAGAGTGATTTTTCTACCCCTTTTTTCATTTTATATAACACAGCTTTTTTGAAACCTTTATCTGATTTCTTACCTGTATCAATTAGAAAATCGGCTTTTTTAATTGAGCGTCTAAAAAAGGTCTTATCTAATTTACATCCCATAATTAGCTCATAGACCGCCATCATGTCGGGTAATGTAAACTCATTGCCCAGTAAATGAGCAGCAATTGGACTGTACTCTAATTTAGCCTGAATACGACTCAAGGCCATCTTTATAATATCGCCATGATCAAAAGCCAGTTTTCTAGGCACCCTGTTTTGTACACTTTTCCACTTTGTCTCTGAAACACCATCTCCCGCGATCAGATCTACTTTGTCATAAGGCATTAATGCAAAATAAGCCACGCTGGTTACCCACCCTCTTGGATCGCGTTTTTCATCACCAAAGGTATACAACTGTTCCAGATAATTCGCTTTAGCTCCAGTTTCTTCAACTAATCGACGATTCGCAATATCAATTAATGATTTATCAATACCAATCTTTCGAAATCCACCAGGTAAAGCCCAATGATCTTTAAATGGATCATGCGCTCTATTAACCAGCAAAACTTTTAGTTCATCTTCATGAACCGTAAAGATCACAATATCTGCTGAAAGCGAAGTGTCATATTTAATTGCTGCATCATCTATATTATTGTTACCCATGATATTCTTCCAAATTAATGTCACTTGATTTGCCAATGACTTTTTTACAATCAAAGCAGGTGATATTTTTATTTTTTGCTAACATTTTTCCTGGAACATCCAACACCTTTTTATCAAAAGATAGGGTTTCTGTATGCCGAGGGTTGATACCATCAGGAATTCAGTAATACTTCCACATTTGGGACGTTTATCTGGGAGCATCTTTCTCTCTATCCTTTTAACAAAACTATTAACCTTTCCATCTAGTAGTATCTTACTACCAACTAAGTGGAATGCAAGCTCATTGTGAACAACCTTTCATCAACTGTAAATGCCACTCTGCCTGCATCATTAGCCAGTCTCATATAGCTGTGAATTTGCGGATCTTCAACCAATTTTACAGCGTCACTAAAAGGTTCAGATGAAGTAATTTCAATTAGATTATCACTGGATAAATACACCACGATCCCTTTATCCAAAACGGTAAAATTAATGGTCTGATCAACATCGGAACGAAACTCAATATCATAATTCAAATAATTGTGTGAGAAACGAACTCTAGCCTGAGTATAATTACCTTTCTTATCAGCTAAATTCATTACTGCCACACCTTGTTCATATTTTGCTTCAACAATGGTATAGGGATCTAACTCATTAATCGCCATTATTGGCATAATGCCTGATGCAACAGGAATTAGAAGATGCGTTTTACCTAAAATATTCTGAACAACCAAGCCATCAAATACTTCTGTGGCATGAGGCAATACTTTTCTGACCATTCCAGGTGCAACGATTAACTTATCGCCCATAGTGATTATTTGAATTTCCATGAGGTCACTGCCATTTAGGACATAAGGAATATTTTTCTCAACAAATATTTTTTTAGCCTTAATCAATGTTTCATTTACAATCTCTCCACTGTCATTCAATACCGTCAATAAATCATTACAAATCTTAAGAAAAAGAGGTTCAGTCTTATTATTAAGAACCATTGCTTTGACTTTTTCAGGAATGTCATAATGTGAGGATCCAATAAATAACTCATTACCTGCTCGTATCACTCTTTGACCATTAATCGTATTAAATCGTTTAATCAACGAATCAAACATCCCTATTTCTTTTATTTGTACCTTGTCACCATTTTTGATTTCTCGACGATTGATCATTGAAACAATCTGTATATTACCCGTTGGCGGTTCTATTCTTTCACCCCGTTCAAACAATGCTTCAAACCAGTTCATCCATTCTTTGGGGATCGTTGAAAAATCACGAACTGAAGAAGGGTATTTAATATCTGAGTTAAGCACGGATATTCCAGCTAAAATTCGTGTCTCAAAATCTTTTTTCAAACCACTTTTACTACGACCTTTAAATGGGTGAATTCCTGTAAACAGTTGAAAAGCGATAATCGCAAATGAAAACCAATCACTTTTAGTATTAAATGTCTGCTGTGTGTAATCCCTTATGCTAGGCATAATAGCTGTAGCCGAATACCCTGGTGTCTGAAATGAATCAACATCTATAAAATAAGCCTTGGATGATTTTGCATCCGTCAAATAGTTAAATTCATTGCCATCAATTTGTAGAAATCCACTTTTATGAATGTATTGAATTGTTTCCTGCATCGATTTAATCAAAGTAAAGACTTTTTCAGTGGTGATCCCATTTGCCTGCCAATAGGAACTGGTAAATAAACGGGCCAATGGTACCGGATCATTAACTCGACTCATCATAAAACCAATTCTTTGTTGCTGATCATTAAACACCGAACCTGTTGGACGAATAATATTTGATCGATCCAAATGCTGCAGCTCCTCCAATTTTCCAACTGAGATCACTTTGTGTTTATCGATATAAATTTTAAAGACATTTTGTTTGTCGACATATAACTTACCTTCACCACCTTCCGCTAAAAAATTATCCTGATTCAGTGTGATTACACGTCCCTTATTGTCAAATATCTTCATATCACACCTCCCAGATTATCTTCTAATGTGCAAATACCATCGCAGCCAGACTTAAATCATCACTAGGATAAACATTCAGCTTATCCATCTCTTTTAAAAATCGTTTCATTCGACGTTTAATAAAGTTTTCATTGATGCTCTTAAATTCACTCAATGAGCAAGCAACGTCAATAGGCTCCATTAATTCACCCGAAATTGTATTCACAAAACTGCTTAAACCATCTGAAGCAATTATTAATGAACTCAAATTATTTTTATTAAAACTCATAACGGTTGGTTCAAAAATCGATTCCTCAACTAAAACTCCATCACTTTCAATGGTTTTCGTCTCTGATAATGAGGAGCCTTGATATACAACATCTCTGGATTTATCCAGTTTATAACTTAGGTAGTACGGCGCATTATGACTGTACTCAACCGTTTTCAAATGGACAATATTTGAGTTATCTCGATAAATCACCGCACCATCACCATAAAAATAGACATAGACCTTATCATCAAAAGCAAAGGCAACAATCAGCGTGGCATCCAGTGATGATAAAGGTGTACCAACCACTTTTGTTGCCGCTTCTGATTTCAATGCTGCATACAGGCCCAGCTCCTTAGCATCAGGAACTTGCTCATGACTCAACTGCTCCTCAAGGTATTCTTTAACCGACATCACCAGCAATCTCGCCCCTATGTCGGTAAAATTAGAAGAAGAACAACCATCCGACAGTATCAAATAAGGTTCTGGTTCAATACCACTGATGACATAATCCTCATTAATCAAATGAGACTTCCCCATCACGAAATAGGAATCAACCACTATCTGCTCCATAACATCCTCCCGTTGCCCTGAATCCACAGGGCTTTAGAAATTAAAAAGATAAGGACTGACTGGCCGCACCAGAACCAAGCGCCTGAGACTGACTGGAGATTGATTTAGAAACAAATCCCGCTAATTTAGCCAGAGACTGAGCTGAAGCATCTTTTACATCAACATACTGAGAAAATTCAGCATCCTTAGCATAATTTTCAAGTAGCTTTTTCACCTGACCATTATCTGTATTGATCCCAATTAACATGGTTACAATGGACTCCAGTTGCTCATTGCGTCTTATTTCTTGCACCTTGTCAGCAATATTTCTTTCTGTTGCAAGGCGAGATTGGTTATCACCACCATCTGAAATAATATAAACAGCAGCATTGGTGTCAAAGTCTTGTTGATACAATACGTTGGCATATTGTTCAGTTGCAGCAACGGCATCCATAGTGGCATCAAACAACGATGTCATTCCATTAGGAACAAAATCATTAATATCTAAGGACTGAATATCACTGATTGATTTAAACCCAAATATTTCCACAGTTTCAGTATTAAAAGTTAAAAGGCGGACCAAAAGATTATCTGCCCTGGGTGACTTACGTGAGGCATCAAGTACTGCTAAGACCGCTGATTTAAGTTCTGCATTAAAACCATAAACACTGGCTGAAATATCCACCGCTATGGTAACCAGTGTGTATTCCGTTGCACCCAAGTCATCAGGTCTCACAGCCGAGAACTTAAAATTACTGGCTCCAGGGATAGTGATGCTTTGCATATTATTGTTATTCATAGTGATCACTCCTTCACTTCAATTAAGTGAATTGTTTGGTTAGCCTTAATTCAAAGTAAATTAAGGCATTTCAAATTTAAATAATAACTTCAGCCGCCTTAACCGTTTGCATGCCACGATTTTTCATCTCAGCTAGAAAATCCGTAGCCAAAGATTCAAAGCCAGGAACAGGTGAAGTTGTGTCCTCAATTAAAACCATTTTCCTAATTGATTCATCACCAAAATTATCGGCAATATCACGAACTGTTTCGGCAACACAGTGACTTAAGGCTTGCCCTGTTATTAAAACTAAATCAGCATTTTCCAACGTCTGGATTAAGCCCGTATTTAACTGAGTGGTTGGGTCGCTAGGATCGCTTACGTCTGCCTTAACCGCACTGTATTGCTCTGACCATGGATTATGACCTTTAGTAACGGCATTAAACCGAGTCATTCTGGCGATTTCCCAATCTGTAACCGCACCATAAATACTATCAACAATATTGTGTCCCCAGTTTCCAACTAAGGTGTGAGGTGGCCAGATACAGAGAGCGTATTTACCATTTTTCTCTAATTCAATGACATAATTCAGTAAACGCTTTTGGTAAGCTGGATTAAATGCTCGCCATTTTCCTTGCTCAACATCCTCTTTTGATATAATGGTAAAAGGATCAGGATTACGCCCTTTACTGTCAACCCACATTAGAGGGTGAGCGATATCAAGTAGTTGGTGAGTATCAAGAGTAATATTAATACTGCTGATTGCTCGCTGATTTTTTGCAATTACCTGACTTAAACGCTTAGAATCGTCTACAGCACCCGGCACACCAAGCGCTGAATCAGGCAGATCCATGAAGTCATTTTGCGGATCGATTATAATGAGTTCGACTTTTTGCATAATACACCTCCAAGTGCATCAATCTGCAAGTAGTATTATACTACTTGCTAGGCTAAAAAAGGTTAACAATTAGACATCTGAATTTCATTTAATGAAACCAGTTGTGACTCTCTTATCCATTGAACGGAAGCTTCTAACCTTTGAGAATACTGAGGTCTTAAAGCAAAGTTCTCAGGACGTTTTGCATCGCCAATATACCCCTTGGCAACCGTCTTCCAACGCTCCGTAAGACGAGCGATACGTTCTTGTTTGCTGGCAATGGTGACTTGCATTAGACCATCCAAACAAATTGTTTCAAATAAATCATCCCATCCCTGTGCTTTCAATGATTCAACTTCACTGACTAAAGCAATTTGACGTTCAATGCCTTTAATCGTTTGGCGCTCCATAAGGCTGATTTCACCAGGATAAGATTCTTTACCACGATTATCCTCATCACCAAACTTCATTGTTTCGATACCATCGTCATAGCTGGAGACTTTATAGACCATGGAAATATCATCACGCTTCACTCCACTGACAAGATACCCACCAACACCATATAATATTTTATTTAACGGAAAACCTTTCCTTTTTGCAATCGCCTCAAAAGAAGCAATATCACGAGGGTTTAATCCTGATTCCAATATAATTGATGGCATAAATACACTGGCATCAAATTTATTTAAAAACTGATCAATAATCACCTCTAACTGATAAGCTATATCTCCCGAGTCTAGACGAACTGACAAATCAACATTAACCACAATATCTTCATAGCGTTCTTCAATTACGGCTAAAGCTGCAGGCAAACCTGACAGTAATGTATTTCTGGTATCAAGTAAGAACGATAACTTTACTTTTTCTTTAACCTGTTCAGAATCTTTAAACCATAACATTTGTTCTAAAGCCTGAATAAAGGCATCATAATCAGATGAAAAACGTTGTGTAAAACGATGCCCCATTGAGCCGCCAGCTTTAATACCCGCTTCTTTAGCGGCTATACCTGATGACGTCATTTGTAATCCAACACCAGCCAACGTTTTAATTTTCTTAATATGCTCCTCTACCTTGTCAGCTCGCATACCCACTTCAAAAACACGTTCTCTTTCCCAGTTAAGCGCCTGAGCAATTTTTGTAAAACGGGTTGCCACTTGAATCGATGTCATCATATTAGCAATAAATACAGGCTCTGGTATCGCCGCCAAAAATGCAGGCGCTTTGATAACTGCAATCGGTTCACCAGGTAGAATGACTTCCCCAGCTTTTACACCTCTTACCGTAATAGGCAAGTTGGTTAATTTAACAATCTCTTCTGCAGCGTCTTTATTAAAAGGAACCCCTTGTGAAATCCAAAATTGATACGCTTCTTCAACATCTCTCATGGTTGGACGCCATACAATATATTCTTTAACCATTTCAGCCAAATCAGGAACGACTAAAGGCCCACCCGTTCTTGCGTATAAAATATGTGTTTCTGATTTCAAAGCCCCTTCATTAATAAGAAAGCCCATAGTCAGATGATAACCATCAGTTGTTAAAAAAATATTCATAATGTTACCCCCTTGTTAGTAGTGTTTTACTACTTACTATAGATATCATATTAGTAGTATATTACTACTAAGTCAAGAGTTATTTAAAAAATGATGATTTTATTCAAAATAGCATAATAGAAAGGCATGTGTTTTACTATATACCCCTAAAGGGGCGAGTTAGCCCGTGGCTGGTGAATTCTTATTCAGGTAGGCGCGGGTATTTGAAATAATCCATGGCAATGATTTCGCCACCGGTAATTATCTAATGGAATGACTCCAGCACTGAAAATCACAGCTTTTTCTTCTGGAGTTGGGCCATCCAGAGGCTTCAAGATGTTTATACTTTGATAACTTTCAAACATTTAGGGCGCTTGTGAAAAAATTCTTGCTACTTTTAAGGTAGGCTATGTGCAGACCAGCCAAAAAAGCGTAGAAACACAAGAAGGCAGATTGCCGTTAAGTTATTGATTAATACAAATAGAATAATTGTTAAATAGGGATATTAACTTTTGCTAGCTCCAATCATTTTGACTAATCCAGCAATGTCATTTCTCCCTTAAGCCAGGAAAAAGCTCCTCCAAAAATTAGACTTAAACTATCTTAACTATCCATGGCTCAATCAAAAGCCCCAAAATGATAGGCCCCTTCAATCACACCACTCGTATAATATCCATTCAAGCCCTTGAAATTTCCTTTTGCGAAATACACTTTCAAACCAGAGTTCTGGTTCATTGCTTTTTTTACATTTTCTACCAATTGATCATCGGCATTCCTCACAAGAACACCCGAAAAACCCGCTGTCAGAGGGAAGATATCGTTGCCGCTGTCCCCGCAAAATACAACATCCTTTTTCGCAGTACCAAACTCCTCAGCCACATACTCCAAGGCAGTCAGTTTTGTCGCACTTGCTGGCAAAAAATCAAGAAGCCCTTTGCCGTCCTGGGAATCAAAACTATAGATGATTTCTTCATCAAATTTTCCCTTCACCAGTTCATCAACTTTTTTTAAAACCTGATCTTTTTCGTCGTGCTTAACATAATAACTCTGCTTGAACTGGTTCTGGTGTTCACTTTCCTGTTCCCGCAGACCATCAATCCCGGCAACAGCATCTCTTATTGCCATGGCATCCCACCTTGGACTCTCCCTGTTGACATGATCAACCCAGCCATCATCAAACTTCCACTTACCATTCTCATGCTTTCTAATCGAAGTGCCGACGTCACTACACAGAACATTGGGGTATCTGACCCCAAATTCTTTTATCGCATTCTCAGTGAGAGCAAGATTTCGTCCCGTTACATAAACCACGAGCACGTCATGTTTTTCTGTCAATTCATTAAACAGCTTGATCGCTTCTCTATCAATTTCCCAACGGCCATTAGGGAGTAGCGTTCTATCTAAATCCGTCGCTAATATTTTCATATTGATCCTCTACAAAATGTCGATTCCAGCGTCTAGAGAAATGTCATCACATTTTCTTCACTGGCATTTTCCTTATGTGTAATACTAAAACTATAATCGCGTAAGTCAGCGTTCAAACTTGCTATACTTCCCGTATTTTTCCAGGTTAAGTGCAGACTGTGCTCATCTGTATCACTGACAGTCAGCTCGCCGTCAAAAGCAGGTGATGTATTCCGAAGTCTTATGAGCTCAAGTTGGTCTTGCACAACAGTTTGCTTAAGTCCTTGCTCGATATTGCTGTTTGTAAGCGTTGTGCGATTGATTTCTTTATGACCCGCCGTACCGCCTTTGTCAGCAGCTGCGTAGTTATTCTTGCCGGCAAACAGATCCAGATACCACACTTGCGGTATGCCCGGCATAAACATTTGAATTGCCCGGGCAAGAAGCAATTTTCGTTCGTCTTCCCCCAGTGCACTGAAGAATGTCGCATTTACCTGATAATACGAAATTTTCTTTCCATCCGAGCCGTATAGATCTTTTACTCTCCCGCCTCTGTCCATTATTCCTTCGATAAGGGCATCGATCTCTTTATCACTTACTAATCCTTCTCTTGAGCTGACATTATCTTTCCCTTTCAAGTCCAGGACAGGGATGCCATCATGACATCCAAGCATATTAATCGTTTTGATATTTTTCTCTATTAGCTCGTCAATCCAGTGCAGAAGATGCTTGTTTGTTCCGCGATCCAGGGCATGAATAACCAAACCGGGAAAGAAAAAATCATAGATAGGAAATCCTTCAGCAGCCACTTCTTCATGCAGCCTGGTGCCATACTCAGAATGTAATTCAGGCAGGAGAATCAAGTCATACTTGTCGGCTATGCGTTTCAGTTTTGCCAGGTACTCCCACGTACCCGGTTTATTGAAGAAATTAATCTCACCCGGTTTCTTGTGCAAATAAGCAAATGCATCAAGCCTGACAAGCTTCGCGCCATGGTCACGTAACTTCTTAAAGGTTTCATCATAAAAATCCCAGACCTCTTGCGATTGAGCATTTAAATCCATTTGCCCCAGATATTGACGGTTTTGTTCAATAACAGAAATAACATCATCTCTGAGATAGGAAAAGTCGCCTAAATCTATTTCGCTAATATCCCGCTTCGCAATCAATACATCATTCACAAGCGATGCAATATTCTGCGCGTGCTCATGCGTGAATTTTTCCGTCCCTAATGCCTGGAGTAGATCCTGAACGGAGATCTTGTGATAATTAACCTCCTGATAAAACGTATTCCAATAAGGTCTGTCAGATCCATCCGGAAAGCGTACTTTCAATATCGGAAAACCAGGTTTTCTCATGAAAAGCTTCTCTAGATGTTCTGCGTATGGTATCACATAACCGTCAGAGCCCATCTCTCCGTGCGAACACCAGAATTCGTTCCAATCAATAAAGAAATTCTTATATTTTGATTCGTCCCCATGCTTCAATAGATCTTGAAATTGGGGAGAGCCTACGGACAGATGGTTCAGAACGAGATCAAACTTGAACATAATATTGAGTTTATGGAGCTCTTCTAAATCTCCCCGAGAAACAAGCTCATCATTGATGTCATAATCTATGATAGAAAAGCCGCGATCTAAATCACTATTAAAAATAGTAGGCAGGATATAGAATAAGGAAAAAACATCCTTGAATTCTGGTCTTTTGAGCATACGCACTGTATCAGCCATATTTTGGCCAATGCTGTCAGGGTAAGCATTAAACATTACACCTTTCGGTAAATCAATTTTTGTTAACATGAATTCAGCTTTAATAGCCACTCCTCAATTATTTATATTTTTTCGCAAAAATAGTCTTGACCAATTTAACAGACAAGCATTTTAACACTCATCACGCTTTCGGTACCATGCACGCATGAAAGAAATCATAATAATCTATTGCTTCAAGAATACCAGGAGCATGCTCCAATCCCGCAAAATAAATCCTTTCCTGATCGACCAGTTGAGAAAGCTCTTCATCATGCCTATTACCAACAACAACCGCTAAAGTATTACCTCGCATCATGTCTTCGTCAGATCCAGAACCACCTGCAACAAGAATTTGTTCTAGTGGGATATCCAGACGTTGTGATGCATAGCGCAATGCCTGCCCCTTGGAAGCGCGTGCAGGAACAATGTCAAGAAACTGGCCAAAGGACAGCATGACATTAGCGGTGATTTCTTGTTGTCGAAGTTGACTAACAATCTCTTCAATTGTTGGCGCTATTTCTGGGTCATAATAATAAGAAACCTTAAACGGCGTTTGTTCTATTTTCGGTTGAAGCTTCAGCCCAGGTACTTTGCCCAGTATACGCCGTACGCGCTGACCACTCCAGTCATGATCGACATGATCAGCCCAATAACCATCTTCTGTCAGACTCTGACCATAATGTATGCGCGTACCAAGACTACTGATCAGAATATCCGGTGTTGGTATGCGGTGTTTTTTCATTAATGCTAATGCTGAATCCATACGACGGCCAGTCGCTATTCCGAAAGTAACGCATTTGCGATTCTTTTTAATGACATCAGAGAAACGTTTTAAACCTTCTGGGTTCCCTACAAGATTTTGATCAAGATCGCTAAAAATGGCACGATCACGATAACGCGCTGCTCGAGCAGGGCGTTTGCTTGGTATAGGCTGGTATTTACCCTGCAACTCGCCAACCTTTTCTATATAAGTCTTTACATGCGCCTGCCATGAATAATATTTTCTAACGCCTTTAATGCCATTCTTAGCAGCTTGTGACCAGACATTCTTTTTTTGCAATAATTTTAACAGGGCTTCAGTTATCCCTGGCTTGTCTAATGGATCAATCAGCAAGCCATTTTTGCAGTTTTCAATGATATCGACTGGGCCCCCATTTTCTGTTGCAACAAGTGGCAATCCACTGGCTGCAGCTTCCAGAAGTGTCAGGCCAAAAGGCTCCGTTAAAGCTGGGTTAATAAAAACGCCTCGAGAGGATGCAACCAGCCGGTATATTGCAGGTACCTGATCGGCACTATGGGACTTAGGTACAGCAACTTTTCCATATAAGTCGTAACTGTCAATTAGCAGCAGGATATTTGTTAAAACAGACTGAGCACCACTTTCCATATCCCGAATATCATCTCGACTACCGGCAACAATCAGTAAGTTAGCAACTTCTTGTAAACTTTTCGACTCGCCAAAAGTCTCGAGTAGGGTAAGAATGTTTTTACGTTCATCAGGTCGAGACAGGGCTAGTATCAATGGCTTATCAGGCTCATTTAAAAATCGTGGCAACTGAGTTGAAAATGATGTCTCCTCATTTTCTTGTGAAGGATAGAACAATGTTAAATCAGTTCCTGGAGGTACAACTAACATGCGCTCAGGGTCATAGTAATTATAGAGCCCATACTGTGCTTCAATTTCATTATGAGTACTGGTAATTACCAGATCAGCATTAGCCAGTATTTCCTCTTCCGCATCAATACGCCTTACCATGTTGTAAGTGTGCTCAATTTCATCACGCGACACTCCCATGGCCAATAAGCGTTTGCGTTTATCTCGCCCGAGTGAATGACCAGTATGAATCAAAGGAACGCCAAGTAAGTTAGCAAGTCGTACACCTACATAACCGGCATCAGCATAATGACTATGCACCAGATCAGGCATACGTGGCTGCACGTTGAGCCAGCTGGTCAAGTTATCCATAAAGCTATCAAGGTGATCCCACAGTTGTTCTTTGGGAATGTATTCTTCAGTGCCCGCATCAATGCGAACAATCCTGGCCTTATCGGAAAGTACTTCAGTCGGGTTAGCGTAATCATCACTGACATTCACATCAGCAACACGACGGGTAATTAAGTCAACCTGCTCAACATCATCGTGTTCAGCAAGCGCCTTGGCAAGATCAACCACGTATTTTGTCTGGCCGCCTGTATCAGCATCACGCCCAAGTTCAAGATCATGGCTGCGAATGAGCCCATGAATACTGATAAGTACTAAGTATTTTGCTTTGTTATTTTTCCCCATAAACATCCACTATTTAATTACAACCAGGCACTAATACTACATTAGTGTTGCTTGTTTCAGATGATCTATTACCAAAAGCTTTTTAGTAACTATATCATATTTAGCCTGATATTTAGTTTTCACTTGGCTGGGAATGACGACTTCTGGTAAATTGAGCCATATTTGACAAACAAGAGAAATAAATCAAGTACTTCATAATGATTTTTTCAAATAGGTTATAAGTCTCACAGCAAGATGCAATCATTTTTGTTTGTAAATCCCTTGGATATATTTGAGAATTCCTCTATGGTATTGATTTATAACAATGTTCATTGATTAAAAAATGAAATAAGATGGCTTATATGTGGTTTATTTCTATCTACTTTTCTAGTCGCTATCCATAGATCATTTTTTATAGTTTTCTTAGGTTTCCATAATATATTTAGTTTTCCCTCACTTAATGAGTGTTCACAAATATAACGCGGTAGAACACTGATTCCCCACCCTGTTTCAATTGCTTTACGAATTGCTAACAGACTCGGCACTACCATTACAGGTTTAATACTGGGTCGTTGGTTAAAAGCAATGTGCCAGAACCTCCGAATAATGGGTAGCTCTGCCGAATAACTGATCCAGTTTTGTTTCAATATAAACTGTTCGATTTTATTGAGTAAATTTCTCTGGCTTATAAGGTTCTTCGGAAGTTTGATATCAGGAGGTGCAACCAGGCAAAACTCCTCTTCATCAATTTTTAAATAATCCAAATTATTTCCCCGAATTTGTTGTGTAGAAATAACCGCATCAAGTTTTCCAAGGGATAACTTTTCTATCATTTTTTCTGCATCACTTGTTTCAACATACAACTTAAGTTGTGAATTTTTCAGTTTTTCTATACCCATATTATGAAAATAATCTAAAGGCACACCAAAGCGAATACTTGGAATCTTCTTTACAGATGTATCTCGTAAGGTAGTTGATACTTTTTCAAGACTATCCATTGAGGGAGCCATGCGACTATACAACTCATTGCCATATTCAGTCGGGATCATTTTTCTCGGTGTACGTTTAAACAATAACTGTTTAACGGTTGTTTCAAGCGCAACTAAGTGTTGACTTATTGCTGGCTGAGTAAGGTTACGTGCTTCTGCTGCACCTGTGACTGTCCCACTTCGATAAACAGCAATAAAGCTTCTATACCATTCAAAATTTACCATAAATATATTTATACCTACTGACAATTAATATAATTATTATTGTATATTAATTACTTGTATGCTGTCACAAAATAATACGTTAATACTTTTTTTATAAACCAAAAACAACTAAGGAAAATGTGATGACGACAATACATAGTATTTTGATTATTGTGACCAGCTTTGGTGAAATTACTCCAGGTGAACAGACAGGAGTCTGGCTGGAAGAATTTGCCGTGCCTTATGTCGAATTTATTAACAGGGGCTACAAGGTCACTGTTGCCAGCATAAAAGGAGGTAAAGCGCCTATTGATCCTCGAAGTAAGCCTACAGATGGACAGGAAGAACTTTGGGGTGATGCCATTAAAGCATTAGAAAACACCTCACTTCTCTCTTCTATAAACTCATCTGATTTTAGTGCAGTACTTTTGCCTGGAGGTCATGGAACAATGTATGATTTTCCAGAAAGTAAGAGTTTAGGTGAATTGCTAAGCAAATTTGTCCAGCAAGAAAAAATAATTGCCTCAATGTGTCATGGCCCAGCTAGTCTTGTTAATGTAAAACTGTCAGATGGTTCACATTTAGTCTCAGGTAAAGTGCTCACCAGCTTTACCAATGAAGAAGAGTCTGCAGCAGGATTCACTGAAAAAATGCCGTTTTTACTTGAAAGCCGTTTGCGTGAGCTTGGCGCGAAATTTGTTGTTCAGCCCAATTGGTCTGATCATGTGGAAATCGATGGTAAGCTTATTACAGGACAAAACCCACAATCGAGCAAAAGTGTTGCTTTGTCAATTATTGACTTACTTTCAGATAACTCAGGAGAGTAAAATGAAAGCTATTTTTGCTCTGATGATTATTATTTTAGCAAGTCAGAATATTATGGCTCATGAAGATATTATTCAGGGAGTTATGAAACATAGCTATTATTTGAAAGAATTGCAGGTAAAATCATTTGGAGATTTACGCTTGATTCGAGAAAATAAGCTAACTCAAAGTTTTCCATTCTCTAAAATCAAATCTGATGATTTATATGGGATAGGAATGCCAAAGGGGCTTGATAAAGAATTATTAATTACATCTGGTGATTTGTATGAAAGCTTTTTTGATAATCATACCTATTCAGCTGGTATTGTCAAAGAAGATCGTGATATTGCTTTTTTGGCTTATGTTAATGTAAAAAAATGGACCACAATGAAACTGCCTGAAGATATTATGACCTTTGCTCAACTTGAAAGTGCATTACCTGAATTAGCTAAGAGTGCTGGCATTGATTCAACAGTACCATTTCCATTTATTTTACATGCAAAAATAGACGGTTTGAAATGGTTTATTGTCGATGGGATGGGAAACGGTAAACCAGATCATCTGTCCAGTTTTCTAAGGTCTCGGTATATTGGTGGACTGAATGATATAGAAATTGAAAGCGTGGGTTTCTATTCTGACAAACATAAGGGAATTATGTCTGCGCCAAATAGTGGTATGCATATCCATTTTCGTACAATTTCAGAACCATTATTTGTTGGTCATATCGACAATAAAATGTTTCTGGCTAAGGGAGCGACACTTCAGTTTCCTTCGCTGGATTAATATAATGTCTGTACAAAACATGTTTGAATTTTGTCTTGTACAGAGCATTAACTCTTGTATGGTCAAAGATTCCCAGTCTACTTGGAATTTATAACTTTTTGGAACCAACTGGATTATATCAATAACTAATCTTACAGAGACCTAAGTTAGTTTATCCGATTTTGTGAATGGCTGCTTTTTATAATTTGCAGACTTCATATCCCCCAAATCAGCAATTTTTCTACTATCCGCCAACTTTAATCTGGTTTAACAAAAGATTTTACTTTATCAGAAGCATCCTGTGCCGCTGATTTCACTTTATCAGAAGTATCACTTGCCGCTGATTTTACTTTATCAGAAGCATCACTTGCCGCTGATTTTACTTTATCAGAAGCATTACTTGCTGCTGATTTTACTTTATCAGAAGCATCTTGTGCCACATCTTTTATTGTTTTCTGGCTCGTTTTATCTTTATAAATATAAGTCGCCACAGAACCTACTGCTGAACCAATGAGGAAAGGTACTAAATGTAATCCCATAACAATCACCTTTAATAATAAGATTAAGTTAAATAGAATTTATAACAGAATCTGTTACTTTAGTTCTATAAACAGATAAAATCAAGTCATTAAATTCAATGGCATTTTTCAATCTATAAATTAGGGATGGTGGTGTTATTGCTGTTTTGACTAGAATGCCTACTCTATGCTGATCCTGGTGATTGGCGGCAGAGGTTTCAGAAAAAGTGATTCGGAAATCCGAAATAACTTGTTTTAACTGAATTTGTCCTGAGTCTTAGAGGCTTGCTGGATTAAACTACTTTTGTAATTACTTGTTTTTTAGGGATGCTTTTCATATCGTGCAATGTTTTGCCTATGCCAATTTGGATTCTTTGCAGAGAAAGGCTTATCCCATTTACTTGAAGGTTGTGATTTTCCAATTTTATTTTTGTTAACTCATCGATATTCTGTAAAGCATTGTTCAGCTTGACAGCCAAAACTTCGATATCTTCCAGGTTATTTCTTTGCTTGTTAATGGCTGTTTTCCTGTTTGAATTAGTCGAGACGAGAATTACAAATAATTTATTAAAACGATATGAGTTGTATATATTTAACCGGATTTTATTTTAGTGTTATATATATTTCTTGGAATCGATACCCATACAGCCCTTGCTTTATAAGTAATTTAAAAGATTATAACATAATATTTATATTTGTAAATTATTTGAAACTTAGAAAAACACAATCTCCACATCCGGGCTGGATGCAAAAAGATTTGGTGCAATATCATATAAGAATTTCTTACAAAGATTTAATGCACCATGGGATTATATCACCCGTAATTTCACCTTATCGCTTTGCACCATAGTGGTGCACACATTAAATTCAAACAAGACCATGCAGAAATGTTTATATTTATTAACATGAAGTTATATTAATTGGCCTATTAAATGCTTTAACCAATTTATTAATAAATTATTCAAAGAGTATACAATCATGTCCAACAGTAAACTGAATTTATTTTCCTTTACCGGAAAAACAAAGATACTGCATTTAACCTGGGTTGCTTTTTTTATCAGTTTTTTTGTCTGGTTTAATCACGCTCCCCTTCTCATCGTCATCAAAGAGAGCCTGGGTTTAAGCTCGCAGCAAATCAAAACACTCTTAATTCTGAATGTTGCTTTGACAATTCCCGCCCGCATTATCATCGGTATGCTGGTTGATAGGTTCGGTCCCAAAAGAACCTATGCAACACTCTTGTCTCTGGGCAGCATCCCCTGTTTTATGTTTGCCCTGGCTGACACTTTTGAACAGCTGGCACTGGCTCGTTTTTTACTAGGTTTTGTCGGTGCCGGGTTTGTAATTGGTATCCGTATGATGGGAGAATGGTTCCCTGCAAAACAGGTAGGCGTTGCTGAAGGTATATATGGTGGCTGGGGTAATTTTGGCTCTGCAGCTGCTGCAATGAGCCTGCCAACGATTGCTCTGGCTTTTGGCGGTGATGATGGCTGGAGATATGCCGTTGCTCTAACCGGGGTAATTGCCCTGATTTATGCCGCTATTTATTTCTTAAGTGTCACAGACACACCCAAAGGCTCAACTTACTTTAAGCCTAAGCGTATCGGAGCAATGGAAGTCACTTCTAAAGGTGATTTATATTTTTACATTTTAATGTCAATTCCAATGTATGCTACCTTATCATTACTCACCTGGAAGCTTTCTCCTGCAGGTGTCAGTTTACTTGAGGGCAATACCGCTAATATAATTTACGCAGGTATTAGTGCTTTGTTTTTGTATAATGTTTATAAAATATTTCATATTAATAATGAGCATTTAAAAGAGCCCATTCCCGAAATTCACCGTTATAAGTTTAAGCAGGTTGCTATTCTGGATTTAGCCTATATGGTGACCTTTGGTTCTGAGCTGGCGGTTGTTTCTATGTTACCACTGTTCTTCTATGATACTTTCAATGAAACTCATGGCGTCACAGCAGTGATGGCTGGTCTATTAGCTTCTGGTTTTGCCTTTATGAATCTGATTGCACGCCCGGGCGGTGGCCTCATCAGTGATAAGTATGGTCGCAAGAAATCATTGACGATATTTTTATTAGGTCTGGTTGCAGGTTATTTTATTATGAGTCAGATTGAGTCCAGCTGGTCATTATTTCTGGCGGTAGCAGTGACTATGCTTTGTTCGTTTTTTGTACAAGCTGGGGAGGGAGCTGTTTTTGCCATGGTGCCCTTGATTAAACGACGTATGACGGGACAGATTGCCGGCATGGTCGGTGCCTACGGTAATGTTGGTGCAGTTTTGTTTCTTACAGTACTGTCATTTGTCTCACCACAAATCTTCTTTTTAACCATCGCCGGGGCGGCACTTTTTGTGCTAGTCGCCATTCAGTTTATTGAGGAGCCCAGGGGACATATGGCTGAAGTCCTGCCTGATGGCACAGTTGAGATGATTGAAGTTGATTAATTGACAATTAATGTTTAATACACAACACTTTTAATATGGCTAAACTCATGAACAAAAAGCTGGAAATCAGTCTTGGTTCCTATAGTGACAAAGGCGTTAAGGCTGACAACGATGATTGTCTCGGCTTTTTAATACCTGATAAACACCCCCTGAGAAACAAAGGGATAGTGGTTGCCATTGCTGACGGCATGAGTTCCAGTGAAGCAGGAAAGGAAGCCAGTCATGCCTGTATCAGTGGTTTTATCAACGACTACTACAGTACTCCCGATTCGTGGACAGTAAAGAGTTCATCACAGAAAATACTTTCTGCACTTAACAGCTGGCTATACAGCCGGGGGCATACAGACTATCAAAGTGCCCGGGGGATGGTAACAACACTGACCCTGTTAATTTTAAAATCAACTACAGCACATATTTTTCATATTGGCGACTCACGCATTTACCGTTTACGTGATGGTGAGCTGGAACAATTGACCAGAGACCATCGATTCTGGGTTTCCGACGAAAAAAATTATCTTAATCGAGCCATGGGCATTGATCTCCATCTGGATATTGATTATCGCAAAGTACCACTAGAACAGGATGATATTTTTTTATTATCCACGGATGGCATACATGATTTTATCACGACAAAATCACTCAAAGAAATCCTCACCAGTTCCAGCAGTAATCTCTGTGACACGGATTTATTAAATCAAAAATGCCTTAAAATTGCCCAGCTTGCCAGTAGCAACCAGAGTGACGATAATCTTAGCCTGCAGTTGCTGAAAATAGAAAATCTCCCTCTGCCTGAAGAAGAGGAAGTTCTACAGACAGCCCATGAACTGCCATTCCCTCCCCCCTTAGAACCAGGAATGATCCTGGATGGTTATCGAATCATCAAAGAAATCCATGCCAGTAAGCGCACCCAGATTTATAAGGCTCAACAACAAAAAACAAAACAAACAGTCATTCTAAAAACACCTTCTATTAATTATCAGGATGATGAATATTTTATCGAACAATTTCTCCATGAAGAATGGGCTGGTAAACGTATCGATTCGCCCTATGTTCTAAAAATCATCAGTTCGAAAAAAAAACCACATTCGCTCTATTATGTGACAGAGTTTCTCGAAGGAATCACTCTGCGGGAATGGATGCAGAAAAATCCTCTGCCACCAATTGAACAAGTGCTGCCCATTATTGAACAAATAACCCGGGGCTTACGAGCATTTCATCGCCTGGAAATGTTACATCAGGATTTAAAACCTGAAAATATAATCATCACCTCAGAAGGAAAGGTTAAAATTATTGATTTTGGTTCGGTTAAAATTGCCGGAATCAATGAAATGAAAAAACAAACATCGGATGAAATTATTTTAGGCACAGTTAACTATAGTGCACCTGAATTTTATCTGGGTCAGTCCGGTGACGAACGCAGTGATTTATATTCACTGGCCGTTATTACCTATGAACTGCTGAATAATCATTTACCCTTTGGTAAGGATATGTCGGAAAAAGCCACTTATCGACAACTTTCCCAATTGCAATATGTTGCCAGCATTCATTTAAACCCGATGGTGCCCAACTGGATGGATGGTGCCATACAAAAAGCCTTATCTCTGGATATTAAAGTACGACAAGAAGATGTTTTTGAATTCCTGCACGATTTGCAGCACCCGAATCCTCACTTTCTGAAGACCAGTGCAATCCCCCTCATTGAACGCAATCCGATGCTGGTTTGGCGGAGTTTGAGCATTGTTTCACTGATATTAAATTTAATCCTTTTTTATCTTTTGGCAACCTGAAATACGATTTCTATATTGGTTCAAGTAAGTAGAATCATGTATTGGCTTCACGATAACTTCTCTAGTAAGATAAACGCCTGTTCTTAATAAAGGGTAAAGGTTCATTATCATGGCCAGGAATGCATTTAGTTTTGAAAGTTTTTTTGTTCGTCTGTTTTTTGCACTTATTTTAGTTTTTGCAACATTTAACCCCAGTGGTTATTCTTTTTATCACTGGATGCTCACTGGCCTGGAAACAGGCTTTGAACCATTAATGGCTTTTTCTGGTATTGTCCTGCTCATTGGCTGGATTGTTTATATTCGTGCAACAATTACATCATTAGGTCTCATCGGCCTGATTCTGGCTTTTGCCTTCTTTGGCACCTTATTATGGATGGTCATCGACTGGGGAATTGTCCCTGCTGACAGCATTCAAACCATCACCTATATTATTTTGAGTTTATTATCCATGGTATTAGCAATTGGTATGTCATGGTCACATGTTCGACGTCGAATGTCCGGTCAAGTTGATGTTAATGAAACAGATGATGATCTCAGGTAAATAAACTGAAAACTTGTTATTAAGCTTCTTTTTGCTATCCTTAAATGGTCTCTACTACTTTAATTTAAGACTTTTATATGTCTAGACTGGATCTATCAAAAATACATTTTCTGATCATTGACGATTTTGCAAATTATCGCTCTATGCTCCGCTCAATCCTGGTCAGCTGTGGTGCTCAACACATTGACGATGCAAAAGATGCCGCTGAAGCTTTAAAAAAAGTCACCTATAACAAGTTTGATGTCATTTTATGTGATTATAATCTTGGTGACGGTCAAAACGGGCAGCAATTACTTGAAGAAATCATGCACCGCCATTTAATTCCTTATGGCACAATTTATATTATGATCACTGCAGAAAATACTCAAAGTATGGTCATGGCAGCCGTGGAATATCGCCCTGATGGCTATCTGAACAAACCCTTTCCAAAGGACTTATTACTTAAACGTCTGAAAATGCTGGTTGAAAAAAAATCAATCATGAAAGATATTTATGAGGCATACAATAAAAAAGACTATCTCAGAGCTTTAGCAATCGCAGATAAAAAAATTGCTCAACACAGTCGACAGGCTTTAGATATTGGCAAACTCAAAGGTGAGATTGCTCTGGCAGGAAATGAGCTGGATGTCGCCCTGAAAGTTTATGACAAAGCACTCGCAGTAAGAGACTTTCAATGGGCAAAAGTAGGCAAAGCAAAAGTATTAATCGAGCAAAACAAACACAAATCAGCTCAGTCTCTACTGGAAGAAGTCATCGAAGAAAACAAAAATTATATTGAAGCTTATGATCTGTTAGCACAGATTTTAGAATACCAGGGAAAGACTAAAGAAGTACAGAATGTCCTCAGCAATGCCACTATAATATCCCCAAATACCATTGCCAGACAACAACATCTGGCCCAGGTTGCACTGCAAAACGATGATCAAAGCACGGCAGAAAAATCCTTAAAAAGAGCCATACTGCAAGGCAAAAATTCTTGCTTTGGCAGTGTTAATGACAACATGAATCTGGTTAAACTCTATGTGGACTCCGGCAAGGGTAAACAAGCCGTCCAAACAATCCGTTCTGCACAAAAAATCTATAAAAAAGATAAAGCCGCATTACTGCATACGCAGTTTGTTGAAAGCATGGCTCAACTCAAATTGGGACATGAAGATAATGCTCGTGATTTGTTTCAGCAGGCCATTGCCAATATTCATGGACACCTATCCGAACTGCCCCCTGAGTTTCAAAAAGATCTCATTGCCACAACTGAAGAGCTGGGTGAAACAGAATTAGCCGAAGCTCTAAAAGATGATATTAATAATAAAAATGGTCATGAGCAGAGCAATATTGAAGAAATGACTAAAAAATACCATTACCTTCTTCAAAATGGTAAAGGCATGCGGCTCTATAATAGTAATCTTTTACTTGAATCCACCCGAATATTTGAGGATGCTGCTGAGCACCTGCCTGACAGGATCTCAGTCAATATGAATGCTGCACAAGCACTCTTATTTCATCTCAAAGAAACCGGTAAAAACGCTGAATTACTTGGCAGGGCAAGGCATTTTCTTGATGTCAGTCAAAACCTGGATAAAAACAACGAGAAATATCAGAAGCTGGAACACATTTATTCGGAGCTTTGTTGATGCCCCATCCACAAGCCGATACTGTACATTCTTCTGAACAATTTAATGCCGTCTTAATGTCATTCATCCATGATATTAAAAACTCTCTGCTAATCTCCTTAAGTGGCCTTGAAATGCTGTATCACAACCTTGACTCAGCACTTCCAGAACAAAAGGAAAGCATATCGACCATTCAATATGAATTACATCGTATTAATAACTCGCTGGTACAATTACTCTCATTGTACAAAATGGAAACCCATTTGTTTTCGATACAGGCTGACCAGTACAACCTCTACGACTTTCTTGACGAACTCATCATCAACAATACCCAGATAAGAACCCGGCATGATTTTTCAATTGATATGGATTGTGATGACAGTATTGAATGGTTTTTTGACAAAGATTTAATTTCAACCATTATTAACAGCATTATCAACAATTCAATTCGATATGCTGATAAGCACATCAAACTCAGTGCAAGAATAGAAAATGGCTATCTTATAATAATCGTTGAAGATGATGGCAAAGGATTTCCAGAGAAGATGTTTGCCCATCCGGACACACTGGAAACAGCAATTAATATGCAGTCTGGCAGTACTGGACTTGGGCTTTATTTTGCAGAAAAAATTGCTAATATTCACACAAATAAAGACAGAGCAGGTTCAACCGTAATTGATAATAAATCACAATTGGGCGGCGGGCGGTTTACGCTTCTATTACCCTAGATTCTTACCTCAAGCGACTTCCTTTAGCAACAAAAAAGCCTTTAGTAATAAAAAAAAAGCCATTCCTCATAAATAAGAAACGGCCCTTTTTGCAAAGTATAAAGTTTAAGTCTGGAATTTACTCAGCTTCAACAATTACCTTGACGGTTGCATTGACATCAGTATGCAGATGAATAACTATTTCATATTCACCCAGCTCACGAATTGCACCTTCTGGCATACGGACTTCACGTTTTTCAACCTGAATACCAGCAGCAACTAATGCTTCTTCAATATCACCATTGGTTACTGAACCAAACATACGACCTTCATCACCGGCCTTACGAACGATAACAATTTCTTTATCATTCACTTCATCAGCACGACTATTAGCCGCAGCTAATGACTCAGCCGCAGCCACTTCAAGTTCTGCGCGACGCTCTTCAAACATTTTAATGTTTGGTTTTGTTGCTGGTAATGCCTTACCCTTGGGGATAAGGAAGTTACGACCAAAGCCTGCTTTTACAGAAACCTGTTCGCCTAGTTCGCCCAGGTTATTGATTTTTTCTAATAGAATAATGTTCATGTGAACTCTCTCTAAATTGCACTATCTTCAAGTCAAACTCTTTCTCTAGATAAAAAAAGAGTTAATCGTGACTATCAGTGTATGGAAGTAAAGCCAGGTAACGGGCACGTTTAATTGCTGTTGACAGCTGACGCTGATATTTAGCACTGGTACCAGTGATACGACTTGGTACAATTTTACCGTTTTCCATGACATAGTTCTTCAGGGTTGCAAGATCTTTATAATCGATCTCAGTAATACCCTCAGCAGTAAAACGACAGTATTTTCTACGACGGAAATAGCGTGACATTCTTCTTCACCTTTTCTTTTTAATCTCTATTTAAACATAAGTTAATGCATTCTAATCTGGCTATTAATTTTAGCCATTAGTTTTATTATTAACTTTACTTTTAGTCTTAATTACGCAGCTTTTTCTTCACTGCCTTTAGCGGGTGCACTCTCTTCTTTCTCTTTAACAAGAGGAGAAGGATCGGTGTACGGACCTTTCATAGAGATGATCAGGTTACGAATAACGGCATCGTTAAATTTAAAAGCATGTGTTAATTCATCGATACTTGCTGGCTCACACTCAACATTCATTAAAACATAATGAGCTTTGTGGATTTTGTTAATTGGATAAGCCAGTTGACGGCGTCCCCAATCTTCAAGACGATGGATACTTCCACCATTAGATTCAATCGTTGAACGATAACGTTCTATCATAGCGGGTACTTGTTCACTCTGATCTGGGTGGACAAGAAATATTATTTCATAATGTCTCATTTAGACAATCCTTACGGGTAATTAGCCTTTAAGAGTGGTTAATCAGCTTTCTGAGCAATTAATCTTTAATTAATAAAGCGATTAAAAATGCCAAAAAGCAAGGAAATGACAAGCCTCTTGGCTGTCAAAGGTGCGGTATTATATTATTTTTCAAAATGGATTTCAAGGCTAAAGTTTGAAATGAGTAAATGAATTATTTATCTGAAATATCGTCTAACAGCTGTTCTAATTCAGCCTGTATTTCCTGGGAATTACAATCAATTAAGGTAGAGCCTGAGCCTTCAGCTTCTGAAGCGCTTAAATCAAGATTCCCCAAAAAGTCTTTCACAGAGATTTGCACATCAATAGCAAATGTGGTTCGACCATTGTCTCTTTTAAAGCGTTTGATACGGGTGCTGCCGGCTTTATGAGCTATCTGGCGTAATTCACTTTCTGAACCTGCAATGCGTATTTTTAGCATAAGAATTTTCCTTATTCTACTTTTTAGCGCGTTGGCGAACCGCTTCAAATAAACTGATGCCAGTGGCAACAGACACATTCAGACTTTCAACACTGCCTTCCATGGGAATTTTAACCAGAGTATCACAGTTTTCTCTCGTTAAGCGCCGCATTCCCTTACCTTCAGTTCCCATAACCAGCGCCAAAGCCCCTGTAAGATCACTATTATAGATTGTATCATTAGTTTCCCCTGCGGTGCCAACAATCCATATTTGATAACTTTTAAGCAGTTTAAGCGTACGAGCCAGATTTGTCACCTGAATCAGAGGAACACTTTGATCCGCACCGCAGGCTACTTTTCGTACCGTAGGGGTTAATGAAACAGAACGATCTTTAGGAACAATAATGCCATGAACACCAGCTGCATCCGCAGTACGTAAACAAGCGCCCAGGTTATGAGGGTCCTGAACACCATCCAAAATCAGCAAGAAAGCTGGCACTTCTAAAGTTTGCAGCAACTCATCTAAAAAACTTTCTGATTTGACTTTAGGTGCACGACTTTGAGCAACAACACCCTGATGGTTACCACTAGTAAGTTCATCCAGTTTCTTTCGCTGTACGAAAGTCACTTTCACGGATTTTTTTTTGGCCAGCTCAATAATGGCAGTAATTCTTTTGTCTTTTCTACCCCGATCGACATAAAGAGCAGAGATTTGCTCAGTAGCAATATCATCCCCTTCACCCTGTACTGCATCACACTTGGCATCCAGACAATAGTTAAGCGCTGATTTTACTGCATGAATGCCAAAAATCAGTTCATCCATCGACGTCTTCTATTACGTTTCTTTTTGGTTTTTTCCTTAGCCGCAGGTTTATTGTCCGAATTTTTTGGTAATTTCTGCTGTGTTTTATTCTGAGACTTTGGCTGAGATTTCTTTTTCTTATTTTTTGAAAAATCACCACCATGACCAGAGCTTTTTAAAACAAAGTCAATTTTACGTTCATCCAGATTGACGGCAGCCACTCTGATACTGATTTTATCACCTAATTGATAAGACTGCCCGGTTCGCTCACCTTTCATTTTGTGATTCATTTTATCAAAGTGATAATAATCATCTTTCAGTGCAGTGATGTGAATAAGACCTTCAACATGAATCTCATCCAGAACAACAAACAGACCAAAACCAGTGACAGTGCTGATTCTACCGTCAAATTCTTCTCCGACTTTATCCAGCATATATTCACATTTCAGCCAATCTGTGGCATCACGGGTTGCATCATCGGCGCGACGTTCAGTAATGGAACAATGCTGCCCCAAATCAGACATCTGTTCAACGGTATAGCCGTAAGTGGATGCTTTTTGTCCACGAACAATGTGCCTTATTGCCCTGTGAACCAATAAATCCGGATAGCGGCGTATGGGTGAAGTAAAGTGGGCATAAGCCTCAAATGACAGACCAAAGTGACCGACATTTTCTGCTTCATAAACAGCCTGAGACAGGCTGCGCAGCATAACAGTCTGCAGTACTTCAAAATCAGGACGTTCTTTTATTTCATTGAGCAGCTTAGAAAAATCTTTAGCCTGGGGTTCATCACCACCGTCCAGTGTAATTCCCAAAGGTGAAAGAAATTCTTTCAGAGCCTTCAGCTTGTCATCAGTTGGCCCTTTATGGTTACGGTACAGTGCAACAATTTTATTTTCCAAAAGGAAGTTAGCCGCACTAACATTGGCAGCCAGCATGCATTCTTCAATGACTCGATGGGCATCATTACGAATAATAGGTGTCAGCTTTTCGATTTTTCTGTCTTCACCGAAGACAATTTGTGTTTCTACTGTTTCAAAATCAATGGCACCACGCTGTGAGCGTTTTTTAGCTAGAACCTGATATAGTTGATAAAGCTCATGCAGATGTGGTAACAAATCAGCATGTTGTTCACATAAATCGGCATCACCATCAATCACCATGGCGGCATACTGGTTGTAGGTCAGACGAGCATGTGAACGCATCAAGCCTTCACTAAAGCTATAACTTTTCACTTCACCAGTGTCTGAAATTTCCATTTCGCAAACCATGCTCAGACGATCCACATCAGGATTTAGTGAACATAGACCATTAGAAAGAACTTCCGGCAACATGGGAACAACCCGCCCAGGGAAGTAGACAGAGGTACCACGACGTTTGGCTTCTGCATCCAGAGCAGTACCTCGCTCCACATAAGATGAAACATCAGCAATGGCCACCCATAAGCGCCAGCCGCCTTTGTTGGCACCAGAACTAACCTTTTCACAACAAACCGCATCATCAAAATCTTTAGCATCGGCGCCATCGATGGTCACCAGAAGATGGTTACGAAAATCTTTACGTCCAGTCTTGCTGGATTCTGGCACAGAAGCTTCTAAATCGCCAATTTCAGCTTCCAGCATAATGGGCCATTCATGAGGAATATCGTAGCTGCGAATCGCAACATCAATTTCCTGTCCCGGCTCCATATGGCCACCCAGATTCTGAATGACACGTCCTTTAGCCTGTTGAAAACGGGTTGGGAAATGCAGCACTTCAATCATAACCATCTGACCGACTTCAGCACCATAGGTATGTTCTTTAGAAACGACAATATCATGATTAATGCGCTTGTGATCAGGCACAACCATCAGGACACCATCACGATCTTCCAATTGACCGACAATGGTACCGGTATTATGTTCAAGAATTTTAACTAATGCACCTTCACGTCGCCCCTTGCGATCGAGTCCAGCTACTCTGACCTGCACTCGGTCTCCATGAAATAACATCCGCATATCACGCATGCCCATGAACAAATCACCGCCACCGTCTTCAGCCAGGACAAAGCCAAAGCCATCCGGATGAGCAGAAACAATCCCTTCCAGAACTTCCATTTCTGAAATTAATTCATAACATTTACGCTTATTAAAAAAGATTTGTCCGTCTCGCTCCATCGCACGTAAACGCCGTCTCAACCCTTCTTTTTGATCGGGATCTGTCAGCTTTAGTAGTTTTTCTACCTGAAATCGATTGATAGGCTCAGGCTGTTCAGCCAAGAGATCAAGAATGAATTCTCGACTGGGAATGGGATTTTCGTAATTTTTAGCTTCGCGTTTTGCGTAGGGATCGTTCTTTTGACTCATATTTGTCCTTGATTTTTAATGACAGCCCAGTAGTCCTCCCAGGACTCTGCTAAGCTGCCATTAAACCATTTATTCAAATGGATGATTTAATATAATCGTTTGCTCACGATCAGGGCCAGTTGAAATAATATCAACCGGAGTTTTTGTTAGTTCTTCAATGCGTTTCAGATAAGCTTTAGCGTTATCAGGCAGAGCATCATAGGATTCTGCACCAACGGTTGATTCTGACCAACCGGGCATTTCTTCATAGACAGGTACACATTTATCATACAAATCAGCACCAATGGGCGGTACACTAATGGTTTCACCCTCTATTTCATAGGCTGTGCAGATTTTTAATGTCTCCATACCATCTAATACATCAAGTTTGGTAATACACATACCTGTCACACTGTTAATCTGGTTTGAGCGATTTAATGAAACAATATCCAACCAACCGCAACGACGCTCACGTCCTGTGGTTGCACCAAATTCATGGCCTTTTTCACCCAGGTACTGACCCACATCATCAAAAAGTTCAGTTGGAAAGGGGCCCGAGCCAACACGAGTGGTATAGGCCTTGGTGATTCCAAGAATGTAATCAAAATACTGCGGCCCAACACCCGAACCGCTTGCAGCGCCACCAGCAGTCGTATTTGATGAGGTCACATAAGGATAGGTACCATGATCAATATCTAGTAGAGCCCCCTGAGCACCTTCAAATAAAATACTATCGCCATTTTCACGATATTGATGCAGCACTTCAGTGACATCAGTAATCATTGGGCGAATTTCATCTGCATAGGACAGAGCTTCATCAAGAGTCGCCTGATAATCAACCGTATCCGCTTTATAGTAGTGCTCTAAAGCAAAGTTATGGTACTCCATTACTTCTTTGAGCTTACTGGCAAATAGTTCGGCATTGAGTAAGTCACCCACACGTAAACCACGGCGAGAGACTTTATCTTCATAAGCCGGGCCAATGCCACGACCTGTTGTGCCAATGGCTTTTTTACCACGGGCAATCTCACGAGCCTGATCAAGGGCTACGTGATAAGGCATAATCAGAGGGCATGCTTCACTGATCAGCATTCTTTCTCTGGCATTAATGCCCTGCTCATCTAATTCATTGAGTTCTTTAACCAGTGCATCCATTGCCAAAACAACGCCATTACCAATTAGGCACTTTACATCATCTCTGAGAATACCTGATGGGATAAGGTGTAATACAGTGGTTTTACCATCAATGACCAGTGTATGACCGGCATTATGACCACCTTGAAAGCGGGAGACTGCTACAGCTTTATCTGTCAGAAGGTCAACTACTTTTCCCTTACCTTCATCACCCCATTGTGAACCGATGATGATGACATTTTTTCCCATGTGAATATCCTCAATAATTTACTTCAAAAAAACTCTTTTAAATCATTATAATGATAAAGAGTTGTGTTAAATAGATGTATTAATTGTATTTAAAAACCCAAGAATACAAAGATTGCTAAATAGAAGCCCGTTTAACCACTTCCCATTGCCCTGATTTTTTTTCCAGAGTATGAGTACAATTCATTGTTTGTACATTTGAACTAGAAGTAGCTAGTTCACAAATAACTCGCTTACCTTGTTGGCGTAATTCAGCAACCATTAGCATCAACTCAGTATCCTGAAGCGCCGGTGCGAAAATTGATTCAACTGAAACACTTTGATCGGATTGAGCCTTCATTGAGACCAGGTAAGTCAAGTCTGTGCTAAAACCTGTTGCTGCTCTGGAGCGACCAAAGATTTTACCGATGCCATCATAGCGCCCGCCCTTCGCAATTTCTTGCCCATGTCCGGGCAAATAGGCGGCAAAAACAACACCGGTATGATAGTTATAACCACGTAATTCAGAGAGATCAAAATAAAGGGTTTGTTCAGGCACTCTGGCCAGCAAACCTTTTGCAATGGCTTCCAGATTATCAAGCTCTTTTTGAACTTCATCACCAGTTAATTGCTGACGAGCCTTATCAATAACAGAGATATCGCCATTGAGCTCAACTAAAGCTAAAAGCTGTTGTTTATGCTCATCGCTAATTGCTAATGTTGATAAGTAATCATTCAGCTCGGTGACTGCTTTTCGCTGCAGTGCGTCAAAAAGAGTTTCTTCTTCTTCCTGACTTAATTCAGCTTGTTGAGATAAGCTGCGAAAAATGCCCACATGCCCCAAATCAATATGAAAATCCTTAAGGCCCACTGCATTGAGGGTTTCAATCATTAGCAGCAGTACTTCAATGTCGCTGTCCGGCCCCGCATGTCCATACAGTTCGACACCAACTTGCAAAGGGCTGCGTGACTGATTAAAACCTTCCAGCCGAGTTTTTAAAACCTGGCCAATATAGCAAAAGCGTGAAGGTTGTTCCGTTTTTATATGATGGGCATCAATACGGGCGATCTGGGGTGTTATATCAGCACGAATCCCCAGAAGCTTCCCTGAAATCTGATCCGTCAGGGTGAACGTCATTAACTGCAGGTCATATCCTGTACCGGTTAGTAGTGAATCCAGAAAATCGATCATCGGAGATTCGACGAGCTCATAACCCCATGTATGATATAAATCGAGTAAAGTGCGACGCTGTGATTCAATTGTTAAGGCTTGTGGTGATAAAACTTCCTGAATGCCTTCAGGCAATAACCAGCGATCTTTATTTAACATATTAAACGGTAATATCTCATTTCAGCTCTACAGAGCGAGTAAAAAGGCGTATAAGAAAATAAACAGATCCTTAATGCTTTAGTATATAGATAGCAAAAGCACCGATGACCATACTAATGATCCCGGTCCAGCGCAACTGTTGTTCAGTCATTTGAGAAGCACTGAGCATCATCTGCTTAAACATTTTAGGATTCAGTATTGGCAGTAAACCTTCCAATACCAACATCAAAGCACCTGCAATTAGGATTTCATGCCACATAAACAAAAAAAATCCGGATTTTAACCAAAACCGGATTTTATACTATTTTACCAGCAGTTTGTACTAATTTATTCAGCTTTCACAAAAGTGGCTAAATTAGTACTTAACTATTACTGTTTACCCTGGTTATTTTTAAAATAATCAAAGAAATCAGAGTCCGGTTCAATCACCATAATATCTGAGGCACTGCCAAAGGTATTCTGATAGGCATTTAAGCTGCGATAGAAGGTAAAAAACTCCTTATTTTTACTATAAGCCACGGCATAAATATCAGACGCTTTCGCATCACCCTGACCACGGATTTCTTCTGCCTGTTTAAATGCATCCGCTTTAAGAATAGTCACCTGACGATCCGCTTCAGCCGTAATCTTAGCCGCACTTTCATTACCCTGAGCCCTGAGTTCCTTTGCGATTCGAGTTCTTTCAGTTTCCATACGGCGGAAGATTTTATCACTGACCTTAGGTGGGAATTCAATGCGTTTGATACGCACATCAACAATGCGCACACCAAAATCTTTAACATCTTTGTTTGCAGACTTGTTAATGTCATCCATAATGATATGACGCTCTCCGGAAATCACTTCATACATATTTCGTCGGCCAAACTCATTACGCAGACCTTCCTTCACGATGGTTGCGATACGTTCCTGAGCAATATCCATATCACCTCTCATGGAAACATAGAAAGCTTTAACATCACTAATTTTCCACTGAATAAAAGAATCAACCACAAGGATTTTCTTCTCTTCCGTTAAATAATCTTCAGGTTTTGCATCAAATGTCTGAATACGCTTATCAAATTTGCGCACATTGTTCACAAATGGAATTTTAACATGCAGTCCCGGCTGGTAATCCGAGCGCTCAATCTTGCCCCATTTGAATAGAATTGCGGCTTCAGTTTCAGACACGGTAAACAATGAAGCGGAAGCAATTATACCGATGACCAGTACTGCGATTGCTACTAATAGTTTCATCAATTTCTCTCCCTGATAGATGGTCTGGCACGAGAATTGTCAGAATTACTCGTTCTGAACTTAGAAGAACGGTAGTCCGACTGCTGACTACCTTTTTGGTAATTGCCGTCTTGTCCTGGCGTTGTCTCAAGATGACTGCCAGATGGCATACCACTAATTGTGCCGCGCATCATTTTATCCAGAGGTAAGTACAAAAGGTTATTGCTTCCTTTAGTGTCAATCATCACTTTACTTGTTTTACTATAAACACCTTCCATGGCATCCAGATACAGACGATCACGTGTCACTTCAGGCGCTTTTTCATACTCGGTTAAGACACTTATAAAACGGGCTGTTTCACCTTCAGCTTCTGCAATAACACGACCATTATAGGCCTGAGCACCAGCTACCTGACGTGCTGCTATACCACGAGCTTTTGGTATGACATCATTGCTATAAGCCTGAGCTTCATTGATATAACGCTCTTTGTCCTCTCGGGCCGCGTTAACATCTTCAAAGGCATCCTGTACCTGAAGGGGTGCTTTCGCACTTTGCAGAGTAAATCGTGTAATAAGCAAACCGGTTTTATAACGATCAAGAATTTCCTGAGCCAGAAGACCAATTTTTGCAGCAATATCGCTACGTCCTTCAGTCAGAATAAAATCCATACCATTTTTACCAACAATTTCACGTACAGCACTTTCTGAAACCTGTCTTAAAACCAGTCCTGGATCTTTGACATTAAAGAGAAAATGTTCTGCGTTACTGACTTTATATTGCACTGCCACTTTCACTTCAATAATGTTTTCATCTTTAGTCAACATGTGAGCCTCATGCTGAGAACCGCCAATATTCAGGCTTCGTGAAGCGCTGACATCAACAATCTGATAGATTTGTATGCCCGGTGCATACCACTGAATACCCGCCTCAACGGTTTTATAGACTTCCCCAAATTGCAACACAACCGCCTTTTTACCTTGATCAACGGTGTAAATGCCGGATAAAGCCCAGACACCTACTGCAATCACTGCAACAATAACAAGTAGATATGTCGGTGGTGGATTGCTAAAACTGGGGCCGCCAAAGCGATTATCCCCTGAATCAGAGCCATTTGAACCACCCTTTTTGTTTCCACCAAACAATTTACCAATCTTATCATTAAGGTTTTTTATGACTTCATCCAGATCAGGGGGGCCTTGATCATTATTATTCTTATTACCCCAAGGATCATTATTTTTTGGACCGCCAGGTTCATTCCAGGCCATTTAATACTCCAATATTCGTTAAATATCCTGCTCCCAGGATAAAAGTTGTTGATGTTCCAAAACTAATTTGAATTTTATCGAACTCATTCCACAGTGTCTATGACTAAGTCACGAAATCCTGATTTTTTCAGCAGATTATTAAAATCTCTTGAGCTGGATTCAATTAAAACTAACCAATCTCCCATTTCATTATAACTTTCTTCAAGGATATCAACCTGATCATACAAAATGGCTCGCCACTGACCAGCATTGGCAGGCACTTTCAAGTGCTTTTGCACTCGGTCCTTGCTAAAAATTTCGGCAATCGTCTCCAATAATAAATTTAATCCGTTGTCATCCATCGCAGATAACCAGACTCGCAGCACATTATCAGAGTTGCCCTTCTCTATGCGCGGTTGCTGACCTTTGAGTAAATCAACTTTATTGTAAACCAGCAATTGCGGCGTTTCATCTGCACCAACCTGTTCTAATACTGAATTAACTTCTGCGATATGTTTATCACGATTATCCGCATGGGCATCAATAACGTGCAGTAACAAATCTGCTTCGCGGGTTTCTAACAGGGTCGCATGGAAAGCCTCAACTAGATCATGGGGGAGATCACTGATAAAACCAACCGTATCCGCTAAAACCATTGATAAATTTTTTGGTAATTCAACCCGCCTTAAAGTGGGATCCAATGTAGCAAACAATTGATCAGCAACGTAAACGCTTGATTTTGTTAATTGATTGAAGAGTGTTGACTTGCCAGCATTGGTATAACCAACCAGAGAAACTGTGGGCAACTCAGCTCTTTGACGTGAGCGACGGCTCTGTTCACGCTGCTTGCGCACTTTATCAAGACGCTTATTGAGTTGCTTAATTCGCATGCCTAATAAACGGCGATCGGTTTCCAGCTGTGTTTCACCCGGTCCACGCAAGCCAATACCACCTTTTTGTCGTTCAAGGTGAGTCCAACCTCTCACAAGGCGGGTAGTCATATGGCTCAACTGCGCCAGCTCTACTTGTAGTTTACCTTCATGAGAGCGGGCTCTTTGAGCAAAGATATCTAAAATCAACCCGGTTCTGTCGAGCACCCGGCACTGTAACATAATTTCAAGATTTCGTTCCTGTGCTGGTGACAGCTGATGATTCACTAGAACTAAATCAGCCTGGTAGAGCTCTACCGCATCTTTAACTTCTTGAGCCTTTCCGGTACCAATGAAATATTTTGGTTCAGGCTTTACGCGCTTGCCTTTTATAAAGGACAGGGGTTCTGCTCCAGCAGACAGGGCTAAATCATAAAACTCATTTTGAGCTTCATCCCGGAGACTGGCCGCATTTTGCAAAGCACCTTCAATATTGGATACAGGGGAAGAATGATTGGCTGAGGGGAAATCAATATGAACTAATAAAGCACGTTCCCCGGTACCTACCGGACGATCAAACAATGATACTTATCCTTGTAATAATGGAGAAAGTATCTATTTGATCACAGCACTCATTAATATAACGCTCTGTTTTATTTACAGATACAACTTCGTTTTTGCTCATTGACACTGCGAAGCTCTGACTATCATTTCTTATGAATTATTACCTGAGGAGGTTGTTTCATCAGTCGCTAATTTGACGTTTCTTGAAGGAACAATAGTAGAAATTGCATGCTTATAAACCATTTGGCTTACAGCATTTTTTAATAAAATTACAAATTGGTCAAAAGATTCGACCTGGCCCTGGAGTTTGATACCATTAACGAGATAAATTGAGACGGGGATCCGCTCTTTTCTCAAAACGTTCAAATAAGGGTCTTGTAGCGCTTGCCCTTTACTCATTTTCACTTCTCCTAAATTATCATTTTTAGTATTATTTTCTTTTAATGCAAGCCACCCTCATGCAAAAAGGGCAATCAGTTTATAGTAATTGAAAAAAATTGTATATAAGCAAATTACGATAAATGACTAAAGCCAGCATTCCTCCTATAGAATTAACCACGACATTAATCGATAAAAGAAATATCCATTGACCAAAATAGCAATTGACACTCCGAGTAACAAACCTTATGTGTCAAAGAAGCCAGTAAATACAGACAATTTAATTCATTTTATATTGATTATTAGAAAAAAAACATAGCGATATGACAGGAGAGTCAAGGGTAAACCCTTAATTTCTATCCATCTATAACATTTTAAGAGTCGCAGAAACTCAATAAAAGCATATTAACATAAACTTATATTTAAGATAAGTGACTTTTTGCACATTTTCCTATTTCTTTTTAAATTTCACTCTTTATTCAGGTTTAACCAGGCCCAGCAGATTAAAGAATGGGGGCCAGATAATGAACTGCCTGCTCAAAAATTTTGCTATCTTCATCTTCTGTCGCAATCCATAAAGCATCTTCTTCTCTTCGCAACCAGGTCATCTGACGTTTAGCAAATTGTCGGGTGATAGTAATACCCCGCTCTATCATTTGTTTTTTATCTGTTTTACCTTCCAGATATTCCCAGACTTGCCGATATCCAACGGCTCGTATGGAGGGCATTGATAAATCCAGATCACCGCGAGCAAATAGTTTCTCGACTTCTTCAATAAAACCTTCATTGATCATATTATTAAACCGAGCAGCAATACGTTCTCTTAATAGCTCGCGGGACTCTGGTGCCACAATTATTTTATACACCTCACAATCCAGAGCTTCAGCCTGGTTCTCTTTCTGTAATTGAGTCATCGACTTACCCGAAATTTGATAAACTTCCAGTGCCCGCTGTACTCGTTGAGGATCATTTGGATGAATTTTATTGGCTGCCAGCGGATCAACTGCCTTCAATTTCTGATGCATAAAATCTGCACCCTTGAGTTTTGCTTCTGCTTCTATTTGACTGCGTACACTTTCATCAGCTTTAGGCAATTCTGAAAGACCGTACAATAAACTGCGGTGATAAAGCATGGTACCACCAACTAATAGCGGTATCTTATCTCGACTATGAATATCAGCCATGGCAGTTAAAGCATCTGTTCTGAACCGGGCAGTAGAATAAGCTTGAGAGGGATCCAGAAAATCAATCAGACGATGTGGGGCCATCTCAAGTTCTTCAGGAGTTGGCTTAGCCGTACCAATATCCATCTCTTTATAAACCAGAGCAGAATCAACACTGATAATTTCAAAAGGATAATGTTTGACTAACTCAATGGCCAGATCGGTTTTCCCCGAGGCAGTGGGTCCCATAATAAAAACAGCTGCAGGTTTTTTTATCATTATTGCTCATTGTTCACATTAAAAATGTTCATATTAAAAAAGTTTATCCAATTTTGATTCATCCAGGGTTCTCCACACAGCCTTATTGTTCACAAAAACCTCCTCCCTTCCTGATTGTTCAACTTGTTCAGCAAGCATACTCAACAGATTATCCTGCTCAGATTCACTTAACACATCAGAACGAATTGATTTTAGCAGCATATCCATTAAGCCTGCATTTTTTAACTCTGCACTGCCCAATACCTGAAACTCTCTTGCCTCATTCAAGAAGCATTTTATCAGGAATTCAATATCAATATTGCAGCCTGGAATGCCGCATTGAGAAGGAATCTCTCGAACGGTTAAAGCCCCCTCTCCCAACTGACTTAATTCGAGTCCCCACTGTTTTAGTTCGGTCTGACAGCTCAACACAGACTCAATTTCTGAAGCAGTTAGAGAAATGGTTTCAGGGATCAATAGTGGTACTTGCTGGCCCGGTTTAAATAATTGCATTAATAGATACTGTTGTGTCCGAAGAATATGGACAACAAAAACCTGTGCACTGCCATTATCAGAATTCATCTGGCTCAGTAAATAGTTTGGGAATAAACACCCCAGAGAACGCCCCAAAAAAGCATGACCTGTCTTTTTAATCTCGTTATTAGCTGGGGGTGTGGCATTATAAAGCTGTTTTAATCCATTTAGCTGTTCTGCTATCACATTTTGATTTAAAGACGATTGAATTCTCGGCTGGTAAGCAGACTGACTGTAGCGATTAACATATTGTGGTTCGACATTTGCCTGGGTGGCTGCTTCAGTATGCCCAGAGAACGCTGGCAGTTCTGGCTTGTGCGACACCTGTGACTCTAGTGATAGATCAGGCGATGAGGCCTCAGAAAAAAGAGCCCGTTTCAGCGCGCTGTAAATAAAGTCATGCACCAGGCGAGACTCTCTGAAACGTACTTCATGTTTGGTCGGATGCACATTAACATCCACTTGCTGCGGATCAATTTCAAGATAGAGTAAATAGGCAGAAAAAGTATCTTCGGGCAAAAGCTCCTGATAAGCCTGCCTTAAGGCATGATTAACCAGTTTGTCTTTTATATAGCGCCCATTGACATAAAAATATTGCCAATCTGCCTGCTTTCTATGCCATTGGGGATCACTCACCCAACCCCATAAGCGCAAAGTACCTATATTACTGAAGTGATCTGAACTGAATTCCACCTTTTTGGCATGAGCAATAAATTCCTGAGAAAAAAGCCGGGTAATACGCTGAATAATAGCTTTTTCTGTCTCTGCCGGAGGCAGATTTCTCAATAATTTTTTGTTATGACTCAGTTTAAAAGCAATATCAAATCGGCTCAGAGCAATCCGTTTAACAATATCATCGATATGTCTGAATTCCGTTTTAACCGTCCGCATAAACTTGCGTCGTGCAGGCGTATTAAAAAACAAATCCCGGACATCAATTGTCGTGCCCTGAGGATGAGCAACAGGTTCTGGTATTGCCCCATAGTCGGCAAAGTCACTCTCCGTACCTGTATCAATCATCCAGGCCTGTTCCTGCTCAGCCTGTTTGCTTTTTATGGTGAGTTTTGACACAGCGCTGATACTGGCCAGGGCCTCCCCGCGGAAGCCCAGACTCATAATTTGCTCTAATTCATTCAGAGTGTGCAATTTACTGGTCGCATGGCGTGTCACTGCCAGAGCGAGATCATCTTTAACAATCCCGACGCCATCATCACTGATACGGATAAGAGCACTACCACCCCGTTCAATTTCAATATGAATATGATAACTTTGAGCATCAATAGCATTCTCCAGCAGCTCTTTAACCACTGATGCTGGCCGTTCAACCACTTCACCGGCAGAAATCTGATTAGCCAGCTGCAAACTGAGGGGTTTGATTCGAGAAGTAACGACTGACACTCCTATTAATAGTTATTTTTAGAAAAACTCATATGTTATGAATTTTATGTTACAACAAATGGATTGGCAACCAGTTGTGGCGAAAATACTCACTGCAAAAAATTGGTGAGTTTGCACTATTTCACTTTAACCTGGAGAAATTTAACCAATATCTAAAAGTATGTATTTTTAAAAGTTCAGCCTGAATGTCGCTCACCTGAGTTTGAGAGCTTTGTGCAAGTAGAGAGCTTCGTGCATAGCAGAGTGTGTTTAGCCGCCGGGCAATTTTTCCGAAAAGATCACTCTCATGGGTAGGAGATTGAGCTTGTGACCAGGCTTCAAGAGTACCACACTCCATCTGCGCCAGCAGCAGCTGCCTGATATCATGAGGGTCAGTTTTTTGTTGCAGCTGCAAGAGGTATTGTCGCCAGGCTAAAAAATTTTTTAGCCGCTTAAAACTCAACCATAACAGGCTAACAAGCATTAAAGTCCCTAACACAATAAAGACATAAGACCAGGCATCAGGAATATTCCAGACAGCAGGCAGTCTTTGAGATACTTTTTTTATTTTCCCATCGGCAGCATCAAAATAAGAAACTTCTATATGCAAGCCGGCACTCACTCCCATTGTCCATTGTGGAACAGGAAATTGATAATGCTGGATACTAGTAAAATTTTCAGTGGTTTGATCTAGGACTCTGTTGGAGTGCTTCACAGATTCAGCCTTTAAACCTGAAAGTCTCATTAGTTGAGAACGAATGCCATAAATCTCTTCAGGCAAGGCACCTTTGTTCATGACCTCAATAAACCAGAATGGCTTATTTTTTTCATAAATCAGTCCGGTCTGAAGAAAAACCTTGCCGACAGGAATCGTCGGTGGAATATAACTGGGTAAGGGTTTTACTCTGACTTCAATACGAGGAAAATAGAAGCGCCAACGTCCTCTGCCACGCTGTACAATTGCAGGAGGATCAAGTTGAAAAACACCCGGACTTTGAGCACTCAGAAGCCAATTTAATTGTATTATTTTATGGCTGTTTATTTGTGTTGAATCCGCCCGCTTTATTTCAATCATTTCGGTTTTTTGAATAAAAAACCCCGGAAAGAAATCAGAGGGCAAATCATCTTCCACAATCACTTCATTGGATGCATGCAACAGGTTTTGCCTGATGCTCACCTGAATAGTTTCACCCTGCCAGATGCTTTCAGTTAATAATTGCCCTGTGGGTGAAGGCTCTGCCTGTAAAAGCCCTTTATTAATAAACCAAAGCGGAGTGCCATTAATTTTATTTCGAACCAGCGGCTTTACCTCTATTTTAAGCGGCGCTGATACAGCGCCGCCCAGTGCAATGCTGGTTAGCACTTTATCACCCACTACTCTTGGATGCAGGCGTAAAAACTCCGTGTACTGTATGAGACCATCAGGTAAATTTTCAGCTTCTGTATCCCGTAATTCAACAAAAAAATCTTCATACCATTGCTTCAGATTACTACTGCCAGGCACACTTTCACCAGTATAAATCAGACGCACGCTCAGGTATTTTCCTATTTCTACGGCGGTCTTATCCACAACCACATTAAGCTCGGCAGCAGATATAATACTGGCTGTCAAGCTGAACAACAATAAAACAAAAAACATTACCCTTTGTTTTACCATGTCCTTGAACCCTCAATTTCAATCGCTTCATCCGGTACATAATGAAGACCTGCTTCAATTGACATGAGACGATTAAACAAACCCGATGTCTGTTGCGGTACATGGCCCTGCTTCGCTGAAACCCAGACACCGCTGGCAGATAAGGTCTTTGTTTTATCAATACTTTGTATACGTTTTATGCCACGTTCAATTAACAGTTGTTGTTCACTGGGCATTAAACCCGATAATATTGTTTTCGTCTTATCCATTTGCTGCAGATAAATCCCTTCAGCAATCCTGCCGTCAAAATCTTCAGGCAATTTATGTGCAGATGATAACCAATCTGCTCGCTGCATGGTTCTGGCAATATCTGCAAAATGTCGTCTAATACTTTTAGCAAGACTGTCTGCAAACGACTGATTAATACGGGTCTTTGATTCGGGTACACCAAGAGATGCAGCATCCTGAAATAAAATGGAAGCCTGTTCATAATCCCCCAGTTTAAAGTGTGTGTTCGCCAGATTAAAGACTGCTTTTCCTCGTCGTTCTTTATTCTCAGTCGACCATGCTGCTGATGCAAAGGACTGTTGAGCACAGGCATAATCTTTCATTTGATAACAATTCACACCTTCACTAAAGTATTCAAAATATTTATCATGAGAAGAATAACACCCGCTTAGAAAGAATATCAGTGAAAGCGCTGTCAGCTTATAGGGTGTCTTTCTGCTGATCTGTAATGCCAGAAGACTCAATAAAATCCCACCTGAAAGTGGGATAAAAAAATACTCATTCCAGAGAATTTGATGATTAAACTCTGGATCAATGCGTGGCTTTGCTAAACCAAGAACTTGTTCAAGTTTTTCATCTGGCAGTGATTCCGCATTATGGTATGTACCTCCGGCTTGCTCTGTTATTTCTTTTAACCAGCCAGTTTGTCGACGGCTGACAATGACTTTACCCTCAACTGTGAGCGATTGGTAAGTTCCAACGGGGATTCTAACTGCCTCAGAGCGGCCCACACCAATCACCGTCAGATTTAATATTTTGTCTGCAGAAATATGAGCAATAAATCCCTCAGCAGCATCACTGGCCTTACTGCCAAGATCACCATCACTGAATAAAACAATCTGTTTTTTGCCTTTAAAATCCTTTAATTGTCCAATTGCCGCCTGCAATGATACAGCAAGATTGTTACCCAGTGTCGGGGGAGTGAATTGATGCAGCTGGGTCACATAATGCTTTAGTAAGTCTTTATCTTTAGTGGGAATAAGAAGTGTATGAGAGTATCCAGAATAAATAATAAGTCCCATACGAAGCTGCGTGGGGAATTTTTCCAGCCAGTACTTAAGGATATTCTGAGCTTGGACAATACGATTTATTTTTTCATCAACCGCCTTCATCGATTGGGAAAAATCAATAATGGCAATCACAGCAACATCATCTGTCTGTAATGCTGGAGGAATTTTCTGAGGACTTCTGGGACCGGCCAGAGCAAGACAGAGTAAGGCCCATGCAAGAGCAAAAAAGATCTGGCTCAGTATCTGACGTGATGATTGAGAAGGCACCTGCAGCCAGGGTAATAAAGATTCATCCGCTATTTCCTGCCAGATTTTTTTCTGATGATAGTACACCATGAATACTATCAGCAGTGGAATTAGTAGTGCAAACAGCCATAGAGGCTCACGCAAATAAAGGGAATCAAACACCTTCATCCCCCTTAAAAAAGGCAGTATAGAGAAGTAACACCATAGCAATACCCAGAGGCAGTGGATACCAGGGTTCACTTAATCTTAAAGCCTGTTCTTTCTTTATCGGCTTACGATGGCGCTTTTCAATGGTTAAAAGTGCTTCACTAAATCCCTGTGCATCCAGCGCATGAAATAAGAGCCCCTGCCCCTTCTCAGCCACCTTCTGCAACATATTTAAATTAGCCGCCTCATAAATCAAACTGCTATTGCCCAGGGACTCAGCTTCCGGATCAGAAGAACCCACGGCAATAACATAAACACTAAAGCCATTATCGGCCAGTTCTTGTGCCGCATTTTCGGGTGAAACTGAGCCAATTTGAGTACCGCCATCAGAGACTATTACCACAACTTTTTCCTGCTGATCTTTAAATTGCTCACGTACCAGCTGGAGACTTGCCCCCATATCAGAGATTCGACCACCCAGAAAAGTTCTGATGCGATTAACAGCATCTTCTATGACCGCTTTATCTCCGGTCAATGGCAGCCACAGAGAAGGTGGATTCCCAAGAGTAACCAGCCCCATGCGGGTACCTGAATAATTGTTGACAAACTTTTTCAATAATAATCGTGCCAGGTCAATACGGCTCAATGCCTCCCCTTCAATTTCATAATCACTCAAAGTCATTGAAAGTGCTGTATCCACAACTAAAATCAGATCAACCGCTTCTGAGTTTTTTTCCTGTCCAAAAAAATGACTATAACGTACCGGTTGCGCCAGAGCCAGAATCATAAAACTCATTGCAATTGCCATATTCCGATCAGCCTGCATTTTTTTTATCTTTGCTCTCTCACTGTTTTTTTCAAAAGATAAGTCGTGTAAAAGCGGATAGCGCATCGCCAGCATTGGTAAAATTCTGGGCCACGCTGATGGGTAACGACGACGCCAATAAAGCCACAGCCAGGGAACAGGCAGCGAGAAAAGCCAGTAGGCTTGCAGTAAAGCGATATCAGCGTTCATATTTAGCTCTTACAATTAAAGCAAGCAATTCACTGCTTTCCGGGGGCTGACGCTGAAAACGCAGATGATCAATTTGTGGTCGGGTTAATTGATTGTTTTTATGCTTTTTTGTCTCTCTCAAGTCAAGTAAATAAGCCAGTCGATGCGCGGCTTCACGTGAGGACAGCTTTTCCTGTTTCAGCTGATGCTCAAGTTCAGTCAGGGGATCATTAAAGTATTGCCATAAAAAATACAATATAAAAAACAGCCCGATCAAACTAATAATAATTCCTGTCAATAATAGCCACACTGGTATGTCCGTGTCCGGTGCTGCTGATAAATAAATATCAGCCATTTGTTCCAGTCTGGCCTGAGTCATTCCAGATCTCCGGTCCCAAACGATGAAAGCTCATTTTGCTCAACAGACAGCTGAAGATAGTTTATATTCGCCTGCCGAAATTGCCTGCTTATCCTTTCTGTGCGTTGCTGCAACGCTTGCTGTAAAAGAAAAATCTGTTTGCTGCTTTTTGCCGGAAGCTGTTGTGTTTTTTGGCCCCACTGTAATTGCATCGAAGCACTTAACAATGCTTTTTCTAAGCCCTCTCGAGTTTCAAAAGGATCCGTAATCTGTACTGCCGTTGTTCTGCAGTGGTTTCCCAGCAGATGCAGTATTTTATTATCTTCTTTCCCCAGCCCATAAAAATCAGATAACAAAATCAGTTCACTACCCCTTGCTACATGCTGTTCTAATCCAGCAATAATTCTTTTCCAGTTGCTATCATGCGGTGTTTCCATCTCACAGGGAGGGCAAGGGCTGTTAGCAAGTTTTGCCATTAATTTAAGGCTGGCCATACCTTGCTGGGGCGGCAACCAATGGCTGGGTTCATCCAGTAAGACTGCAGATATTTCACGCCCCGAACGTGCTTCACGCCCCCCCAGCCAGAGAGCCAGACGCAATGCCTGAGTGACTTTTAATCGGGTTCGTGTTGCATAGCGCATGGCAGTACGACGATCAATTAACAAACAAAGCGATTGACTCATTTCATTATGGTAAGTTCGAATTAGAGGTTTCCCTGTACGGGCAGTGGCACGCCAGTCAATATGACGTGGTTCATCCCCAGGCAGGTAAGCTCTGACTTCTGCAAAATCACTGCCTGCACCTCTGGCTGAAGTGATTTGTTCTCCAACACGTCCTCGCTGAAATAAAGCACTGGAATAATCTGCTTTTTTAACAGGTGCCGCAAAGATGAGCTGGTTAATTTCCTGCTCAGTTAACAGATTTTGGGAAATAACAGACTGTCCAAACATCTCTGATTAAGCCTAAGGTGCTTTAATTGTCTTGAGCAGTGCACTAATAATATCATCGACACTCACCCCTTCAGCCTGAGCCGAGAAGTCCAGCACCAGACGATGACGCAGCACATCAGGAGCCAGAGCAACAACATCTTCCGGCAGAACATAATCTCGATCATCAAGAAATGCACGGGCCATAGAAGCCCGTAATAATGAAATTGAAGCCCGTGGAGAAGCACCAATTTGAATCATATCAGACCACTCCGGCAGATGCCGGGACAGATTTCGAGTGGCCACGACTAACTCAACCACAAAACGCTCAAGAGTTTCTTCAATAAAGACATCATTCACCTGTTGCCGCAAAGAAAGAATTTCATTGGGTTTAAGTGCTGCGGTAACTGATTCCTCAACATGCCCTTCATGTGCCTTTCTAGCCAGTCTGGATATTTTAATTTCTTCTTCCAGACTAGGGTAGTCCAAAATAATCTGGAACAAAAAACGATCCAGCTGAGCTTCCGGTAATCGATAAGTGCCCGACTGTTCCAGTGGATTTTGTGTGGCCAGGACCATAAAAAGATCAGGCAATGATCGCGTCTTACCTCCTACGGTAATCTGGTGCTCAGCCATTGCTTCAAGCAATGCCGACTGGACTTTGGGAGGTGCCCGGTTAATTTCATCAGCTAATAGAATCTCATTAAACAATGGCCCTTCAACAAACCGAAAAGTCCCGTTGCCTGATTCATAAATTTCACTACCGGTGAGATCACCCGGCATTAAATCCGGTGTAAACTGAATCCTCTGAAAACGTGCATCAAGCCCTGTTGCAAGAGCATGCACAATCGTTGTCTTGGCTAGTCCCGGAGGTCCTTCCAGTAATACATGACCTCCGGCTAATACTGCAATTACAAGACGATCAAGTAATTCATTCTGGCCAACAATCACGGAACTAAGCTGGGCTCTTAATTCATGCAAGCGGTGAATATTTGTCATAGGTAAGTTTTTCTTTATTTTGTACTATACAATTAGTTTAGCAGATTAACTGCAAGCCAAAAAGTATGCTTTATAATTGCTTATTCTCACAGACAACCCATTGATTATGATGAAAAACTTTGACATAGTTTCAAAAATAGTTTATTAGTGTAACCTTCGTTGGTTACCGGATAACGGAGTTAATCACGGATACCAACGAAGGTTACACTAAGCAATGAGTTTTTTTAGCTATCGTGATCCATTTTTTGCAATCAGAAGTCTATAGCCAGCATTGAGAACTAGCCGCTTCACCAGACAAGCTGGTGAGCTTCTATCAATATCACTTTAAAGCTTTATACTCTTAGTCCACTCCCTCTAAAATAATATGTTAATAAGACAGAGTTTGAATGACTGAAATTAAAAAGCTATTTTTTATTATCTACTTATTTCCAGTACTTGCTTTCGCTCAACCAGACTCTGTATCTGAAGTCACTACCGATGCCGCAACAGGATTAAAAACCTGGTCATTAATTCAATCCAGTCTGGATTTGCGACTGGTCCAGCGTTTACCCGATCAAACTCGTGGCTTTTATCAAGGCAGAGGTTTTACTAAACAGCAAGCTGACGACATAGGCACATCATGCGTCTTTCAGACCATTGTTAAAAATACTGCTTTAAAAGGATCAGGTGAGCCCATCTCTATTTCACTTAAAACGTGGCGTTTAAAGAAAATTCATGTACCTCTTAATAGTCTCTCTAAAGAAGAGCCGGAACAGGGAATAAAACTCAAAGAGGACTGGGCCAAAGAATGGTCGTCGATAAAGGACAAAGAAAAACAGGTTAAACTCTCTGCCCGAATTGCCTTCAAATGGTCAACCTTTCCCAGTGAACAGACCTTTGAACCCGGCGGTGATTACAATTGGGGGATGATCAGTTTTGGTTTAGCACCCGGCGAGCAATTTGACTTACAGCTTGTCTGGCAAACCACTCAGCAGTCCTATAAAAAATGGCTCAGAAATATTCAGTGCCCTAAAGATAGATAAGGAATAATATGTTTAAAATAACGCTCAAGCTCCTACTGATAATAATCAGCCTGATTTGTATAAGCTCTGTTTCTGCCGCTCAGTCTTTAACCAGACTTTCCAATCCTGAGATGGCTCCTGATTTTACCTTACAGGATATGGATGGCGTTGAACACAAGTTATCAGATTATAAGGGCCAGCCTGTCATTGTTAATTTCTGGGCAACCTGGTGCCCGCCCTGTCGAGCAGAAATGCCATCAATGGAACGGGCTTGGAATAAACTGAAAGATCAGGGCGTTGCCATGCTGGCCATTAATGTCGGTGAAGACGAGGATACTATTTTTACTTTTCTGGGTGACTATCCGGCTAATTTTACAATTTTATTAGATCAAACCGGGACCACCTCAGAAGCATGGCCACTAAGAGGTTTACCCACAACATTTATTATTTCCCCTGATGGCCGAATCATTTACCAGGCCATTGGCGGCAGAGAATGGGATGATGAGCAGTTATTGCAACAGATCCTGGCACTTAAAAAGCAGTAAATCGCGTAAACTTACTAGTTGCCATATTTTATTACATAGACTTTTTCATAAAATAAGATATAATTTGATTATCGTACACTTATCATCAAATTATGAAATTATTTACTTTACCTGTTTTTATTCATTCTGTCCCCGCCGGCTTTCCATCACCTGCGGATGATTATCTTGATCGTTCTTTAGATCTCAATGATTATCTTATCAGACACCCTGCAGCCACATATCTTGCCCGTGCCAAAGGTGATTCAATGGAAGGCTGCGGCATCTATGACGGTGATTTATTAATTGTAGATCGTAGTCTGGAGCCACAGCATGGGCAAGTTATTATTGCTGCACTGGACGGGCAACTGACCTGTAAGATCCTGGATAAAAACAAGCATTGCCTGATTTCAGCCAATAAAAATTATACCCCCATTGGCATCAATGAGTTCTCCGATCTGATCATTGAAGGCGTTGTTATCCACTCGATACGCCATCACCTTTTTCCCTAAAGAGAGGCAAGCATGTTCTGCCTGGTTGACTGTAACAGCTTCTACGCATCCTGTGAGCAGGTATTTCGTCCAGATTTACGCAATAAACCCGTTGTGGTTCTCTCAAATAATGACTGTTTTATTGTGGCACGTTCTGCTCAGGCTAAAGCTATGGGAATTGGTGATTTACAGACAATCTTTGAAATCAAATCCTGGATGCAGCAACAACAGGTGACAATATTTTCCAGCAACTACTCCCTGTATGGTGATCTGTCTGCCCGGGTGATGGAAACCTTGAGGTTATTTTCTTCTCAGGTTGAAATTTACAGTATTGATGAAATGTTTCTTTATCTGGACGATACCAGTGACTCAAGAGCAAGCGACTCAATGAATCATTATGGCCATCAAATTAAAAATACCATTCTTAAACATACTGCAATGCCTGTCAGTGTCGGCATCGCCCCCACAAAAACACTGGCAAAACTGGCAAACCGGGCTGCCAAGACCATAGCAAAGTGCCAGGGAGTCTGTGTTCTGGATACTGCTGAAAAATGGGACTGGATGAAAAAACGCACCCCGGTTAATAAGATTTGGGGGATATCTTCTCGTTTTTCAGCACGTTTGGCCGAGTTAAATATTTATACCGCTCTGGAGCTGGCTAATGCCGATCCCAAATACATACGGCGTTATTTTAATATCTGTGTGGAACGCATTGTTGAAGAACTCAATGGCCGTGCCTGTCTGTCATTAGAAGAAATACCAGCAGTCAAAAAACAAATTTATTGCTCCCGATCATTTGCCAATAAAAGCACTCACTTACCCTCCATATTGAATGCTGTCAGTCTTTACGTTGCTCGTGCCTGTGAAAAACTTCGGGCCCAGCAATCATTCTGTCGCTCATTGCAGGTCCTGCTTTATAGCGCAAATTATGAAAGCAGCTACCATAGCCGCCACCAGGTTATTCAACTGCCTTATCCCTGCGATGATACACGATTAATTTCAAATATTGCTCGTACTGCAATACAGCACCTGTTTAAACCAGGGGTTGCTTACATTAAAGCAGGAGTAGGATTGCTGGACCTCAGTGCAAAGAAACAGCAGCAGCTGGATATGTTCCACTCAGGGCAATCGGCTAAAACCGATCAGCTAATGGCAGTAGTGGACAGGATTAATAGCACTCATGGTAAAAACTCTATTTATATTGCTGCGGAGGGTGTACATAAAAAATGGGCCATGCGTCAGGCTTATCGCTCACCATCCTATACAAGCCGATGGAGTGAGTTACCTGAGATAGTCTGTTAAGACTGGAATATTACTCAGGTAACATTGGAGGTGTATCGTTCAAAGTGCTTAGAAAAAGCAATAGTTTGGCCCGGTATTTATCCTGCCGTATTCCCCTGAAATTCATAATACGACCCGGTACTGCACGCTCAGTTCGTGTTAAATAATAGTTCAACGTCGCAAAATTCCAGATATGACCTGACTGTCGCATCGCATCAGAATACTCAAAGCCTTCTGATGTACCGGCTGTACGTCCAAAAACATTCCACAGATTCGGCCCTTTGCCATGGATCTCACTTTTGTATTCATCATGACAGGATGAACATTTACGCATAAAAAATTCTTTACCTTCAGCAATATCAGCTGTTTTAATTAATTGTATTAAACCAACACTCAAAGTTGGTTTAAAAGATGCAAGAGATGTCTGACTTTTATCACCCATATTTTCAGCAAATGAACTCATCACACAGACACTTAACAATAAATACAGACTAAAGAGGAAGCATTTTTTCATCATCATTTCCAGAACTTGGCAAAAGCAAAAAATTCAAATAAGAACAATAGCATAAAGATAAGACCAATAATATTAGCAAACCATTTAAAATAGTTAAAATATTGAGTTGCTTTTTCTATATCCACATCATCCAGAGAGCATTAAATTTTTGTTCTGACTTTACATTCACATCATCACTCATATTGTCTCTATCATAGAAAAATCATCAGTGTTCCCTTTAAAATTAACAGTGTTTTAAAAAGATCGTTATAGATGTGCCATCCCAGCTTGGTTAAGGCATAACTCAATTTTTTTCAAAAT
>JADGEM010000030.1 GCA_016744375.1 Gammaproteobacteria bacterium
GCGGCAGCAATGCCACAACTTTTTTGTCAACTGTTTTACGTTATATTTTTAAATTATTTTTCCTCTTTTGGGGAATGTGGAACTCTAAACTTTAGTTATTGAAGATATTGATGTGAAAAAAGTGATTGAAATGGACCCATTGAGTATTATTTCAAGACTAGAAGAGCTGAATAAAGAAAAGCCTGTTTCTAATAATGGGCAAGCAAACAAAGCAATGGATGAGCTGCATGAATTTCTTCCTGATATTACGTATCTAAATAAAAAAGAGGAGATTGTTCCTATCAGCCTATATTGTTCAGGGTTATATTTGCAGTTAGAACGACTAACAAAAAGTTTTGATATGAGTTCTGCAAAAACAAAAAGTGGAGCCATCAGTGGTATTTCAAAGCGGGGCTTTACTAAAAAGGATTTTATGAATCGGTTCACCTCGGGTGAAAAGAAAAAAATCTGGGGAAATCCCTATATTCGTAAAGAAAGAATCAAAGGTATCGGTGAGGTGACTTCCCTATTAACTAAGGCAAGTGGTACTTTAGAAGTAGATATTCTAGTAGAAAGAACAAAGGGAAAAGAAATTAAAAATATGATTGAGTGTGCAGGTGTTTCCAGTTTTTACTTAGGTAAAAAAGGACTTGCCTATGTTTCAAAAATTCGTGTTTAAATCTGGAGTAATTATGGATCATTATATAGACATACAAATTAAGCCTGATGCTGAAATGCGTGAAAATGTATTGCTCAATAAAGTTTATACTAAACTTCATAAGGCTTTATTTTTCTTAAAATCAACGGACATTGGTGTTAGTTTTCCTAGGTACATAGTATTACTGGGAAATACTATTCGCATACATGGCACTGCAAGCAGATTATTGGAATTACAAAATACAAATTGGTTAGGTGGTTTGTCAGGTTACTGTAAAGTGGCAAAAATACAAGTAATACCCAATGATGTGAGTTATTGTACTATCTCACGTAAACAAGTAAATATGACTATGGCAAAGCTTAGGCGTTTACTCAAACGAGGATCAATCTCTGTTCTAGAAACCAAAAAATATAAAGCTAAAATGTATACTCAGAGTTTGGAAAATCCTTTCCTTGAACTGGATAGTACTTCAAATGGTAATATTCATCGACGCTATATTGAATTTGGTGAATCTCAAAATTTTCCTGAAAATGGTACATTTGATTCCTTCGGTTTAAGCAAACAAGCAACCGTTCCCTTGTTTTAGGTTCTAATAAAAAATGGAGTGATAATAAAGCAAAATTACACCTTCTTGAACAAAAAATATCAATGAATATTAGAAATGGCATTGAATATATTTGCATTACCGATATCGTAAAGTACAAAAAATAGAAAAGATTAGATGAACTGATTAGAATCTGGTTGTGTAATCGTAATGCTATATACTCTCTTGGTATCTGAGAATAGTAAAATAATCCAGTTTGTAACCCTGTCAAATTTGACGGGGTTACAAAAAGAAGCAGGTCTGAATAGTTTTACTCTTACTCCAAAGCAACGGGTTGAAAAGACTGCTGCCATCAAAGAAAATTTTGTTCCTGATTATTTAACACCTCAGAAAACCAGTTTTGTCTATCCAATGAAGCAGATTTATTAAATGTTGCTGTTTGGTATTATTGCGAGACAATAGTGTGAATTAAATCCTGTCTTAAAGGGTAATATGAGAGAACACATCAATATTTACCAGTTGGTTTGTTTTGCCAATCTTGAATCAATAAATGCTCATTTTATTGATGAAGGTTTATGATAATATAATAAGTTGATAAAACTAAATCAATTAGCCATTTGACAGATGAATATTTTAGTGGATAGCTTTAATAGCTGACTAGAAACCAAAAATACCCAATAACTTTTGCTCTTTAACAATTTGCTTAATTATTAATAAGTTATGCATCAGATAATAATGATAGGTAAAAATTCCTAAATTTATCTATCTGATTGTTGTAACTTATTTTTTTGCTGTTAGACTGTAGTTCACTGCCGTACAGGCAGCTTAGAAAAATTCAATATAGCGTCGATGAATATTACCATTGTTCACTGCCGTACAGGCAGCTTAGAAAGCTTTTTCTTTAAGCAGCGGTTTGGCTCAAAAGTTCACTGCCGTACAGGCAGCTTAGAAAGTGAGAAGTGACGCAATTTGCCGCCATATTCTGTTCACTGCCGTACAGGCAGCTTAGAAAAAGTCTTTGGGTTACCGTCCAGGCGAAACAATGTTCACTGCCGTACAGGCAGCTTAGAAAAATCATTGCATTGACGCAGCCTTAAAAATTATGTTCACTGCCGTACAGGCAGCTTAGAAAGATTAGAACTGTTGTTTCAGTTGACCCAGCAAGTTCACTGCCGTACAGGCAGCTTAGAAATCAACATTGTCAGGCAGTAATTACACCGGTGAGTTCACTGCCGTACAGGCAGCTTAGAAATGTAACCCCAGCAACAGGAACTATTCAGATTGGTTCACTGCCGTACAGGCAGCTTAGAAATCTTTTTATATTGTCAATGCGCTCACTGATCCGTTCACTGCCGTACAGGCAGCTTAGAAAAAAATGATACTTGCAATATCTCCTATATTCCTGTTCACTGCCGTACAGGCAGCTTAGAAAAGTTATGACGCTGGAGGATATTAAGGGTTTGCGTTCACTGCCGTACAGGCAGCTTAGAAAACCAGTTGGTAAAGGAAAATCTATCACTATTGGTTCACTGCCGTACAGGCAGCTTAGAAAGAATTGTTAGCAAAGGGCATGAGATTTGAATCGTTCACTGCCGTACAGGCAGCTTAGAAAAAAAATAGGCGCATTAGTTCCTGCCAATGTTCGTTCACTGCCGTACAGGCAGCTTAGAAACTGTTTTTGCTTTTCTGACTTCCGCTTTTTTGTGTTCACTGCCGTACAGGCAGCTTAGAAAAGACTCTGAAATATGGTTTTCATGGAACCCCAGTTCACTGCCGTACAGGCAGCTTAGAAATTTAAATCTTGGATCGCTGCTGCCGTTATTCTGTTCACTGCCGTACAGGCAGCTTAGAAAGCTAATAGCTCGAGTATCCGTTCCGCCGCTTCGTTCACTGCCGTACAGGCAGCTTAGAAATGATTTACCAATTATAGCGGTTAGGCCTGGTAGTTCACTGCCGTACAGGCAGCTTAGAAATACTCTTATAATGAGAGCAATGCCACTGACCAGTTCACTGCCGTACAGGCAGCTTAGAAATTATCAATATTCTCACGCATGCTCTTGGTAGCGTTCACTGCCGTACAGGCAGCTTAGAAATCAACGAAAGAATTTTGCTTAATATCATTGAGGTTCACTGCCGTACAGGCAGCTTAGAAAAATCATCATATGCAGCGCTTGCTTTTAATATTGTTCACTGCCGTACAGGCAGCTTAGAAATGGTAAAACATCAGGTGTTACAGGCCAGGCCAGTTCACTGCCGTACAGGCAGCTTAGAAAGTTGTCCTTCCCTCGCTTGATTTCGAGATCTAGTTCACTGCCGTACAGGCAGCTTAGAAATAAACTCCAAAACTCGTGCTATCATTTGTGTTGTTCACTGCCGTACAGGCAGCTTAGAAAGTTGGGCGTGAAGACCGTAGCGTTATACCGAGGTTCACTGCCGTACAGGCAGCTTAGAAAAGTTTCAAGATTAATATAACGAGTATTTTTCTGTTCACTGCCGTACAGGCAGCTTAGAAAATCACTGGCAAACTTTTGAACTTCATTTAAATGTTCACTGCCGTACAGGCAGCTTAGAAATTGTACGTTAAATTGTCTGCTGATACAGACGGGTTCACTGCCGTACAGGCAGCTTAGAAATTGTTGAATGTTTAAAAATTAATAAAATGTGTGTTCACTGCCGTACAGGCAGCTTAGAAAAATTGGCCAACAGGCTAACCAAATGAAATAGTGTTCACTGCCGTACAGGCAGCTTAGAAATGAAGGGAGACGGCAAAATAAAATATCCTCCCGTTCACTGCCGTACAGGCAGCTTAGAAATACATTTGTTTAGTTTGTGACTATATGTTTAGGTTCACTGCCGTACAGGCAGCTTAGAAAATTAAATCAATCAGCAATTAATGTCATTAGATGTTCACTGCCGTACAGGCAGCTTAGAAAAATTTACGCAACTCGATAAATTCATTAATTGCGTTCACTGCCGTACAGGCAGCTTAGAAACTGGTGATGAACAAGCACACATACATGCAAACGTTCACTGCCGTACAGGCAGCTTAGAAATTTAAGCTTTAGGCTTTCCAGATTTAGCTTTTGTTCACTGCCGTACAGGCAGCTTAGAAAAGCTTTACAAGATTGTCAGAAATATCAATTGAGTTCACTGCCGTACAGGCAGCTTAGAAAGTGGTACGAGGAAGAACAGTCTCGCTTGAAAGGTTCACTGCCGTACAGGCAGCTTAGAAAAACAGCAGCCTCAGCAGGGTGGTGGGGGCGGGGTTCACTGCCGTACAGGCAGCTTAGAAAAATGTAGATGGGTTTGAAGAACTAATTCCACCGTTCACTGCCGTACAGGCAGCTTAGAAAAGTAATGCTGTTAGGCAGAACGACTTACCATCGTTCACTGCCGTACAGGCAGCTTAGAAAGTTGGATGGGAGTTGACACAAGAACAGTTCGCGTTCACTGCCGTACAGGCAGCTTAGAAACCCAAGCTCCATCAGCACGTTTAACGGCGTTCGTTCACTGCCGTACAGGCAGCTTAGAAAAACATTTTGGTCTGATTCGACATAGCCAAGAGGTTCACTGCCGTACAGGCAGCTTAGAAATGTCTTATTGGTTTTATTTGCTGCCGTAAGTGGTTCACTGCCGTACAGGCAGCTTAGAAATGTATCTTTCGCGCCGTTTTGAATACGATGCGGTTCACTGCCGTACAGGCAACTTAGAAATTAACAATGGCAACGAATCCAAACACACTTACGTTCACTGCCGTACAGGCAGCTTAGAAAGCCACTATGCGTACTCCCGTAACAGTTTATTGGTTCACTGCCGTACAGGCAGCTTAGAAATCATTAATTTTGACAGTAACGGGCTCGCGAATGTTCACTGCCGTACAGGCAGCTTAGAAAGTAAGCATAACGGTGTTGACTTCGCATGTTGTGTTCACTGCCGTACAGGCAGCTTAGAAAGATAGTTACAGCCGCAGTAATTAATTTTGTTTGTTCACTGCCGTACAGGCAGCTTAGAAAAAAAAGTCAGATTATTGAAAGAAAGATGTTGCGTTCACTGCCGTACAGGCAGCTTAGAAATTTATGCACTGCGCCCTCTTTTATAGCCTTATGTTCACTGCCGTACAGGCAGCTTAGAAATTTATTTTGGAGATGAAAGATAAATTCTATAAGTTCACTGCCGTACAGGCAGCTTAGAAAAATCTTTGGGTATGATAAAACGCTGATAAACGGTTCACTGCCGTACAGGCAGCTTAGAAATCAAGAATGCCGACCTCAGGAATGCCAACCTCGTTCACTGCCGTACAGGCAGCTTAGAAAACCACTCATTGTGTTTGATGAGTTCCCGACTAGTTCACTGCCGTACAGGCAGCTTAGAAACGCACCCTCTGTTTTTGTCATTATTCCATTTTGTTCACTGCCGTACAGGCAGCTTAGAAAAGTAATGCTGTTAGGCAGAACGACTTACCATCGTTCACTGCCGTACAGGCAGCTTAGAAATATCTCCATCTCTTTGAAGTCTGCCACAATGAGTTCACTGCCGTACAGGCAGCTTAGAAATTTAGGCAGCACCACATCAATACCAATGGAATGTTCACTGCCGTACAGGCAGCTTAGAAAATTAATACCCCACTCAATGACATAGTGATCGGGTTCACTGCCGTACAGGCAGCTTAGAAAAGTATTCGTGCTCGTTGCTCCATGCCTTCTTTGTTCACTGCCGTACAGGCAGCTTAGAAAAATCATTTCAAGGTTTTTTACTTTATCCGGCCGTTCACTGCCGTACAGGCAGCTTAGAAATACATTACCATGTTAAACCAAAGTGCACTATTCAGTCTGTAAATCCTTTTTTATTTAACAATGATTTAATCTCATCGGGCAAATCAACTGCCCCATTAAAATCTGTTTTGCTAAAAATGGCCTGATTAAAATTAGCCTGATCCAGGCGGGCATTATTGAGTTTTGCACCAGAGAAATCTGCATTGGAGAAATTAACTTCTTCTGCACTGACACCGATTAGTTTTGTCTTTTGAAAGACAGAGCCACTCAAATCACTGTTAATGAGTACGGCACGGAATAGCCTGACATTGCTAAAGTCAGCATGCCGGAACTGAGATTCTTCCATGAGTAAATCATGCATAAAGGCATTGCTAAAGTCAGCATGATCCCCATTGGCTTCATTGAGATCGGTCCCTGAAAAGGATGCGCCTCGGAGATCAGCATGGGTTAAAGTGGTTGCATCCATATGGGCATGAAATAAATCGGCATTTTCAAGTCTGGCTTTTGTTAAATTACAACCGGTGAGATCTGTCCATTTAAACTGGCTCTTAACAAGAGTAGCTTCACTCAAATTACAATCAGACATTTTTGTATTGGAGAAATCAACCTGACTGAGGTCGGCACCATGCAGGTCAATATTAACCAGATTTTTTTCTGTAAAAGTGCAATGGCGCAAATCTGTTTCAGGTTTGGGCTGAACACATGAGCCTTTTGGTAAGGCGAATGCTGATATTGGTGATAATAAAAAAGTGATGATGAATAGGTGTTGGAGCAAAGAAAAACTGGGTGAATGCATTGGCAGGCCTTTGGCTCGATTGACAGAAAGTATTTTTTGTTGTCCTGCAATGAGACCTGTTGTTTTGCATTTTACTTTCATCTATTTCTGCTAGAATGCAGTATTTAAGCCGTGTTAAATATCATTGGAAAGAGAGTAACAAACATTGAATCAAAAAATGCCTATCAAAGAATTGAGAAAAATGATTTCTGAGAGTCTGGAAGACTTTAAGCTGGATCAAAATGAAAAATATGAATTCAAAGAACTCTCTCAGACACTGGATGATGAACATCTTCGCTTTATTAAAAATACGGCCTTTGACTTAAGTCGACCTCATATTGAAAAAGGTGGGAGTGAGGCTGTCCGTGTACTTAACTGGCTTGAACGGATGCTAAAAGCCATTCAGCCGATCAATAAAACTTTATCACTAAAATCGGCTGCTTATTTTAGCCCTGGAGAGGCTTGTCGGGATAAGATTATCAGTCTTATCAACCATGCTGGAAAAAAAATAGATATTTGTGTTTTTACTATATCAGATAATACTATTTCACAGGCAATCTTAAAGGCTCACCAGCGTGGTATCAAAGTGACCATCATCAGTGATAATGATAAGGCCAATGACAAGGGAAGTGATGTCAGCGACTTATCGGCTAGCGGAGTGAAAGTGATTTTTGATCATTCACCCCATCATATGCATCATAAATTTGCGATTTTTGATGAACAACAATTACTCAACGGCAGCTTTAACTGGACTCGCAGTGCAACAACACGTAATGAGGAAAACATTATAGTAACCAGTGAGCCAGAGTTGGTGAATGCTTTTCAGCAAAAATTTGCTGAACTGAAAGAAAAATTTGGTCGCTAAGTAATTTGTTCTTTTCCAGGCAGTAAAAATAGATTATAATTATCTGTTATCTCATTAACTTTCACCTGGAGGGATTTCCCCTTATGCGAATCGTTGAAGAAGCACTGACCTTTGATGATGTTTTACTCATTCCTGCCTTTTCTGAAGTACTGCCTAAAGAAGTTACACTGGCGACAAAAATAACCAGAGATATTGTGTTGAATATCCCTATGGTCTCTGCAGCCATGGATACGGTGACAGAGCATCGTATGGCAATTGCTATGGCGCAACAGGGTGGTATTGGTATTATTCATAAAAATATGACTGTAGAAGAACAAGCCAGAGAAGTGACTCGGGTTAAAAAACATGAAAGTGGTGTTGTCACTGATCCGATTACTGTTTCTCCTGATACCAGCATTCGTGATGTGATGGAGCTGACCAGGCAAAAGCGTATTTCAGGTGTACCGGTTGTTATTAAAGCAGCAAATGGTCATGAGCTGGTGGGCATTGTCACCAGTCGTGATTTACGTTTTGAAACGCACCTGGATGAAGCGGTCAGTACGATTATGACACCCAAAGAGCGCTTGGTCACAGTCAATGAAGGGGCTGACAGGCAAGAAGTGAAAGCATTGCTTCATGAACACCGAATTGAAAAAATACTGGTGGTTAATGATGCTTTTCAGCTGCGCGGTATGATCACTGTTAAAGATATGCAAAAAGCAACGGATTACCCTCTGGCTTGCAAAGATGAAGAAGGCCGTTTACGTGTTGGGGCGGCTGTGGGTGTTGGTGCTGGAACGGATGAGCGTATTGAAGCGCTGGCCAATGCGGGTGTTGATGTGGTCGTTGTTGATACGGCACATGGCCATTCCATTGGTGTTATTAATCGGGTGGCCTGGGTTAAGAAACACTTCCCCAAGGTACAGGTTATTGGTGGAAATATCGCCACTGCAGCGGCAGCCAGAGCTCTGGTTGATGCCGGTGCAGATGCAGTAAAAGTAGGTATTGGTCCAGGCTCAATCTGTACCACCCGAATCGTTGCCGGTGTTGGTGTTCCTCAAATTAGTGCCATCAGTAATGTGGCCAAAGAACTTGAAGGTACTGGTATTCCTTTGATAGGTGATGGCGGCATTCGTTTTTCCGGTGATTTTTCCAAAGCAATTGTGGCAGGTGCTTCCTGCTGTATGTTCGGCAGTGTGTTTGCTGGTACTGAAGAAGCGCCAGGTGAAGTTGAGTTGTATCAGGGGCGTTCGTATAAGTCTTATCGAGGCATGGGTTCAATGGGAGCGATGTCTCAACAGCAAGGTTCCAGCGATCGTTATTTCCAGGAAAGCAGTGATGCAGATAAACTGGTACCGGAAGGTATTGAAGGCCGTGTCCCTTTTAAAGGTGGTATGCAGCCGGTCATCCATCAAATGCTGGGTGGTTTGCGTTCATCAATGGGTTATACCGGGTGCGCTGATATTGAATCAATGCGCAGTAAGCCTGAATTTGTTCGTGTCACCAGCGCCGGAATGGTTGAAAGCCATGTTCATGATGTCACCATTACTAAAGAAGCACCAAATTATAGAACATAAAAACGATAGAACATAAAGGTTTTTTGTCACGGAAAATATAGAAGGCATGGAAAAATCAAAATATTTTTGATCTTTTTCCATGCCTTCCTTTTTTTAAATGAAAAATTTCCGTGTCTAATCATTTTCAACAGGAAAAAACATGACACACAATATTCATGACCATCGTATTCTGATTTTGGATTTTGGTTCTCAATATACTCAGCTCATTGCTCGTCGTGTACGTGAGGCGGGCGTTTATTGTGAAATTCATCCATCAAACTATGATGCTGATTTGATTCGTGATTTTGCCGCAAAAGGTATTATTCTTTCTGGTGGTCCAGAAACGGTCACTTCTAATAACACCCCTAGAGCATCGGATGTGGTTTTTCAATTAGGTGTTCCTGTCCTGGGTATTTGCTATGGTATGCAAACCATGGCAGAACAGCTGGGTGGTAAGGTAGAGAATGCGGATCATCATGAATATGGTTATGCGCAGGTTCGAGCTCATGGCCATTCTCAATTGTTGAAAAATATAGAAGATCATGCGACTGAAGAAGGTTATGGCATGCTGGATGTCTGGATGTCTCATGGTGATCGAGTCATGGAAATGCCAGAAGGTTTCAAGCTGATGGCGAGTACCGATAATGCGCCGGTTGCTGGTATGGCAGATGAATCTCGTCATTTTTATGGAATTCAGTTCCATCCTGAAGTCACGCACACCAAACAGGGTGAGCGGATTTTTCAGCGCTTTATCGTCGATATCTGTGGGTGTGATACTCTGTGGAATTCAGGCAATATTATCGAAGATAATATCAAGATTATTCGTGAACAGGTGGGTTCAGATGAAGTCATTTTAGGACTTTCTGGTGGTGTGGATTCATCCGTTGTTGCTGCTTTGCTGCATAAGGCAATTGGTGAGCAGTTAACCTGTGTGTTTGTGGATAATGGTTTGCTGCGCCTTCATGAAGGTGATCAGGTCATGAGTATGTTTGCCAAACACATGGGGATTAAAGTCATTCGTGTGGATGCAGAAAAACGTTTTCTGGATCAATTAGCCGGAGAAGATGACCCAGAGAAGAAACGTAAAATTATTGGCCATGAATTCATTAATGTCTTTGATGAAGAGTCCGGGAAATTGAAAAATGCTAAATGGTTGGCACAGGGAACTATTTATCCTGATGTTATTGAATCAGGCGGCCAGAATGGTACAGCACATCTCATTAAGTCACATCATAACGTCGGTGGATTGCCTGATGACATGAAGTTGGGTTTGGTTGAACCGCTGCGGGAACTTTTTAAAGATGAAGTGAGAGAGCTTGGACTGGAGCTGGGACTGCCTTATGACATGGTTTATCGTCATCCATTCCCCGGTCCTGGGCTGGGTGTCCGTATTCTGGGTGAAGTGAAAAAAGAGTATGCTAACATCTTACGTGAGGCCGACGCTATTTTTATTGAAGAGCTGCATAAGAATGATTTGTATCACAAAGTCTCACAGGCGTTTGCCGTTTTCTTACCGGTAAAATCAGTTGGGGTGAAAGGTGATGGCCGGTGTTACTCCTATGTTATTGCACTTCGGGCAGTCGAAACCATTGATTTTATGACGGCACGCTGGGCACATTTGCCTTATGATGTGTTGGAAACCATTTCCAGTCGTATTATTAATGAAGTTGATCAGGTCACACGCGTCAGTTATGACATCTCCTCTAAGCCGCCAGCCACAATTGAGTGGGAGTAGGTGCCTGATTCGGTTGTGTCTTCTGATGAAAAGTGGATGCGCTATGCTCTGACTTTAGCACATAAAGCAGCCGAATTAGGAGAAGTGCCTGTTGGAGCAGTGCTGGTCAGAGATGACCAGCTGCTTTCAGAAGGCTGGAATCAACCCATAATAAGTCATGATCCCACTGCGCATGCAGAAATTATGGCCATTCGCCATGCCGCTGTATCTGAAAAAAACTATCGATTACCAGGTACGACTCTCTATATTACCATCGAACCCTGCAGCATGTGTGCAGGTGCCATTATTCACTCGCGAATTTCTCGAGTTGTTTTTGGTGCATCAGAACCCAGAGCCGGAGCTGCGGGCAGTGTGATTAACTTACTGCAGAACGAGCAGTTTAATCATAAGACGGAAATTACCTCTGGTGTTTTAGCAGAGGAGTGCGGGCAGGTTTTAAAAGACTTCTTTAAAATAAGAAGAAAGGCAAAGAAATTATCAGGTTGATAAGTTTGTATGTTTACAAGCGAAAACATACAAACTTAAAAAGGTAGAAACTGACTACCCCTTGATTTCAAGCAGCTCGATTTCAAAAACCAAGGTTGCACCAGGACCAATTACCGGTGCAGAACCCTGGTCGCCATAGGCTAAATCGGAAGGTATGGTTAAGCGCCATTTTGAGCCCATTGGCATAAGTTGTAATGCTTCAATCCAGCCCTGAATCACACCATTTACAGGAAATTCAGCAGGTTGGCCACGATCAACTGAACTGTCAAAGACAGTGCCATCGGTCAGTGAGCCATGATAATGAGTGACAACGGTATCACTTTGGGTGGGTTTAGTGCCTGTCCCTTCAGTAATAATTTCATATTGGAGACCGGAGTCTGTGGTAATCACACCATCTTTCTTTGCATTTTCATCAAGAAATACTTGCCCTGCAGCTTTGTTTTCTTCTGCAGCACTGGCAGCTGCTTCCTGAACCTGCTGGTTGATTGCTGAGAAAGCAGTTTGCATTTCATCTTCAGGGAAACGTAGTGGTTCACTGTTAAAAACATCACTGATGCCAATAATGAGTGCATCCAGATTGAACCCTGGAAAAGACTGTCCTTTCACCTGTTGAGCCAATTGCAGGCCGATACCATAGCTGACTTTGTCAGCATTTGTTTTAATTGTGTTTTCTGTATTACTCATAAATCTACATTGCCCTATACTAAAAACGGTGAATTATAGCATAGTCTGACAAGAACAAATACAGGCAGAAAGGCAGATTGATCAGTTTAGTTTAAGATCGCTTTCTTTGATGTATTTTTCCTGAAATTTGCTTGCTTTGAGTTTTTCTGAATCACAATATTGCACCTGATTACGACCTGCTAATTTTGCCAGTTGAAGGGCATAATCAACGCAGTGAAGCATTTCAATTAATGACTGGTTCTCCTGAATCAGTGAGAAACCGATACTGACGGTAATACCAAATTTGAATTCATTTACTTTAAATACATACTCAGAAATTGAATTACGTATGCGTTCAGCAGTATTTTTGGTTCCATGAACTTCGACTTCGGGTAAAATGATTATAAATTTATCACTTTCGTAGCGTGCCAGGAAATCAGTGGGACGGATAGCATCTTCAAGCATTTTAGAGATCTGAATTAGGGTGAGATCACAAACGTGATTGCCATAATTCTGGCTGACAGAGCTCAGGTGATCAACATCGATCAGCATCAGGCTATAACGAGTATTATAACGTTGGTAGCGGTTATGTTCGTCTTGAAGGTGACTGATGAAACAACGCTGATTGTTGAGTTGTGTTAATTCGTCCTTCAGAGACAACTGTTGTAATATGGCCTGATCTTCGACTAATAGCTGGGAAAGTTTATTGAAAGTCGAGGCAATGATATTCAATTCATAATAGGAATGTAAATGAATCGGCTTGGACTCCTTGCCGCGAGCATAAGCCTGAGCCCAATGTTCTAATTTTTTTATGGGGGCCATAATTGAGCGATTGACAATGATCATGACACTGAGAGAGCTGATATAAACCAATAAAAAAACAACACTAATAAGCACCAGAGCATCAAACTTCAGGGATTTAGCCTTTTGAAAGCGTACTTTAACCCGAGCTTGCATGGCCAGATGTAATTTATCTAAGGCTAAAGTGGTTTCAATCACATAGCGGTAAAAATCTTGTAATAGCTCATGAGATAAGTGAGGCTGGTCATGGTTAATTTCTGCAAAGATTTTAGTCGCAATGCGGTGCGCATTTCGCCAGTTTAAATAAGCAGAGCGATAAATGTCATTTGCCAGGGAGTGATTTTGTTGTTCTAATTTTATGGGATTAACGAGTGTTACTTTTATCTCGTTACTCAGTTGCAGAAATTTATTTTTATGATCGATCTGATGACTTTTCAAATAGAGGTTAAAGGGGGTAACTGTATGCTGGATTTTATCTTTAAGCTCTGTAACCGGGATGATGTCAGAGACAATGTCTTCAATAGCAAGGTTAAATAGGTGGGTTGTTTTCTGGAAAAAATAAATCCCGGTACCGGCAAGTAAAAAAAGCGGTAGTATAAGAACAATAATACTGACTCGAAGGCGTCTGTTCAGGGAAGAGCTTTTCATTTTTTTTGTTGAGTTTATCATTGACACTTCATATTATCAGAATTAATAGGTGAACACTAATTAGGACTTTAGAAATTTTAATTTCGTTAAAGTCATTATCCTGGTGATTCGTGTCTATTATTTGTTTATTCTGCTTTTAGCTTCTCCTAAAGAGCCGAGGGAGTAATTGATAGTGCTTTTATCTTGCTTTTGGGTCTGTTTTCTTGCCAGTTTCGTGATACTTCCCACTTTAATACATCATAGTAAAGGCGTATATTTTCTACATATTTTACGGCTTCGTCTCCTCTTGCATAACCATAATGAGTTTGTGCATGCCATTTTTTCTTTCTGAGTAATGGCAGGACTTTTCTTATGTTGACCCACTTTGTCTCATCAAGCCCTCTTTTTTTTGTCAGCTTCATAGCGTCACGCACATGCCAGTAGCCCAGATTATATGAAGCCAGAGCAAAGAATATCCGGTCGTTTCCGGTCACTTTCTCAGGTATTTTTTTTAATAGTTTGGCATAGTAATAAGCGCCGCCAAAGATGCTTTGGTGAGGTTCAACTCGATTATTTACGCCAATATCCCTGGCAGTTCCCAATGTCAGCATCATTAGACCACGTACGCCGGTGGGTGATTTTGCTTTTTGGTTCCAATGTGATTCCTGATAGGCCATTGCTGCCAGAAGTACCCATTCAATGCCATTGTCATTGCCAGCCTTTTCAAACCAGGCTTGATAAGCGGGTAAACGGCTTATCATATGTTTTTGGAAAACCTGAGTGCCGACATAATTAAATGATTGAATGTGGCCAAAATGTTGATCAATCAGTCGTTGTAACTCACCTGACTGCTGTTGTTGTTCCAGAAACTCATTGGCTGCATCGTAGAGTGATGTATCTTCAGATCTTGCAAATGCCCAGGCGATTTTTTTTGGTTTTCCAATATCATAGGCAACTCGGAGTTTTGGATAAAATTGTTGATTAAGTTTAATTTCATCAGAGCTCATGATAGTAAAGTCAATTATTTTCTCACTGACCAGAACCATCAGATCCTCAGGTGAAGAATCAGGACTGATTTGCCAGCTCAGTTTTGACCATTTTTCTTTTAATTTTTGTAATTCGTCATTCAGACTATCATCAGCTGAAATTTCTATGGATAAGTCGCCAATATTTTTTATTTTTCTTGGACGTCTGGTCTCAGAGTGATAGACAAGTTGAGCAGAAATTTCATTATAGGCTTGAGTGAAAAGATAATGCTTTTGTCTTTTTGGTGTGATGACAAGTTTTGCGGCAGCAAAATGGGCATTATGTAAAGATAATTGTTTGAGAATTTCTCTGGCATTGGGTTCGATACTCAAGGTAAGTCTCACCCCAAGTAATTCGCTGAAGCGCTTGAGAAGATCATATTCAAAACCAGCAGGACCTGAAGGTCCTTCGTAATAGATACCGGGTGAATTTCGAGTGAGTACTTTTAATTCACCATTTTTTTTGACCCGTTCAAGCAGTGTTGGTGGCTCAATGCAGGCACTCAGGAAGATGGAAAATGATAAAAATATGAGTAAGCGAAGCAGTTTGATAAGCTTATGCTTCCTTAAAGTTTAGCATTTTATTGCTGTGTATCTTGTCTGAATGTACTGGAAGTATTGAGTGCTTTGTTCCAACCAATTGTCAATCCTTCGATTAACGCCTGCATAAAATCAATGGTAAGCATAATAATGTCTGAGACTAATTCAAAAAAAGAATCAATAATCGTATTTTTCAGTGTCTTAAGAGAATATTGAGTGCCTTTAAAGACAGCTTTGAAAGTTTGATACAATAATTCAATCACAAATAATGTTGCCAGAGAATAGACAATTGCAATTTTTTCGAGAATAGCCAACATATTATATTACCTCATTAAGTCATTGAACCCGGCCCTGGGGAATTTAAGGTGCAGACTAATCTCAATAATAAATAATAGGAGCTGATACCTCAGTGCGCACTATTCAGGAACAGTAATTTAGTCAGGCACTCTTTATTTTAGCAAAATATATTCAAAGATCATGAATACTTAAAGAATTTATCCAATTTGTTTAAAATAGAGTAGAATTATGGGGTTGAAACGATGCCAACTGGAGTTTGAATGACTGAACGAACATTCAGAATTTTTTTAGGAGCAGGTTTATTTCTATTGCTCTATATTACAGCCACTAACGGAAATACTGATCTGATCCTTTATTATATTGCTTTGTTGGTCTTTGAAGGTGTGACAAATTGGCGTTTACCCCAAATAATCACCGCAATGAAAAATAAAGCCCTGCATAATGAATTTTCTGAGGATGAGGGCCATCAGTCGCTAAATAAGAGCCCTCAGCTAACAGATCATAGCCCTCAGCTAACAGAACAGAGCCCTCAGCCAACAGATCATAGCCCTCAGCTAAGAAAAAAGAACCATCCTTTGCAGGGCATTCCCTTTGAAGCAGAACGAGCCATGCGTCTGGTGGTGGCATTGATCCTAATCTTACCATTGTTTTTTTCTGTAGAAGCACTCTGGATTATTCCCTGGTTCGTTGCCAGTATGCTGCTCCTGGCCGGGCTAACTAATATTTGTCCAATGGTCATGTTTTTTCGCTGGTTAGGTTTTAGATAATGGTAGAAAAAATAAGTAATCAAACGATCATCAGTGATGACTGGACTAAAAACTGGCAAGCAAGCATTGCGGTTAAAATCACTGCGGTTGTTATGTGGGTAATCATTCCTTTTGGTTTTATTATTGCCTTGCTTCTGGTGAATGATATAAAGGACGAACTTGATGTTTCGATTGACAATGATGCTGAACTATTAGTAAATAGTGCCAGAGTTCTTTTATGGGAAAATAACGCCTATAACTCCCATCAATTAATTAAAGAACTCAATCGATACCTGGAAAAATCAATCTACTGTAAAATAACGCTGGAAACATCCGGTTTTAACCCGAGCATTATTTATGCCAATGAATGTCAGCAAAAAACCAGCGTTATCGATAAAACCTATTATTTTACAACAACAGTTGATAATCAGCCCCAAGAAATAACATTCACTCTATCTCACCAGCCATTAAAAAAAATAATGATAAAACAACGTTCCAACGTTATTGTTGTGATGATCATAATTGTGATTGTCCTGGGGCTGGTTCTGACCTGGGTTATTCGCCTTCTTGTACTAAAGCCCCTGTTAAAAATGGTGGACGCCACACGTTTAATTTCTGAAGGCAAGCATGAGCTTCGTCTTTATCTGAATCAGTCTGATGAATTGGGTCATTTGGCGACCTTTTTAAATAAAATGCTGGATCAGGTCTTTGAACAACAAAAAAATCTAAAACATGCCAATCTGGATTTAATGAAAGAAGTAGCTGAAAGAAACCGTATTGCTCTGGAGCTAAGAGCTAGTCGTGATCAGTTAGAAAAACTGGTTGATGAACGCACTGAGGATCTGGCTGTGGCACGGGATGATGCTCTGGAAGCTAATAAAGCTAAAAGTTTATTTTTAGCAAACATGTCCCATGAAATACGTACGCCGCTTAATTCAATTTTAGGCTATTCGCAATTACTGAACCGGGATAGTGGGTTTACTGATAAGCAGTTAAGGTCTCTCAAGATTATTGAAGACAGTGGCAATAATCTATTGGGCTTACTCAATGATATCTTAGATATATCTAAAATTGAAGCAGGAAAGATGGTATTAAATACCGTAAACTTTAATTTGAATGAATTACTTCAGGGGCTTTCTCATATTTTTCAGGAGCGCTGTTCAGAAAAAACACTGGACTGGCACGCAAATATTGACTTATCAGAACCATTGATTGTTCATAGTGATCCGCAAAAAATAAGACAAATACTGATTAATTTATTGGGTAACGCCATTAAATTTACTGATAGAGGTCAAATCTCACTTAATGTTGTTAATCTTGAAAATGATATCTATTTGTTTGAAGTCTCAGATACAGGACCAGGAATTTCACCAGAGGAAGTGGATAATATTTATAATGCCTTCCATCAGGAAAAAACAGGGCTGCTAAAAGGGGGTACCGGACTGGGTCTTGCGATTACTAAAAAACAACTTCAGCTACTCAACTCAGAATTAAACGTTTCATCAACTATTGATGAAGGCAGTATGTTTTCTTTTCGTTTAGAACTTAAGTTGGTCCAGGGTGGTTTTGAGCTGAGGCAGGAAAGAGGCATGGAGGTCGTTCGCCTGGCTACGGCGGGTTCGATCAAAACACTGGTTGTTGATGATGTTGAGCTGAGTCGAAACTTGCTGGTGGATATGCTGAGTGAAATTGATGCAAAAGTTGCTTCTGCAGTGAATGGCATGGAAGCCATAGACTATTTAAGTGTTTCCACAGCCGATGAAATCCCGGATATTATTTTTATGGATATCCACATGCCTGTTATGAATGGTATTGAAGCAGTTAAAATAATTAAAGAAAAATATGGACAGCAGATTGTTTGTGTTGCTGTGACTGCTTCTGCAGTGGAGCAGTCAGATAATAATTATCTTAACTCTGGATTTGATGATTACCTCTCAAAACCTTATCGTTTTGAAGCCGTTTTCGAATGCATGAAAAATAACCTGGCGATTGCTTTTGAATATAAAAAGTTAATTGAAACACTGCCGGAAAAAGATAAGCAGTCATATGATTGATATTGGAGTGAATCTGACCAGCAGCCAATTTAAAAATGATGTAAATCAGGTCATAGAAGATGCAGTGAATTCAGGTGTATCAACCATGATTGTGACAGGGACAAATATTGAGAAAAGCCGGCAGGCATTACAGCTGTGTACCCAATATCCGGACAGTCTTTACTCAACTGCAGGTATCCATCCCCATGACGCCAGTTCGTACACTGAAGAAAGTGTATCACAGCTCAGCACTTTGTTAAATGAGAGTCATGCCCTGGCTATCGGGGAGTGCGGGCTTGATTTTAACCGTAATTATTCCACACCGGTTGAACAACTCAGCTGTTTTGAGGTTCAGCTTGAATTGGCTGTTGAACTTCAGATGCCTGTTTTTTTACATCAAAGAGAAGCACATGCAGACTTTCTGCGTTTAATAAAAAAATACCGATCCGGTCTGGTGGGTGCAGTAGCACACTGTTTTACTGGCGGACAGGGTGAGTTGGAAAGTTATCTTGAAGAAGATCTCTATATCGGTATTACTGGCTGGCTTTGTGATGAACGGCGAGGCAAAGCACTCAACGACTGTGTTCACCTTATCCCTGAAAACAGAGTTCTGGTTGAAACAGATGCTCCTTATTTATTCCCCCGGAGCTTAAAACTTCCCAAAAAGCAGCGTAAGCGAAACGAACCGCAATATTTACCTCACATCATTCAAACTCTGGCTGAGCGAATGAGTATTAACGAGCTGGTGCTTGCTCAGTTAACCATAACAAATGCCCAACGATTTTTTAGAATATAGAAAAAGGTCTTTCCAGGTTAAAGCTGTCTGGCTGGTTTTCGAGTTTTCCAGTTTTCTATGTCCTGAATGACAGGCCGCTGACCGTTATTGCTTTGCCAGGAATCAACGGCATAACTCTGTCCGCTATTCTGATCCTGAATCTGTGCTGCCCAATGCTGCCCCATAAGATAGGGTGAGCGGTATACAGGCTTTTGAAGCCTATGTCGGTTAATTAAGCCAAGGTTGTTGATAAATTCAAGGTAATGGGTGGTGTTTATCGTTGAGTCAATGCAATCCATTCGGCCGGGTAGATTATTATCATTGATATTTCTGGCTTTATCATTGTAGACCGGGGTTTGAGTTGCCGCAATTTGTTCAAGTAATGCAATAGAGCGGGCAATTGCGAGCCGTTCACCATATTGAGTTCGATTAAATAGTTCGAAAATTGAGCTTAGAGATTGTCTCTGTTCGGAATTAATAAGGATTCTACGCTGGGTCTTACAGCCATAATTAAAGCAAATTAAAATGGAATGCTTATTAGGAAGATTATAATTAAGCTGTTGTTCAATTTTTTCATGGCTGGAATGGATCGGTGCTAAAAACTCATCACTGGCATAGGAAATCCCATTATATGAAAATATCAGAACAAGGCACAGTGCCAGAAATGAATGGTAAATTGTAATGGCAAATGGATTTTCAGACATGAGATGTACCTGACCAATAAAAATATGTCTCATAAAGCTGTTATTTAGGGTTAAGAGCGATTGAAATCTTAAACAGTCAAAACTAAATGTGTGAGGTATAGCTTAAAGTGTAATTGATATAATCAAAAAAGCAAAAAAGCAAAAAATATAAACACAATACTTATCTGTATGCTCTTATAATTGGCACACATTCTGCTATCTGTACTAAGAACACGAAGAATATCATCACTTCGTCAAAAAATAGTCACAGGATTTTTATGGTTGCCTTAGCAGATACAAGTATCAAATCAAGATTGACTGATGTCATTCAAAGCGGAATTGGCGCACCGATTCTTCTGATGGGAATGCTGGCAATGGTTATTTTACCATTGCCAGCCATTTTGTTGGATATGTTCTTCACCTTTAATATTACCCTGTCTTTGATTATTCTTCTGATTGTTATTTATGCAAGAAAACCGCTTGATTTTGCACTATTTCCTACTGTGATTCTCATTGCCACGCTTATGCGTCTGTCGTTAAATGTTGCTTCAACCCGAGTTGTTTTATTACATGGTCATGAAGGTCCTGATGCGGCTGGGCAGGTGATTAAATCCTTTGGTGAAGTGGTGATTGGCGGTAATTTTGCTGTGGGTTTAGTGGTTTTTATTATTCTGATTATTATTAACTTTATCGTGGTTACCAAAGGTGCCGGAAGGGTTGCAGAAGTCAGTGCTCGCTTCACTTTGGACAGCATGCCCGGAAAGCAGATGGCTATTGATGCGGACTTAAATCAGGGGTTGATTGATCAAGATGAAGCGAGAAACCGACGGGATGAAGTAACTCGTGAAGCCGATTTTTATGGCTCGATGGATGGCGCCAGTAAATTTGTCCGTGGTGATGCGATTGCAGGTATTTTAATTACCCTGATTAATGTCATTGGTGGTTTTACAATAGGTATGGTTCAGCATGATTTGAGTGCTGCACAATCGGCAGAAATATTTGTGTTGCTGACCATTGGTGATGGTTTGGTTGCACAAATTCCAGGTCTTATTCTTTCAACTGCTGCTGGCATCATGGTTACTCGTGAAAATCGTGAAGGGGATATGGCTGGCATATTTATCAGTGATTTGTTCAGCAAGCCTAAAACTCTCGGGGTGACTTCTGGTGTTATGACGGTGATAGGACTGGTTCCTGGTATGCCTCATCTGGCATTTTTGACCTTTGCTGGAATCACTGGTTTTGCAGCGTGGCGTATTCAGAATAAGAAACAATCAACAGAACTTGAAGTCATTCAGGAACAACAGGTTCAACAGCAGCAGGAAAGTGAAGCGTCAGATAGTGATCTTAAAGAATTGAGCTGGGATGATGTTATGCCCATTGACTCTATCGGTCTTGAAGTCGGCTATCGCTTGATTCCGATGGTTGATAAATCTCAGGGCGGACAATTAATGAGCCGTATTAAAGGCGTTCGCAAGAAGCTTTCTCAGGATCTGGGATTTTTAATTCCACCAGTCCATATTCGGGACAATCTGGATCTGGCCCCAAATGTTTATCGTATTGCATTGATGGGGGTTTCAGTGGGTGAAGCAGAAGTACATCCTGAACATGATATGGCCATTAACCCAGGACAGGTGTTTGGGGAAATTAATGGCATAAAAACTCAGGATCCTGCCTTTGGTCTGCCGGCAACCTGGATTGAGCAGAGTGAAAAAGAGAATGCACAAACTCTGGGGTATACCGTTGTTGACTCAAATACCGTGATTGCAACTCACCTGAGCCAATTACTTAATGAAAATGCAACGCAGTTGCTTGGTCATGAAGAAGTACAGCAATTACTGGACAGACTGGCTGTTTCATCTCCTAAACTGATTGAGGATCTGGTGCCTAAGATTTTACCGCTGAGTACAGTTGTTAAAGTGCTGCAGAATTTATTGAATGAATCCATTCCTGTGCGTGATTTCAAAACCATTATTGAATCTCTGGCTGAATATGCATCTCAGACTCAGGATGTCGGAATTTTGACAGCTCAGGTAAGAATTGCCCTGGGACGATTTATTGTCCAGCATATCAATGGCTTGGGCAATGAATTATCAGTTATTACTTTAGAGCCATCATTGGAACAGTTATTGCATCAGTCAATACAGATGTCTGAAGATGGTGGTGGCATTGAGCCGGGACTGGCTGAAAGGATACATCAGTCATTAACTAAAAGTGCTCAAACACAAGAGATGAATGGTTTACCTGCTATCTTGCTGGTTTCTGCTCAGGTGCGCTTGATGTTGATGCGCTTTGTTAAACACAGCATACCCAATATGCATGTACTGGCATACAACGAAGTTCCAGACAACATGCAGATAAAAATAGTTTCAACGGTTGGGCAAGGTTAGTCTGTTTGATTATAGAGATAACCCAAGGGTATTCCCAATGGGTGTAATAAGTTTAAAAAAGGTTACTGGTTATGAAAATTAAACGTTTTTTTGCTTCTGAAATGCGTGAAGCCATTCGTCAGGTCAAAGATGAATTAGGGGCTGATGCCGTCATCCTCTCTAATAATAAAGTAGAGGGTGGTATCGAATTGGTTGCAGCCATTGACTATGATGAGGAAGCGGTTCATCGCTCATTAGATGGGCGCCAGCAAGAACGACCAGCGAAAACATCGTTAAAGAAAAAACGTTCTGTCTTCGCTAAAGTAAAAAAACAAAAAGCCAGTCGCCCTCTGGAAGATTCGATTCAGGATGATGTAATCAACTTTAGCTCTCAGCCAAAGAACACTGCAAAACAAACATTGAATAAAGAGCCTCTGGACAATAAACAAGCTCAAACCAGTAGTTTTACTCATTTATTTAAACAATCAGTTGAGGATAGAAAGCAGCCTTTTATTTCTGATTTTGAAAGTTTTGATGAAGAGATAGATAACGAAGCGCCATCTGAAGAAGCTTATCCCTTTGACTATGAATCGTTGGTTAGAGAAGATCAAAAACGTTCACAAGCAGAAACGAATGACTTTTTTTCAACAAAAAAAGATTCTGGACAGCAATACTCCACACACACAAAAGGCCAGGCAAAAGTGAGCAGGCAAAATCGCCCAGGTTCTCAGAAAATTGAATGGGTACAGGATCCTGCTATGGCTTCCATGCAGGAAGAAATCAAATCTCTTCGTGGTATTTTAGAGAATCAGCTTTCCGGATTGGCATGGGGCAGTTTTTCCCGTAGTCAGCCTCATCAGGCGGAACTCTTATCTCGCTTGTTTCGTCTGGGAATAAAATCATCTCTAAGTAAAAAAATTGTCAAGCAATTAAAGGCAACAGAAGATGAATCGCTTGAAGACAGCTGGAGAAAAGTGCTTAGTATTATTGCTCGAAATATTCCTGTAGCGAAAAAAGATCTCATTGATGAAGGTGGAATCATTGCACTGGTTGGACCAACAGGTGTTGGAAAAACAACGAATATTGCAAAACTGGCTGCACGTTTTACTTTAAGGTATGGGGCTAAAAATCTTGCATTAGTTACCACAGATAATTATCGAGTGGGTGCACATGAACAGCTTAAAACCTATGGCCGTATCCTGGGGGTTCCAGTGTATGTCGCTAATGATGAAAATGAACTTAAACAGGTGCTTTCCCGTCTGGAAGATAAGCAGCTTGTGTTGATTGATACGGCAGGTATGAGCCATCGGGATTTACGCTTGACACAACAGCTCAGTATGCTGCGACATGGTCATGAAGCAATTAAAATTCTTGCTGTACTCTCTGCTTCAACCCAGACTTTAGCAATGGATGAAGTGATAAAAACACTTAACGCACGGGAATTAGATGGTTGCATTACTTCAAAAGTGGATGAATCAACATCAATTGGGGGAATTATTTCAATTCTTATTGAGAATAAACTACAACTCAACTACATTAGTGATGGGCAAAAGGTTCCAGAAGATATTCATCAGGCAAATACTACTGACTTGTTGAAGCAGGCATTGGAAATGGTGCGTCAACATCCAGTCTCTGTCAATACAGATGAATTAGCAATGTCATATTCTGGAGGAGGTTTAGCCCATGCCGTTGGCTGATCGTGCAGTGCAATATGAGACCGCACGACCTTTTATCTATGATCAAGCAGAAGGTTTAAGACGTATGACCCAAAGTGACATGAATGCCAGTCACCAGAAAAAGAGTCACCCCGTTCGAGTGATTGCGGTAAGCAGTGGCAAGGGAGGGGTGGGCAAGACCAATGTTTCAGTGAATCTTGCTATGGCCTTAGCTAATAGTGGTCAGAAAGTCATGATTATGGATGCTGATCTGGGTCTTGCCAATATTGATGTCTTATTGGGTTTACATCCAAAATTAAATATTTCCCATGTTCTGTCTGGAGATTATGATTTATCTGAAATTGTTGTTGATGCCCCGGGGGGAATTAAGATTATACCGGCTGCATCGGGTGTGTCTAATTTGGCGGGTTTAAGTGATGCGGAAAATGCTGGAATTATCAATGCCTTTGGTGAGTTGCAAAATGAGCTGGATGTATTGATTATTGATACCGCAGCAGGGATTGATAAAAGTGTAGTCAGTTTTTGTCGAGCATCACAGGAAGTGATTGTGGTGGTCTGTGATGAGCCGTCATCAATTACTGATGCATATGCACTGATTAAAGTGCTTAACAAAGAACAAGGAATTAATCGGTTTCGTATTTTAGCGAATATGGCGTATGACATGAAAGAGGGGCGTGAACTATTTGGTAAAATTCTAAAAGTAACCGATCGTTTTCTTGATGTTTCTCTGGATTTTTTAGGGGCTGTGCCCTTTGATATTTATTTGCGTAAGGCTGTCAAAAAACAAACAGCTGTGACTCAGGCTTATCCAAGAAGCCCTTCTGCTCAGGCGTTTAGCATGGCTGCTCAAAAAATTAATAAGTGGCCAATGCCTAAGCGACTCGGGGGACACCTTGAGTTCTTTATGGAGCGATTGATCAATACTAATTAGAAATTATTGCTATGTTTGCAGTTATATTGTTATTAAGAAAGAAGGCGTGGAGATGTGGTAATGAGCCTGATAATGAAAAAAATTGATGTCTATAATCAATGTGAAAGACAGGAGACTGTTGAAAAGCATGCACCAATGGTCAAACGGATTGCTTATCATTTAAAAAGCAGAATGCCTGCTAATGTCCAATTAGATGATCTGATTCAGGCGGGTATGGTTGGTCTGCTGGAAGCTGCAAATAATTATGATGCCAGCCAGGGTGCAAGCTTTGAAACCTATGCGGGTATTCGCATCCGTGGTGCCATGCTGGATGATGTCCGAAGAAATGACTGGGCACCTCGTTCCGTGCACCGAAATAATCGTCGAGTGGCAGATGTGGTTCGAAAAATTGAAAATGAAAAAGGTCGTGATGCCCGGGATACTGAAATAGCAGAAGCACTTGAAATCGATATCGATGAGTACAATCGGATTTTGCAAGATGCCAGTGGCCATAAAATTTTGAGTTTTGATGATGTCGGCTGCGGTGAAGAGTCTCTATTAAACAGTGTCCCTAATCCTCAGAGTGAAATTTTGGAGGTGCTGCAAAAAGATGATATGCAATCTATCGTGGCCAGAGCAATTGCCAGTTTACCTGAACGAGAACGTCTGGTGATGGCTTTGTATTATGATAAAGAATTAAACTTAAGAGAAATTGGTGCAGTTATTGGCGTCAGTGAGTCCCGCATCAGTCAAATCCATTCACAGGCTGTCATTCGTTTACAGGCCCGTCTGGTTAATGTGAACAAAGAGTAAAACTGCCTTATCAATCGCCTTGTTCTAAGGCAACCTTCTATAACTTATTGAAACATAAAGAGCTTTATAAATATTAAGTGTTTGCCTGAAGCTGATGTGATGCAACAGGCTATAGAGTATGAATAGTAATCTTTAATTATTTGAAAATAATCCCCTGTTTTACTGGTAAAAAATGTTTTTTTTGCCTACAAATAGAGTGTGCCTGATATTAAATATAAAATTATAGTTTTTTTTCAAGCTGCCGAATCTTTATTGTAAGAGGTGCTTTAGAGTGGTAAATATATTGAAAAGTTGTCAATCCATACAAATAAATGATTGGCTTATTTTTAAATAGTTATACAGAACACCATAATAATTAATAAGGCTGTCAGTTTTAGATAATGATTTAGGGTAAAATAAACTCTGATTATTTTTTTGTTATGACCCGGAGGTTGACTTGAATAAAGATATGAAAATTCTGATCGTTGATGATTTTTCAACAATGCGACGTATTATAAAAAATCTACTGAGAGATCTTGGCTTTACAAACACTGTTGAGGCGGATGATGGTACGACTGCTTTACCAATATTGAATGCTGGTGGAATTGATTTTCTGGTAACAGACTGGAATATGCCGGGTATGCAGGGCATCGATCTTCTAAAACATGTCAGAGCAGATGATAAATTATCAAGTATGCCTGTACTCATGGTGACTGCAGAGCAAAAAAGAGAGCAGATTATTGAAGCTGCACAGGCTGGTGTCAACGGTTACATTGTTAAACCATTCACTGCTGCAACGCTGAAAGAGAAAATTGATAAAATTTTTGAGCGTATTGACAGCTAGTAATACTCCATAATGTAAATAGTTAATGGTAAAACACGAAATATCATCCAATTTGAGTAGAGATATATGTCAGAAGGTATTGTAATCGATGAAGCTTTTATCAAGCGGGCAAAAGAGCTTGTGGCCAATGCCGAATCAGGCAAGGATGAAGAAGTTAAATTAATTCTTGATGAGTTAGTGACCATGAAAGAAACCAGTTTGTTCCGGGAGCTGGGCAAATTGACTCGGGATGTGCATGAAACATTTAAAGCTTTCCGCACGGATTCTCGTATTACAGAGTTGGCAGATGATGGTGGTATGGCCGATGCGAAAGAACGACTGCATTATGTTATTACTATGACCCAGCAAGCGGCCGATACCACAATGGAACAGATTGAAAGTGCCATTCCACTCTGCGAAAGCATTACCGTTGGTACCTCTGAGTTGCTTTCTTCCTGGGAACGCTTTACTCAAAAAGAAATGGGAGTAGAAGAATTTCGTCAATTGAGTAAAACCCTTAAAGTTTTTTTAGAATCTGCCAATAATGATAGTAAGGCTCTGATGAGCCATCTTAATGAAATTATGATGTCTCAGAGTTATCAGGATCTAACCGGTCAAATTATTTATAAGGTCATTAAATTAGTTGAAGACATTGAAGAAGATCTGATTAACCTGATTAAGTTGTCGAGTAAACACATAGAGCAAGATGTGATACCTGATTTATTAGCTGAAAGCTCTTTAGATAAAAGTACGTTAGAAAAAAAGAAGTCATCATCGGAGACTGATAATAAAAAACACAAAAGCTCTCTGGATGGGCCAGTTGTTCCAGGACTGATTGATGAAGCTGAAACATTGGCAGGTCAGGATGAAGTTGATGATTTGCTTTCAAGTTTAGGATTTTGAGGATATAAATATGTCATTTGATGCTGATGATGAAATACTTCAGGATTTTTTAATCGAGGCGGGCGAAATAATAGAGACGTTAAATGAAGAGCTTGTTGAGCTTGAACAACGTCCTGATGATGCCGATCTGTTAAATTCTGTATTTCGAAGTTTCCATACTATTAAAGGCGGTGCTGGATTTCTATCCTTAGATCCCTTAGTTGCGCTTTGTCATCGTGCGGAAGATGTCTTTAATTTATTACGCAATGGCGAACTGCAGGTCAATGCCGGCATTATGGATGTTATGCTCCCGGTTCTGGACTCATTAAATGATATGTTTGACAATCTAAGAGCTGCGACGGAACCTGAACCTGCTGATCCGGCGTTGCTCGCCTCACTTGATGCGATATTAAATGGTGATGCCGCGAATGAAGAAGAGACTGCTGTTGAGGCCGTAAAAGAAGCACCTGCTTCAGCTGAAGCAAGTGAAGATGTTACTGACGAAGAATTTGAACAATTACTTGATGCGCTTGATGAACCAGGTGAAATTCCAGCGGCTGCATCTGAGGCTGTAGAAGGCGGTGATGATTTATTTGATATTGATGTAGGTGGTGCATCAGGCTCAGATGATATTACTGAGGAAGAGTTTGATAAATTACTTGATCAATTGCATGGCAAAGGTCAAATACAAGGCAATGGAAGCTCTTCTGAACCTCCGGCAACCTCTGCTGAAGCACCCAAAGCTGTGGCTGATAAAAAATTATCTAGCGATCAAATATCGGATGATGAGTTTGAAAATCTACTGGATGATCTTCATGGTTCCGGCCAATTTGGTAAAATTGATGGTGAGTCTGCTGAAGCCGCTGAAAAATCACCCTCCCCCGAAAAAATAGTGCCAGAACCCGTACCTGTTAAACCAGAAGTTATCAAAAAAACACCCTCAAAACCAAAAAAACCGCCTGCAAAAAAAGCGGATGGTGGTGGGCCATCTCCTGTGCCTGCGGAAGCAACTGTTCGAGTTGATACCAAACGTCTTGATGATATTATGAATATGGTGGGTGAACTGGTTCTGGTTCGTAACCGTCTGGTTACTCTGGAACAGGCTCTTGGCAGTGAAGAAATGTCTAAGGCTGTCAGCAGCCTGGATGTCGTGACTGCTGACTTACAAATGTCAGTTATGAAAACCAGGATGCAGCCGATTAAAAAAGTCTTTGGGCGCTTTCCTCGAGTTGTTAGAGATCTTTCTCGGACAATGAAAAAGGAAGTAAAGCTGGAGCTGATTGGCGAAGACACTGACCTGGATAAAAATTTAGTTGAAGCACTGGCTGATCCTCTGGTCCACCTGGTGAGAAATTCAGTTGATCACGGTGTTGAAATGCCTGATGAACGTGCCGCTGTAGGTAAGCCGACACAAGGCACTGTTATTCTTGCAGCAGAGCAGGAAGGTGATCATATCATGTTGTCTATTGAAGATGATGGTGCCGGTATGAATGCTGACCATCTGCGTAAGAAAGTCGTTGAAAAAGGTTTAATGGATGAAGATGCGGCTGCCCGGCTTGATGATAAAGAATGTTATAACCTGATTTTTATGCCAGGATTTTCAACCAAGGATGAAATTTCGGACATTTCAGGTCGTGGCGTTGGTATGGATGTGGTTAAAACACGTATTGCCCAACTTAATGGTGGTATTGATATTGATTCTGAGGAAGGCAAAGGGACTCGTATTGCAATTAAAGTGCCTCTGACCCTGGCCATTATGCCGACACTGATGGTGAAGTTGAAAGAGCAGGCATTTGCCTTGCCTCTGGTAAGTGTTAACGAAATTTTTCATCTTGATTTAACAAAAACAAATACGGTTGATGGGCAACTGGTGATTATGGTGAGAGAAAAGCCTTTACCACTGTTCTATCTGACGCGCTGGTTGGTAAAAGGCTCAGAGTATGATGAGCTGCCTAGCGAAGGACATGTTGTGGTTGTTCATGTTGGTACAAGAAAAGTAGGATTTGTCGTTAATCATCTGATTGGACAGGAAGAAGTGGTTATTAAACCATTAGGTTCTATGCTTCAGGGGACTGCAGGTCTGGCAGGAGCAACGATTACCGGCGATGGAAAAATTGCACTAATCCTTGATGTTCCGACTCTGATGACATCAAGGGTTCATTAATCAGCTTATTCATTATTGTTTCCATTTTATTTCAATCAGCAGCTCCATAGACTGTGGTTTCTGTAAGCTGTTTCTATAAATTATAGTTCAGTAAATCTATGGATTTTCTAATACAGATTTCTTAAAGGTATACATGATAGATTTTCTAAGTGTCTTTGGCCTGATTCTGGGTCTTGGCTCTATCTTGCTTGGTCAATTCCTGGATGGAGGTCATCTTGGCACCCTGGTGAATGGCCCTGCAGCTCTGATTGTTCTTGGCGGAACTTTTGGTGCAGTGATGCTGCAGTCACCTGCTCATGTTTTTCTGCGTGGGTTAAGAATTATTGGCTGGGTATTTTTCCCCCCTCGCTTTCATACTGAGGAAACCATTGCCCGTATTATTGACTGGAGTAATATCGCTCGTAAAGAAGGCCTGCTGGGACTTGAAATTGTTGCTGAGGAAGAGGATGATTTATTTGCCAGAAAGGGGCTTGAGCTTCTGGTTGACGGCAGCGAGCCTGAAGTGATGCGCTCAATTATGGAACTTGAAATTGATGCCAAAGAAACATTTGATACTCTGGCAAGCAAAATTTATGAATCAATGGGTGGCTTTTCCCCTACGATTGGTATTATTGGTGCCGTTATGGGCTTGATTCATGTGATGGGAAATTTATCAGATCCGAGTAAGTTAGGCGGTGGTATAGCAGTGGCTTTTGTTGCGACAATTTATGGTGTGGGTGCTGCAAACCTGCTGTTTATCCCAATATCAACTAAATTAAAAACCCTGGTCACTAATGAAGTGACTTATCGCGAAATGATTGTCGAAGGCTTAGTTTCAATTGCCGAGGGTGAAAATCCAAGAAATATACAGCGTAAACTGGAAGGTTATCTGGATAAAACCAGAGATGTTGCCGAAGATGAAGGACCCCTGCTTTAATCTTTTGTCTTAAATATTTACATGGGCAGTCGCCCATGATCTAATGTAGAAAACTTATGTCAAGACGTAGAAAAAAACAGGAAGAGCATGTTAATTTAGAGCGCTGGCTGGTCTCTTATGCGGACTTTATTACCTTATTGTTTGCCTTCTTTGTTGTTATGTATGCCATATCATCTGTGAATGAAGGTAAATATAGAGTATTATCTGATTCATTGAATGATGTCTTTAGTTCCCGACCAACCTCTCCCACCCCCATTGAATTTGATAATGCTTTACAGGAACAGCCTTCATTATCAAGCAAGCCAGATTTTATTGATATCCCTATTCCAGAACATGACGAGAATTTGACACCCCCTGATAACCCTGATCTGGACACCTTATCTAAAGAAATCACCCAGGCTGTGCAACCGCTTATTGATGATGATTTAATTAAAGTCAAAAAAACAGATTTCTGGCTAGAAATTGATATTAAATCCAGTATTCTATTTGATAGTGGTGGTGCAAAATTATCAGAGGATGCAGAAGATATTCTGGCAACCATTGCCTCACTACTGGAAGTTTATCCTAATGATGTTCAGGTGGAAGGTTTTACGGATGACATCCCGATTAATACCCAATTTTTCCCCTCAAACTGGGAACTCTCTTCTTCTCGTGCTGCCAGTGTCGTGCACCTGTTTGAGGAAGAAGGTATTGACCCAAAACGTATGCAGGCCATAGGATATGGGCAGTATCGTCCGACTGCCGATAATGCGACTGAAAGTGGCCGAAATACCAATAGACGTGTCAATCTTGTTGTGCTGGGGCAGGGTGATCCACGCCTTATCATGCAGCAGAGAAATATAGAATTGAAACAGGCAGTTCAACAAACAGAAGACACTATTAGTAACAAACGTTCACAGAATATTAATCCTGTTTTTGATATCCAGTAAATGTTGCAATGTACTGATTCAATCGATATTCTTCGCCCATCTTAATATATTCAACATTCGCATAATGAGAAAGGAAGCATCATATTACATCTATGATCAAACACTTGGTTTAATTATTGCATGTATTTTATTAAGAATATTAAAACGCTTGTAGAGAATAAGCAATATTAAGGAATTTATCCCGGGCAGGCTTCTGTTGCCTGAAGATAGAAGCCGATGTGTAATTGGAGAAATAATAAGTGAAAATTTGGGCTGTTGCCAATCAAAAAGGTGGCGTTGGAAAAACCACTACGGCTATTTCGCTTGCTGGTTGGTTGGCAAAAAATAATAAGAAAACCCTTGTGGTTGATCTGGATCCTCATGGTTCAATGACCAGCTATTTTGGCCAGGATCCGGATTCTCTGGAAAAGAGTGTTTACCTGGTCTTCCAAAAAGCGGCAGCTAAGCAGGCTATGGACATCAATGAGGTCATACAGCCAACTCGTTTTGAGAATCTCTTTCTTTTACCAGCATCAACGGCTATTGCTACATTGGATAAACAATTGGGCACCAGAGAAGGAATGGGGCTTGTCTTAGCAAAACAGTTATTGGGTCTTAAAGGACAGTTTGATTATATTTTTGTCGATTGTCCCCCTATGTTGGGTGTTCTTATGATTAATGCGCTGGCAGCTTGCAACCAATTATTAATCCCTGTTCAGACCGAACATCTGGCCTTGAAGGGATTGGATCGAATGCTCAGTACCATTAAAATGATCAATCGAGCTCGAAAAGCACCATTGGATTATGCGATTATTCCCACTATGTTCGATCGGCGAACACGTGCTGCTATTGAGTGTTTGCGTATCATGCAAAAAAAATATGATCCAAAAGCATTAAAGAGAACCCTCATACCTGTCGATACTAAGTTTAGAGAGGCTTCAAGAGATGGTGTCCCTTTGCCCATATATAGTCCCCATAGTAGAGGTTCTGTTGCCTACAACTTATTATTAGATGCCTTATTGGCTGAGTTCATTCATGAGTGATAAGCAGAACAAAGAGTCTTCGTTAGTCAATCAGGAAGATGCCCTGGATTTCTACTTTGACTCACTGCTATTGTCTGAAGAAAATGATATGTTTGGGAATGATGATGTTCAGGGAAAAAATGAAAAGAATAATATTGAAGAATTATCATCTCTCAATGCAACAATAAAAAGTAATCAACTAGAAACGCAGGAACTAAAAAAGCCTGAAGATGAATTGCAATCCGCGAAAGATTTCTTACAGGCATCAAAGTTACGCCAGGGAATACAAAAAGAAACCCGGCTGAAGGTTCCAGAAAGTCAGTCTTCGGTCGTTGCACTCAATAGTGAAATTAATAGTGGCAACATTGAGTCTGACAGCAGAAAAATAGATCCGCCAATTAAGATAAAACAAACCATTGAGACAGAGTTTTCAAAGAAAAACCCACAGAAGACAATAACCAGTGGCCCGGTTTCTCCAAAACCTAGAATTCAACATCATAAAATCACAAAAAAGCTTATTCCTGCAACATCAGAAATCATTTTTTCAACAAAAAATAATGATGGTGAAATTACTGAACAAGTGCTCATACCGCGCAGTCAGAGATTAGCGACTGCTACAAAAAAAATAGAAGTAGATGAGGTTCTGAAGCACAAGAGGTTTGTAGTTACTAATAAGCCATTGGCTAACGAAAATCCCATTGAACCGGGGCCATCAGAGACGTCAAAGGCTTCTATTAGAGCCACGCAAGCGGTCTCAAAAGAGGCACCAAGTATTGATCTGAGTCTTTTTCTTCCCAAGATAAAAACACTGACAGAAGAAGAAATTGCACAGCAGATAGAAGCATTGACAGAAGCAGCTGTGAGTCAGGCGCAAGTAGAATCTGATCGGGCCCATGTTGCAGAGCTAGAGCAAGTAAGCCAAAATTTAATAAAAGTTCAGGCTGAATCAAGCGGGCCAACACGAAATATTGAAAATGCACCATCATGGGCTGTACCCGATTTTCAAGTGTTATTATTTATGGTCTCGGGCTTAAAACTGGCTGTACCATTGACCGAGTTAAATGGCATTCTTGAATGGGGTGATGAATATATTACAGAACTACCGGGACATAAACCGTGGTACCTGGGTATCATTCAAAATCAGGGAAAAAATGTACCTGTTATTGATACCTTACAGCAAGTTGTTCCTAGAAATCGCTGGCCTGAAAATCATCTTAAAGAAAAAAACTTTAAACACATTATAATGATTGATAATGCTAAATGGGGACTGGCCTGTGAAAAAGTGCTGGAAGTGATCACTTTAAAAACAGATGCTGTTAAATGGCGCTCATCCAGGACAAAACGACGATGGTTGCTTGGCACTGTTATTGATCATATGTGCGCTTTATTAGACAGTTCAGAATTTGCAGCCATGTTACAAACGGGTGATGATAGCTTGATAGATTGATGCGAAAATATATTTGTTACTAATTTCTTCAAAAAATATCATTCATAAACTAAACTTTTAGAATACTATGCCGATAGAGGTATATATACTCAAACCAATCGTTTGAGTATAAGGTCGTATTTTTTGAATATTGAGGACTAATCATGGATTATGATGATTTTGATGATAAACTGAGTAATGACCCGTTAACTCAGTGGGTAACATTTATGCTGGAAGGTGAAAAGTATGGCATTAATGTTATGCAGGTCAGAGAAGTTTTACGTGATATAGAAATTGCCCCGGTTCCAGGTGCGCCAGATTATGTCTTAGGGATAATCAACCTTCGTGGAAATGTTGTGACCGTGGTTGACACACGCTCTCGTTTTGGTTTGCCCATGGCTGAAACCACAGATGAATCAAGGATTATAATCATAGAGAATAATGATCAAACATTAGGCTTGTTAGTTGACAGCATTGCTGAAGTGGCTGATATTCTCCAATCTCAAATTGAGATGACACCTAATGTGGGTAATGATGATAGTTCAAAATATATTCAGGGTGTTCACAGTAAAGACGGTGAACTGCTTATCTTAGTGTCAGTTGAAAAAGTTATTAATGATGATGAGTGGGCTGAAATGGATATGTTTTAGTCCAATATTTGAATGATTGGAGGTGTATGATGTCTGGAGATATTTCACCGCTGGGGCCTGTATCCCCAACACCATTAGTTCGGGAAAAACGACATTATCCCAATGAACAAAAAGATAAAAACTTAAATCAGCAGGAGCAGAGTACTCAAGCTGATGATGAGGCACAGTCAGATAAAAAATCTGAGAATGATGTGCCGCAAAAATCTATGAATGGTGATAAAAAAAATGTTAAAGTAGGTCATATTGATGAATACGCTTGATCTGGATAAAATTTGACTTAATGGACATCACTTCTCTTCTTTTTGGCACAATTGCCGTCTTATTAATACTTTTTCTATACCTTGCTTTTTATGTTAATGGCATGAGCAAGTCGCTTCGTACTTCTGAGTCAGAAGTGAAACAACTCAAACAATTCGTTTCTCTGCAGCAAAAACAACTCAAAGAACTGTCTCATGAGCTACAAACCATGACCAGTGCAGCTTATGGTGTTGGCAAACGCATCAATCAACTGGCAGGGCAAATCAGAGAGCTGGATGACCGCCAGGAAGAATTTGATCTTAAAGATCAGGGAGGGCACTCTATGCAGCAGGCAATTGCACTGGTGCATAGAGGGGCAAGCATTGAAGAATTGATTGAAAGCTGTGATATGTCCCGTGGTGAAGCTGAACTGCTGATTATGGTACATGGACAACAGTCTGAACAAGATTGAGTCTTTTGTTCGCTTAACTTACCTTAATTGCCTTCTCTGGTGCCGTCCAAAAATTACCATGCTGACTCTGTTCAGAATAAGCCGCGGGTGAAAAATCCATCGACCACCAGAACCAGTAATATAAGTCCAATGCCTAATAATGTAAAACCAAGAATATGAGACAAGATATTCCATTGCTTTGATGGACCTTTGACCAGACGTTTTTCCAGTTCACCAGAAGCCTTAAGACGTTTGTATTCCTCTGGGCGTTCTTCTTTTAGTTCTTCCAGATCCCACACTCCAGTAAACATGACGGTATCAAGTGGGAATTTAGCAGGTCTGAAGTGATTATTAAAAAAGTGGACCACAAACAGTGTTAACACTGCCAGAAAGGCTTCAAGACCGTGGGCAATCGTGGCCAGATTAAAGATCCAACCTGGAAAGTATTGACCAACATCTTCATAAAACCAGAGTAATATTCCAGAGCTGCCAATAACAAAAGCACCCCAGTAAACAGCCCAATAATCAAATTTTTCCCAATAGGTCCAACGATCAAAATGAGGCTGTTTACCTTGACCAAAATACCAGCGGAACTGGCCTTTCATATCTTCCCAGTCTTTCATTCGAGGCAGGAGTGAGTCTGGGCCAAACCAGTCAAAATCTTTGCTTCTGAATATCCTAAACAGGACGACAGCTGCATGACCAAAAATTGCCAGGAGGAAAATAATCCCAGCCCAGTGATGCAGGGTGTTGAGTGTTGTAGAGCCTCCCAACATCGGTACCAGAAACATTGCCCAGTCTGTACTTGGATACATTACGACCATACCAGTTAAAACCAGAAACATCAGCGATAGAGCCAATAACCAGTGATTAATGCGCCAGTACCATTTAAAACGTTGAAAATAAATGCCACTGTGTTTTTTCTCTGGTTTCACGCGAATCGGATAACTGCGGGAATCACTATGCTGATAAATGACCGGACGCTCTTTCTTTTCTCGCCAGAACCATAGAACAGAGTGCATATAAAAGAAAATCAGAACAGCAATAACCAGTGCCCCCATGCCCTTTCCAAGAATCCAGAGCTCAGGGTATTTTTCAAAATTACGGGTTGTGCCATGTGGATGATACTGAGCAAAATTTTCATTGGCATTTTCATGACATTTTTGGCAGGTTTTTACAATATTTTTTTGGTTGACCGGTGATGCATCATTTTTTGTATGAGTAATATTATGGCTGTCATGGCAATCAACACATCTAGGTGCTTCATTGCCTCCGTGCCAGGCAAGCTGACCATGAGGGCTTGCCATGTAGCCGTCTAATTCATTCTGGTGGCATTCGCCACAGCCGTCGGTAATAATTCTATGAGCCGATAGTTTTTTAATATCACTGACCTTGTGCGATGAATGGCAATCAGAACAGGTTGCTGAGTCACCTTTCCATGGTGTTTTTAATGCGGAACCATGCATTGACTGGCGATATTCTTTTAAGGCTTTTTCATGACAGGAACCGCAGACTTCGGGTGATTTCAAGCGAAAGGTATTGGCACGCTTATCATTAGATGGAAAAACATAATGGGCAGTATGACAGGTGGAACACTTGGCGTTATTCTTAATCCCCTGATCACCGTGAGCTGATACTTTATATTCGTTGGTATATGTGACCACTCTTTTTGGCGGCGGCCCGCCAAAAAGAGAGTTTCGTTTTTTGGCAGCAATGGAATCTTCTTCTGTTAATTTCTCATGACAGGTAATGCAGTCAACAGTGCTCAAGCCTTTTTTTCTATGTGGAACTTCCTCAATATCCGTATGGCAGTCTGTACACTGGCTGCTGCCATGAACACTGTCTTTAAATGTATGGGTGTCAATGAATAATTCTTTTTTTCCTAAAGAACCATGTTTTCCAACGGGCACGCTAAAACCGCGTTCCCCATGACATTCGGTACATTCAGCATCAGGGAAGGGTTTTGCCTGTAGTGAATTCATGCATGCAATAAAAAAAACTGAGAGAAACAGGCCTGGTAAAATTTTGAGTATACGCATAATAGAGGTAATAGTCTTTGAAAAATGATAACGAAAATAACTTATTGAAATAACCCTTTTTTGACGTTTGAATCGCACTTTCCTGAGGTTTAAGTGAAACCTCAGGGAGTCAAAAAGAGTTATTTCAATAAGTCTTCTCAACTCCGGAAAAAAGGGGCTGAGAAGATGAAGCTAAAGATTACTTCTTGGTGGAACTGCTCTTACTCTCTGTGAAACCGTGATCATTGGTATCAATAGGGCGCCAGAACTTGGGTGGCTTTTTACCCAGATACCAGCGATGTAATGGTGAGTTAAGAGTTTCATTGAGAAGCTTCTCAACAGCATCAGCACCTTTGATATTGCCCTCTGCGCGTGCTTCTTTGATACGATGTTTGATGGAAGGCACAATTTCTATATAGAAACGTTCAGCCATAACAAACATTCCTTCCCAATGAGCATAGTCTGGAGCAAACATTGCCGCACCATGACGCGCACGACGACCTTCGTGATGCCATAATAGGAACCATTTCCACTCTAACTCTTCATTGAATTTAACTTTGTCCAGCAGTTCATGATCCAGCATGGCTTTAATCAATGCTTTAGTGGGAATCGCAAATTTATTGTTATAGTTATCGACAAAGGCATCCAGTTGTTCAAAATGATTATCAACAGTACTGATGGCATGACAGTTCATGCAAACATTTTTCATGTCTTTACGTCGTTGTAACCAGGGTTTTACTTTTTTGCCCTGTTTAATCGCCTTGGCATCAATTTTGGTAGAAATTGGTGCCCTCAGGTTCCATGAAATACGAGCACCGATATCATGAGTGCTTGGTAAGTCAGGTGTTGCTGCCATATGACATGTGGCACAAGTGGGAGCTGAGTCATAATCTTCACCGACAACCCATTTTGCTGAATCCATATTCATCTTGTCTATATTGGCTCTGAATGCAACACCATGAGCAGATTCTTCATAGATTTCTTTTTGTGGATGATCAGGACCCAGATGGCAACGTCCGCAGTTATCAGGGTGACGGGCTTGTTCAGAGCTGAACGTATGACGTAAGTGACAAGCAGAACAGGAACCCTTTGAGCCATCAGGATTTATCCGGCCAATACCTGTATTAGGCCAGCTCGAAGAATTTAACGTGCCATCTGAATTAACGCGGACAATAGAACCATGACAACCTGCACAACCAATTGTGGTGACCGGAGAGGTACCGCTAAGGTTTGGACCACCTTCCACAACTTCAGCTAAAACGTTATCCAGAGAGCCTAAGATATTACCTGCAGTTGCATGATGACTGGCATCAAATTCTTTGGTCGTTTTTTCATGACATTGAGAGCAGTCCTTTGGGGAAACAAGCGGTGAGATGACAAAATCTTTGTGCATAATTGCATCTTTATCTGATTTTTTCGCTTCGTGGCATTCGTAACAGCCCACGTTGGCACCAAAGTGTTTAGATCGTCCCCACTGCTTATAAATTGCGGGTGATTTTTCTTTGTGGCAGGAGGCGCAGGTCTTGCTTTCATCACTCAAATGGCTAAGTCCTTTGTTTATTTTAAAGGGCTTATCTTCTGTGATTGTTGCAGGTGTGTTTGCATATATTGGGTTGGATACAGCGAATAAAAGCAAAGAAGCACCCAAGGCAGCTTGCTTGATTATTCGAAGACAGTTAAATTTCATCTAATAAATACCTCTCTAATGGGAAAGCAGTGATTAATGAGTCTTAGCAAACAAAGTTTTGGATCGTTTGTAAAACAAAATTCAATTCTTAAGTAATGCCTCCTCAGGCAATCCTTTTAGAACTGAATAGCAATTTAAATGCCAAAATTTTTTATTAAGTGGAAACAGGAATTAACCTATTGATTACATGGTTGATTTGCTTTTATTACAGACTATCTATGAATATCATAATAGAATAATTTTGTTCTATTGAGGTGCAAGACAGGTAGAATTGCCCTTAAATAAAACTAGACTGTTATCGTTGGTTAATAGATGGATTTAGGTTAAAAAGGGCAGTGGGAGTCAAACTTCATTCGTTTGTTCGTATCAGGATGTGTTATTTCCAGGTGCGTTGCATGTAACAATAATCGTTCAGACATTTTGAGAGCATCGGGTGAAGCATAAAGAGGATCGCCAATAATAGGGTGCCCTATGGCAAGCATATGGACTCGAAGCTGATGAGAACGACCGGTTATCGGGGTTAAAAGTACTCGTGTGTTCAGGTTTTTAGCAGCAGCATGACTTTCTTCGTCATCAAGAATCTGCCAGTATGTCTGAGAGGTCTTACCCTGTTTATGATCAACCATTTGTCGAGGACGATTTTCCCAGTCGCAGCGTAATGGCAGATTAATTTCACCACTGTCTTTATCCGGTTTGCCGAAGATGATTGCAGTGTATTTTTTGTGAACCTGACGTTCCTGAAACTGGCGGCTCAGATGGCGGTGAACTTCTTTGCTTAATGCCAGAATAGTTAAACCGGATGTTTCCCAGTCTAAACGATGAACGGTTAAAATATCAGGGTAATCAGAGTTGAGACGACTGATAAGGCAGTCCTGTTTTTCTTCTCCACGACCGGGAACAGATAGTAATAAAGGTGGCTTATTGACCACAATCAGAAATTTATCAGCATAAATGATGTCGATTTTTTCTGTACTTGCCTGATAAGGTCTGCTCATAGTCTTTATATTAACTGTTTTTCAGGATAGACCGATCAAAGCCGGGTAAGCATCAAGTTGCTGGAGAAGCTGTCGGGTTTCTTCAGTAAGTTCTTCTTTTTGTAATTGCAGTAGTTCCTGCTGGTATTCATCAAGTTTAATACTGGCATCACCTTCTACATGGGTCATTCGTTTTATGCGATAGTGGTTCCAGCGTTCAATTTCATGCATAAAAAGGCTGTCAGGATAGTTTCGGCAGCGATAGCGAAATAACATTTCCTCCAGTCGTTCGTCATCAAAATTAAGAGTGAGATCACCCAGTTCAGATTCTTTGCTTGTCCTGATTATACTCATTTTTTCTTTATCATTGGTAGAGAAAAAACCACCTGAGTATAAGTTTTGATCTGGATCACTGGGTGATTCTGAATAGTGGGGTTTAAACGCTTCCTGAATCTTTTCAGGAAGACTCTGATCCGTTTTTAACTGCTGCAGATGCTGCTCGCATTGCTCAAGGTTGATGGCCCATTGCTTAATATTTTCAGTCGTGAGTGTTTTAAGTGGTACCAGAACCGGGCATTTATTCATATGGATAGTTTTTAATGGCAGGCGTTGTTCTCCTTCGAGTAAATCTTCATTTTTGGTAAAGATTAAGTGCTGGATTTGCTCAATGCTCATCTTTAGAAGTGCTTCAGGCTTGGTGTGCAGTTCATAAACAATGACGGCATTTTTATTAACAGCATCCATAGCTAACGGAACCACAATACCCATGTGTCCTTTTTTAGCAGAGTACATACCGCTAATATGAACAAATGGTGTCTGTTTCTGGATATTGATTAAATCCTGAACTTTGTACTTAAAGCGGTGATCATAGATATATTGGTATAGACGAGGCTGTTTATTTTTTATCATCCGTGCCACCTCTATGGTTGCTAGTACATCAGAAAGTGCATCATGAGCGGATTCATGGACAATATTATTGGCTAGACTCAATGCTTCCAGCTTGAAACTGGTCTCCCCATCTTCACGTTTTGGCCATTGAATGCCATGGGGACGAAGTGCCTTTGTTAATCTTAATAAATCAATGATGTCCCAACGTGAATTACCATTTTGCCATTCACGTGCATAGGGATCATAAAAATTACGATACAGAGTATAGCGAGTAAATTCATCATCGAAACGGATGTTATTATAACCAACGGTACAAGTTCCGGGTTGTGCAAATTCAGCATGAATTTTAGCAATAAATTCAGCTTCAATTAAACCTTCCTTTAATGCCAGTTGAGGTGCTATTCCAGTGATTAGACAGGCTTGAGGGTTTGGTAAAAAATCATTGGCAGGGCGGCAATAGATGACCAGGGGGTCACCAATAATATTCAAATCTTCATCAGTACGAATACCGGCAAATTGCACTGGTCGATCACGTCTTGGATCAATGCCGAATGTCTCATAATCGTGCCAATATAAAGTGTTGGACTTGCTTGATACTGCGGCATTTTTATTGTGCATTGTTAACTTCTTGATAACGACTCTTGATTAAAAGTTTATTTCTTTTCTGATTTTTCCTGTTCAGCCAGAGCATCAGCCCATGGATCTTCTTCTTCAGGTTGTTCAGTTGATTGTGTTTCCGTTTCAGCTTCGCTGGAAGCCTGTTCAGCCAGAGCATCGGCCCATGGATCTTCTTCAGGTTGTTCAGTTGATTGTGTTTCCGTCTCAGTTTCACTGGAAGCCTGCTCAGCGAGGGCATCAGCCCATGGATCCTTTTCCTCTTCAGGTTGTCCGGTTGATTGTGTTTCTGTCTCAGCTTCACTGGAGGCCTGCTCAGCGAGGGCATCAGCCCATGGATCCTCTTCCTCTTCAGATTGTCCGGTTGGCTGTGTTTCTGTCTCAGCTTCACTGGAAGTCTGCTCAGCGAGGGCATCAGCCCATGGATCCTCTTCCTCTTCAGATTGTCCGGTTGATTGTGTTTCTATCTCAGCTTCACTGGAGGCCTGCTCAGCAAGAGCATCAGCCCATGGATCGTCTTCTTCATCGTTTGCCGGTTCAGTCGTTTCCGGTATGTCGGTTTCTTGTTTACCTTCACTTTGCTGAGCCTCTTCAAGGTTGACCGCTGCTGAGTCCTTTGAGTTTTCATCTTCATCTAAGGTATCAAGATCCATATTAAGCTCGTCATTAATACCCAGATTGACCGCAGTACTATCGTCTAAAGTTGCATCATTATTATCTAAATCAACAGAAACAGGGCTATTATCAGAATTCTTAATGGCATCCAGATTAAAGCTATCAATCTTATCATGAGAATCATTTGCAGGAGGAGCTAGTGTGCTTGGGTCATTATTATTTTCCAGACGCTGATCACGGAGATAGATAATGGCGTCTAGGACTTTCTGAGCATTTGATTCAACTTCCTGTCCTGTTTTACGGCCGTGTTCAGTCATCAGAGATGTAATGGTTTCCAGCGCTTCAAATAAATGCTCATTGAGTTCTGTGTTTTTCAGCCTGAGCTCTGATAACTCTTTCAAATGAGCATCATTGGATTCAGCCTGCTCACGAGCCAGGATGGTTGCATTGGCAGTTTCTTCACTACCCGTTGTTTCAGCTTCTGGGGATTCAATCTCGGGTGATTCAGGGGCAGCAGTGACGGTTGCTGCCTGCCCTGAGCCATTGATTTTAAGGAATACATCATTATTTTCAATAATATTTTCTGGATAATCTAATAAACGATAAATATCATGACGAAGGTAGAGGGTGACGAATTCTTTAATTAAATTCTTTTCATTTTGAAATAGTTTTTCAGCTTGTTCTTCAGAATTTCCTTTAAAGCCAATTGCAGTTATTTGTTTTTTTAGAGCAGCAATTCGTTCCTCTTTACTATTTGTATAATCACTGACTAGTTCATTAACGGCTTTCATGTCTTTTCGTTTGGCCTTTATATTAAAAATAATCATAATAATTAATATGAGTAAAAGGACAATACTGGCTTCTGCTGTTAGGATAAATAGCTTAGGGATTAAGGCTTCCATTATTCAAGTTCTCCTGTCAGCTCATCATAAGCGGTTTCACGTGCTTTTTTCCATTTACGATAGCCAAACCATCCACCAACACCAACAATAATATTCACTATAATTGCAATTATAGTCCCCATGAGCCAATCAGGCTCTTCTACCACTTCCGGCAGAACTTCCTGAACTTCTTCAATGCTCTCCTGAACGGGCTCATCAGTTAATAGTTGATCAGGACTTAAGATCAAATTATCAAATGCGGGTAGATTAAGTTGGATTGGTTGTGAGGTATAATCAATAGGGCGACCTGTGAGGGTTTTGGTTTGCATGTGAACAATAATATGGTAATCCTTTTCAGGATCCAGGTTTTCACTCTCATATGACCATTCCAGAAGGTTAGGATTTGCCTGCTGTAATTTAATTGTTTCACCTATATTATCATCATGTAATGTACTGCCTTCTATTAAGGATGCACTCATTTTCATTTTTGCCGGATTCACAAATTCAATATTCGGACTGACTAAAATCTGATGATAGTTTTTATTGTTTTTCTGTAGTTGTTCAACACGTGTGTTGATTAGTTTAGTATCATGTACAATGACAGAATGGTTAATTTCACGCTGTAATGTGTCAGTACTTGCCTTAAAAGTAAACTGGTTTTTACCAAGTTTCAGGGTGTTCCTGAGTTTCAGGTTAAAGAAGCTGTCATAGGCTTCTGCATCTCCTCGTAAACCATTATCACGTAAGAACCAACGTTTTTTATTGGCTGTTTCTTTTATTGAAGTATCTTTTTGCATCACAGACATAGAGATAAACTGGGTGAAGTTGTCATCAGTTATCTGTTTATTATTGTCCGTCATGAAAAGAGTGAGATTTAAGTGTTCGCCAAGAAATAAATTATTTGGAATTCGGTTGGTCTGTATTTGCAAGTTGGTAATAACTAAAACCCGGTTATCAGGATCGGTTTGAGCATTGATGGACCATTCACCAGTTTTTGGGCGGGTGATGGTAATGAGATCATAGTTTTTTTCCGACTGCCACTTTACATAAGAGGGGATTTTTTTTAGAGTGTAGTTTTTTTTGTCAGGTTCAATGACTTCTGTCGGACGTGAATTTTTTGGTTTAAATACTAATAAGGTTAATTCAAGAATTGATTCATCAACGATAAATTTATTATCGACAAGAGGAATGGTATCAGGTTTTGTTGTTTTTTCAAATAAGCGCAGAAAGATTCGTTCCAGTTGCTCGGCGCTGTTTGTCTGTTCGAAACCACCATCTGTTTTTGTTGAAAGTTCTTTTAAAAATTCATGATCAGCATTTTTAGAAAGTGCAATGGTATGAATGCTTGCCCCTGTTTTCATTATGTCAGGCAATAATTTTTTTAAAATTCGGGTTCGTTCCTGGCTGTTTTTAGTATCATCCTTACCGATATCAATCATACCATCAGTTAAAAGAATGATGCTGCGTTTATTTAGTTTAGAAGGTTTTTCCCCCCAGTCAGCGACTGCAGTTTCCAGTGCTAGACCAATATTGGTAAAAAGATCATGAGAATGAATTTGATTACTGGCCTCTTGAGCATTTTTTCTCCACTTTTCATTGGTCAGGCCCAGAGGAACCAGTGGGACAGTTTTGGTTCCAAAATTCCAGACTGCCGCTGTTGTATTATCTGGCAGCAATCCGGTGAGTAAGCGTAAGGCAGGTAGACGTAGATTATTGGGATCATTTTTTTTCATACTGCCTGAAACATCAATGAGCACCCTGATATCACTACTTTGATTCTGTGGTTCGATTTGTTGGGCGGCTTCAGTCATAGAAGTAGGCCCAAGGCTGAGCCCTAAGCAAAAAAAAGTAAACAAAAACTTAAGCATGTATGTGGTTTTTTTCATTGCTAAAGCCGGTGTTATAGGCATGTGCAAACCTTGAGTCATTAAAACAGATTGTATTATTCTTATTATCGGTCAAAGTCCAAAAAAACTTGAGAATTGACTAAAATTGCTTTTTTGAAAGCTGATAGTCCTCATTTTAGATGGATATTTGTAATATATCCAATTATTTAAAAAACCTGTTTTTTGTTGGGTTATTTACACTCAGTTTGGGTATTTCTGCCTGATCAGAATAAATTATTGGCAATAAAAAGCCATTAGAAGTATTTTTTTTCAAGAATTAATGACGAACAGGCTCAACAAGGCTAAAATAGTAATTACATAAAGACAAGTAATGGTAGAACGAATAATGAAGCGAGTAGTTATAACTGGACTGGGCATTGTATCGTGTCTTGGGAATGATAAACAGGCCGTTTTAGAATCTCTTCGCAACGGTCAATCCGGGATTCAATTTAAGGAAGAATACAAAGAAATGGGCATGCGCAGCCATGTAGCCGGTAGTATTCAAATTGATCTGGATGAATTTATTGATCGAAAAGTGAAACGTTTTATGGGCAGTGCAGCAGCTTATGCCTATATATCAATGCAGCAGGCAATTGCTGATTCCGGGCTATCTGAAGAAGAGGTTTCAAATAACCGAACTGGACTTATTGCTGGTTCTGGCGGTGCTTCATCAGAAAATCAGGTGCTGGCTGCCGATATTTTGCGGGCAAAAGGCATTCGCCGAGTTGGCCCCTATATGGTACCCAGGACAATGGCCAGTACGATTTCTGCATGTCTGGCCACACCCTTTAAAATAAAAGGTTTGAATTATTCAATCAGCTCAGCCTGTGCAACCAGCACTCACTGTATTGGTAATGCCGTTGAACAAATTCAGTTTGGTAAACAGGATATTATTTTTGCCGGTGGTGGTGAAGAAGAGCACTGGACTCTTAGTATGTTGTTTGATGGCATGGGGGCCCTGTCAAGCAAGTATAATGAAACACCTCAGAAGGCTTCGAGACCGTATGACGCCTCTCGTGATGGTTTTGTTATTGCTGGCGGTGGTGGCATGTTGGTCCTGGAAGAGCTCGAGCATGCCAAGGCACGTGGAGCGAAAATATATGCCGAAGTGACAGGCTATGGTGCTACGTCCGATGGTGTTGATATGGTTGCACCTTCAGGCGAAGGTGCTGTCAGGTGTATGCAGCAGGCTCTCAGCACAGTGAGTCAATCAATTGATTATATTAACACTCATGGCACAAGCACACCTGTGGGTGATTTGAAAGAAATTGAGGCCATTAGAGAAACATTCTCCATATCTAACACAACTGTACCACCACTGAGTTCAACCAAGTCATTGACTGGACACTCTCTTGGTGCTGCAGGTGTTCATGAGGCTATTTATTGCTTGCTAATGATGGAAAATAATTTTATTGCTGCCTCAGCAAACGCTGATATTGAGCATATGGATGAAAAAGTATCGGATATGCCCATTGTGACTAAAATGAGAGACAATCAGTCCTTAAATACGGTCATGACAAATAATTTTGGTTTTGGTGGAACGAATGCCTGTCTGGTTTTACAGAAATTGGTTTAAACTTAATAAGTCTTGTTTGAAATAAGATAGATTCTAAATCAGGATACATTCCTGAGCTTATGTTAAATGTATTCAAAGGTTGGAGATTTTATAGTGAATAGTTTTGCCGGTTTCATCTTATGAGTGGTTCGCAAGCAACAATATTGGTTGTTGATGATGAGCCATTCAATCTTGAAATTATAGAAGAATATCTTGATGGTGAAGGATACATTCTGCATACCGCTGAAGATGGTCTTGATGCCTGGACCCAGCTTGAAGCCAATCCAGGAAAGTTTGATGTTGTTTTACTCGATCGTATGATGCCCAAACTTGATGGTATGGATGTTCTGCGAAAAATTAAAAGTCATCGAAAGCTTAAGTCCACGCCCGTTATTTTACAAACGGCTAAAGCTTCGCAGCAAAATATTATTGAAGGGATGGAGTCAGGGGCTTATTATTATCTGACAAAACCATTTGACGATGAAATGTTATGCTCTATTGTCAAAACAGCATTAGAAGATAAATTGCGCTATGATTTGCTGAAATTGAAGCTTGAAGAGAGTGTCAGGGGGTTGGCTGTGATACAGGAAGCTCATTTTGAATTTCAAACAATTGATGAAGCCAATGATCTTGCGAAGGTTTTGGCCAATGCCTGCGCTTATCCTGACAGGGTCGTGACCGGGATTTCAGAGCTGTTAATTAATGCGGTTGAACATGGTAATCTTGAAATCTGTTATGAGGATAAAACACGACTCGTTGCTAAAGATGAGTGGAAGGATGAGGTGAACAGGCGTCTGCAGTTGCCAGAATATACAGACAAAAAAGTCCTTGTCAGGTTTCAGCGTAAGAATTCGGTTAATAGAATTCTTATTGAAGATGAAGGCAGTGGCTTTGAATGGAAAAACTACCTCGAACTTGATCCGCAAAGAGCGTTTGACTCACATGGTCGAGGTATAGCCATGGCTAAAATGACCAGTGTTGATGAAATAAATTATCAGGGATGTGGCAATAAGGTTGAACTCATTATTCAGGGAGTCATAAACAGTTCTCAAACATGACTCTCAAATAACACCCTCTTGGTTAAACCGTTCGTAATATTAATCCTTTATATATTGTATCCAACTATTGTTAATTGAATGAAGCGGTGTTGCTCAATGAATTAATTTTGAATTCTATTGCCGGCATTATAATTTCAAATAAATTTTTGAAATCATTGTGTTGATTGATTTCAACCGGAGTGTTCTTTATTAATATTGAAATATGAGGATAAGTAACAATAGTGTTAGAATTGAAATCAAAAAATTGATCGGTACTTTTGCAATAGTCAAGTAAAGATTGTTCAAGGGCTGAAGCCTCAGCTTGATTTGAAAAATGGAAAGTCTTTGCCTGAGTTCTTAATTGAAAAGTACAATTTAGATTTACTTCCTGGCATAGGTTTAATAAGAACTGACCTAATGTATCCAGTGATGTGCAGACACAGCATGCGCTTAAAAATGTAATAATCGCTGTAGAACTTTTTTTGAAGTGGAAAGCTGCTGCAAGAGTGCTGTTTTCAGGAAAACTCTCTTTTTTCTGACTGGCTTCTTTGAGCGAGTTTTTAACCATTTTAATTGTCTGTTTAATGGTCTCTTCAAGCTCTGCGTGGTTGAATGGTTTTGTGATGTAATCCTGTCCTCCCGCTTCATACGCTTTGATTTTATCCTCAAAAGAGCCGCGTGCTGAGACAAATATAATAGGAATGTCACGGGTTGTCGCTATTTGTTTAAGTTGGCGACATGTTTCATAACCATCCATGCCTACCATAGAAACATCTAAAAGGACTAAATCAGGCTTTATCTTCTTAATGTTATTAATGCACTCTTCGCCAGAAGATGCTAAAGCAACGTCAAATGTATCAGCAAACAATTCTTCTACAATTGCCTGGTTAATTGGTTCGTCATCAACAGAGAGTAATTTATACATAATTTAAATGTTTTTAAAAATTAATTTGTACTGGGAGTCTATTTTTATTATAGACCATATATTTTGATATCTTCTACGTGTATTCATCTTTTTGAGATTGAAGCAGGATACTGAAAGAAACAGTTGTGTCTTTTCCATAAGACACTCTGAGCCTTGATTATGCCATGATGGCCTTCGATAATTTCTTTACAAATGGCCAGGTCCAGGCCTGTATCTCCACGCCAGTGTTGGTTTTACTGCTTTGTACAAATTGATCAAAGATGGTTTCCAGCTCATTAACAGGAACACCAATGCCTTCATCTTTTACATCAATTCCTATTGCTGATTGCTTATTAACTAAAGTTATTACTGTCCTTATAACTGATCATTAAAGCACATGAATTCATGAAACATAAGTGTCATTATTATTAAGAGGTGGCTTTTATCCACGTAATGAAAGAACAGGCCAATGGTGCTCTGCAGCATATTGTGCTAACTTTTCATCTGGGTCCACGGCAACCGGATAGGTGACTTTTAATAATAATGGCAAATCATTTATCGAATCGCTGTAAAAATGGCTATTTTCTAATGAATATTTGTTTTCCTGCAGCCATATAGAAAGGCGCTCAACCTTGCCATCCTGAAAGCAGGGAATGCCTGCAACATTGCCTGTGTATTGATTATTTTTTTGTTCAGGGAGTGTTGCAATAATACCATCAACCCCCAGCTTTTTGGCAATAGGTGCTGTCACAAAATGATTGGTTGCAGTAATAATTAATAGATAATCATTGCTTTGTCGGTGTTTTTCCAACAATGCTTCTGCTTTTGGCAACCAGATGTCATTGATTTTATTCTGCATAAATTCCTGATGCAGTTTTGATAATGTTTCCAGAGAATGTTGACTTAAAGGGGCCAGGCTGAATTTAAGAAAATCGTAGATATCAAGCGTTCCAGCCTTATACTCATCATAAAATCGTTGATTTTCCTGTTCATAGAAAACCGGATCGACTAAAGCTTTTTCAACTAAAAATTGCCCCCACAGGTAATCACTATCACCACCAATTAGCGTGTTATCCAGATCAAATATTGCTAAATTCACTTGTTTTGCCCACTTTGAAACGAAAAGAAGCTGATTTTACCACTTTTCTTGAAATAAACAGTGATATAATTTATCGTAAATCTCTTTACTAAGATAAAATAGCCAACAAACTGATTTGGAATTGTATGTGGTTAAAAAGACTGCGGAAAGTTTTACTTGACTGAGGGTTTTTCCTATATGCTGAAGGTTGTTTATACCAGTTGAAAGCTCTAGAAGGCTTGTTTTCCAATTCGTTCCTTCTTTATTTCTTAATTTGACTATAATAGATGGTGTGTGATTTTGATTGATTCAGAAGGCTATCGAGCAAATGTCGGCATTATTATATTTAATGATGACGGCAAATTGTTTTGGGCACGTAGAGTAGGCCAGGATGCCTGGCAGTTCCCTCAGGGAGGGATCGCTCATTCTGAATCTCCTGAACAGGCGGTTTATAGAGAGCTATGTGAAGAAACGGGGCTTACAGAAAAAGACGTAAAAATTGTTGCGCAAACAGAGGGGTGGCTACGATACAACCTACCAGAACATCTTGTGCGTCGCTATAAACATCCCGTTTGTATTGGTCAAAAACAAAAATGGTTTATGCTCCGTTTACTTGCAGGTGATGCATCATTTGCACTGGATCATAATAGGCGGCCTGAATTTGATCTTTGGAAATGGACAGATTACTGGACACCATTAAAAGAAGTAATTTCCTTTAAGCGGGATGTTTATAAACAGGCCCTGGAGTTTTTTGAGCCCACCTTGCTCAGCGAACAATTAACTCGCAGAGAAGGCTCCTATAAATAAAATAATAATAATTAGTCCGACTTAACGGCTTATTTAATAAAGGGGGAGTGTTTTTTTATGTTGCAGACCTTGCGGCGTATTGTTCAGGAAGTCAATTCAACTCGTGATCTGAGTCAGGTTCTGGAGATCATTGTCCAAAGAGTAAAAAAAGCCATCAGTGCCGATGTTTGTTCAATCTATTTATTTGATTCTGATGAAGAACTGTTTACTCTTATGGCCACTGATGGACTCAATTCTGAGCTTGTAGGACAAGTCCAAATGTCATTGGGTTCAGGGCTAGTTGGTCTGGTTGCACAAAGAACTGATCCCCTTAATCTTGATGATGCCCATGAACACCCTGGATTTGAGCTCTTTACCTCTCTCAATGAAGAACGCTTTCATGGTTTTACAGGAATACCAATTACCCACCATCGTGAAGTACTGGGTGTTATAGTGGTGCAGTCGGAATCATACAATCGCTTTTCCCAGGATGTTGTTAATTTTCTTGTCACAATTGCAGCCCAATTAGCCAGTGCAATTATTAATGCTCAGGCAACCAGACAAATTCCTATTTATTCTACACAGGAAGTTTCAAAAGTTCGCAGGGATTATCGACCCATGATAGGTCAGCCGGGTTCTCCTGGCGTTGCAGTTGGAAAAGCATTTTCTATTGCCTCATCTGTTTCTCTAAATGCCGTGCCTGACCGACCTGCAAAAGATGTGGCTAATGAAATCAATGTTTTTCGCCTGGCATTAGAATCCGTACGAAAGGATATTAAATCACTGTCTTTTCAATTGCTTTCTGATGGTTTGCCAACAGAAGATGTGGCTGTTTTTGATGCTTATCTTCTTATGTTGGATTCTAATACATTAATTGAAAGTACCATAACAAAAATTGAAACAGGTAACTGGGCCGCTGGTGCATTAAGGGAGACAATCACAGAACATATTCAGTTGTTTGGAGAAATGGATAACCCCTATCTTCAAGAACGAGTTAAAGACATCAGAGATTTGGGGCAAAGTATTTTCAATCAAATGCAGGGTATCAATGATTTGCCTGTTGATAAACTGTCCAAAGAGACCATTATTGTTGCAGATGATATTTCTGCAACACTGCTTGCTGAAATTGCAAAAATAAATATATCCGGTATTGTCCTGAAAAGTGGCTCCAGAACCTCCCACGTTGCAATACTTGCCAGAGCAATGGGTATTCCTACAGTAGTAGGCGTCAGCGAATTACCAATAATGCAACTTGATGGTAGCCAGCTGGTTGCTGATGGTTACAGTGGTAAAGTTTACATATCACCCCCTGATCATATCATTAAAGAATATTCACGATTAATCTCTCAAGAAGAAGAACTTTCTCAGGAATTAAGAGAGTTGACCGATAAACCGGCCACAACACTTGATGAAGTGAATATCCCCTTGTATGCCAACACCGGTTTAGTGGCGGATATTACACCCAGCAAAGAAAGTGGTGCAGAAGGAATAGGACTCTATAGAACAGAATATCCTTTTATGATCCGCCAACGTTTTCCTGGTGAAGAAGAACAGAGCACAATTTATAAAGAAGTTATGGAGTCTATGGCGCCAAAACCGGTTGTACTAAGAACGCTTGATATTGGTGGAGATAAATCTCTGAGTTATTTTCCTATTGAAGAAGATAATCCATTTTTAGGGTGGCGTGGTATAAGAGTCACGTTGGATCATCCGGAAATTTTTATGATTCAATTACGGGCAATGTTGATTGCGAGTAAAGGGCAAGATAATTTGAATATATTATTTCCCATGATTAGTACTATTGGGGAAGTGGAAGATTCTATAAATTTACTTGAGCGTGCCTACGAAGAATTATTGACTGAAGGACATCAAATAAAAATGCCCAAAGTCGGGGTGATGGTTGAAGTGCCCTCAGTTGTTTTTCAAATGAGGCGAATTGCATCTCTAGTTGATTTTGTGTCCATAGGTACGAATGACCTTATACAATATCTTATGGCTGTTGACAGAAATAATGCCAATGTTGCTGAACTGTATGATTCATTGAACCCTGCCGTTTTAACCGCAATCAAACTGGTTATAGACGAAGCACACAAAGAGGGCATTCCTGTGAGTGTCTGTGGAGAAATGGCAGGTGATCCATTGGCGGCTATTCTTTTACTTGGCATGTCTATTGACTCATTGAGTACCAGTGCTGCTTCTTTACCAGGAGTTAAATGGTTGATTCGGAACTTTTCACACAAAGAAGCTAAAGAACTGGTAGAAAAAGCATTAGATATGAAAGATGCCTATGTTATCAAAAACATGTTAACGGAGAGAATTGAGAAGAAAGGGCTTGGTGGCTTAATCAGGGCTGGTCGATAGATAAATAACACTGATATGTCGAGACAAGGCATGCCTTGTCTCGACACAAATATTATCAGGTTTCATGTTTTTTAAATTAAATGATAAAAAGTGTTGACGACAGATAATTACTGCGTATAATGTGCATCTCAGTCAGCGGTACTGCTCTTGAGAAAGAGAAGAAAACCACTGAAGGAACAACGACTTAGAAGAAATTAAGCGCATTATTTAATTGCAATATTATTAAATAGACGTATAATATGATTCAAGTTGTAACTGCTCTTTAAAAAGAAATCGAACAATTTGTGTGGGTTCTTAACAATCGACTCATGCGACAGGCGGTGCTAATAAGTTTACTTATTAATGCTGAGAGTC
>JADGEM010000031.1 GCA_016744375.1 Gammaproteobacteria bacterium
TTGAAGCTTCCCCTAAGCTTGCTTAGGCTCATATAACAGTGTAATGAGCCTCATCCGCAGAATCCTGGAATTTAGCCCAATTAAGGCTGACGGAATATTTATTTATTCCGCCAGCCTACGAATTAATTTTTTTATGAGTTTAATCAGTCTTAAAATTACCTCTTAGTCAACATATTTACCAGAAGTATCCATTTTATGCAACTAATTTATGCAATAGTTTGATTTTATTAATTATTATTTCTAAATATCAAATATTTCAACGCTAAATAATGTCAGTTATTTATCATATAAATAATATATACCACTGTTTTATATTTTTTATGTTAAAGGATTAGTTGTCATCCGTATTTGACTATTGCTTTGTCAGGCAGTGATTTTTCCCTATAAAATTAAAAAGTAAAGGGATCTATTCGTTTTTAATTGTTTAAAAAATGAGTAATCAATCTTTGATAATTGTAACAATAAACAAAGTGTGTAATAATTTTCAGTCTGAATTAAAGAAAAGGATAGTCATATGTCGAGCAAGGATGATGCGGCAGTCGTTAAATTTTGGGATAAATACATCTCAATACTGCACACAAATAACATTAACCCACCCATTGATCGATGGTATGTTATTCGGGTTGAAGGTTATATTGCATATAATAACAAAAACGAACCATCAAAACGTTTACTGATTCATACTTCAAGTGATATTGAAATCTATATTGCTTTTATTAAACAAAAAGAATCTCTTGAATCATTTCAATTTGTTCAATTAATACATGCCTTGCAACTTTTATTTACTTATCACCTAAAATTAGACTGGGCACTTGAGTATGATTGGGAGTATTGGAAAGCGGAAAAATATGATTCACCATTATGTCACCTGGATTTATCGCGACAACCTGAGGCAATGAACACTTATAACTTATCTAAGCAATATGCTTCTGACACATTAATCAAGCATGGTCCGTTACTGACAAGATTAACTGCTGTGATTAGACAAAGAAATTATTCTATTCGGACTGAACAAACCTATAATCAGTGGGTTATTCGGTACATTTTATTTCATAGTGGAAGAGCTCCTGAGGAAATGAATCAATCTCAAATTGTTGCGTTTCTTGAATATCTGGCTGTGAGACGAAATGTTTCTCCTTCAACTCAAAATCAGGCTCTTTGTGCACTAGTCTTTTTGTATACACATGTCATGGGGGTTACTTTAGAAAAATTTGAACACTTTTCAAGAGCAAAAAAGGTACAAAAATTACCAGTTGTTATGACAACTAATGAAACCAGGTTAGTCCTTTCAAAAATGTCTGGTGTTCATCATTTAATGGCTGCATTACTCTATGGTACTGGTATGCGTCTTATGGAATGTTTGCGTTTAAGAGTTAAAGATATCGACTTTAACTATCAACAAATCTTTGTCAGAGGAGGAAAGGGGCATAAAGATCGGGTTGTACCATTGCCTGAATCGCTTGTTTTAGAATTAAAGTCTCAGTTAGAAAAATCCAGAGGTTTTTATGAGCTTGATGTCAAAAATAATCAGGCAAATGTTTACCTTCCATATGCTTTAGCCACTAAGTATCCAAATGCCGGAAAGGAGTGGATCTGGCAGTATGTGTTTCCAAGCTCTAAATTATCAGTTGATCCTCGTTCTCAGCTGATCAGACGGCATCATTTAAGTGAAAGCAGTTTACAGCGTTATGTAAAAAAAGCAGCGATGAATGCCCAGATTCCAAAAAAGATTACTTGTCATATCTTTCGTCATTCATTTGCTACTCACCTGCTTGAATTTGGTCATGATATACGAACAGTCCAGGATTTACTGGGACATGCAGATGTTTCAACGACGATGATCTATACCCATATTCTCAATAAACCCGGTTTAACGATACAAAGCCCGTTAGATAGATGATTTCAGCACAGACGCTTTAAAGGGGGAGTTTAATAACATCTTCAAATGCTAATAAATGATTGTTTTTATCAATGCAAATAAGCTCAATAACGCCTGTTATTGATGGCTTTTTGGCATCTTTTTTCCAGATATCCTGGTTGATAACAGCACGGTACTGACTGTCCATTTTGAATGTCGTCTGCACGTCCAGTTGATCACCAAAAACTGCTGCATCGGTATATTTGACATTAACTGAATAAACGGCAAAGCCGATTTGTTGTTCTTTCCAGAGTTTGATGAGGACATCGATTCCAAGGACATCTTCTCTGGCTCTTTCCATAAATTTCAGATAATTTGCATAGTATACAACACCGGAGTGATCAGTATCTTCGTAATAGACGCGAACTGGGAAGTGGTGAGTTTTCATTGGCAATTTGTCCTTTATTAAATCCTGTATTAAAAATCAGAAAATTGTACATTATCTTGATGGATGCCTGCAAATTGTAAAATCCATACCTGTGGCTTTATTGTCAAATTTGCCCGCAGAGCGGTTTCAGTGCATAATAATGACCCTGTCTTTATTAGGGGCTAATAGCCCCCGTAAGTATAAGGTTTTCATATGGAAAAAATCACAATAATTGGCGCTGGAAATGTGGGGGCTCATGCCGCAGTTTCTGCAGCGACTCTGGAACTTGGAAATGTTGTACTGCTGGATCAAAATGGTGATCTGGCTAAGGGTAAGGCACTTGACATTACTCAGTCAATGGCACTTATCCAAAGTGATGTCATTGTAACCGGGACGGATGATTACAAAGATACTGCTGATTCAGCTGTGGTGATTATCACTGCAGGGGTTTCTCGCAAGCCCGGTATGTCCAGGGATGATCTTCTGCTTATTAATGCAGATATTCTTGAGTCCGTTGTGAAACAGGTTGTCGAGCATTCTCCTGACTGTATTTTGATCGTTGTGACAAACCCAATTAATACCATGGTTCAACTTGCTTATGATGTCAGTGGCTTCAGTAAAGAGCGAGTGATTGGTATGGCTGGTATTCTGGATGGCGGCCGTTTTAAATATTTTATTGCTCAAGAGTTAAATATCGGTGCCAGTGAAGTTGTCACCATGGTTTTAGGTGATCATGGTGCTTTAATGGTGCCTCTGGAAGATCATTGCCAGGTCAATGGTCAACCGATTTCTGAACTTCTGTCCAGAGAATGTATTGAAACGATTGTTCATCGAGTACAGCATGCCGGTTCTGAGATTGTTAATCTGCTAAAAACCGGCTCTTCTTATTTTGCGCCAGGGCTTGCTGTGATTCAAATGGCTAAATCTATTCTAAGAGATGATCACAAAACAATGCCATGTGCAGTCTATCTTGAAGGCGAATATGATGTTGATGGTGCATTCGTGGGCGTTCCTGTGGTGTTGGGACGCAATGGTGTTGAAAAAATTATCGACATACACCTCAGTGATAAAGAATCTGAGGCGTTTAAAATTTCTGTCGAACACATCAAAGAAAGAACTCAGGATCTCAACAACAAACGCAAAGAGTTTATAGCCCTCTAGATGACGAACATATCCATAAATTCATTGACTGGTGTTTTGCTTAATTGGTTTGCATCCAGACAGAGATCGTAGATTGCCTGCGCTTTTCGTTTGGGGAATCGAGTTAATAAGGCTTTGTGATACTTCTTCTCTAACACCGGAATGCCCTCATCACGTCTGCGTCGATGGCCAATAGGGTATTCCACTTCAATCATCTCCGTCGAACTGCCATCCTGGAAAAATACCTGAATCGCATTGGCAATGGAGCGCTTATCAGGATCATGATAGTCTTTGGTATAGCGTTCATCTTCTTCAACAGACATTAATTCACGCAAACGATCAATCTCGGGATTATTAGCAATGGATTCTTCATAGTGCTCTGCTGTGAGTTCGCCATGGAGCAGGGCAACAGCAACCATATACTGTAAACAGTGGTCACGATCAGCCGGATTATAGAGTGGGCCTTGCTTAGAAATAATTCGAATGGCTGACTCCTGGGTCTTTAATTGGATTGCACTGATTTCTGAGAGTCGATCTTTTACGTGTGGATGCAAATGCAGGGCGCATTCAACTGCAGTTTGAGCATGAAATTCTGCCGGGAATGAAATTTTAAATAAAATCTGCTCCATCACATAAGTGCCGTAAGGTCTCTGGAAGCTGAATTGCTTTCCTTTAAATAAGACATCATAAAATCCCCATTGAGGTGCGCTGAGGACACTGGGCAGGCCCATTTCACCTTTTTCAACCATCATAGCCAGTCGAACGGCACGACTGGAGGCATCACCGGCAGCCCAGGATTTTCGAGAACCAGTATTAGGGCTGTGTCGATAGGTTCTGAGGGACTGTCCATCCACCCAGGCATGAGAAAGAGTGTCTATAATTTGTTCTTTATCCAGTCCCAGCATTTGTCCTGCAACTGCAGCAGAGGCGACTTTGACCAACACAACATGATCCAGACCGACCCGATTAAAGCTATTATCTAAAGCCAGCACACCCTGAATTTCATGGGCTTTGATCATATATTTTAAAACATCACCCATTGTTAATGGTTGTTTGCCCTCTGCGACGGCTTTACGACTCAGGTAATCACCCAAACCAAGAATAGTGCCTAAATTATCGGAGGGATGCCCCCATTCAGCTGCCAGCCAGGTGTCATTAAAGTCCAGCCAGCGCACTAAAGCACCAATATCCCAGGCGGCTTTTACCGGATCAAGTTGAAAGGAAGTTCCGGGTACCTTTGAACCATTGGGTACAATTGTACCAGGGATGACAGGCCCCAGATGTTTGGCTGCTTCGGGATATTGCAGTGCAATAAGAACGCAGGCAAGGCTGTCCATCAGGCAATTGCGGGCAGTATCTATTGCTTCATCAGAGGTGATTTGATAGTGACAGACATACTCTGCGATATCGACCAACTCTTGATCTGCATCGGGGCGAATATTAGCTTCTACGTTGTTTTTGCTTATTTCAGGACTCATTTTGCTGCTCATATTTATTTCAGGTTGTTTTCAAATTAGTTTTTTGTTTAGTTACGCTCTTCAATGGGTAACCATTGTTGATTATCCGGGCCAATATAATTTGCGCTGGGGCGAATAATTTTATTATCCTCTCGCTGCTCAATAATATGTGCCACCCAACCCGTTGTGCGTGAAATTACAAACAGGGGAGTGAAGTGTGAAACAGGAACTCCCAGTGCGTGATAAGAAACGGCTGAAAACCAGTCCAGGTTCGGAAACATTTTTTTCATATCCCACATCACGGTTTCCAGGCGATCAGCAACCGAATACATTCGCATATCGCCTGCAGTTTCTGAGAGTTTGTGTGCTACTTTTTTAATGACATCATTACGGGGATCGCCAACGGTATAAACCGGATGTCCGAAGCCAATAATAATTTCTTTATTTGACACTCTTTCACGGATATCAGCTTCAGCCTGATCAGCATTATCATAGCGTCCCTGAATTTCACTGGCGGCTTCATTGGCTCCGCCATGCTTGGGGCCACGTAGTGCGCCAATGGCACCCGTGATAGCTGAATAAATATCAGAGTGGGTTCCGGCAATAACACGGGCCGCAAAAGTTGATGCATTGTATTCATGTTCTGCATAGAGAATTAATGAGGTATGCATGGCACGTACTTGTTGTTCTGAGGGGGCTGTTTCATGTAATAAGTTTAGATAGTGACCTCCGATTGAATCCTCATCGGTTTCAAGAGAAATCCGTTTGCCGGTTTGAGAAAAATGCCACCAATAGGCAAGTATGGAACCAAAACAGGCCATTAATCGGTCACCAATATCACGGCTTGCCTGGATATTATTGACACCATCCTCCTCTGGCTCCAGAGTTCCTATAAAAGAACAGGCTGTACGCATAACATCCATTGGATTAGCCTCTGCGGGAATTGATTCCAGCATAAGCTTGAGTGGTTCAGGCAACATTCGCAGGGATTTCAGCTTTGTTTTATACGTCTGTAGTTGACTTAGATTTGGCCAGTGACCGTGAATTAATAAAAAAGCTACTTCCTCAAATTCAGCTTTCTCTGCAAAATCCAGAATATTATAGCCACGGTAGTGCAGGTCATTGCCTGTATGACCCACTGTACAAACTGCGGTATTACCTGCAGCTACGCCTGATAATGCGACTGATTTCTTTTTAATACCCACTGTTTTCGTCCTTTTTTAAGTTTTCACATGCAAAGACACTTGCTGGAAGCACGGACGAGGTGCCTGTGCTTCCAGGCAGCTAAAGGCTTTTTCCTTCAGAAAATAATCGATCCAGCTTTTCTTCATAGTCGTGATAACCGAGAATGTCATATAATTCAGTTCGGGTCTGCATGGTATCAACCACCGACTTTTGTGAGCCGTGCTGGCGTGTCGTCTGGTAGACATTGAGTGCAGCAGCATTCATTGCCCGAAATGCTGAAAGGGGGTAGAGCACCATTGCAACTCCGGCATCTCCTAATTCATCGGTCGTAAATAAGGGAGTGGCACCAAATTCGGTTATATTGGCTAAAATTGGGACATTGACTGCCTGAGAAAATGCCTGATAATCAGATAAACTGTTAATGGCTTCTGGAAATATCATATCAGCACCTGCCTCAATACACGCAAGAGAGCGATCAATGGCTGAAGAAATTCCTTCTACAGCCACAGCATCTGTGCGAGCCATAATGACAAAATCATTGTCTCGGGCATCAACAGCGGCTTTAATTCGATCCACCATTTCTGATTCTGTCACAATGGCTTTGCCCGGACGGTGACCACAGCGTTTAGCCTGTACCTGATCTTCAATATGTACACCCGCAGCACCTGCACGACTTATTTCTTTAATAGTGCGAGTGATATTAAAGGCATTACCCCAACCTGTATCGGCATCCACAAGAAGAGGGCGATCAGTTGCAGAGGTAATACGACGGACATCGGTTAACACATCACTCAATGAGGTCATACCAAGATCAGGAATGCCGTAAGAGGCATTCGCAACGCCTGCACCTGAGAGATAAAGCGCCTGATAGCCTGTTTGTTCGGCCATCATTGCCGTGTAGGCATTAATTGCACCGACTATTTGCAGAGGAAGCTCTTGCTTCAGTGCTTCTTTAAAACGTGCTCCGGGAGATAATTGTTTGCTCATGCTTGTACCTGTGTCTGTGCCTGTGATTCTAGTAGTTGCTCAATATTTAGGCGTGATTTGCGAATATGATTGCGCATTAATAATTCAGCCATTTCCCCATCACCATCCGTTATTGCATTCATGACATAACGGTGTTCTTCTGTTGCAGCAACCGCTCTGTGACTGGCCCGGCCATATTGATAGCGATACATTTGCATTAAATGGTACAGATCATGACAAAGCAGGTTGATTAAATGTTGGTTGTGACTACTCTGGACAATGTGGAAATGAAAGTCCTGGTCTCCGGTTTTTTGAAAATAACTGGCGCCATCGATGGTATTGGCTTCCTGAGTATGATGCTCGACCAGTCGCTGCAGTTTTTTTACTTCCTCTTCAGTGCAATTTTGTGCAGCCAGACGTGCAGCCATGCCTTCCAAAGCTTCTCGAACCTGATAGATTTCTATTAATTGCTGCTGGCTTAAAGTCACTACCCGGGCACCAATATTGGCTTTACGAGTCACCAGTCGACATGCTTCAAGTCGGCCAATAGCCTCACGCAAAGAAGCTCGGCTTACCTTAAGACGTATTGATAGTTCGGGTTCACTGATTTTACTGCCTGCAGGGATTTCACCTTTGACAATTGCAGAACAGAGATTTTCAAATACTTTATCAGCAATAGTTGTAATAGAAGCATTTTTCATTTTTATTGTCGACAATAAGTTGGGATAATTAAAATATAATGTAATATATCTTGATTGTCAACACTATCTGTCGACAATATTGTTTTATCATATGACTTTGTAAGCAACGGATTCAGAACTTAAGCATTCATTTACACTTCACTTAGAAAAAATAATTATTTTAAGATTTTCTTAAGTTTAGGGTATTAAACTGATTCTAATGAAAAAATCACATTGGAGCTCAGGCTATGACTTTGGCGACATCAGACAACAATATCGCTTTGTTGTCACATTTTAAAAGCAATAAACAAACTTATGATGCTTATCTTGAGTATTTTGAACAGACCGCGCCCAACCGTGCCAGGCTGGAAACCTTTATCGGTAAAATCTATAAGAAATTTTATAACACAGACATAGATGAGTTTTACCCTAGTCTACTTTCTATTGAATCTGATGGAACCATTAAAGCTGTAGCGGGTGTTCGCAGTGCGGCACAAGAAAGGCTGTTTTCGGAATATTACATTGAGAATCAGCTGGTATCTGAACTGGGACGCCTCTATGGATTTGAAAATACACAGGTCATCACTCGTGCGGATATTGTCGAAGTCGGTAATCTTGCCCCGGCTAATGTTGGTCAAATGCGTTGGTTAATTACCTCCATTACCGGTTTTTTATATTCAGCAGGTTTTAAATACATCGTATTTACTGCGATTCCTGGTGTCTATAACGCATTTAAACGTATGGATGTTCCCTTAAAAGTGATTACTGAGGCAAAGTGTGAGCATTTACCAGAAGCTGTGCAGCAAAAATGGGGACCTGAATATTATGAGCGCAAACCGATGGTCATGTCAGGCGATATTATTGAGGGTTTTGATATTATGAAAAAAAATATCTACGACACCAATAAAAAGCTCATTCCTCTGTTTGAAAAATCCTGTGAATTAGGTTGTCAGCTCAGGACTCAAGGTGCTCTTCTTGATAAAGAAGGAGATGCGGCTTGAATTCGCTGGAGCAAAAAATACGTGAATATGCCAGCATTAAAAAGCCCCCAGTAGCGATTCAGGGTGACCGGGTCTCTTTTGATTATCAACAACTGATTATAGAAATCGAAAAATTGAGCTTACGATTAGATATTTCTAATCAATCAGTTTCAACTTTTGCCGTGATTATGGATAACCATCCGGCCTGGGCAATACTTGATTTAGTGTTGCTTTTTAAGCAGCAATGTACAATCCCTCTACCCAAGTTTTTTACGATTGAACAATTAAAACATGCATTGATTGACTCTAACGTTGACAATATTGTTTTTGATCAATCACAATTCAATGTGGAATTAATTAATCTGTTAGAAGGTCCTTTACTTAATAAAAAATTATTAAGTAAAGAGACTATTAAAATTGCAGAAAAACAATTCAATTGGTACCGTTTTGAGAAGAAGTCAACAGGCTCAGACTCAATTAATAATTGGACAGAATCAATTGTAAAAATTACTTATACGTCGGGTACAACAGATAAACCCAAAGGGGTACTTTTATCTGAACAAACTATTATTTCAAAAGTTATTGCTTTGACTGAAGCCAGTGAAGCAGGTAAAAATGATAGAACATTATCCATTTTACCATTGTCGACTTTATTAGAAAATATTGGTGGTCTTTATGTGCCTCTGTATAGCGGGGCAACGGTGATAATATTGCCTCCTGAGCAGATAGGCCTGTCTGGTTCCAGCCAGATTAATCAGCAACAATTGCTTGAAACAATCCAGTCTTATAGACCGACAGCATTTATTATTATTCCTCAGTTCTTATTATTGTTTATTAAAAAACTCAGCGAAGGAAAACGATTACCTGATTCAATACGATACATTGCTATGGGCGGGGCACCTGTTTCCATAAATCTGCTTAAATTGGCAAGACAGTTTAATCTTCCGGTTTTTGAAGGATACGGTTTATCTGAAGCCGCATCGGTGGTTTCAGTAAACAATTCTGAGCATCATCGACTGGGCTCGGTAGGGAAAGTTTTAAATTATCATCAGGTTGAAATGAGTGATGAGGGTGAAATCTTTGTTAAAAATGCCTTGTTTAGTGGTTATTTGGGGAAAAGCCATCAGCCAGGAAAAAGCCTACAGGAAAAATTTTATGCAACCGGTGATATTGGTCATCTTGATGATGATGGATTTCTTTATATTACTGGGCGAAAAAAAAACATCATTAATACATCCTATGGGCGTAATATTTCACCGGAATGGATAGAAAAAGAACTGGAGGCCATTCCTTACATTGCACAATGTCTGGTATATGGTCACGCAAAACCCTATCTGGTCGCCATTCTTGTTTTAAGAACTCAAGCAACTGCTCATACAATCAAAGAATCAATTAATAAGCTGAATGCCTCGTTACCGGATTATGCCAGAGTAATGGATTATATTTTAGCTGATAGTCCCTTTACGCTGCAAAATAAGCAATTAACTGGAACAGGCAGACCACGACGAGATGTTATCTATCAGGTTTATCAGGATCAACTAGAGCAATGCTATGAATTAGCCGAATTTTTAGACAATGATATTTTAGAGCAAGGAGACTCTGAGTGAATAATTTTTTTGATACCTTAATGACTGCAACAGAACAGGAGCGCCTCGAATTTCAACAAATTGAAACGCTGAAAAAAGGCAGTGCAGGCGATATTTCTTTAACGGCCTATCAATCTTTTCTTACCCAGGCCTATCATCATGTTAAACATACAACGCCCTTATTAATGGCTTGTGGTAGTCGTATTCCTCACGCTAAAGAATGGTTACGAAATGCATTGGCTGAGTACATTGAAGAAGAACTCGGTCATCAGGAATGGATTTTAAATGATATTGCAGCAACGGGTCTGGATTCAGAAACTGTTCGTAATGGCAAACCTCATTATACAACTGAACTGATGGTTGCTTATGCCTATGACATGATCATGCGTGTCAATCCTGTCGGTTTTTTTGGCATGGTACTGGTCTTAGAAGGCACCAGTGTGGCGCTGGCCACTCATGCCGCTGAAAAATTAAAAGCAAACCTGAATCTACCTGATAGTGCCTTCAGCTATCTTTCTTCTCATGGATCACTGGATATTGAACACATGGGATTTTATGAATCCTTAATGAATAAAGTTACTGATTCAGAAGATCAGAAAGCAATTATTCATGCAGCAAATATGTTTTATCGATTATATGGTGATATTTTTCGATCGATTTCAATTTACTAATTTTATCTCTTAACTTTAAATTATGAGCTTTAAATTATGAGCTTTAAATTGTGAACTTTAAACTTTTAATTGTTAAAAACCTTATAAAAGGCCGTCTACAACCTTTTGTATAAAAAACAGGATATAGAAATGAAAAAAATATTAAAAACGTATCTATTAGCTTTGACTTTATTGTTACTCAATCATTCAATCTATGCCAATACTCTGGATACTGCGATACATGATTTGCAAACTCAATGGGCCATAGCAAACTATGAAACTGCTGAACCCAATCTGGATAAAGCGTTTGAAACTTTAACGTTAAAAGCGGAACAAACGGTTGAACAATTTCCAGATAAAGCAGAACCTTTAATCTGGAATGCAATTATTGTCAGCTCTGATGCTGGAAAAAGTGGTGGTCTGAGCGCTCTTGGGAAAGTAAAAGATGCACGTAAGTTACTGCTGCAGGCAGAAAAGATTAACCCTGAGGCATTGAACGGATCAATTTATACCTCTCTGGGCAGCTTATATTATCAGGTCCCTGGCTGGCCTCTTGGCTTTGGTGATGATGATGAAGCAGAAAAATATCTGAAAAAAGCCTTAGCAATTAACCCTGATGGAATTGACTCAAATTACTTCTATGCTGATTTCCTGCTTGAACAGGGTCAATCTGAAGAGGCCATTGTTTATTTTAATAAAGCATTAAATGCGCCCGCACGTGCTGCACGGCCACTGGCTGATAAAGGTCGTCGTGGAGAAATTGAAGCAAAACTTAAGACCATTAAAAACTAAAATATCAACCAAGAGACCGTATTAGATCCTATTGTTTATTATTGTGCTCGGACTGTGTTAAATCACACAATAATAAGCAATAGAGGCTGATACTCAGTGCACACTGTTTAGGAACAGTTACTTAGCATATATTAATGGACAAAAGATAATGACAAAATTGAATAGAGCCTATTTATGATGACCTTAAATAATCAACGAATTATTCTTACTGGGGCAACAGGTGGGATTGGTATAGAGCTGGCAAAACAATTATTACCTTATGGTTGTAAACTGGGTTTGGTCGGGCGTTCTATGGAAAAATTAGAACAGTTATCCAGTGAGCTTAATGCTGATGATGCTTTCAATGGCTATAGCAATGATCATATCACTCTAATTACAGCAGATATTACAACAAGTGAGGGCCGTCATCAGATTGTGGATGAAATGGAAGCTCGTTTTAATGGTTATGATATGCTGATAAATGCGGCCGGGATCATGGATTTTACTTCCTTTCTTGAACAGACGGATGATAGAATTGAAGCCGTATTTAAAACTAATGTCATTGCTCCCATGCAATTATGTAAAAAAGTTATCCCCTATATGTTGGCTCAAAATAAGGGACATATTGTTAATGTTGGTTCAATATTTGGTTCCATTGGCTTTGCCTGGTTTACTTCTTACTCAAGCAGTAAATTTGCCTTGCGTGGTTTTTCTCAATCTCTGCGCAGGGAATTAGCTGAGACACCCATAAAGATTTCCTATATTGCGCCCAGAGCTGTAAAAACTTCACTTAATTCCAGTGCTGTTTATAATATGGCAGAAGAAGTAAAAATGAATATGGATATGCCTGATGTGGTTGCTAAACAGATTGTTTACTCAATTATAAAAAAACATAAAGAGAAATATCTCGGCTTTCCAGAGTCTTTATTTGTTCGGATCAATGCGGTTTTACCGGGGCTCGTGGATATGGCAACACGCTCACAGAATAAGAGTGCAAAAAAATATGTCCAACAGGATTAATTTTATATTCAATCAGAGATAAATTAATCATGCAAATATTACTCGTTGAAGATGACCTGTCATTAGCTGATGGATTACAGCTTGCCCTGAAGCAAGCGGGTATTACTGTCAATCATGTTGCTAAAGGGTCAGAAGCCATTCATGTTGTGCAGACTTTTCCGCCTGATATTGTCATTCTGGATTTAGGTTTACCCGATATGGATGGTCTGAAGATTATTGAGAAACTGCGAAAACAAAAAATCACCATCCCAATATTGGTGTTGACCGCTCGCAGTTCGATAGAGGATAAAGTCTCCGGTCTGGATAGCGGTGCGGATGATTATCTGGCTAAACCATTTGATATGCCAGAATTACTGGCCCGTATCCGAGTGCTTGAACGTCGGATAAGCTCAACATCCATGTCCAATGATATTCTTATTGGTCCTGTTTCACTGAACACTTCAAATATGCAAGTCAAAATTAACAATGAACCAATTTTATTTTCTAAAACTGAATATGTGTTATTAAAATCACTGATGCAAAATGCTGGCAGAATTCAAACGCGTGATAATCTTGAATCAACGCTGTACAGTTGGGGTGAAGAAGTAAGTAGTAATGCTCTGGAAGTTCATATACACAATCTACGAAAAAAAACTGGATCTGATTTTATAAAGACCGTGCGTGGTGTTGGATACACGGTTCAGAAAACATGAAATCAATCAGAACTTTTTTGATTATTGTTATATTATCAACGGTAACTCTGATGGCTTTTCTTTCTGCATTGAATGGTTATCAAGATAGTATGGCTAAAGCGGAGCAATTATTTGATTCAGAGCTGGTTGATAAGTCACATCTTCTTTTACAGGCATTTTTAGCACGCACTCTTATCGATAACAAAATTGATATGACTTCAACTCAACCCCTGAATGCAACTGTTTCTGAAAACAGTGCCAGTCTCATAAAGGATATTGAGCTGGAGAATGAGCAAATGGCTGCAGAGAATAATTTTTTTGCGTTTCAGATCTGGCATCAAGGTAATTTATTATTACGCTCATCTCATGCACCCCAAAAAGCCATTGCTCATTTTGAGAAGGGCTTTAATGACAGTAATTTTTTAAATCATCGATGGCGTACCTATAGTTATTATAATAATACCTCCAATTTATGGATATTAACTGCTGAACGTACTGACATTCGTTATGTGTTAGCAGAAAATATTATCCTTGATTCAATTTTACCTGTTGTAATTATGCTGCCCCTACTGGGAATTCTTATCTGGACGATTGTGAGTTTCGGTCTTTCACCATTAAGAAAATTAGCCAAAGAATTAGGCAATAAACGGGTTGATGATCTCAGTCCTTTATCTATAGACGAACAACCCATTGAATTAATTCAGGTTGTCAATTCAACTAATGATCTATTAAAACGATTAAAATCTTCTTTTTTACGTGAAAAACGTTTTGCATCTGATGCAGCACATGAACTCAGAACGCCAATCAGTGCCATTAAAATTCATTTGCATAATTTAGCAGCAATGGTGCCTGAAAATGAACACAGCTTTTTACAACTAAAATCTTCAGTTGATCGGATGGGGCATCTGGTTGAACAAATTTTAAACCTGAATCGTACCTCACCTGATCAGTACATAAGCCGGTTCAATACAATTGATCTTTATAAGCTGGCTCAGGAATTGATCATTAGAGAATACCCTCAATTTAATGAAAAAAATATACAACTGGCACTGGAGGGTGAACCCTGCAATATTGAAGGTGATCCTTTTGCTTTGGAAGTCCTGTTACAGAATCTGATGACCAATGCCTGTAAATATACACCGGATGGAGGCTCAGTTATTGTAACTATTAGTGAAAAACAGACTGATATCCAATTGCAGATACAAGACTCAGGTCCCGGTGTTCCTAAAGAACAATATGAACGCGTATTTGATCGTTTCTATCGTCTTAACGGTGATAGTCATGATTCAGGAACTATGGGCTGTGGTCTGGGGTTAGCCATTGTACAGCAAATAGTTGAGCTGCATCAGGCCAAAATTACACTTGGGCATTCCTCGTTTTCCAGTGGCTTACTGGTCAATATTATTTTTCCTAAAGAGCCTTCAGCCAGGAAACAATCTGTCTCATTGCCAGAGGTTTCATAATAAAGTATGAAAATTAAACCCTTTTCTTATTTTCCTTTTTTTCTTATTGCCATTCTTTTATGTTTTTTTCAAAAGAATGTCTGGGCTGATACACCCATTATTAAAATTGAGATTCGCAACCATCTGTTTATTCCATCTGAAATTCTTATACCTGAAAACACTAAAGTTAAATTAATCATTAACAATCTGGATGATACAGATGAAGAGTTTGAAAGTTATGAACTCAATAGAGAAAAAGTCATTATAGGTAAACGTAAAGGAATTATTTTTATAGGGCCACTACCTGCAGGTGAATATCCTTTTTTTGGTGAGTTTTTCCCCAAAACGGCTCAAGGAAAAGTCATTGTTAAATAGCTCTCAGCAAATTCTTTGTTTAAAAAGCTTATTGGATAAGAGAAACTAATTATGTTACTAAGCTCTGTTATTATTATACTGAGAGAGGTTCTTGAGGCCGCTTTATTATTCAGTATATTTATCGCTTTATCCAGGCAACTGGGATTTGATTTTAAATGGGTTGCTTGGTCTCTTTTTCTTGGACTAATCGGAGCGATGATTTATGGCCTGAATATTGATGCTGTTTCACAATGGTACGATGGGGTTGGTCAGGAAGTTACCAATGCCCTCATGCAGCTTGGTATCTATTTGATGTTACTGCTTTATATGCTGCTTCTTTCGATTACTCTTTTTTCGACAGGCAGACCTAATTCTATTAACCACAAGAAAACCTTAAAGCCAGCGTTGGTTTTTATAATGATTATTGTGAGTACACTTGCTATTACTCGAGAAGGAGCAGAAGTCATTCTCTATTTTTTCAGTGTGACTCGCAGTGAAAACCATCTTGTCGCTGTTCTAACTGGAATGACTATTGGCGGTAGTATCGGGATTAGCATTGGATTCTTATTTTATTATTTCCTGAGCAGTCTCAATTTTAAATGGTCAATTATTATTGGTCTGTCTTTAATGATTATGGTTGCTGCCGCAATGGTTTCACAAGCATCCTTATTGCTTATACAGGCTGATTGGTTACCTTCACAATTACCCTTATGGGATACTTCTGGCTGGTTATCTGAACGTTCAGCTATCGGTCAGTTAATGTATGCTCTTATAGGCTATGAAGCAACTCCAACGGCCATCCAGGCAGGCTTGTATTTATGCGGATTCATTGTGCCTATTCTATTAATTTTGGGGCTGAAATTTAAATACAATCTTTATCCTTAATCTGAAGACAGATAATTATTAATTGACAGGAACCAGTATGCTTTTAGTTAAATTCCATTTGTATAAATTCATTATATGCTTGTGGATCCTTTTATTCAGTGTTGAAATCCTGGCTGATGGTTCCTTTATTGATAAGGTCTACCACCCATATGTTCAACCCCATGAAAGAGAGTTTGAATGGCGTGGTTCCTATGAAAAAGACAGTGATAACCGTTTACAGGATAATGCTCAAAAACATCAGTTTGCCTATGGACAGTCTATCAATGAAAATTGGTTTGCTGAATTCTATCTGGTCGGTGAAAAAAATAGAGAACAGGATTTTAAACTGACTGCGGTTGAACTTGAAGCGCTATGGCAAATAACGGAACAAGGTGAATATGAAGCCGATTGGGGCATGTTATTTGAAATTGAACATGAACGTGATAAACATCTTTCAGAAATTTCAACGGCACTGTTGATAGAACGGCAATGGCATAAATGGGTTGGTACGGCCAATCTGTATTTAATCTATGAATGGGGTAGTCATATTGATAATGAGTTAGAAACTGCTATGGCTTTACAAGGACGCTATCGGTACTCAAGAGCCTTGGAACCAGCTATTGAATTTTATAGCAGTGACGGCAGTGAAGGCATTGGTCCGGTTTTACTGGGTAATTTCCGTTTAGGAGGAAAAAAACAAATTAAGTGGGAAGCGGGGATTATTATTGGTCTGGATAATGAAACACCGGATGAAATTTATAAATTATTGATTGAACTTGAATTTTAATTTTTAAAAAAGTTTTATTGCAAATGCATAATGGATTGTTCTTGTATTTAAATTAGGGTGTTAACAGGTGTTCATAACGTTTATCGGTTAGTGTGTTTAAAAAAGCAAGCAGGGCATCGATGCGTTTATTATCCAGAGCAGGGCCTGTTTTAAGTTCTTTTAGGGATATATTTTTATTCACTTCCGGTTCACGCCATTTTTTAGAGGTCTCAGGATTAATCTGGCGTTTTGCGCTTCTGGTATTGTATTTATTATAGAAGAGTATCACTGTACGTAAGTCCTTAAAAACACCATTATGCATGTAAGGTCCGGTAACAGAAATGTTTCTGAGTGTTGGGACTTTTATTTTCCCAGCCTGATTTTTATCCTGTACCAGAGGGTTTTCCAATAGCCCCTGATCAATATGTTTATCACCCAAACCATTAGCAACTCTCAGGATGCTATTGGTCGGGGTGCCAATATTATGGTACTCATAATTACTAAAGGTTTCTTTTCTGGCTGATGGCAGCTTTCTTAATTGATGGCAGATATTGCAATTGGTAAATTGCTGTGAGAAAAACAGCGTCATGCCGAGATCTTCCTGGGTGGTTAACTTATATGTACCTTTAAGATAGCGATCATACTTAGAGTTAAAAGGTGAGAACAAATCTGTTTTTTCGAATGCTTCAATACTTTGAGTCATTGCCAGATAGGCCTGGTCAATATCTTCAAAGATGCTATTCCCATATAGTTTTTTAAAGAGTGATTGATATTTTGTATTTTCCTGCAGTCTTTTAATCACTTCCTGTTTATTGGGCATTGCCATTTCAGCCGGGTTCAAAGGTGGACCGCCGGCCTGACCTTTTAAATCTTTTTCACGGCCGTCATAAAATTGTCCACCGATATACTGGCCTTTTGCATTGAGGTGAAAATCAGGGCTAAAACTTGCGTAAGCGGCAGTGGGTGCATTCCTGTCTCCGATTGATTTGCCGTCGTCTCCCAAAGATGCCATACCTTGAACCCCGTTATCTCTGGGATCAATAAAACCTCGCTCAGGAGAATGACAGGTTGCACAGGATTGAGTTCGATTTAAAGATAAATTGGGATCAAAATAGAGCATTTGTCCCAAACTTTCGACCGTATCTTTTGCTGGGGCAGCAATCGCTGTGTTAACCAGAATTTGTGCGCATAGAAAAACAACCAGCAGGCTTATTTTCATTACTTTCCTTATATGGATCGATATTTATCTTTTGAGTGTCTTATTAGTAATAAGACTTATTATCATCAAATTATATCATTGCTGCTAAGTATTACCTATCTCAATTTTATTGTTAACTGGTTCCGGCATAGCCGAGAGTTTTTAAAGCCAACTTTATTTCATCTAATATGACGGGGTCATCAATCGTAGCCGGCATCTTATAAGAAGTGTTATCAGCAATACTGCGCATCGTACCACGTAAAATTTTACCGGAACGCGTTTTAGGCAGACGTTGAATGATAACGGCTTGTTTAAAAGCGGCCACAGGACCAATTTTTTTACGTACTAGAGCAATAAGCTCCGGGATTATTTCAGAATGATTTCGAGTGACATCCGATTTAAGTACTGCTAAACCAAGGGGCAGCTCACCCTTGAGTTTATCGGCAACACCGATAACTGCACACTCGGCGACATCAGGGTGACTGGAAAGCACTTCTTCAAAAGCGCCAGTAGAAAGGCGGTGCCCTGCAACATTAATGACATCATCGATACGGCTCATTATCCATAAATAATCATCATCATCTATATACCCGGCATCTCCTGTTAAATAGTAACCATCGTATCGTTTCAGATAAGCCTCTATAAAGCCCTGTTCATTATTCCAAAGTGTTGTTAAACATCCAGGAGCCATGGGTAATTTAATGACGATATTACCAATATTACCCTCAGCAACCTTACCACCCATATCATCCAGTACCTGGACGTCAAATCCTGGAACCGCTTTGGCTGGTGAACCTGGTTTTATGGGAAGTTGTTCGATGCCCAGGCAGTTGGCTGCGATGGCCCAGCCAGTTTCGGTTTGCCACCAATGATCAATGACAGGAACATTGAGCAGATCTTCCGCCCATTTCAGAGTGTCCGGGTCACAGCGTTCTCCAGCAAGAAAGAGTGTTCGGAAGTGGCTTAAGTCATACTGTTTAAGGTAGTTGCCATGAGGATCTTCTTTTTTTATTGCTCTGAAGGCTGTTGGTGCGGTAAATAAGACATTTACCTTATGTTCTTCAATCACCCGCCAGAAAGCACCAGGATCGGGCGTGCCGACAGGTTTACCTTCATAGAGTATGGTGGTGGAACCATTCAATAATGGTGCATAGACAATGTAAGAATGCCCAACGACCCAGCCGACATCGGAAGCTGCCCAGAAAATGTCTCCAGGCTGAACATTGTAAACATTTCTCATACTCCATAACATGGCGACGGCATGACCGCCATTGTCTCGAACGACGCCCTTGGGATTGCCTGTTGTTCCTGAGGTATATAAAATATACAGTGGATCTGAGGATGCCATCATGACACAGTCAGTGGCTTGTGCCTCAGCGCAAGCCTGCTCCCAGTCAATGTCCCGGTCTGCTGTCATTTGGGATTTAACCTGGGGGCGTTGATATATCAGACAATGAGAAGGCTTGTAAGTCGCCTGGTCAATGGCAGCATCCAATAAATCTTTATAAGGGATCTCTCGTGCCACCTCTATTCCACATGAGGCAGATAAAATGACTTTTGGCTTGGCATCATCAATTCGTATGGCCAGCTGGTCAGCTGCAAACCCCCCGAATACAACAGAATGAATGGCACCTATGCGAGCACAAGCCAGCATTGCCATAGCTGTTTCAGGGATCATTGGCATGTAGATGACCACGCGATCACCTTTATTGACGCCCATTTTACGTAATGCGCCCGCAAGGACAGCAACCCGATCTCTTAATTCAAGATAGGTAAAGCTTTGTTTAGATGCAGTCACCGGGCTGTCATAAATTAAGGCAGTTTGGTTGGCCCGGCCATTTTCAATATGTCTATCCAGGGCGTTGTAGCAGGTGTTGAGTTCACCACCTGTAAACCATTGGTAAAAAGGGGCATTGGTTTCATCAAGTACTTTATCCCAGGTTCGTCCCCAGTCAATATCCTCTGCCGCATTGGCCCAGAAGGAATGAGGATGAGTCATAGCCTGATCATAGCTTTGCTGAAAATTCATAGTGATCCCTTTAACCTAAATAAATTGAATAATTTCTAAGTAATAAATATATACTAGTCCTGATAATAACCAAAGATATAAATCAATAAAGTGTCAGGAGAATAGAAATGAAAGACTCCCTTAAACCCGGTCTCAGTTATGAGCACAATTATATTGTACCGGACTCGAAGATGGTGCCAGCTCTTTATCCTGAATCACCTGAATTTGTTGTTATGCCCGAAGTATTTGCTACCGGTTTTTTAGTTGGCTTGCTTGAGTGGGCCTGTATTAAAGCGATTAAACCACACCTTGACTGGCCGCAAGAGCAATCATTGGGGACACAAATTAATGTATCTCACGAAGCAGCTACACCTTCAGGGCTTGAAATTAAGGTTTCTGTCAAATTAATTGAAGTGGACAGGCGAAGGCTTGTTTTTTCTGTTGAAGCGCATGACGGGCTTGATTTGATTTCTCGGGGAACTCATGAACGTTTTGTAATAAATAAGGATAAATTTGATTTAAAAATGGTTCAAAAATTAAAGAAAAATAATTAAATTCTTTGAATATGCTTATAAAGTGTAAGAAATGTGTATAAAAGAGATAATTTAAGCTAAACCATATCCCATGCAAAATATAATGACATAAGTGTGAATTTTTAGTATATTATACGGCTCTTAATTACTACGGTTTGTTAATGAGTTGCGATCAAAAGAATATTCACACACACGTGCTTGAAAAGAAGCCTTATAACGCACAATCGAAAAGTAGTGTTACTTTAACGATTAATGCGAAGACAATAACGGCACCTGCCAATTTGTCTGTCATTCAGGCATTATGGCATGCCGGCTATCCACGAGTGAAAGGGGTTGGCTGTCTGGATGGTGTCTGTGGTTCCTGTCGAGTAATGGTACGTCGTGCAGATAAATCGGAACTTAAAATGGAATTGGGCTGTCAACTTCTGGTTGAAGAGGGAATGGATGTTTTCTTTTCCGTTTTTGAGACACCTTCCGGACATTCCTATAAATTATCCGAAATCGACACCTCATGGGATGTTCAGGCTGAATTTCACAGGATTTTTCCTGAAGCTGAAAAGTGCCGACACTGTAATGGTTGTAACAAAGCCTGTCCTAAAGATATTGATGTTGAAGGCGGCATCGATTTAGCCGTAAAAGGTCGTTTCCGCGAAGCGGGCGAAAAGTTTGTTGAATGTGTTATGTGTAATTTATGCATGACCGGCTGTCCTGAATATATTGATCCCAATCATGTGGGGTTGTTTGCCCGCCGTGTGACTGGTTATTTTCATACCCGTCCATCCAATTTAATTAATCAGCTGGAAGCCATTCGTACTGGTGAGCTTTCTGTCATTACTCAAACTGTGGATACTCAAAGCGATAAGAAAGTCGAGGGACAGTCATGAGCGGAAAAAAAGTCATGAGCGGAAAGAAAGCCATGAGCGGTTCCATTTCATATCAGCAGGCTCTAGATGCCTATCTTAATAAAACCGACTTTGCGGCCACTGATCTTAATATTGATGAAACGACCTTATTAGACAAATTTCATCCTGATCACCGTCAGGAAACTATTACCACATTACAGGTAGGTCCCAATAAAGGGGATCGTTGTCATAAACAAGTGGCTAAAGTACTACAGGCAGATTCCCGTATTGATGCGGCTGATTTGGCCGGTGCAAGAATAAAAGAAACTGATATTCTGGTTATTGGCGGTGGTGGTGCAGGGTGCGCAGCGGCTCTCATGGCCGCTGAGTCTGGGGCAAAAGTTATTCTGGCCACAAAATTGCGTCTGGGCGATAGTAACACTGTAATGGCTGAAGGTGGGATTCAGGCATCAATTGAAAAAGGTGATACACCTCAGTCTCATTACAATGATACCTATAAAGCAGGTCATGAAAAAGGTGTTAAAGACCTGATTAAACAATTGGTTATGGATGGTCCCGAGACGATTCGCTGGTTAATTCAGCAGGGTATGCAGTTTGATTTAAATGAGTTTGGTGATCTGTTAACTCGTAAAGCGGGTGGCACATCTGCTAACCGGGTGGTTTATTTTCGTGATTATACCGGGCTTGAGATGATGCGAGTTCTGCGTGAAGCCGTTGGTAATAGTAGTGTCGATGTCTGGGATTACAGCCCCGCAGTAGAGCTTTTATGTAATGAGTCGGGACATTGTGCTGGCGCTATTTTATCTTCACTTCAGGATTGTAGTTATGTACAGATTAAAGCACGTACAGTCATTATTGCCACGGGCGGTATTGGTCGTGTTCATTTAAATCAATTCCCAACCTCCAATCATTTTGGTGCCACAGGTGATGGTCTGGTGCTGGCCTATCGTTTAGGTGCCAGACTCAGAGACCTGGATTCATTTCAGTATCATCCTACAGGTGTTGCTTACCCGCAGCATTTGTCCGGGACTTTGATTACTGAAGGTGTTCGTTCAGCTGGTGCTTATATGATAAATGCTCTGGGTGAGCGTTTTGTCGATGAACTTAAACCCAGAGATATTGTTGCTGCCGCGATTATCAGAGAATGCAAAGAAGGCCGGGGCGTTGTTGGTAACTCTTCAGATGGCAATGATGGTATGCAGGGCGTCTGGTTAGACACCCCTGGGCTTGAAGCCAGAAATCCAGGCTTGTTGCAAAAGCGTTTTCCTAAGCTGGTGCAGCTCGGATTAAAAAGTGATATTGATATTACAAAAATACCGATGTTGGTCTATCCCACTTTGCACTATCAGAATGGTGGAGTGGTAATTGATGAAAATGGTCTCTCAGATATTCCCGGTCTGTATTGTGTTGGTGAAGTCAGTGGTGGGATTCATGGCCGAAATCGACTGATGGGTAATGCGCTGCTGGATATTATCTGTTTTGGTAGAAGAGCTGGTTTACATGCATTTAAAAACCGTCAGACACGAGGGCACAAGAAGATCAGCATTGATCATATCAGTAATTTACGGCGTGAATTGATGCAGAATGAGATGCCGATGGAGAACAAATCGCCATTATTATTCCCCGAATATGCTCGCTACGATACCATCATAAATTGCGAGAAGAGAGGCAGTTCCTCTCACTGTGGAGGCTGTGATATATGAGCCATCAGCCTACTAAAGGCCATCAGATCATTAATCAGGTTTTATTACACCCAGACTCTCAAGGAACTGATATCAACCTCTGGTTTGATGGCAATGGCGGTACGGGTCTGGAAAATGCACTCTCTGATCCGGCTGCAATTATAGCCACAATCCAGGAAGCTGGTTTAAGAGGCCTGGGCGGCGGTGGCTTTCCAACCTATAAGAAGTGGCAATTTGTGGCTGATCAGGAAGTCAGTCCTGATAAATATTTAATATGTAATGGTAATGAAGATGAGCCGGGCACCTTTAAAGATGCTTATCTTTTGTCTCATTCACCTCATCAGGTGATTGAAGGGGCATTAATTGCGGCACTGGCCAGCCAGATTAATAAAATTGTTTTTTATATTAACCCAGAGCAAATAAGTTCTCTGAATAATATTCGCCAGGCCGTAGAGCAATGGAAAACTTGTGATTACTATACTCTGATTGAAGCACAACTGGGATGTTCTTTATCCATTCGTGTTATGGAAAGCTCTGGGCATTATATTGGTGGTGAAGAAACGGCTGCGATTGAATCTGTTGAAGGGAATTTCCCTTTTCCACGAGGTAAGCCTCCCTTTCCTGCAGTTTCAGGTGTTTATGGTTGTCCTACTCTGATTAATAACATGGAAACTCTGGCTAATGTTTCGCATATTTTGAGAAAGGGGTCGGAATGGTTTAAGGCTCTTGGGCTGGGTGACTCAACAGGGACCAAAATTTACTGTTTAAGTGGTGATGTCTTAAAGCCCGGCGTTTTTGAACTGCCCATGGGAACCCCCCTGGAAGACCTTATTTATATCCATGGCGGTGGCATGCTGCAGGATAAGGAGCTAAAAGCTGTTTTTACCGGTGGTGTCTCCAGTTCTATTTTGACTCCTAAAGATATTGATGTGCCGTTAGATTTTGATTCTGTTCGCCAACGTGGTTCCAGTCTAGGAACTGGAGCAATGATCGTTGTCTCTGAAGGGACTGGCATTGTTAAACGTGTGACCGAGTATGTCAATTTCTATGCACATTCATCCTGCGGGCAATGCCCACCCTGCAAAACCGGTACTTTTTATATTTCACAGCTGCTCAATAAAATTGATACCGGGCAGGCAAGCTCGGCTGATTTAGAATCATTAAAGAATTTATGCAAATTTTTACCAGGCAGTGGCCGTTGTCATTTGCTGGATGGTGCAGTAATTATTGTGGATAGTTCTCTGCATCATTTTTTAGATGAATATAAAAGCTCACTTAATGGCTGATGCATTAGTACATGCAGCCGTAATATTTAAACTCTATACCTTTGATATAGGCTAAGTACAGACAAGTCTAATTATTGAATAATAGTCAATGGACTCTACTCTCAATTGACTCGACCAAATTTTTTAGAAAATTTATGAACCAGGAATCTGATAAGATGAATGATCAAGTAACAACAGCAAAACAACTTCCGATACAGGAACCTCAAAAAATTGATGAACACATTGTTGAGATTGTCAGTGATTCAGGTGAGGGTGCACAGAAATGTGGACAAACATTCGGTGCCATTGGCGGTAAAATGGGCAATGGTATCTGGACTGTAGAAATCATACCTGCGGAGATTCAGCCACCAGCGCGTACTCCTGCAGGCGGTAGTGGTAACCGAATTCGTGTTGGTTCAAAAATCATGACCAATATGGGTAATGAAGCGGATCTGGTTGTTGGTTTTAATGAGCAGGTGCTGTATGCCCGTATTGCTAATGGTGCCTATAAAGACGGTACCATTGTTCTTCTGGAAAATAAATGGGCCAGTGATCCTCAGGAAAAAATTCGTGATGAGTATGCATTTGCTGTTGATGAATTTAAGAAAAATGGTTTGATTGTCCATGAACTTCCCATGGAAGAAGAATGTCTCAAGATTGTAAAAAATGCACGTAAGGGTAAAAACATGTTTGTGCTTGGCATGTTATGCCGTATTTACAATCGTGATCCCAAATTAGGGCTGAATGAAATTCATAATACCTTTAAACATAAAGGTGATAAAGTCGTTAAACCCAACCAGGATTTATTCAATTCTGGCTATGAATTTGCAAAGAATAACCTTGAATATTTCTATGATATCCCTCCATATGAAGGTTCAGATAAAGATCTTGACAGAATCATTGTGACCAATGGTAATACGGCAGTTGGACTTGGAGTGATGGCTTCAGGTATGGAAATGATCTCAATGTATCCCATTACTCCAGCGACTTCCGCAACTCATTATGTGGCTGAAGTGTATCATAATGTGGGTGGTTTTATTCATCAGGCTGAAGATGAAATTGCTGCTGTTGGTTTTGCAATTGGTGCTTCATATGCAGGTAAAACAGCCTGTACTATTACGTCTGGTCCAGGCATGGCACTGAAAACAGAATTAATTGGCCTGGCTGTTATGGGTGAAATTCCTCTGGTGATTGTTGATGTCCAGCGGGGTGGACCTTCAACGGGTTTGCCGACCAAAGTGGAGCAATCGGATTTATTAGCTGCGTTATATGGTGAACCGGGTGATGCACCCAAAATTATTATCGCTGCAGCCACCATTCCAGAGTGTTTTGAATTTGTCATTATGGCGCGTAAATTAGCCGAAGAATTCAGAACGCCTGTTATCCTGCTAACCGATGCTAATTTAGCAACGGGTGTACAGCCCTGGCTGCGTCCTGACATTAAAGAAGAATGGTTTTCAGCTCCGATTGATCAGTCTCCCTGGGATAAGAAAGTACCCGCTTATGACTGGGATGAAAATACCGGCTTGTCACAAAGACCGATTCCCGGACAGCCAGATGGTATGTATGTTCTTACCGGACTTTCACATACAGAACGAAGTAAAGTATCGTATAACTCCGAGACAAATCAGCTGACTTCTCAGCATCGCAGCCGTAAAATTGCAGCACTGCAGAGCACTCTGAAAGCACCCGTTATTCATGGCGTGGATTCTCAGGAAGATGAAGGTGATTTATTAGTGGTTGCCTGGGGCTCTACCATTGGTGCTATTGAAGAAGCGGTAAATATCCTCAAAGCAGATGGTCATAAAATTGCCTCCTTGCATTTACGCTTCCTGTCACCATTGGAGCCTGGTCTTAGAGACATTTTCAGCCGATATAAAAAAGTAATGACCATTGAAATTAACTATAGTGATGATCCTGACGGACCCATGATAACGGAAGAGAACAGACGCTATGCCCAACTGGCAAATGTACTACGGGCACAGTTTGTTGTCGATATTGACTGCTGGTCAGTCGTTTATGGTCATCCACTACAACCCGGTTTACTGGTTGATGAACTCACTAAGCGTCTTGACGCGATGAATGCATAACGGTCAGAAGATTAAGGAAATATATTATGTTTGGTATTAAAGCAGATTGGTCTTTAGAAGTTTTTGAACGTTATTTTACACTGGACGATTATGGCGCTGGTGGCGATGTTCGCTGGTGCTCCGGTTGCGGTGATTTTGCCATATTAAATACCGTACACCGTATTTTACGTGATGCTCAGGTGGCCCCTGAGTTGAGTGTTGCGGTGTCAGGTATTGGCTGTTCCAGTCGCATGCCGCATTACATGGGGACTTATGGTCTACATGGTCTGCACGGTCGTGCCTTACCGCTTGCCAATGGTATAAAATCCCGTCGTCCTGAGCTGGATGTCTGGGTTGCCACGGGTGATGGTGATTGTTTTTCTATTGGTGCAGGTCCATGGCTGCATTCTATGCATCTTAATATGGATATGGTTATTCTGGTTTTTGATAATGGTATTTATGGTTTAACCAAGAAGCAGACGTCGCCCACAACAAAGCAGGGTACAAAAACCAATACCCATCCGCAAGGTGCAATACTGCCGCCATTGAATCCATTAACGATTACTTTGGGCATTACCAATATTTCATTTGTGGCTCAGGTCGTCGACTGGAATCCACCTTTGTTATACGAAACAATTAAGGCAGCTCACCAGCACAGAGGGACGAGTTTTGTTCGTGTCCTGCAGCGTTGTCCGGTATTTTCTGAAGAATTTACTAAACCACTTCAGGACAATCCTGATCAGTTTACCCTTCTGGAACATGAAGATGGGATTACCATTGATGACAATGTTAAGCGTCTTTTCCATAACGTGGTTGAGCATGATCCAAAGGACTGGCTGGGTGCAATGAAATACGCACGTGATCAGGAAAATATTCCATTGGGTATATTGTTTAAAGATCCTGATGCCATTGTTTATGAAGATCATTCAAGCGTCGGTGTTGGCATGACAAATGAAGAAAAAGTCGCTGGCTTAAATGCTGCTTTTGATAAGTTTTCAATTTAATACTAACTGATTATTACTGAACTATTTATTACAAAAAAAGTTATGACATCAAATACAAATGCCTTACTACCAATGCTTCCTTCTAAAAAGGATGAAGCAAGTGATGACAGTGCAGATTTACAAAAAGTCATGCATACTTTGCGTCATTTTCATCTAGGGAACCCAGCGGCTGCGAAGCAGTTAGAATCGTTGACGGATGATTATTTACCCGCATTGCTTTCTGCTTATCGTGATGCTTCAGCGCTTCGATATGACTATCCGCTTTATCTGTCTCCTGTCTCTATTGATGATGAGAATAATGAAGGACAGGCTGATGCTCTGGCCAGACCGCTTTCTGAGTTTTTATATAAAACGGTGGAAACTTTTGCAGCGGATCAGGGCAGTGCGATTGTTTTAAAAGATAATCTACCCTGGATTGAACGTTTTCTGGGTGAAGCAACTGATCAGGTTGAAGGCCCTATAGGCTGTAAAGTATTGATTAATGATGCCTGCCAGGCTTTAACTAAGCACCTGAATCTTGATGAAAGCTATCAGGAAAAATTACAGGCTGATATGGATAAACTGCTTGCAGCGACGCCTGATGACAGTTTGTTGCTGGCCTATGGACGTTTTCCGGCATTACACTTATTAATGCATCTGATCCGTTTTAAAGTTATTCCTCAACTGACTGCATTTAAAAATAACACGGTACAGTATATTCAGAAATTACAGGTTTTACTGGATGTTGATAATACTAAACAGGATGAAGCAAAATCTTCTGACTCATTAAAATCAAATATTTCATCCAATCAATTCTTTAATACTGAATCCCTGTCCAGAATTGTTAAGCATTCAACCGGTTCAGTTTCCATGTCTCAGTCAAGGCGTAAACGGATTCAGGGTGCTGTGAATGTATTACAGGAATTTAAAGAAAAAGAAGTCCTGGTACATATTATCCATGCCAATTATTCACTGGATAAAGTGCTCAATAAAAATGCCTGTTTTGCTACTGAACATCATGAAGATCCCTGTTTAAGGGCCACGGAAGTCTTTGATCAGGAAGCACAGCAGTTAGCGAAAGTATTTGCAGCAGCACGAATTGCCAAACTGGAAATTGATCATCTTTATGATGAAAATATTCATGATCCCTGGTTTAATAATTTTAACTGGGAAGCTTTCTCTAAGACAGAACTGACCCTGGTTCCTTCAGTAATTGTTTTAGAATCTGCTGACAGACTTGCCAATGATTACATGGTGTCTTTTTCACATCTGCTGAATTCTGGTCGTCCGGTTAATATCATTGCTCGTGTTCAGGCGCATAATAATCCCGGTATCGGCGCAGATGAAGATCCATTTCAGAGTTATCGTACAGAACTGGGTTATTTTGGTATCAGTCATCGCCAGGCTGTGGTTTCGCAATTATCTGCTGCACGGCATGAACAATTACTGTCCCATCTGAACCTTGCCCTGGATGCGACCAGAACCAGTCTGCACCTTATAAATGTCGGCATTCGTGATGAACAGGATAAACTCGATTTAAATGCCTGGTTAGTTGCCGGTGCTGCATTAGAAGGGCGAGCGCATCCATGCTTTGCAGTGGATCCGGGAGCAGGTGATTCTGCTGCTGATCGTGTTGACTTCAGTGGTAACCCGCAAGCAGACAAAGACTGGCCGACTCAGCCCTTTATATACCAAAATGAAAAGGGAGAGCGCAGTGAAATTGAACTGGACTTTACCTTTGCAGATTATTCATTGCTGATACCTCGATTAAATCATCATTTTGGCATTGTGCCCAAAGAAATTGATTCAGAAGATTTATTGCCGGTTGCAGAGTTTCTGTCTTTACCTGAGGATAAATTTGATAATTTCATCCCATATATATGGGGTGTGAATAAAAACAATGTGTTGCGAAAACTCGTTGTTTCCAGAGCCCTGATTCATGCCTGTCGTGATCGTCTGAATTTCTGGTATACACTGCAGGAAATGGCTGGTGTCCGTAGTCAGTATATTGAAAATGCAGAAATTCGTTTTCAGTCTGATGCTGAAATGGAGATTGCAAAACAAGTTGCTCAGGCAAAAGCTGAATTTGATGCAGAACTGGAGCGTGTACGTACAGAAACAGCAGCTGAAGTCATGAGTCGTTTAACTGACATGTTGCTGGGTATGGACTTGTCTTCTGTCAGCGCTGCAGCAAGGCCTGCCGTTGTCACTTCACAATCTTCGGAAGAGCAGCAGGTTCAGGATTCCCCAGCTGAAGAGGTGATTGAAGATGAGCTTGTTGAGGAAGAAGATAGTTTTGAAGACCCATGGATTGATTCACCACTTTGCACAACCTGTAATGATTGTACCGATATGAATCCATTAATGTTTGTTTACAATGACAGTAATCAGGCTTTTATTGCAGATTTAAGTGCAGGAACCTATTTACAAATGGTTGAAGCTGCTGAAATTTGTCCCTCAAAGTGTATTCATCCTGGAAAACCATGGAATGATAGTGAGCCTGATCTTGATGAGCTTGTTGAACGTGCAAAGACCTTCAACTAATACTGACTTAATATGAATTTAACAGATTTTCTGACAGCACCGGTAATTATGACCAGCCTGGGCCTGCTTTTTGGAGTAATTTTGGCGGTTGCTTATCATTATCTTAAAGTGGATGAAGATCCAAGAATAGCTGAGACAGAAGAATTGCTGCCGGGTACTAATTGTGGTGCCTGCGGTGAGCCCGGTTGCTTGCCTTTTGCAATAAAACTGGTTGCGGGTGATGTTAATCCCAGTGGCTGTACTGTGGCCACAGAAGATGATATTGACAGTCTGTCTGAATTTTTAGGGGTTGATGCGGGTGAACAGGAAAAAGTTGTTGCGCGTTTAAAATGTGCTGGAGGCAAGGGACAGGCTTTTCAAATTGCAGAGTATCAAGGCTTTGAAGGCTGTCGTGCTGCTGCCGTTATTTCAGGTGGAGGAAAAGGTTGCTCATGGGGTTGTCTGGGACTGGGTGATTGTGAAGTCGCCTGTACTTTTGATGTGATCCATATTAATGACAATGGTCTGCCTGTGGTGGATACTGAGAATTGTACAGCCTGTTCGGATTGTGTCGATATTTGCCCAAAAAATCTTTTTGAATTACGCCCACTGGCTGAACAGCTTTATATACAGTGTAATATTCCACTAGAAGGGGATTCAGTTACAGCACTTTGCAGTGCGGGCTGTGATGCCTGTGGAAAGTGTGTTGCTGATGCCCCTGTCGGTCTGATGGAAATGGTGAATGAGTTACCGATCGTTGATTATGCTTCTGGTCTCTTTACAACAGACAATACAACTAAGAAAGCCGTTGATCGCTGCCCGACAGATGCGATTCAATGGCTTGAAGGAAATCAGTTTTCTGAACTGAGTGATGAACAGAAACGATTTATAAATCGTAGTTCTCTATAGGCTGAACATCAGCTGCGAATGAGTTATACAATACTTAACAAATGAAATTTTTATGCTAAATTTAACAGAAACTGCAATTCGTCTATATCGTCAAATTTTTGGTTCGCCTGAGTTTGCAGGGCAACTCGCTGAGGGTATTGAAACAGTCTTAGATGGCAACACTGCGATTGCCGTGACTGAAGCCTGTATGACTGAAGTGGCAGCTTTAGGCGGTGGCTTTCTTGAGCAGGGCGCAGCACTTGCCTGGTTATCAGAACAGCAGCGATTGACTAATAATTTCTTTGATGAAAAACTGAGTGTGCAATACGCCGATTCACCCAGAGGGTCACTGGCTACTGCTATGGGTGTGACTCTATCAGGTCACCGAAGCACAGTATTTCTTTCAGCTCATGATCTTTCAGCTTGTCAGGATCTACTTCAGACTGCAGTTGGACGACGTCTGCCTTTAGTGATTCATCTCGATAACCGTTTATCAGCAAGCCAGGCCAATAGTACCGGTAGTGACCATGATAGCCTGCATCAGGCAATGGACAGCGGTTGTTTTGTTCTGTTTGCATCCAATGTTCAGGAAGCGGTGGATTTCACACTGATAGCCCGTCATGTTGCTGAACTGACATTGACGCCGGGTATTGTTGTTATTGACGGCACCGAAACTGCATTGGCTGCTCAAAATGTCTGCCTGCCTTCTGCTGAACTGATCAAACATTTTATCGGCCGTGCAGATGAATTGATTGATGCGCCTTCTATTGCACAAAAACAGTTGTTTTCAGGATCAAGAAAACGACTGCATCGATGGCATGATCTGGATACCCCGGTATTACAAGGGGCTATGCAGACTGCAGCTGTTTATTCCTTAGGAAAGACCGCTGGTGATGTTTATTTTGAAGATCAGGTTGCCGAACTGCTCAAACAAAGCTTTGCAACCTTTGCTGAATTTACCAGCCGGAAATATGATTCGGTTTCGACTTTTTCGCTAAAAAAGGCAGATGTCATTTTTATTGCCCAGGGCAGTGCGATTGAAATTTTGACAACGTTTAGTGTTTGGTTAAAGGCACAGAAAAAGTCGCATAAAAAGATCAATGTGGGTGTTATTGGTCTGCACAGTCTGCGTCCTTTTGATGCCGCACAAATCACTGAACGATTGCAAAATAATAAATGTTCATCCAATACGGTTGTTGTCCTTGAAAGAATGACGGTGCCATTAGCCGATGATGCACCATTGATGCGTGAGCTTCGTGCAGCTATACAAAAAAAAATATCAACTGATCATGTCGAGGCTAAGAGTTTCCCCAAGTTACGCTCAATGATTTACGGTTTAGGCGGAGTCTCTCTTAATCCTGAAGATCTACTGGTGCTTACTCAGGATATAAGGGCTAAAGCTCAGGAAGTAAGGGGACAGAATAAATTGAAAACTGCCTCTGAAGCAAAATATCTGGGCATGCCTTTTGTTTCCTATGATGTAAAAGATGCCCTTAGCAAAACGAAAGAACAGCACCCCAAACGTCAGGTGATGCTTGATACTCTGGAACGTTATTATCCGCAAATTAGTGAACTGGGTATTAATGCTAAAGGTGAACAATTGACATTGTGTTCAGAGGCCACACAGTCGATAAGTTTTGCAGTCAGTCACAGAGTTGATGGCCAGTCAAATTCCTCTTTTGCAATGGATCTGTCTGCCAGTCTCTTTGCTTTAAAAGGCGGATATATTCGTAGTTCAGTCACCTCTTCATGGGAACAGTGGGCCTCAAGACAAACAGATTACATCACCCATGCAGATAGCCCTTATTCTTCAGGTTGTACCAGTCTGGTCGATTTTTTCATGGTCTTGTCAGCAGATGAAAGTTCACTATTAAATGCCTGCAAGAATCTGTCAAATAACGGCGTACTCATCTTCAATGGTGAGCAACTGGATTCATATTTATCAAAAAAAGTGGGCCAGGATTGTCTTGATTTAATTAATAATAAAAATATTTCTATCTATAAAATTGACACTTCAATAGAAAACACTTCAATTGAAGCTCCAGAAGTGGATTCTACCGGTTCTGATATCAGTCAGAGTCAATTGCTCTGGGAAAAGATGCTGGCGACTTTGACAGGTGTTTTACTCAATAGAAACTTATTAAATTTGAAACTTCGTAAAGTGGTTTCACTGCGTGAATTTTTAATTAATGCACATACTTGTGAACACAGCAGTACCTTGACGGATTTATTTAAAGAAACCCTGAATACCGTTGTTGAAGAAAATGAAGCGGATAACAATGAGTTATTTGATTCAACTCGTTCAGCAGTCAATTTTAATAATCAACCGACTTTATCCAAAGTTCCTGAAATGGTAAAAAAAATGGGACAGGCTACTGACTCCTATGATAATTTACCTCGATTCTGGGACCAGGTCGGTGTGTTAGAACAGGCAGGTGAATCCAGTCATCTAACAGTTGATCCTTATTTTGCCACAGGTACGATTCCATCCTTAAGCGCCACATTTAATGATATGACACGGCATCGTCATGAACTCAATGGTACTCATGCCAACGTGCCCATCTATAAACCTGAAGAATGTGATGCCTGTGGGCACTGCTGGTCTAATTGTCCGGATAGTGCGATTGCCGTTGTTGCTTTAAGCCCTAAGTCACTCATTGAAACCGGCATTAAAATGGCGGGTGCGGATTCGGTACGTCAGGTGTCTGGAAAATTGGCTTCCCGTATGGCCAAACGTTGTCGTAATCAAGAAGTTAAGGTGGATAATGCGGGTGAATTGATCAGTAATGCCTTTGACTGGCTGAAAGAAAAATCAGGTCTGCCGGAAGAGCGTTTACTTGATATTGAAACTGATTTTGAAAAGTTACATTTGGCGATTGCTGATCTGCCTGTTGTTATAAGTGATTCATTATTTTACTCACAGGAAAAGAATCAAAATGATACCGGGGAATTATTTAGTCTGGTTATAAATCCTGATAGTTGTAAAGGCTGTGGTCTGTGTGTTGAATTATGCGGTTCGTCTGCATTGGTGAATGCAGATGAAGAAATACTCAGCCAGAACTATCAATTAAAACAACAATGGCAAATCTGGCAGCAAATACCAGATACTCCATCGGCAACAATCGAAGGTCTGCTGCAGCAGTCTGAACAGGAAGATACAATGACTGCAGGAGCAGCATTAATGTTGTCCCGCTATAATGCCTTTGCTTTATCAGGCGGCGATCAGGCTGAGCCGGCTTCCGGTGAAAAAATTGCCATGCGGCAATTATTAAGTGCTGCCGAATATCATCAACAGCCATTATTATTTCAGTTTATCTCTGAGCTTGATCGTCTGCGTGATGAGCTAAAGCAGGAAATCAATCATTCCTTGTCTGAAGCGCTGCCAACTGATAATCTGGCTCACTTGTCAGAAAAATTATCAGATATCAAAACCCGTCAGGTTGATTTAAATGCGCTGTTAGAGGATTCATCTCAGGTCATGGATGCATCAGCGATTGATGCAGTCAGAACCCACGAACTGGTAAAACTGGTATTACAGCTCAATGAGTTGCACTGGAAATTATCAGAAGGTACTTATGGCATAGGTCGATCACGATACAGTCTGTGCATTACTTCCAGTTCGATAGCATCCTGGGCTGGAACCTTTCCTAATAATCCCTTTCATGTGCCTGTTAATATTGACGTCACTGGTGAAAGTGCACAACTTGCAGCTGGCCTGGTTCAGGGTCAGGTTAATGATATTTTATCTGCCGTGAGTTTAATGCGCCAGGCTAAAGCGAGCATTGATCCACGCTATGCTAAAAACACTGAGAAGCGAGAACATCTTGAATGGCATGATTTGACTGATGAAGAGCAGCACTTATGCCCACCTTTATTTTTGGTGGGAGGAGATGATTTGCTGGGTGCTCATGGTTTTTCACAAATTTCACTCTTATTGAACTCAGACTATCCGGTTAAAATTGTTGTTTTTCATGAACTGGATGCTGGTTTGGTGACAGATGGTTTGCAAGAATATAAACTCAATCGTCGCTCAGATTCCAGAAATAATCTGGCTATGATGGCTATGTCTCAGCGAAAGGCTTATGTGGCACAAACTTCTATTGCCGATAGTAATCATTTTCAGCGCAGTGTTCATGAATTGCTGGATAATAATGCAGGACTGCTTTGCATTCATACACCAAGTCCTCAGCGTCATGGTTTTGCTACAGCACAAACATTGTCGCAGGCAGAACTGGCAGTTAAGAGCGGCATGTTTCCACTGTTTCAATATAATCCTCAAAAAGAAGGTGTGTTTGGTTCAAGACTGAGTCTGCAGCAAAATGAAACGGCAGGATTAACCCCTGTACAATGGGCAATGAATGAAAAACGTTTTCAGTCTCATTTTTGTGAGTTGCCACTCAACGCTGCTTCTCCGCTAGAATTATCGGACTGGATTAATCTCTCTCTGGCAGAGCAAAAGAAAAAAACACCCTATGTGATAAAAACGGATGCGGATGGTGACAAAACAAAAATTGCGATTAGTAACGAATTTGCCTTGATGTGCAAAGCACAGAATGGTGCTCAGCAGACTTTGCTGGAGCTGGCAGGAATTGAGACACCCTTTACTGATTATGTTGAACACTGTGTGGAAAAGCGTTTACGCTCGGAACATCAGGCTGCTCTTGATGCCTTACAAGCGGATTATGACGCGAAACTGGCTCAGATTAATGCGAATTATCAATCTGATACACGTACCACAATACGCAATCAGCTTCTGACTCTTGCTGGCTATGATGCATCCAATATACGAGAGCAGTGATTAATGTCTAAATTATTTTCATTAAACAGTTTGTTTTCTTTACCTTTTTCCTTAAAGAAAGGCTTCTCTCACGGAGTGCATCCGCCTCACCACAAAGAGCAGACTGCAGATTTACCGATTCAGCGTGTTCCCTTCGTCAGTCGTTATATCATGCCTCTCGGACAACATATTGGGGTGCCGTCAGAACCTGTGGTAAAGGTTGGCGACAGGGTTCACAGAGGTGAATTAATTGCTCAGCCCAAAGGTTTTATCTCTACCGCCTTGCATAGTCCAGTGACCGGAAAAATATCCAATATTGGCATGCATCGGTACGTTGATGGTTCATTCAGACAAGCCATTGAAATTGAAGCTGATCCCTATGCTACACAACAATTTGTTAATACACACAATAATGTTTTTAATGTCAAAGATATGAACATTGAGCAGTTCATTGATGCCGTACAGATGTCAGGCATTGTTGGTATGGGTGGTGCTGCATTTCCCAGCCACGTGAAATATTCCATACCGGATGAACAAGTGATTACTGATTTACTGGTTAATGGTGCCGAGTGTGAACCTTATTTAACTAACGACCATCGTCTGATGGTTGAACGTCCTGAGGCGGTATTGCGAGGCTGTGAAATTTTGCGCCAAAAGTTAAACGCAAAGCGAGTGGCGATTGGTGTTGAAAAAAACAAACCGGAATCCATCTGTCAGTTAAAAAATTATCTCACTGATGATATGGCGATTGATATTGTCCCCCTGGAAGTTAAATACCCTCAGGGTGCTGAAAAAATGCTGATCAAGAGCATTTATAATAAAGAACTTCCTGCGGGTAAATTACCCCGTGATATTGGTATTGCGGTAAATAATGTGGGCACGATCGTTGCTCTGGCCGATTATTTTGATCATGGAATGCCGCTTATTGAACGTATTGTGACCCTTGCCGGTCCCGGCGTCCAGGAACCGGCTAATCTGATAGTCCCCATTGGAACCCCCATCAGGGATGTTTTGGATTTTGCTGGAGGACTGAAGGAGCAGACACGGGAAGTGATCAGTGGTGGACCAATGATGGGCAGTCCGATTGCCGATTTAGATGCACCCATACTGAAAGGGACATCAGGGATACTGGCTTTTACTGAAAAAGAAACATCACGCCCGCCTGAGTACCCTTGTATTCGTTGTGCTCGATGTCTGGATGCCTGCCCTTATTTTCTTAATCCATCTCGACTGGCTTTATTGGGTAAGGCTAGATTGTTTGACGAGATGCAGGACAAATATAACGTGATGGACTGTGTGGAGTGCGGAGCCTGTACCTATGCCTGCCCATCCAATATTCCTATTGTTCAACATATACGAACGGCTAAAGATAATTTAAGAAACAGGAAAGTTGAAACTTAAATGATGAGTGTTAATCGAATAGATGATGAATAATAAAGATCCTAAACTTTTACTTCAGTCAGCCCCTTTATTGCGGCAAGAACTCACGACGCCTGCTGCAATGAAAGATGTCTGGATTGCCTTATTACCTGCTACAGCGGCGGCATTATGGTTTTTTGGACTCAGTGCTTTGCTGCTTCTGGTGACATCCATTGCTGGTGCGGTATTAACGGAGTGGGTATTTACTGATAAAGATAAAAGACGTTTTGCAATCAGTGATACCAGTGCCGGTTTAACGGGGTTACTGCTGGGTCTGACCTTACCGCCTGGTTTGCCTTTATGGATGGCATTTCTGGGTGGTTCAGTGAGTATTGGACTGGGAAAGGTGATCTGGGGTGGACTGGGTACTAATCTTTTTAATCCTGCTCTATTAGGACGTGCTTTTTTGCTTGGGACATTCCCCATTGCAATGACAACCTGGGGTCCTGCAGGTGGTCCTGGTGAGTTTTTTCAAATTCACAGCAGTAATTTTGCCTGGCCTTTAATGCAGGGTCAATATGATGCTCTGAGTACGGCAACACCTTTGGGATTGATGAAGTTTGAGCATGAAACTACAGCTCTAGGTTCTTTATTTATGGGTAATACCGCGGGTTCAATAGGGGAGACCAGCAGTCTGTTTTTATTATTAGGTGGCCTGTTTCTTTTGTTACGTCGTAGTATTGACTGGCGAATTCCAGCAGCTATTTTCCTGACTGCATCTCTATTTTCCCTGATAATGTTATTGATTAATGGTGCAGACTCTAATTTTCCTTCACCACTATTTACTTTGTTTTCTGGTGGTTTGTTGCTGGGTACTTTTTTTATGGCAACTGATCCGGTGACTTCACCATTAACCCCGAGAGGCTGTTGGATCTTTGGTATTGGGATTGGTTTCCTGGTGGTTTTGATTCGTTTATATGGCGGCCTGCCAGAAGGCATGCTGTATGCCATACTGTTAATGAATGCAGCAACACCACTGATCGATCGCTATACTCAACCTAAAATATTTGGTCGCAAGAGTTAAATAGTAAATGACGGATAAACAAGACAATATAAAAACAAGTTCTATCACGACTGAGGAACCCAGTAGCAGCCGTTTAATATTTTCAATGGCAGTGGCTGGATTTATTTCCGGTATCATTATTATCGCTATTTATATGCTGACTTTTGATACGATTAAAGAAAATAAGGCCAGAGAGTTGCGTGAGGCAGTGTTCAAGGTGCTTCCTGAGGTCAGTTTTATGCAGAAATTGCATTTTATGGATAACAAGCTGGGGGTTGTTAAAGCTGAAGGGATGGATGATGAGATGATCTTTGCAGGATATGACAAGCAAGGCAAATTCATTGGTTATGCCATTCAGGGTAAGGGACCCGGTTTTCAGGATACCATTCATGTGTTATTCGGATACCTCTCTTCCAATCAGAATATAACTGGTATGGAAATTCTGGATAGCCGTGAAACACCGGGACTGGGTGATAAAATTTTTAAGGATATGGACTTTGTCGGTGAATTTATTAATTTACCTATCAGTAAAGAAATTAAAGCAGTAAAGAAAGGTAAAAAAACACAGGAAAATGAAATTGATGCGATTACCGGGGCAACAATTTCTTCTAAAGCTGTGGTTCGAATTATTAATATCGCTTTCAATAAGTGGTCGTCACGTCTGCCTCAGCAGGGCAATGAGCCTCTTTTAGACAAAAATTAACGGACAGTACAATGGCAACAGATACAAGTGCATATGAGGAAATGATTAAAGGCCTGTGGCGGGATAATCCTGTTTTTGTTCAGGTTCTTGGTATGTGCCCAATGTTAGCAGTGACTAACTCAGCAATTAATGCCGTTGTTATGGGACTGGCTACTTTTTTTGTTCTAGTGGGTTCCAGTTTTCTGGTTTCAAGTTTTAAGCAATGGATCCCCAAGCAAGTTCGTATTTCTCTGTATATTATTATTATTGCTACCTTTGTTACCGTGGTTGATTATAGTTTGTTAGCCCTGTTGCCTACTATTCATAAAGAACTTGGGGCATTTATCCCATTAATTGTGGCCAATTGCATGATCCTTGGACGGCAGGAGGCCTTTGCATCAAAACATAATGTTAAGTATGCCGTTATGGATGCAGTGGGTATGTCGGCTGGTTTTATGATTGCTTTATTTGCTCTGGGTTCAGTTCGTGAAATTTTAGGTGTGGGTGCTTTTTTTGGTATTGATCTCTTTGGGGCAAACTTTGAGCCATGGGTTATTATGATCCTGCCACCAGGCGGTTTCTTAACACTGGGACTACTCTTATTGTTCTTTAACTGGTTTACTGAACGCCGAAGAGAGTTTCTGCTTAAAGTGGCAGAATCAAGCCGGGTTGCTTATGTTGATGGAGACAAGTAATGGATAATTTACTGTGGATCTTCATCAGTACTTTGCTGGTTAACAATTTTGTATTGGCCTATTTTTTAGGTCTTTGTCCGTTTTTAGGTGTTTCCGGCCAACTGGAAACCTCTTTTCGTCTTGGACTGGCAACCACATTTGTATTAGTGATCACGGCCTTATGTGCCTGGGTATTAAACACTTATGTCCTGATTTATGCACCGTATCTGCGTTTGATTAGTTTTATTGTCGTGATTGCCAGTACGGTTCAGTTTATTGAAATGAGTATCAAAAAACTCAGTCCTAGCTTGTTTAAATCTTTGGGTATTTTCCTGCCTCTAATTACAACAAACTGTGCAATTTTAGGTCTGGCTATTTTTGCGACAAACCGTGGATATGGCTTGATAGAAGGTTTAACTTTTGCATTAGGTGCCGGTGCTGGTTTTACCCTGGCAATGGTCCTGATGGCGGGTATTCGGGAAGAAACTGAAATAAACAATGTTCCGGCATTAATAAAAGGTACTGCATTTAATCTGATCATTGCTGGAATTTTATCAATGGCCTTTATGGGCTTTGCTGGGCTGTTTAGTTCCACTTAAGACCTGAGGAGAGTTTTTAATGCTGACACATTTCTTAAGTTTGCTGGCTCTGCCAGTATTATGTGTACTCTGGGTGATCTTTCAGAGTTGGCTGGCTAAACAAGATCCTGATTATCAGGGTTATAAAGCGGGTTGCGGTGGGTGTACACGCTCCTGTGGTGAACACGAACCTGAAAACTGTGAATCAGTGACAGTAGACAAAGATAAGAGCATTCATTACGTTGATGCCTCATCGCTCTTATCTAAAACAAAATAGATTGCACCTGGCTTTAATCTGTTATTTAATCAGATTAATTTCTTTGGCAGTCTGCTCGCCAATAATGACCTGATTGAGGGAATGTGGGATTTCACTGTTGCTATCACTTAAAGGAATTCGTCCTCCCATGACTTCTGCGAATACCTGGGGATATAAAGGATCAAGTTCTGCTTCAGCATAGCCTTGAGGATAAAGAGGCTGATTGTCTGATAAGCTATATTTGTCGGTGGCACCCAGTGTATGTAATAATTCATGAGTGATTATAAACTGATTAGTCTGATCCTGCCTTCTATGGGCGAAAAGATTAATAATAGCCATGTGCCCATTTTCCAGACCTGTTGAATGCCTAATTGTCTGGGTTGTTTCAGGGTTATAATAAAGCGCAAATACCTGTATCTCAGGCTTAGGTCCTTGATATTCATCTCTTTGAAAAGCCCAGTAGCGTAATTTTAAACTCCAGAGCATGATTTGAAAGACATTACTCTGAAGGGGAGGCTGTGGTGGATGTTGAATAACAGGCTGTGAAACAGCAATGTTAATCGGATCATCATCAGAAGTTATGTCATAGCTTTCTAACTCTTCAATAAAGAAAGGTTTGATGGCACTGAAGTTATCTGCATCAAGGTTTTGAATGTATTGTTCTGTGACATCGCTCTGATCACCGTTAATAGGGTAGATAACAACTCTTATGGTATGAGCCCAGTCTGTTGCACGCTGATTGGTTACCCAATTACCCACAGCAACAACCAGCAGTATTAGCAATAAAATAGCCACCCTGAGCTGTTTATGTAAAATCACAATAAGTCTCTCTGTTGCTCGTTAGTCATCAGGTTCGATTGCTGAGCATATCAACGGCTTTTGTGACAACCATATCCGAAGTGACATTTAGAGAGGTTCTGGCCATATCAAGAATTCTGTCAACTGCGACAATAAGAGCTAGATATTCAACAGATAAACCAATCTCATGTAAAATAACCACCATCATAACCAGGGATGCACTGGGGAGTGCTGCCACACCAACACTGAGAGCAACGACTGTAATTCCAAGCAATAATTGATCACCTAAGCCTAAAACTACACCGGATAAATTAGCAATATACATCACAGCAACTGTTAGATAAGCTGCCGTACCATCCATTGATACTGTTGCACCAAGCGGTAAGACGAAGGCGGCACTTTCTTTACGGACACCACCCTTTTCCTGTATGACCTTCATGCTGACGGGTAGAGTCGCGGCGCTGGATGCGGTTGAAAAGGCCATCAAAGGGACTTCTTTTATGTCTTTTAAATATTTATAGGGATTAATTTTTGTCAGTGCGGCCAATATAAAGGGGAGTGTGATTAACCCGTGAATTAGTAAGACAATGACAACAACGAGCATGTATTTCCATAAACCAATAATGACATCAATACCCTGTTCAGCAACAACAAAACTGATTAGACTAAAAACGCCAATAGGAGTTAGTTTAATCACCCATTCTGCAATTTTTAGCATGGCATTACTAAGAGCTGTGGAAAAATTCAGCAATATAGTATGCTCTTTTTTGTCCATATATAAAGTGGCAATGCCTAAAAGAACACCAAAAACAATGACTTTCATTAAATCGCCGGTTGCCAGGGCTTGAAAAATGTTCGTTGGTATAAAACTTAAAACCATTGCGCTGCCAGAAAACTCATCAAGATCTGAGGCTTTGTCATAACTGAGCCCTTCTGCTGAAACAACTTCACCAATGCTGAAAATATTCATCATGATGATGGCTAATAAAACTGAAAGGGCTGTCGTGATCAAATAGAGAACAATAGTTTTCAGCCCGATATCTTTTAATTGTTCTAATGTACCAAGACCGGAAACAGCTGCGAAAATAGAGGCAAAGACTAAGGGAACAACGAGCATTTTAAGTAAGCTGACAAAGGCAGAGCCAATTAGCTTTTGCTGTAAGGCTATTTCAGGAAACACGATACCAAAGCTGATACCGAGTATAATGCCGAGCACAACAAGCTTATTAAGTGATGAATGTCTTTTTATCAATTGAAACATATTGGTTCCTGATTTTGTGTTTAATTTTAATCTATTTGCTGATCATATGAACTGTTAAATGCAAACTTATTTGTGTTTCAGCTGCTGAATTTTGTTTATAGATCATATATTTTTTGTATTTTTGAGTGGAGGAGTCTGAATGCGGTTGCAACAACAAATTGATTTCTTGGTGCATACTGTGCAATAACAGGTTGGGAGCAATTTAAGTCATTGAGGAATTGCTTTTTTGCTTCTTTTGACTCAGTCATTCACGTGACTTCCTTGTTGGTATTTATAAGGGGTTAAGCTCTACTAAAAACCCAGCTTGAGCAGGTCTTTCAGCTATATAATAACTTAAATTATGTTTGAGGTAGAGTAATACATGAACTATAACTCTATGTAATTAATTTTTATAGTATTTTGTTATAATTTACTGTAAGCTACACGGCCTGTTTAAGGGGTATTCTGACTGAGTGGATGCACTACATCTGATTTTCAAAAGTCCTTAAATATCTGTTATCAATTAAATAAGAGAAAATCTATGAGTTTTACCTCACTTGGCCTTTCAGCCCAACTCCTTGATGCAATTGCTGAACAAGGTTATGACACGCCGTCTCCAATTCAGGCTCAGGCAATCCCAGCAGTGATTGAGGGTAGGGATGTTATGGCTGCTGCTCAGACTGGCACGGGTAAGACCGCAGGTTTTACCTTGCCGATACTGGAGCGCTTGTCTAAAGGTCAGCGTGCACAAGCAAATCAGGCTCGTGCGCTGATATTGACACCGACGCGGGAATTAGCGGCACAGGTGGAAAAAAGTGTTGAAACCTATGGTAAGAACTTACCTTTACGTTCAACCGTGGTTTTTGGCGGGGTTAAAATTAATCCTCAAATGATTAAACTGAGAAAAGGAGTGGATATCCTGGTCGCCACACCGGGGCGTTTACTGGATCTGTATAATCAAAATGCAGTGCGATTTAACAATCTGGAAGTTCTGGTTCTGGATGAAGCGGATCGAATGCTGGATATGGGTTTTATCCATGATATACGCAAAATTATCTCATTTTTGCCGAAGCAGCGTCAGAATCTGATGTTTTCGGCCACTTTCTCAAATGATATCCGTAATCTGGCCAAGGGAATGGTGCATAATCCCGTGGAGATTTCAGTCAGTCCTCGAAATACGACTGTAAAATCAGTCAAACAGTCGATTTGTCCGGTTGATAAAAAGCAAAAATCTGCATTGCTGATGCATTTAATCAGTCAAAATCGCTGGCAGCAGGTACTCGTTTTCAGTAAGACAAAGCATGGCGCTAATCGTTTAGCTAAATACCTGGAAAATTATGGTATTCGTTCGGCAGCTATTCATGGCAACAAAAGCCAGGGTGCACGGACAAAAGCGCTGGCAAACTTTAAGAGTGGCTCGGTTCAGGTTTTAGTGGCAACGGATATTGCCGCCCGAGGTCTGGATATTGACCAGTTGCCTCATGTTGTCAACTTTGACCTGCCCAATGTCCCAGAGGACTATGTTCATCGTATCGGCCGTACTGGCCGTGCGGGTGCGACAGGTGAAGCAATTTCTCTGGTCAGTGCCGATGAATTTAAGTTGCTCTCTGATATTGAGCGCCTGATTCAGCAGCAGCTGCCACGGGAATACATCGAAGGTTTTGATCCAGTGCATGATTTACCTGTTTCAACCCTACGTAAACCTGCGAAGCATAATAAACCCAAAAAACCAAAAAAGAACAAATATGGACATGAAGACGGCCAGCGTTCAGGTGAAAATGCCCGTGGACACAAACCTACAAGCCAGAATAAAAAACAGACCTCACGTGGATCTTCTACTGCAAAAAAACGAGGCGGGCAGAATAATAAGGCGGGAAGTCAACCTAAAAAACAAAACTATTATCGCCAGAGCTAAATAACTGCTCCTAAATGGTGAACATTACCTACCGAGAGACCGTATCAGCTTCTATTGTTTATTATTGTGCTCGGACTGCATCAAAAATCACACCATAATAAACAATAGAAGCTGATACTCAGTGTGCACTATTTAGGAGTAGTTATTTAGGTACCTGATACATTTTTTTAACATTAAATACTGAATTTATAATTACTTTTCACCAGGCTCTTATTATCGATAAAGGACAATAAAATGGATTCTGAAAAAGAAATTACAGCTGATTTATTAATTGGCCTGGGAAACTGGTTAAAACCCTATATGGAATTGGTGGGGGAGAATCTCTATTTACAAGCGTTTATCATCCTGTTTGTTTCGATTAGTATTGCTAAGTTAAGTAGTTTTTTGATTACGAGTATTGTTTTACGCATTGCTTTAAATACAAAAACAAATCTTGATAATAAAATTGTTACTATCCTTCAGGCGCCCATTTTTTATACCGTCATTTTTATTGGTATTGGCGCGGCAATAAACTGGCTTGATTTACCCCCCCAAGTTCACGATATAACCGTATCACTGGTTGCCACTATGGGTATTTTTATATGGGGGCTTTTCTTTATACGCTTGTTCCGCATTATAATTACAACTCTGGCGTATCGTCATAAAGATCATTCTCTTATTCGAATTGAAACATTGCCCCTGTTTCTAAATATCTCCATTGTGATCATTTCTGCTCTCGCCATTTATATGGTATTTCAGGCATGGGATATTGATATGACAGCCTGGTTGGCATCAGCTGGCATTGTGGGTATTGCCATTGGTTTTGCAGCCAAAGACACGCTGGCTAATTTATTCTCAGGTGTTTTTATTATGGTTGATGCACCTTATAAAATTGGTGATTTTATAGTTTTAGATTCAGGTGAAAGGGGAGAGGTGACACATATTGGTATTCGAAGTACTCGAATGTTGACCAGGGATGATGTTGAAGTAACCATTCCAAATTCTATTATGGGTAATACAAAAATTTTTAATGAATCAGGCGGTCCTCATAAAAAATATCGAATTCGCATTAAAGTCTCCGTTGCTTATGGCAGTGATGTTGATCAAGTGAGAACAGTTTTGATGGGAGTTGCTTCAAAACAAACCAGTGTCTGTAAAATACCAGAACCAAGAGTCCGTTTTCGTGAGTTGGGTGATTCCGGTTTGCATTTTGAGTTACTATGCTGGATTAATGAGCCTGTCTTACGTGGCCGCTCTATCGATGTCATTAATGAACAGGTTTATAAACAATTCCTGCTTGATGACATAGAAATACCCTATAATAAACAAGATATTTATATCAAGGACTTTCCCATGCCAAATCAATCTAATTCAAGTTGATTCAATTGTAATGCCAGAATTTCTTTCATAGGGACTTCTTAATTCAATGATAATATCTGTGACTAGATTTAGAATATACACTAAGCTTCATTACGTACAATCCGAAGTTCTTCACGTAGTATTACGAACAGATTAAAAATATATTTCCTTTAAACTTAACCCATACTTAATAAAAACATTAAGACCACTCAAAAAAGGAAATATCACAATGAAAACTTTAAAAACCTTATTAACGTCTGCCCTTTTCGCTTCAGTTGCAATCACTGGAACTGCCCAGGCAGATAATTCTTTATCCAGTCTTATTTATGAAGAGTCTTCTAATATTTACAGTGAACTAACATACAAAAGCAGCATACCAGAAGGTATTGTGAGTTATAGTGATGATGCAAATAAGAATTCTGTCTGGAGTGCCGAGTTTGAACAATATGTTGATCCAGCAGATTTTAAACAAGATGTGACCAGTATAGATGATGTTAATCACTACATGGGAAGCAATCCTACTGCAGCAGGAAGAATGAAGGGACGTGAAACATTTATCTACAATGAAACAGCTGGTGAGTATCACTTGCAATAAAGAAAAAATACAGAAAACTATTTGAAAGGGGAGCGTTTGCTTCCCTTTTTTTATTCAGAGCTAATGTTTACAGATTCCAGGAACCTTTTCAGCTGATGCAAACTCTTTTTTGACATCGTGGTATTATGGTGACCTCGATGCAGGGTGAACTCATTACCATCAATAATTGCAATCATGCTGGCTCCTGAACCTTCTCTAAATTCGGCACCCAGATGGCTCAATAGTGACTCAATCTCTTTCCAGTGGATGTTACTGCTAAGATGGTCACTAAATATGGCTGAAAGTACTTTTTGGTGTTTTTTGCTCACTGTCTTTTTTCTGTCTGATGGATATATCAATTATAGTATCAAATAAACTGGCTGACAGCACAGTATAGAAAAGATTAATTTACTTTGGTTAATTCAGGGTTAATTGAGCTTATGATGGTAATTTACACAGGAATATAGACGGCAATCATCAACACTATTATCAAAGCTGCATCAAAGAAATAACTATATTCATCATATGTTTTTTTAAAATCAATATTCATATCACACCTCTTATTCATAGAAATAGAATAGAAAACATATTTTTATACTTACATTAAAGTGTTAGGGTAAATATTGCAATAATAGGTAGATACCCTTATGTTTAGAGCTAGCATATTTCGTACCAGAAATTATTTAATCTTAAATTTCATGAGGTTAGTGAGCTAGTGAAATAGTAGAGTCTTCTGAATTGTTAAATTAGTTGACGATTAATGGAAGTTTAATGATTTAGATGTAAAGACATATTTACAGTGATTCAGCTGGTTTCATATAAAATCATGGCTAAGGTCGACATAAAAAAATGAAATATGCAAATTAAGCAATAAAAAACCCCGCAAGGGGTTAGCTAGCGGGGTTACTTGAGGGCCTACGACATATCTTGTGGCATAACGCCTGTAGCCAATAACTGGCTTAGCGAGGCTCTTCAAATTTGGGTAGTGAGTGATAAAACTAATTCTTGTATTTAAGTATTATATAAATATTCGTTTTTGTCTGTAAGATATTTTACTTTTAAAGGAATTATTGATCTTTATCAAATAAATAATAAAAATCTCCCGCTGGCACGACATTGCCAGTTGGCAACAAAACCACAACCACCAGGAGATTCTTTTTAAATAATGCCATTTCCTGAAAAATTTCTGCCGAAGCATTCATGGAGAAAGGTCACAAGAAAGAGATTCACTTGTTAATTGATGTGGCGTTAAGGCAAATGAGGCTTTCCAGGAGCTGTCTTTGGTCCTGCATCATAGGGGATCCCGTAACTACTTCCATAGGGACCACCGCGATAAGGATTACCAAAACCACGATGGCTTCCATTCCAAGGTGCTCTTCTGTTTCCCCAGCCTCTATTATTCCAATTCCAGGGGGTGCTGCTCCAAGGATTATTTCTATCTCCCCAATGGCGATTTCTGTTGTCCCCACTCCATGGAGAACTCCAGTTTCTGCTGTCCATATTAAAGGGGCCGCCACCCCAGGGACCTGTGTTCCAGCTGCCAGTTTTCCATCTCATTGGGCTATTAGTACTCGAGCTATCACTGCTGCAATTAGTATCGCCCCAGCCATCACTAACACAGTCAGTTCTATGATAGTCTTTATCGTCCACATTAAAATCACTGCTCTTAAAGCTGAATGCAGAGACAGATGCTGAAGTAATTATTAATGAAATGCCAATAATAAGCCTGGTTGCTTTTGTCATAAGAGATTCCTGCTTAAACTTGAAAAGAATAAAAAGACACCTAAAAGAACACTTAAATATTAATTGGTTAGGTAAATTATTTAAACTAAAACTTTAAGGTTCTTATATCAAAGATTTCCCTTCTATGGCTAACATAGGGTGATCAATAAATACTGATTTTAAATGTATTCAGAATTATTCGACTGTGTTTTTAAGGAATATTTCTGATCAGTTTTTTTATCATTTCAGTTGATGAAAAATGTTTAATAGCATCGACATGTTCTTTTTTTGAGATTAAATCTAAAGCACTTTTAATGCTGACCAGACGTCTTTTTCTTATGTCCTGTTCGGGCCATTCATTGAGTATTTCTTTAATAAGTAGTGGGTAGATAACAAGTGTGCTGCCATCTTCCCGGATAAACTCTTCACTTAATCTGGTATCAAGGACTTTGCCTTTAATACCTGCTTCCTCATAGGTTTCAAGCTCTGCAACCTGATGTTTTTTTAAATCTTCCTCAGGGTGACCCTTTGGCAGGATCCAGGCTCTACCAGAGGTATTTGTGATAATCATAACCTTGAGCTTATCTTTTTTTAAGGTAAATGGGAATGCACCGATTTCAAGCATCATTATCTTCAATAGTTTTAATAAAAGTCTTTGATTGTAGTATTTATAAAATTATTTGTTTTTTCCTAAAAACTTTACAATTTCATTAAACAAAGTCCGATATGACTGAACATAACTTTTTTTCGCTGCGTAAGCAAGAACGGGTTCTCGGTGGATGCCCATTCGTTCGATTTCATTTGAAAAACCGATAATACTTTTCATAAATTCTGGATGGCGTTTTTCCATGTCAGTAATTGTTTGATGATGTAATTTGTTCTTGCTTTGTGCCATGGAGAAGAAAGGATGAATTATTTTTCTTTTATAACCATTGTTTTTAAAAAACTTAAGTAATTGTTCATAGGTTCGTTCGGAAAGTGTGGTAGGTATGACGGGAACCAGAACCATATCGGCTGCATTAAAAACATTTTCAGACAATAAGTTAATGTTAGGAGGGCAGTCAAGAATGATTAAATCATATTCATCTTCAAGTGAGGATAAAATGTCTTTTAAACGTTTTTTTGACTTACTCATGCTGTTAAGCATGATATCAAAATTTCTAAAGGATAAGTTGGCTGGTAAAATATCAAGTCGCTTATAATTAGAGCCCCGAATTTGTTTGAGCAAGCGATTTTTCTTTGAGAAAAAATAACCCCGATTTTCTTTCTTGCTGGCACCAATGCGAAAATAGAAAGAAGAAGCACCCTGTGGGTCCAAATCAACTAATAAAGTTTCATTTCCAGCCTTGGCAGAAGCATAGGCTAAGTTGACGGAAGCAGCAGTTTTTCCGACTCCGCCTTTAATGCTATATGATGCTATGATTTTCATTGTCTGGCTCTTGATTTTTGCTGTTATTTGCTTTTTTTGTTAATGATAAATGTTTCTTTAAAGAGCTGACGATTACTCTCATTGGAAAAAATGCTGAGTTCTTTAATGCATTTATCCCGCTCCTGAAGTTGCATTGTATATAAAGTGGATATTAAGCCCCCCAAAGATGCAATGAGCATGATATCTTTTTTGGGTTTGTGTTCAAGTTGTAGAAGATAATTTTTAAGAAAATCACCCTGAACGGTTAAATCATTAAAGACTCCCAGTGTATCTTGCAAGGATTTGAGATGCTTACCAACAACTTTTATTTTTTTCTTCTTAAACTGACTGCCAAAAAAATATAACAGATAACGTAATTTCTTGCAGTCGATGCGGATATCATGAATTTTTTCGTCTGGCGTTGTATTGTTAATCTTTAAGGCGGCTTTATAGATTTTTTTGTATGTCTTCTGAATTTTATTAACGGCTAGTTCAATAGTTGATTTTTCACTCCATTGTGTTTCAACGGCAGAATAACCATTAAAGAACAACGATTGTAATTCATCTATTTCCTGGCGATAAACCCGGCTTCCGATCCATCGACTGATTCTTTTGGCTTCTATCTGTCTATTTTTTTCAAAATCATCGAACATGGGTAAGAGATCGTTTTTCATGGATTCAGGCAGTAAATTCATATAGCGCTGTTTATCCAGGGTAAAGACATCAAGATCTCTTAAATAATTTGTTTCTCTTGCCAGATCACCAAAGCGTTGTTTTAGTACGACAACCTCCTGCTGAGGAAAAACTTCTCTGAGTTGTGCAACTGCAGCACGAACCATACGTATTGCCACGCGATAATGATGTAAAAACTCAGTGTCAATGTCTCTGATAATGCCTTGTTCGGTCAAACGTTGTTTTTCAATCATTGTATTGATGATTGAACTAACAGCCGAGCGGGCGGATAGAGCATGAGGAATGTCAAATTGAGGCTTTACTGTATAAGGTGCCGGGGAAAGCCCAATTGCACCAAGAAGGGAATCCAGTGGCGTCAGACTGGGTTTAAAGCTTTGCAGCGATGTTAATTGCTTAACCGCCTGTTCATACTCTTTTGCATAGCCAGTGACAGGTGACAGGCTGACCTGACGCATAACAGGGGAGCGGGGTTTACCCGGTTCATAAATTGACACCAGCTGACAAAAAACAAGGATTTTTCCTTCTTCATTCTGTAAATTAAGCGCTTCAATTTTTAAAATCCCTTTATAAACAGGATGCAGTGCGCGAAGGCTAATCATTGGTTTTAAGATATCTCTGGCTTCAGAATCAGGGAAATCCCACCAGAATTTATCTCGTGCATTAATTTCTTCAATTTCGAAAGAAAGCTCATCATCAAATAAGTTTGCTTCATCCCATAGGGTGATGGAGTGATTTTGATGACGGACAGCGAGGAATTTATGGCGGTAAAGATTCCACTCAAAACTCTCTAAAATGGAAAAATTTTCAGATATATTTTCGACCTGTTTAACAGTGAAGCTAGATTTTAAAGTATCTATAAAATGTTTTTTAGTCAGGTTATCAGGCAGAAGATAGCGAGTATCATTTATTTTTGATGTTTTCATTATTTAATACAGTTCCAGGTGGTGCTCTTCATGGCAAGTAATTATCACATTGAACTATAGCGAATATAAGGTAATAAATAAAGAAAATCAGTTGATTAGCGGTTTAATTACAAGTGAAATGTCACTTTTCTATGTACTTTTTAAACGATTCTGAATTATCATGGATGGCAAATGTATTAGCATATTATAAATAATGTAATTCTAATATCTTTAAATAACAAGACCTTAATAACCTGGGTTTAATTCATCTTATTATGAGTCTCCCAATTTTTAAATAGGACTAAGGTTTTTCCCTATAAATAGGGGATAATCGTTGATGCTGTGTCAAATCAACGATATAGTGCTTATTTCTGATACAATAATACTTCGTTGGGACTCATTCGTATATTGATTATTACGGTGTGAAAACGTACCAGTTTAATTGCTATTATTTTTTAAAAAGCTTACTTGAAAGTATGCGGTTTTGTTTTTTGTAAAGGATTGCAGAATATAGTGTTTTTAAAATTTTATAAAAATACTTACTTGAAAATGTATTTATTAATTTTCAAGTTTATTGTTAATTTAAAATGCAAGGAAAATCAGTTATATAAATAAACTATTTGATGTGATTTATTAAGTTGAAAGCCTTTCTTTAAAATTCCCCTGACTTAATTTCCCTGATATTTATAGGAATAATATTAATTTCCTGGATAATATTGTCATTATTTTGACCATCTGAATTGACTATTAACTGCGTTTGTTTGAAAATTAACAGTTACTTGTTAAATTGAGTGCAAGTATAAAAAGTGCTCATTAGAAACAGTTTTCAGAAACTATTTTGTATTGCTCAGGTTTTACCTGAAAGCAATAACTTCACCCATTAATTTGTGCATATTAAAGTTGGAAAACAGGTTTGACAATGGAAGATAAAAATATTATCGACAAAAAAATTGCTTCTCGTTTACAAGAGACGC
>JADGEM010000090.1 GCA_016744375.1 Gammaproteobacteria bacterium
GAATATTTTAAACTGAAAATCAGGCAAACCTCCATTCCTGATGAGAAGAGTATGTTCTATTTTGGATAAAACCTCACTCATCAAAGCGGAGAACAACCAAATATTTGAAACTGTATAAAATTTTTAAATAAATGTTTGACTAATTAAAATCTCGACAATATAATATGCGCACTTTCTAGCTAATTGCTACGAAGGACTGCTTCAAAATTCAATTCCTATTAACAATAGTTATTGATAAATCATTGAACTGTGTCCCCTTCGTCTAGTGGCCTAGGACACCGCCCTTTCACGGCGGTAACAGGGGTTCGAACCCCCTAGGGGACGCCACTTTTACATACCAAAGCTCTATTATATACTTTTAATTTTAGCTGCAAGCACTCCTATTTCTATCATTCTTTTATCTGTATAAGCAATTTTTTAAATTTCTATTTGATTACCAATAGTTCATCAACAAGCTTTTTTTTTTATTATTTGTACCTATACTCATACTATATATTTTATTGGCTTGATGTATTAGGTTTTAGTATGATAAAAACAATTTCTTCAAAGTTATTAAAAAAAGGGATGTTTATTCATGAACTGGATTGTTCCTGGATGAAGCACCCATTTGCACGCAATCAGTTTATAATTACAGAACAAAGCGATATCAAAAAAATACTTGACGTTGGTATTAAATCACTGAAAATTGATACGTCTAAAGGCATTGGTATTGGCACATCCAAAACCCAGTCAGCTGAACAACAGCCAACAAAGAACAATCCCCTCCCTCATCAACCTTCTCGTAAAAAAACGAGGAAAGATGCACGAAAAATAAAAGATCATGCTGAATTAGCCATTTCAAATATTATGGCTGATGTCAAACTGGGCAAACAAGTTGAAATGGGACAAGTCACTCCTGTTGTTGATAAAATGGCTGAATCCGTATTGGAGAATCATAATACATTATTGGGCCTGTCCCGTATCCGCAATATGGATACTTACACTTTCGAGCATTCTGTCAATATCGGTGTATTAATGATGTCCTTTACAAAAAGCAGGGGAATGTCACAAAAAATTATTCATGAAGTTGGCATTGGTGGTTTATTACACGATATAGGCAAGACATTAACTCCGCCGGAAATTTTAAATAAAGCCGGCAAATTGACCGATGATGAATTTATTATTATGCGTCGGCATGTCGTTGACAGTCGTGAGATTTTACTCAAAACTCCAGGGATCAGCCAGAATGCTCTGGATGTTGCTGCACTGCACCATGAAAAATATGATGGCTCAGGCTATCCGGATGGAAAAAAAGGAGATGAGATAAGTGATATTGGTCAAATGTCTGCCATTGTTGATGTCTATGATGCCCTAACAGCCGATCGCTGCTACCATAAAGGACAGGACCCTTCTGTTGTGCTTAAACGCATGCTTTCCTGGACAGGCTCACATTTTAACCCGGCTTTGATGCAGGAGTTTATTCAATGTGTAGGTATTTATCCACCGGCAACACTGGTTCTACTGAGCAACAACTACCTGGCTGTCGTTATCGAGACGAACCAACAACTATTATTACCTCGCGTTGTCTGTTTTCTCAACACAAAAACAAATGAGACGATTAAACCAAAAGTTATTGATCTTTCAAAACAGGATATAATTACTGTAAGCAGCTCCGAAGCCGAACAAAAATGGAATATTGATCCTCAAAAATATCTCGATATTATTTAATCCTAAATACAATTATATTGCTGAAAAAAGCAGACAATTTTATGGTTATGATCTACATTTATTATTAAAAGCTCCTTTAAGAAGTAATGGAATAAGAAGCTTTTGAAAAATTGTCTAAGTTTGGGGTATCAATGTTTTATTCTATAATAAAAATAATAATCTTTATTATTGTACTGTTATCATTTTTCATAACACCCGCTATCGGAAAGCCCGTTAATCTCAAAATTTCTGAAAAAATTACAGCCAATGCCGAATACTACTTAGGAGATAAAACTAAGCCCTCTATATTAATTCTGCACGGATTCTTGCTGACTCATAACTTTCCAACTGTAAAACGTCTTGCTGAGTCACTGCATGAATCAGGTTATAATATTTTAACCCCCAGTTTAAGCTTAGGGATAAGCCTGCGAAAAAAGAGCCTGGCTTGCGAGGCTATTCATACTCATTCATTAGAAAAAGATGTACAAGAAATTGCACTGTGGATTCAATGGTTGCAAAAGCAATCAGCAACAAATATTATTCTTATCGGCCATAGTACAGGTTCAATTCATCTAGCAAAGTATCTAAGCCAGCACCCATCTGAAGTCATAAAAAAAATCATATTTATTGCCATGCCTGATTTTAACAGCTCAACTTACTCAAATCAGACACCTCAATTAAAAAAAGAAGCGGAGCAGCTATTAAAAATAAACAATCATAGTCTGCATGACTTTCAACTGTCTTATTGCAAACAATATCCCAGCAGCGCAGAAAATTACCTTTCTTATTTACAACTAAGCCAAGAAAATCTAGTCCAGGCTCTGGATAAAATAGCAATATCAAAAATATTAATTAAAGGCTCCATTGATAGTCGAATTGATCAACATTGGAGCAACCAACTCAGCCAACATAACGTCAATGTAATTAATGTAAATGGAGCCAATCATTTTTTTGACTATGAACATGAATTTGATTTGCTGGACATTATTGAAAATATCCTCAATGAAAAATAATAATAAATTTCACATAAAAAAAATGTCCATAAAAAGTTATGCGCTCAGCTTTATCCTTTTTTACATTCTGGTTTTTTCTTTAAGCAGTTTATTTGCCTATATGGACGTCCAAAAGCTAAATGATAATATTGTTAAAAAAAATCTAAGCTCTGGAAAAGCTGAATTAATTAAAGCGATAGAACAACTCGTTACAGAACATAAATTAATAGTAAAAGAATTCTCTATTTGGGATGAAGTACGCCAACAACTGGACACCCCTGAATATTATTCTTATTGGCAAACACATCGGTTATTGAAATCAGGGAAATTGCCTGATTTTTTTATAGAGGCTTCTATTTATGATGAAAAAGGTAATACATTAAATAAAATAAGTACTATAACGTTACCAGATACTATAAGTACCAACAATATTAAATCCTATTTTAAAATTGTTAACAATAAAATTCAGCTTATTATTATTTCACCTATTTTAAAAGGCAATACTGGAGAAAAAACAGATTTAATTGTTGGCTATCTAGCAACAAAAAGTATCATATTATCCCAGCTAAAAAGAGTGAAACAATTTAATCATATTTGGGTTGATTCCATTAAGCTGAAACTTCTTGAAAAGGATCATATTGAAATTAAGCAACTCATTGATTATCTGACTTTTGATATTAAAGAAAATACCGAATCAATTCATATAAGCAATCACATAAAACAAATTTTATTAAAAAACACATTAATCTTGGTTGCATTTGCCCTGATGTTTTATTTCTTAATCAGTTATTTTTTGTCGCGCCCGCTTCGCCAGATATCAAACTATATTGATACTCTTGAAAACCAACCTGAGCTCCAGCAAGGTCAGGACATAGATACACAGTTCCATATTCATGAATTAGAAACGGTCAAATTATCATTACATGATTATCAGAAGAAACTGCAAATTGTCTATTCCAATCTGGATGAAAAAAACCAGGAACTCTGGGAACTTGCACATCATGACGCTTTAACCGGGGCTTCAAATCGAAGGGCTTTTGAAGAGCACTGGGCTAATATTTCAAAGATTTTCTCTGAATCTCGTTGTCATGTTTCCTTAATCTTGTTTGATGTAAACCAGTTTAAAAGTATCAATGACAGTTATGGACACCCCATTGGTGATGAAGTCCTTAAAAAAATTGCCTTTGCAATACAGAAAGTATTACGTCAGGGTGAAAAGATTTATCGTATTGGCGGTGATGAATTTTCTGCAATTCTATATAACTGCACCCCGGAAGAAGCCACCCTCATTGCTCAGAGATGTCAAGCTGCCATTAATGAGCTATCTTTTGCTTCAGAAAATATAAAAGAACCAATTCGCGCCAGCATTGGTGTCGCACATAATGACATACATAACTCGAGCAGTATTTCTGATTTACTATGGCAAGCTGATATAGCGGTATATTCTGCAAAAAAACCGGGCCAGTCTAACATTGTCACCTACTCTGAAAAAATTAAAAACATCTCCAGTACCATATTGTCAACCAGGATTAATAACCTAGTTTTTGATGCCATCGAAACAGGCAGTAATATTCATATGTTCTATCAACCCATCATCAACCTTATAAATGATAAAATAGACTATTATGAGGCGTTGCTGAGGATAAAGGATGATAATGATATTATTGCACCGGGTAAAATTTTTCAGCTTATTGAAGCAAAAAAATTAGATTACGAGCTGGATATCATTATTTTTAAACAGATTGCCAATGATCTTGAACAAGGCAAGATCCCCTCTGAAACAGGTGTTTCTATTAATGTCTCAGGCCCTTCCATCATCCACTCTGACATTGTTCAGCAATTATCAATTTTTTCTCCTTATCTGAACAACTATAAAATAGTACTAGAAATTACAGAAACCTCCTTAATCACCAATATCGATCAAGCGACTGAGAGTATTATTCAACTCAAAGAAATCGGCTTTCTTATTGCTCTTGATGATTTTGGCAGTGGATATTCTTCCATCAGTTATTTATCAACTATGCCCGTTGATATTGTTAAATTTGATATAAGTCTCATCCGACAACTGGAAGATGAGAAGCAATTCAGCATTATTAATCACCTGGCAAATATGATTGGTGAAACAGGTCACCTCCTGGTTGCTGAAGGAATTGAAACAGTCGAATTAAAAGATAAAATTAAATATCTTGGGTTTAACTATGCACAAGGCTATCTGTATGGTAAACCCTCGCCACTTATAAAACAGTAAAAAGGAGAGCTAAAAATGGATCGTCACTTATCTCTTTCTCAGGCCGCAAGACTTATTGGTGTTAAACGTGGTGATATACAGAAAAAAATACAGGAAAATAAACTCAGAGTTATGGAAGGTACTGTTGTACTTTCTGATTTAAAAAAAGCTTTTCCAGATGCCATTTATGAAGATAATACAATGATGGAAAAAATGGAAAAGTTTATGAAAGATGCGGTTAATAAAATGGCTCAAAGCGAACGGGAAGGTGCTCATGTTGATGCCTTAAGTCGTCGCCTGGTCCGATTAAATAAAGAGCTGACAGAAGAGCGAAACCGTGCCGATCAATTCGAAGAAATCATTGATGGTATGAAACAGAAGTTTATGGATTTAAAAATTAATGCCAGAAATGACAATAATTTTAATGAAATCCGATCATGGTTTAACACTGCTGTTCATAAGGTTAATGAGGAAAAGTTAACCACTCCTGTTGAAAATCTCGAAAATCAAATTAAGCAGTTTATGCTGCCTCATGTTCGCTTATTACCCAGTCGCCATGATTATATTTCAGATAAATCTGAAACCTTATTAGAATCTGCATTGCGTTCCGGCCTGGCAGTTGATTACGGTTGTAATAATGGTAAATGTGGCAAATGTAAGGCCAAACTCCTGTCCGGCAGTGTTGAAAAAACACTGCATCAAGATTATGTTTTTTCAGAAAGTGAAAAAAGTCAGGGCTTCATCCTGACCTGCTCCAATACAGCAATCACAGATATTACCCTGGAAACAGAAGAGGCTGTTTGCTCTGATGATATCCCATTACAGACCATTTCAACCAAAATTAAAAAGCGCCAGAAAGTCAGTGATAATGTTATGGTACTTACACTTAAAACACCTCGTAGCCAGAGGCTCCGTTTTCTAGCAGGTCAGCATATAGAATTGTCTGTCAATTCACAAGATAAAGAGCAACAGCCCATTATCGCTGAATATTCCATAGCCAGTTGTCCTTGTGAACCTGCCAACCTGGAATTTCACATTCCCATTAATGCAAATGAGCCTTTTGCAAATCTGATCAGAGATGAGCTGAAAACTAATCAGAGCCTGACGATTAAGGGACCTCATGGCAGTTTTGTGCTCAATGAAGACTCACCCAACTCATTAATTTTTATTGCCTGGGATACAGGATTCGCACCAATAAAAAGTTTGATAGAACATGCAATGTCGCTGGAACAAGCCGAAACCATTCACTTATACTGGATGACAACCAAAGTCGAAAACCACTACCTTGATAACTTATGTCGATCCTGGAATGATGCCTTAGATAATTTCACCTACACACGCATTATGTGTGAAGCTAAAACGGATGTGGTGGTAGACTCTCTAATGAAGCATATTCATGATGAACACAGCCACCTGCTGAATTTTGACTTATACATTGCCGCACCCGGGCACCTGAACCACTTACTTAAACCCTTATTAATTTCACACGGAATCAAGGCTCAGAATACGCATTTTGAGAGTATTTTTCACGGAGAAGAAGTGAAAGATTAGCCTGTTTCATTCTATTTGATGCATATTATCTAACGACCGAAAGGCAACCTAAACAAAGTTGCTAGTTGAGTAACATTTTGAAAGCATAAATTCCAATAAAAAACCATTAACCTGGAATATTTGCTTTCAATACAGCCCGATCAAACCACCAGTTATCTTCCCCAACTATGGCTCCCACTACCATACCCATACGAGGCAAAAAGACATCAGGATCTCTTAAATCAAGTTTATCCATCCAGACATCCAGGCCTATCTGAGTTTCTACCTTACTATGGCGCAAAGCAACTTTAGCAATCATATTTGATGTAAGGACTTTTAAATCATCATGCTGCTTACCCTCAGTACGCTGATCAACAATAAAGTGAGCTGTGATTGCAGCCAGTGCCGCGCCATCGGCATCATCTGTGGTTTCATTGATAACATTATTGAGCATATTAATGCTATATTCCGGTTCAACCGGATAAGTCACAGACAACCAGACACCGTGCCCCAGTGCAATAATCGACGACGGCAGTTCTGTTTGATACAACATATCACAGGCCTCTATCGCCAATTGCCACTCTTCATGAGCAATACACACATCAAAAGCAGCTTTTGCATGGTTCCAAACATCACTCATCTGTGTCATACCCAGCTCGGCATTAGCAAGATCCAGAAGGAGCCTTGCTCGTACCATGGGTTCAACGACTGTGGGTAAATTATCCAGTTGTTCTGTCAGTTCCACAACTTTTTCAGCAAGAAACTCACGTGATTCCTTTGCATCAGAGGTTTCAATAAAATCTATTTTTTCTTCACTTGCCTGCTGGCTCATTTAAAACTCCCGGATTCAATAATTTCATATCAGTTAAAATGGGGATAGTGTTGTGTAGATTCAATGCATTGTTTGGATGGTTTTACACGAAGGGAGCTAAACAGTTAAACCTGATAAATTTGCAGGATATTCCTCTACTCTTTAATTCCCTCCCCTCACTGAGACAATAGATGCCGCATTAATTCCAGATTTCGAAATGCAGCAGATAGTTTCGGCATTTCCTCCTCTATTGACTCTAATAATTCAATCGCCTGCTGGCAAATTAAGACTTGATGCTCATTATCAAATAAATGAAAGGCGGCCCTGACAGCATCTTCTGATTCACTCAATAAGGTAGGAACAAGCTGATCCCGGACAATCGGTGAGCGAGGCTGGAGTAAATCAGCCACCAGAGGATATTGCAATAATTGAAAATGTGTATTTCTAGCTAGCTCTTCTTCATCCAGGTTTTGCCTGGCTTCTGAATCACCTTCTGCTCCATGCCGAATAGATGTCATTATCACATTAACCAGCTTGGCAATAGCTTCTTTTTCACTGTCGTACTCTCCAATGAGTCCGCTACATCGCTCATAGCATTGATCAAGTTGTGACTTCAGCTCCAGCATTATTTCGCTACCTTCATTTGGCTTAAGCTCGGCAACTTTACCCAATAAAGCATGAAATGATTCCAGGAATTCATCTCTCTCTTTTTCATCCATATAACGTGCGCCCGAAATCCTCTGCTCATCAAATTCTCGATGCTCAACACCAAATAACGGGTTTCTGTATTGTCGTTTCAGGTGTCTTTCCCGAGCACCTGGTGTTGAAGAAAAATTAAGGGACATATGAGAATACCATTCTAATGTACTTTATGATTCGAACGGAATTCAATTTTCTGTCCAGCGAGTTTGACTTCATCAAAAACAAATTCAACACCCACTTGCTGTCCTGAATCAGTCTCTTTTGTCCTAGCTTTAGCCTGTTTTAATTCAGGCATACGATTTACCAGATAGGTAAACATGATAATTGCAGTTTGATCATCATTTTTTGATAAGGCTGCCACAAGATTAAAGGCAACAAATTGTGTTTTTTGCTGCAGATTAGGGTGATCAATTTTTTGCTCGCTTAAAACAAAGCCTTCATCCATTTGTGCATCGATAAGATCAAGATATTCACGCTGTTTCTCAGGTAATACCTGAGAACGATCATAAGTTAAGACTTCCTGGCCTTCTAAAAGGAAACCCACTTTTTCTGACATAAACTTCTCTCTTATGGTGTAGTCATCACATTAATACTGAATTGTGCTCATAGTTGACACATGATACAATAATAACTAAGTAAATTACTAGGACTTAGTTTTCACAAAGACTCAATTCATATGCAAAATTCAGCTCAAGACGATCATAACATAGAATTAACTCAGGCAGTCATGCATGCCCTTGATAGCTGGAAATTTGATGGTGAACATATTTTATCGGTTATGGCCTTGCCAGACAATGTAAAAGTTCGTCATCTTTCCCAGTTTAGAAACTCACAGGCATTTCCAGACACGCCTGAAGTCACAGAACGTTTGCGTCATGTTCTAGGTATTATCGATGCCTTGTCAACCAGCTACCCAACCAATCCAAGCATGTCATTATTCTGGATGACGCGAGCTAGTAAAAAATTTCAAAATCGTGCTCCTGCACAGGTAATTGTTGAAGATGGTCTTGAAGGTTTAATTACTATACGCAAACATCTTGACTGCAGTTATGACTGGTTTGGTGACAGTAATTAATTTTTGTCATTATTAGACAGGAATAGAACGAATTTTCAGAAGCAGGATCTTGCCGCACAGTATCAGAAATAGATGCCCCAACAATATAAAACAGGGACACCAAAATCCAATCTGAGGCCTTACTTATGAGCTAATGGTTTTTTAGCACAGCTGGTAGCTCTGTGCTTTGTTAAGCTGATGGCTCTTGCTAAGCAGCCATTTGCTCGCCATAAACAGAACGCACAACAGGATAGAACTTCTCTACCTCATCAATCATACGAATTTGAAAAACCTCAAACAACTCTTCTGTTTCTTGAACAAATCTGTTGTGATCTTTAATTCGAAGGTGTTTGTTATGACACCAGCGCTTCATATACTGCTTATAAACACGCTTAATCTCGGCTGAACCAGATAAAAAGTTCTCAGCAGTTTGTTTAATATTATGATCTCTATGAGTTAACATGCTCTTGTAAAGCTCACGTTCTTCAACGTCCATATGTGCCTTAACCATGTCCATCAGATCAAAAAACAGATCACAAGTGACATCTGTATCACAAATAGTACGCTCTTGAATCATATATAAAATAATTTTAGTGCGTTCTACAATTTTGTGATTTTGCTCGTTTAGTTCCTTAAATGATACCATTATATAGCCTCCCTAAAACAACAGAATCCATTCTATGTTTTCTTTTTGATTGATATTCTATTTGCAAAAATTCCGCCCAAGAAAAATCTCCTCACGGACAGAGTCTTAAAGATAGAAAATTTTAATTATATTTTTATGAATTGTAAGCAATCGCCTGTGTGCAACCAATAATTAAGTTTTATTATTATGGCTTATTGTTGTGTATATTGGTAAACGTTGTCAATAGTGATAACCCTAAAAATTGTATTTTTTTTAAATTAAATATATAAATCATGCAATATAAACAAGTGCTTACATACTAAATAGCTGATTCACTCCGCGACAGGAGCTGGTAAAAATTGCCAGTTTCTTAAAACTCAGATAAACTAAGCTGTATTTTATTAACCTGGGTAATTATTTTGAATCAGTATCTACATAGACTCATTCTGGTGGGAATTGTTCCCTTCCTGTCTTTAATCACAAGCATCACATCAGCAGATTATATTGCTGGTGAAGAGGCAAATAAACATGGAGACCGTCAAACAGCCTTTCATGAATTTTATGCTGCCGCTCAGGAGGGCGATGGTCGTGCCTATGGTAAATTAGGCAGTATGTACCTTTATGGGCTGGGCACTGAAAAAGATTACCAGCAGGCTTACATCTGGTTCCATATGGGATATCTTACTGGAGAACGGGAATCTGAACGTTTTCGTGATGCAGCTTCCTCGATGATGACCAGAGAACAATACCTTAAAGCCGTTGAAGCAGCAGAAATTCAGCGACTTAAGCAAAAACTTGGAACAGAGCCGCCTCAGCAAAAACCACCAATCCCACCAGGACCTTCAGCATAATTTTTCAGTTTATAGCAGTATTGATTGTCCCTTTTCTTAAACATTAAAAAAGCCCGGCCACCCTGCTCACCATGAATGGCGAGCAGGATAAACCGGGCTCTTTTTAGTGACGAATTAAGTTATTGCTAACTTATTACTTCATC
>JADGEM010000091.1 GCA_016744375.1 Gammaproteobacteria bacterium
TTTTTAGCTATCGTGATCCATTTTTTGCAATCAGAAGTCTATAGCCAGCATTGAGAACTAGCCGCTTCACCAGACAAGCTGGTGAGCTTCTATCATTAGATAAGGCATAAACAATTAAACTACCAACAATTATGAAAATCATTTTACTTACCATATTATTTCTTGTTTCTATTTCTCAGAATTCTTTTTCTGTTGAATTAAAAAAAAGCAATGGTTTGGTTATAAATTCAATAGACTCAATCATTGATTTTAAAAAAGGTGTAAACACCTACAAAAAGAATGTTGTTATTACAACAAATGAGTTTGAACTCAAAGCAGATAAAGTTATAGAGTTTAAAGAGAATAACATTACAATCAAAGCCGAAGCTTATGGAAGCCCTGTTAAATTCAAACAGTTTAATGCTACAGGAAAAATACTAATGTTCGGTGATGCAAGAAAAGCATATTATTACAGACCAGAAAATAAGGTAATCCTTTTCAATTATACTATTACAAACGAAAATGGTGATCGTATGATTGGACAAAAAGGTGATTTTATTCTTGAAAGTTTGCTAACAAGCCAATGAATTTGATCACTAGGTCTTTCATTTTTAATTTCTCCACTGGAAGCCCTGGTAAAAATTGAACACAATGTTATATTGCGTAATAGATATTAATTTACGTCACAAGGAAATATGATTGATGAGGTATCTACTAACAATATTATTATGTATTACAGTTACGAGTAATTTGCAAGCAAGTAGCCGGTTTGTTATTTCAAACAATTATACAAATGATTTTTCTTGTTCAGTGAAACTAAATGAGGAAAAGAAATCTGCCTTATTTGAATTCAATTTAAATTTAGATAAGAGTGCCATAATTGAATGGAACAAAGAAGAAATAGAAATAAATAATTTAGAATATTCATGGTTGGTTTATATAGAGAGTAGCAATTCAGAAATTGGTTATTATTACTTTAAGCATAAAGGAAAAAAAATACGAGGAACATATAATGAATTATTTAATGTGGGCCAGATTTCTATATTTAAAGATGGTAATAATATAATAGATTATGATAATCCAAATAAACCAACTGTAAAACTCATAGACGGGAAAATTATATTAGAAATAAATTATTTCAAAATATACAGCACTCTATTTAAAAAGAACTCTAATCGGGCAAATTTTTGGATTTTGGGAAGCAATATAAACCCTAGTCGTTGTAAAACGGTTATAAATCAAAAGTATATTAGTATAAATTAAGATTTTTTATAACCGAAAAAGACGGAATTCAGTAATTACTTATGTCAGTCCACATGAGTATGAAATGAAGTTTGAACAAAAAAATGTGTCCATTAGTTCGCGGGTAACTACAGTGTCGGAAATTTATAGATGAAAGTAATTCTAAGCAATAAAGCTGCTCAAAAAATTTCTAGAATTCCACCTCCAGGGTTTAGGGATGCAGTCCCCACTATATTTTATTCTCGCCCACTCCAACAAATTCAGGAACACTATCATCGTGATTCTAATAATGTCAGTGTTTCATTTGAAGAATTAACAGTTCAATCGACAGATGGTCGTTGGGGGCTTGGTTGGTATGAACGGGATGAAGTTACAGAAAATGATATTATACAAGTAAATGGAATAGATTTGATTTTTGAACCTTGGGGTGCTAAAACGACATCAACAGAAGCACTTATAGATTTAGTTAGCAACAAGTTTCATGTTATCTATAAGTGAATAAATATACACTAGCTGAAACAGTAAATCATAAGCATGCTATATACTTAGGAAGCACATAACAAAACAATGAATATGGAATTTTTTACGTGGTTTCATTCAAAAAAACTGAGTGTGGCTCAGGCTCTATGCCTGTCCATACTCGATCTTGAATTCCCAAAATCCAGTTGTCGTGGCGTTATATTGGTAAAAATATGAAAATGGATACGACCAGCCTATGAACATGGGTTCATTGTGTCTAGAAGAATTAGGTGAGAAAACATGAATAAAAACATAGCAGGCAAGTACTTTGGCACCGAAATTAATGAAAAATGGTGGAAACGCTATACAAAGGATAAAATGTTAGCGAGAGGAAATGGAACATTCTCATACAACGAGCAATCAATATCCTTTTTACGACAACTTACAGAGAATCCAATTGATATAAAATTTGAAAAAATTGATGAGCTTAAAATTGGTAAATGGCATGCTGGTCAGTGGGGAGCGGGACGACTAATTATTAAAGTAATATGGGAAAAAGACGGACAAATTTTGAGCTCAGGTTTTTCCATATCAAAAAATCATACTGAAATAGAAGAGATCATCTCTGAGTTAAATAAAATGATAGATAAAGTCAAGAAATGACACCATTTGACAAGGAAAATTCATTCGGACGGGAACAAGCGCCGCTCCTTTGTCGCTCTGCTTTTTCCTGCCGGTGATTTGCGGTGATAGAGCCAGGAGAATAGAAAAGTGCGATTGCTATTAGTTACAATGATTCTTTTTGTTGGCGAGGTCTCCGCAGATCAATTTTATAAAATGACAAAGGTAACCTGTTCTCCTGAAATAGGTTTGTTTGAAATATCAGCAACTGGCGTTGCTAGTATGCATGAATATTATGAGCCTGGATATGATTTAAATATTGTTATGGATCAGATCGCTGAGCAGCATGGACTTTATGTGAAAGGGGAGCAATCTCATAAATGTATAATTAACGATATGAAAATAATAGCCCAAGTTAACTATCGGAAATCATCTCCCCTAGGCCAATGTGGAGGCAATCCTGGAGCTCGCCTCACTGTGATAATTGACAGTGAAACAGTTGTGGAAAATATGCCATTCCATGAAGATTGTTATGACGCATCGGCTTATAATCTAAAGGTAGATAAATATAATGTTTGGGTCTGCGGTGGAAGAGGTGCACCCTCTCAGTGTATATGGAGCAACCTAAAGGGAAACAACCGCACAAAGGTTCCTCTGAAACATCATCACCTTATTAGTGCAACGAATGGTAACTAATATTGCAGCTAACCCACAGGTCAAGAATGATACATAAAAAGCGTGTGCGTCTTATCTGTAGCATTTATAGTGTTCTATGGCGTTTAGTGAAAGTCTAATATTTTATAAAGGAGATTATATTATGAATATTCCCGTACTTATTGTTGCTTCTTTTAGCTTACTAGCAGTAATTGCTCATATTTTTGGTGGAACAAAAGAAATGGCAAGTATTGCTCCTGACCAAGAAAATATAAAGTTGACGTATAATTGGAAGCAATCGATGTGTGCATTCCAGATGCTAGCTATAGATTTAATTGCTGTTACTATGGCTCTATTTACTATTTTATTTACAGAGTTAATCCCCTTTGAATATGAGTTAACTTTATTTTTAAGTTTACTTTATTTATTGTGGGGTATAGTTTGGTTACTGCAACTTTTGTGGCTTAAAAGTAACGCTAAAACATTTCTATATTTACCACAATGGGTATTTTGGTTTATAGGTTCAGGCTTGCTTTATTGGGGAGCATAGTTCGCTGAACAAGGGTTTTCAAGTCGGGAAAATTACAGTTGGACGTTGTTCGTTTCTCACACATTTTAGCCAACTTTAATTAACCTGTATTTGTCCATCTGATTAACCCATGTGGTTGAGTGAAAAAAACAGAATTAAAGATAAATTTTGTTATCGATTTGAAGGCTATCAAATGGTTCTAACATGGTAAGTGTAGGACTAGATGTAATTTTTAATATAACACTAAATAAAAACCCAAAGCCTATTGGTGGTACATTAGATGTATCTGGAGGCGTTCTCTATTTGGCTGAGAAGGGTGAATTTTATCTTACTAATCCAATTATTAATAATTTAACTGTACAGGGCATTGCCCAAAAATATGTTGATAAGGCAAACAAAGCACTTTCAAAGGCATTGGCAGAATATTATAAAAACAATCCAATTTATACTCTTCATGTTACCGATATGAAACAGACAGCAGCAAAATTAGCATTAAAGGATGTAGTTGTTCAAAATAAACAATTGGTGATTACACTTGGAATTTAAACATAATCGGGTAGCTATTGGTGATGGAGCCTTAGGATTCTGGAATGCCATCAGTAAAGTGTATCCAGAAACAAAACACCAGCGTTGTTGGGTACATAAAACAGCCAATGTGCTGAATAAATTGCCCAAATCTGTCCAGCCAAAGGTCAAAGAGGCATTACATGATATCTGGATGGCAGAAACACGTGATGACGCTTATAAAGCCTTTGACAGTACAGTAAAACGTTTTGGTGATAAATATCCAGGCGCAATAAAATGCCTGGTTAAAGATAAAGAACAGATGCTGGCATTTTATGATTTTCCAGCACTTCACTGGCAGCACATTCGGACAAGTAATCCGATAGAATCAACCTTTGCGACTGTCAGGCTCAGGACAGTGAAAACAAGGAATGCCGTATCCCGAGCAACCATCTTATCGATGGTGTTTAAATTGGCACAGAGTGCTGAGAAGCACTGGAGAAAACTCAGAGGTTTTAAACTGTTGGCCGATGTTATTGATGGAGTGATATTTATTGATGGCGAGAAACAAGAAACAGAAAATCTGGATAGTGAAGACAGAATGTCAGCCTGATCTTAAACACCAGATTTGACTATAACTCTAGCTCTTAACCCTCCAGCCCCACAACACCTTTCTATTACCCACAAGTATTACAACTAAACTTCCTCGTTCACGTTCAGCTTATTTAAAATGTCCTTTATTCACATGGATGTGATGTATGCTGGTTTTGCAGGACGCAAAAACCAGCTGATGTCCATGAGACGATGTCTAAAGACATCAATGGTTTTTCGTGCCTTGTCTTGTTCGGCCTCAGAGTGACTTCACCATTAAAAGATAGTCTTCCCTGATCTATGATCTAACTGTTAAACAGTGATCCTGGCAGTTGGAACAGTCTAAGCTATGCTTCTCCTATTCATTAATGGATAGTAAATAAATGCCTACTTAGCCGTAAACCTCAACCAAAGATAACCACAAATCCCAGTCATCATAGAAGCAAACAAGACCCCGGTTTTTGCCATCAGAAGATATTCCGGATTATTCGCAAAACCCAGCTCTGAGATAAAAATAGACATCGTAAAACCGATACCAGCCAAGAGACCGACCCCAACTAAATGTGAAGTGGTCATGCCTTCTGGTAGCTTACCAATTCCTAGCTTAATCGCCAACCAGGTGACGCCTGCAACTCCAATTAGCTTACCCAAAATAAGTCCGACCATAACTCCCAGTGCAACAGGGTGGGTTAATGTCTGACCTATTGAGCTGATATCAACAGGAATACCTGCATTTGCAAGAGCAAACAAAGGGATGACAATAAAAGCAACCGGCATGTGCATGGTATGCTCCAATCGCTGTAAGGGGGATTCCACAGAGTGGACACCATTTTCAAGGGTTTGCAGTAAGGCACGGGATTCACCATCATGAATAATGCAAGTGCTTTTATTATTGGTTTGTTTATTCCGGGTCTCTTTTAAAGAAGCCAGTATCTCATTCATATGATCAATAAATAACATGTGATCAAACTTGGGCTTAACCGGTATGGTCAGTGCAACAAGAACTCCTGCAAGGGTGGCATGAATGCCGGACTGTAACATGGCAAACCACAATACAGTACCAATAATGAAATAGGGCAGTGGTTTTCTTATGCCCATGCGATTAATAATAATCAAGAGACCTAAAGCCGCAATGACAAGGTATAACCAATTAAGAAAGATTTGTTCGGTATAAAATAAAGCAATAACCATGACTGCGCCAAGGTCATCAACAATGGCTAATCCCACTAAAAATGCCAGTACAGTTTTGGGGACTCTGGAACCCAGTAGCACTAAAACACCAACTGCAAAGGCAATATCGGTGGCCATTGGTATACCCCATCCAGCGGCAGCATCGGTACCAAAATTAATGGAATAAAAAAATAAAGCAGGAACCACCATACCACCGATGGCTGCCACAATCGGCATCATTGCCGCCTTGGGATCAGAGAGCTCACCAACAATGACTTCACGCTTGATTTCTAAACCCACAATAAGAAAAAATAGGGCCATCAGACCATCATTAATCCAATGATGCAGGGTGTATCTCAATTCACCCATACCAGTGATAGAAATCGCCAGCTCAGTGTGTAGAATGTGTTCGTAGTGATGTGATAAGAAGCTGTTGGCAAAAAACATGGCTAAAATGGCACTGATCATTAGAAAAAAGCCAGAAGTTGTCTCTTCGTGGATAAATTCTTCAAGGGGAGTGACGATTTTATCAAACGACTTTTCCCAGGGCTGATAATTTTTATCTTTATTTTTCATCTTAAACTGACTATTTAGGTTTTAATTTATTCTAATCATGTTCATTATGATTAGAAATGTAATATTACTTTACTTCTGGAGTAAGTACAAAATCAACTAATGCCTTTTGAAATCCAAGGTGTTGAATAGTATTTGAAATTTCTGCTATGTGATTGTAAGTGAAAATGCCAGGCATAACCATACTTCTGGCAATAATCGGCTTTCTGTCGAAGTTATCGCTCTGTTTTTAATAATAAAATGATTCAAGCCATATATGACCTGATTTATGGTCTGCTAGTGCTCAGCTGACCCCTGCTCCCTGTGTCGATTTTCTTTACAGTTTAAAGTACGCTTGGTGTAGCCCTTCATAAAATCAATTATCAATCAATCACTTGCTTTCCTAGCATGGTTCTTGCATAGTCATTGAATCCAAAGATCATGAAAGATAGTCCGTTCCACAAACGGATACTTGTATCTAATCAATGAAGGAGCCTGATATGAAACAGACCATTTTTGCTGGCATCTTGCTAGTCAGTATTGCGTCCCTACCCGTTGCAGCCACACCCATCGATCCGTTCGCAGTTTATTCGTTCGATGCCAGTGACACATCGGACTCGTCCGGAAACGGCAATGATGGCACCGTTATGGGCGGCGTCACCTTTGTGGACACTATCGGCTGGGACGGCAGCGTCGCGCTGATGCTGGATCCAGTTGCGGGCCTTAGTGGGATCAACACCGGGATCGATATCAACCGCGACGTGATCCCCAGTCTGACCATGGGGGCATGGGTTCGCCCGACCAGCAATGGAATTGGCGCTGGAGGTAAGTTGTTGTCCCACGACAATGGTGGCTTCGACCGGACACTCGGTATCGACAGTCGTGGCTCACAGCCCGGATTCAGTTATGCTGCTTTCACTGGCGCTGGTGTGATTGATGCCGACGCACCGGACTCGACGTTGCTCGTTTGGAGGCATATTGCGGTTGTTTATGACAATGCGACCAGCGCACTTTTCGTGAACGGCGCCCTAGTTGAGAGTTTCTCCGACCTCTCTGGCATAAATGATTCCACGTTTAATCTCTTCATCGGTACCAACCCAGGCTTTGATGAGGATTTCCGAGGCGCAGTCGACGACGTGTTTGTATATGACCGTGCATTGACAGCTGGTGATATCCATAGCATCTACCTCAACGGATTCGATAACGGTCCGGTGGCGTCGGTGCCGCTTCCTGGAGGCCTGCCTCTGATGCTTGGTGGTCTCGCGATGCTGGTTGCAGCCAAACGGATCAGGAAGCGCGGCCAGGCACAAGAATTCTCAATACGCCATGCAATGAGCTAAGGATAGGCAATTTGTTGTCACACGAGCCTTTGATAGTGTGGGTGGTTCGGTTGCTACACCCACAGATTTCAGTATCTTATTTATAACAGGTTTGTCTTGAATAAATGTCGTCGTTAACTATGGATGAGTTAGGAGTGAGTGAAAAATTCGGTTCAAATACACTTTACTGCCAGACTCAACTTTAGCTCCTGGAAATCAGGACTCAATTTTTAACAAGCGTTGTAGTTCTTCGGCAACTTCAGGATAGTATTTATCAACTTCTTGCAGAGAAATATTTTGAAGCATACCGTCCTGCCCCTTACGTTCAATGTCGGTAAAAATTGTAGCCATTTGGCCGGCACCAATGGATGCACATGATGACTTTAAGCTATGTGCAGTTTTCCATAATGTTGCTGCATCACCTTCAACCAAAGCATCTTCCAACTGCTTTAGTAACTTGGGTGTTTGTTGTAAAAAATGCTCCAGCATTTTTTTTACGATGCTGGGTGCCCCTGGTTGTTGAACCGCACGTAATTGTTCAAACACCTGCTGGTCAATAATATCTTCTTGCTTTGCTAGTGGTTCAACAGAATAGTCATCAGACTCATGACTATTCTGGGATTGCCCTGAAATGGCAACTGCATCGGTTACAGGTAGCCATTTATTTAAGATTGCTAAAAGTTGAGATAATGAAAATGGCTTGCTCAAGTAATCATTCATTCCAGCATCCATACATTGTTGTCGAACACCAATAACAGCATGAGCAGTCAAAGCAATAATTGGTATTTCTGGCAACTTCTGTTGTAATTCATACTGACGAATTGCTTTACAGGCGGCCATACCATCCATTATAGGCATACTAAAATCCATCAAAATCAGATCAAACTGTTTTCCATAGAAAAAATCGACGGCTTCTTTGCCATTATTGGCAACAGTAACATGACAGCCAAAGTATTCTAAACTGCCAACAGCAACATCCTGATTAACCATATTGTCTTCTGCTAATAAAATTTTAGCACCAAAATTAGTCGCCTCTGGCAAGGTAACATCCTTGCCTGAACTTTGATCAATTAACTCACTCTCATTAGCTTGTTCTAACCAGACGGTAAACCAAAAAGTTGAACCAATGCCTAATTTGCTGATCACTCCCATGTTACCATCCATTGCATCACACAAGTTTTTAGCAATAGCTAATCCTAATCCAGTACCACTTTGCATCCAGTCTTGTTCCTTATGAGCCTGAAAGAAAGCTTCAAATAAATGGGCTTGTTTTTCTTCTGATATACCTGTGCCGTTATCCTTGACTTCAAAATAGAGTAAAGTCTTATCATTTTCTGTTTTTTCTTGTCTGCTACTGATAGAAATCTGGCCTTTGGCAGTAAATTTAATTGCATTACCAAGCAAGTTGTATAATATCTGATTCAGACGGCTCGGATCGCCCATTACAGCATTAGGGAAATCTTCTGAAATGTGAGTTGTAAAATGAATTCCGGAAGTTTGCAAACGTTCAGCAAAGAGTTTACCTAATTCTAATAGTGTATTGTGAGGGTTAAATACTACTGACTCTAGACTAAGTTTATTTGCTTCAATCTTTGAAAAATCCAGAATATCGTTAATGATCGTTAATAGCGTTTTTCCTGAACTTTGAATGGTTTTAGTATAGTGAAGCTGATTTTCATCCAATTGAGTCTGCATCATTAAATTCACCATACCCAATACACCATTCATAGGAGTACGGATCTCATGGCTCATTGATGCCAGGAAATTTGACTTGGCCAAACTGGCCTGCTCAGCAATATAGTTAGCTTCTTTCAATTCAGTCAAAGTTTTTGCCAATGCTTCATCACGACGAAATATTTGTCCGAGCATCAAATTAAAGCCATCGGTTAAAGCTCCTAGCTCATCATTACTGTATTTTTCTGCCCGAAGACTATAATCCTGCTTTTGTGATATAGCCTGAATTGTTGAATTCAATGCATTAATTGGCTCAGAAATATAACGCTGCATCCAATTGATCATAATAAAACCAAGCATTGAAACAACGACCAAAACTATCAGGGTGATCAATGCTTGCCATTTCAGACTATCATGCAATTGTGACAAATCACTGCGGATATCAATATAGCCAAGAGTCCTGCCAGAGACTACGATATCCTGATCTAAATCAAAATAATCTGAAAAAAACATAGGCTTAAGTTGCTCAGCCTTCTTACCGTCTTGCCATTCTGCAGTTTCATTTTTCTCTATTTCTTCTGCCAAAAGATCATGGGCAGCATTTGTGCTCGTATATTGAGCAAATACAGTGCCATCTGTATGAAAAATTTCAGCGGAAATAATTTGTGGTTTTTCAGCCAGAACAGCCAGTACTTCATTCCCCGCATTAGTGTCATTAAACATCAAGGCGGCCTGAGAGTTAACCCCAGTGATTCGGGCCAGTACCGAAGTTGAAGCAATCAAATTTGTCTGATTGATCTTATATTGTGCGATAAAAAATACGATTGAAGCCAGGCTGACGACGACAATACTCGTGATCATAGTAATGGCAATAATTTTCTGCTTAATCGGCAGATAACGGATATAATTATTCATAATTTATTTAATTTCAGCTAGGCGTAATAGCTTAGAACTAACCTCCAGATCACTGTTTTTAACACTATCCAGAGAAATCTCAATCTGAATTCTCTTCCGACTATGTTTTAAATATATCATCCCTCCTTGTGGAAGAAAATCAGGGCTTTCACCCACTGTTAAAATATTTTCCTTTGCTAAAAACTCTAAATAGCTGTTCCAAAATGGTGATCACTTAATTGAACTTAAACCTAAGTTGTTGATCAAAGTAATTGACTAAAAAAACTTACTCAACAACAAGG
>JADGEM010000032.1 GCA_016744375.1 Gammaproteobacteria bacterium
TGTCAGACTCTTTATGAATAACGTATCACCGTTTCCAGGCTCACAAGTACAACAACAGAAATTATAAAGTGCGCACCATTTTGGATCAGCTATTTAGGGCAATATAAGGTTAAACCAATAAATTTCTAGGCCGTTTATTCATTGAATAAACCAATAGCTAAGCTATGTCAGTAAGCCTCAATATGTGTTTGTTTTAGTAATAACTAAAAACAATTTAGAATAGTAAAACAGGTTTAAATGATTGTTAAAGAGCAAAAAAAGAAAAAAATTTCTTTATGGCTTTCTATGGCCTATTGACAGAGAACGGCTCATATTTGTTATATTTTTTTGATTAAGATTAATCTATTACACTCATTGAATAGTTTAAGAATAATGGCACCACTAATAATACATAAAAAGTATGGATAATAGATCAATTTTAAAGTAAAAATCTAAAATTATTAAAATTATTAAAATTATATAGTAACTAATTAAATATTTTTGAAAGAAGTTGAAATAATTTTTTTCTTCTTTCTGAATTTTGTAAAATTACAACTAAGCTAGCAGCATATACGCAACTAGCCATAAAAAATGGGATAAGAATAAGATTTTGCCAAGTATAATCTTCATTCCATGATCGATATGAACTATATATCCCTAATATGAACAACAGGAAAGCTAGTATATGAACGCCTACTGGAATAATACTTCCAATATTTGGTAAATATTTTTTTAGAAAATCACCAAGGAATAAAACAGCACCTGCAATAACAAAAAAAGATGTTAGCATTATTGCTATTTCCAAAACAATCTCCCAATATAACAAGAGTGTATAATTACCCCCTTTTTTTATTTTTATTGATAAATCCACAGTAACTGATTTCAAAATCAGTTTCAAATCTTATGATAAAAAATCCCAAGGGATAGTGATAATTTGTAAGACTAAGTGTACTTCAAGCAATAAAATATGTAAGAAGTGCGAAAAAAAGCCTTATGGCCTGTATTTCGACCTCAATGGATGTTATGTCTTAGCTTTCTATATTGTGAAGCAGGTAGAACATCTGCCATTGTGTATTCACTTTTTCCTGTCCACACAGGGTAAATCGGTTCATGCCTTTATTCGTTGTAATATTGCCAAAGAACGGTTCAATGGTACCTAGTCGTTTACTGTATTCTCTGCGTCCAGAGGCACTGTCAATTTTATCTTCCACTCGGTCACTCAGGTTTATTTTTTGAAAGACTTTATCCTTTGAAAGATAACCTGTCGGCCATGTTCCTTCACTTCTTTTGGCATACAACGCTTTCTGATGGCACAACTTCGGCAGTGTTTTAAGTAGCCTTCAAAACGATAAAATAATTTTCCATTGATTTTGGCTTGCTGACTGCTGCACCACATTGAGTGCCCCGCAGGAATGAATCTCAGTGTGAATGATATCTATTAGATCACAGATGAGATCTTAGCACAAGAAACAAATCAGCTTATTACGTTAGTTTTTAAATGGTATTGAAAAAGGTGATTTAGGAGTAATCCTACAGCCTCAACGTTCAAATCAGCGGGGCGTCTTTTTTCTCCGCTGGATTTTCTTGATACTAATTGAGCCTTCTCAGTTCATCATTCCAAATCACGGTATGATGAATAGGCAAATTTAAACAAAAGGAGAAGACTCAAATGCAATTTTACACTAAAAAACACAAACATTATTGTGGAATCGACTTACATACCAGAATTATTTATCTTTGCATCCTAAATAACGATGGTGAAGTGCTACTCCATAAACAAACTCACTCTAATCCTGAATCATTAATGAAACTCATCAAGCCTTATCTGGAGGACTTGATTATCACAGTTGAATGTATGTTTACCTGGTACTGGGTATCCAACTTCTGCACAGAACATAATATTAAATTCATTCTAGGCCACGCACTCTACATGAAGGCTATTCATGGTGGTAAAGCAAAAAATGACAAAATTGATTCCTATAAAATTGCTAAATTACTCAACAGCGGTATGTTACCTCAAGCTTATGTTTACCCAGAACATATGAGAGCAACACGAGATCTGATGAGGCGACGTACTTTTTTTGTTCGTGAGTGTGCTGAATTAAAAACACATGTGAAAATAATGAACCATCAGTATAATTTACCCGCTCTTTCACTTGATTTAAGGGTAACATCAAACCATGAAATGATTATAGCTAGATTTGATGATCCCAGTGCTAAAAGAAGTGTTCAGGCTGATACGGATAGCATCCGATATCTGACCAAAAAAATCACAAGCATCGAATTTTTTATAAAAAAACAAGCTAAAGTGGATGACTATCAAAGTTTTATGCTCATCAAGTCAATCAAAGGCGTTGGTGATGTGCTTGCTATGACGATTCTTTATGAGATCCATACGATTGATCGTTTTCCTACGGTACAGAAATTTGCATCCTACTGTCGTTTGATTAAATGTAAAGCTGAGTCTGCTGGAAAAATATACGGTACATCAGGTAACAAAATTGGGAATGCTCATCTAAAATGGGCTTTCTCTGAAGCGGTAGTCCTCTATTTGCGTGGTAATGATAAAGCTAAAAACTATCATGTTAGGTTGATAAAAAAGCATGGTAAAGGAAAAGCAATGGGGATCCTGTCTCATAAATTAGGAAGGGCAATCTATTTCATGTTAAAGAACAAAGAGGCTTTTAATGAAAGTGCTTTTCTAAACGGATAGTGTAATGTAGTGATAGCTCGATGCATAACTAGAGCTATAGCTATTAGTTTCTTTTAATGGACTCTACTTATGGTTAAAACCATTATAACGCACGCCATTAATAACATGACTGCAGGTAGCTTGTTTTCTTGATTAGAATCACTACATTACCTTTTACATAATTAACTTTTTTATTGCGCTGCGCCTTCACTGACCCTCACTGTAACTGGATACATTAAGTAAGCCAGATTCTTGACTAGGGCAATATAAGGTTAACCAATAAGTTTCTAGGGCGTTTGTTATAAAACCTATAGATAAATTAATTTTCATCTGTGATCAACAAACCATTAGCAAAGCTATATAAGAGACCCTCTATATGTGTTTGTTTTAGTTTAATAACTAAAAACCACGTCGAATAGCAAGACAGAACGATTAAATTGTTAAAGAACTAAAAGAAAAAACTATTTTTTTCTTTGCGATACTCTATTGTCCATTGACAGAAAGAGGCTCATATGAGTTAAGTGCTTTCAAATAAAGACAAGAGGTGAAACATGAAATCTTTCACTAACTTTCTTTATCTGTTCAATATTTAATATTCTTTTTCCTGTTAATATTTCGGAGACAACCCCCTGGCTACCAATTTCTTTTAAATCAGATTGTTTTAAATTATGTTCTTTTATAAGATATTTTAATGTATCAATAGCAGAAGATTTATTAATAACAAAATTCTGATCTTCATAGTTATCAATGAGTTTTCCTATAGTTTCCATTACGGGTGAAAGCTCATGATTTTCATTGTCACCGATCTCATCAATAAGGTAGTCTAAAGTTTTTACCAAATGTTGGTATTCTTCATCTGAATGAGGAACAGAAAACACTGCTTTTACACTTGGCCATACCTTTGATATATTTTCTAATTGAGTATTCATAATTTAGTTTTTCCATTTTTCTTTATCATATTCTGTATGTGTCAATACGTGGCGAATATACAAACATTGAGTATTATAGTGCACTGCTGCAATTAATCTTATTTTATTTCCACTGACATTAAACACAGTTAAATTGTCTACTTTGTCAGCACTCGGAAATATTTTTCGTAACTCTGAAAAATTAGAAATTTTAGTATTTTTAATAATGCGATACCACGCATCTAATGGTATAGATGAATTTGGATGTTTTTCAGCAAATTCAAGTAATCGTTTTCGTTTAATTATGCCTCATTTATATTTTTCACTCAAGAATAGCTCTAACCATTAGCACTTCCTTTTTGGATAGCACACAACTTTGCGTAATAAAAAATTTTATGGATAAAGATCATGCAGGTATGACCAGAAGATTTAAACAAAAATATGACACAAGGGTTCTTTTCTCATCCGAAAGAAGAGCCCTTAAGTGAGCATTACTTCATAGTTTTTATGACCTGTTCATTCCATCGGTTGAGTTAACAAGTACTCAAATGCAGCCAATGATGCTTTGGCCCCTTCACCCATGGCAATAACAATCTGCTTGTAGGGAACCGTGGTGACGTCTCCGCAGGCATAAATACCTGCTTCTGAAGTTCGGCATTTTTCATCGATAACAATTTCGCCATAATCATTTGTCTCGACGACCTCATTGACGAACTGACTATTGGGTACTAATCCAATTTGAACAAATACGCCGGATAAGGGTTGTTGAAGTGTTTTACCTGTGCTGCGATCTTCATACTCAATGGCATTGACCTTATTATCTGCAGCCAGAATCTGCTTCGTGGCGACATTTTTTAAGATGGTGATATTATCCCGTGCCATGGCCTGATCCACTATGACCTTATCGGCTTTCAGCTCTGGCATAAATTCAAACACGGTGACGGACTTCACCAGGCCAGCCAGATCGAGTGCTGCTTCAATGCCGGAGTTACCGCCGCCAATAACTGCAACATCTTTGCCTTTAAAGAAAGGGCCGTCACAATGTGGACAGTAGGCAACACCATTGCCGATATTCTCTTTTTCACCGGGTATTCCCAATTCTCTCCAGCGTGCACCGGTTGAAATAATCAGTGCTTTGGTTTTAATGGTTTCACCAGAAGATAAATGTAAAACTTTTATATCCCCTTTTTCAATATCTGTGACACGCAGGTGTTCCTTGAGAGTAATATCATATTGTTTCATGTGTTCACTCAGGGCGCTGGCAAGTTCAGGTCCTGTGGTTGATGGAATTGAAATAAGATTTTCTATTCCCATGGTATCTTTTACCTGCCCTCCAAAACGATCAGCAATCAGTGTAACCTTTAGTCCCTTACGGGCACTATAAATTGCGGCACTGACGCCGCCTGGACCACCGCCAATCACGGTAACATCCTGTAGTGGTAAGGCTTTTTGACTATTGTTCTGAGTAATTTCAGGGCTTCTCTCAATAAGCTTTTCAATTAATTGCCCGGCATCGACTTTACCATTGGCAAATAATTCACCATTAAGATAAACACTGGGCACACCCTGTATCTCTCGTTTTTTAATTAATTCAGGATAGAGTCCGCCATCGATCATTTCTGTTGACAGATTTGGATTTAATAGTGCAAACTGATTCAAAGCCTGTACTACATCCGGGCAGTTGTGGCAGCTCAGACTGATAAAGACTTCAAATTTTAATTCTTCCTGGATATTAGCAATCATTGTTTTCAGAGAGTCATCCAGTTTGATTTCACTGCCGGAAGCCTGCAAAATTGCCAGTACCAAAGAATTGAATTCATGGCCGCCTGGTATTCCGGAAAAAATAATACCACTTGCCTGACCTTCTACCTCAAGGGTGAAGCTCATGGGACTGCGCAGTACATTCGGCATATCCCGTTCTGCAAAAATCAGATTGTCAGAAACGTTGGCAATATCGGATAGAAATTTGTGTAATTCAGCACGTTTAGCGTGCTCACCAGTCTGTAATACCAGAGTCACCGGCTTTTGCATCGACTGGGTATAGTTTTTTAATGCATTTAATAAATCGTTAGTTAACACGTTGATGCTCCTGTAGTATTTTAGTTTGTTTACAAAGTGTAGGGTTCCTGGGAGTATGGGCGGGCGCCCATACTTTCGGCTGTTTATATCTTGTCTATTTATATCTTACCGACCAGATCCAGAGAAGGAGCCAGTGTTTCTTCACCTTCTTTCCAGGCTGCCGGGCAGACTTCACCAGGGTGTGCTGCGACATATTGTGCTGCTTTTATTTTTCGTAATAGATCTTCTGCATCACGACCTACGCCTTCTGCGGTTATTTCCATTGCTTGAATGATACCATCGGGATCAACCACAAAAGTGCCGCGGTCAGCAAGGCCCTGTCCATCACGCATCACGTCAAAATTGCGGGTAATTTCACCAGTTGGATCGCCAACCATGGTGTATTGTATTTTGCCGATGGTCTCTGACGAGTCATGCCATGCTTTATGAGTAAAGTGGGTATCGGTAGAAACGGAGTATATTTCTACGCCGCGTGATTGAAACTCTTCATAATGATCAGCCAGATCACCCAACTCTGTTGGACATACAAAGGTGAAATCTGCAGGATAAAAGAAAAAGATTGACCACTTGCCTTTCAGATCTTCATCACTGATGTCAATGAATTCACCTTGTTTAAAGGCGCTGCTTTGAAATGGTTTGATTTGTGTATTGATTAAAGCCATGTTGTGTCTCCAACGTTAAGTAAAAGTTAATTTTCTGTTTGTTTTTAAACATTGGGGTTAGAATAACGAAGAATTATAATTCAGTAAATTTGATAAAATAGAATGTTATATTCAAAAAAACTGAACATAAGAGGTGTTTTGAGCTATACTTATAATATGATCTCATTTAAACAAATCAATTATGCACTGGCTCTGGAAAGAACGCTGCATTTTAGAAAAGCCGCAGAGGCGTGCTCTATTTCTCAATCAGCCTTTAGTATGGCCTTGTCAGAAATGGAAAAGCAGCTTGGGTTTCAGGTATTTGAACGCAATAATAAGAAAGTGCTCATCACACCATTAGGGCATAAAATGCTGGAACAGGCGAGAGTCATTCAGTTGCAAATGGATGATTTAAACCGACTGTCTGATATCCATAAAAAACCACTCAGTTCTCCTATGTCTATTGGCATAATACCAACTATTAGTCCCTACCTTCTGCCGATTGTTCTACCAGCCCTTCAGATTCATTACCCTGATCTTGAGTTGGGCGTGCATGAAGAACAATCTCATGTGCTGGTTGATCAGGTAAAGCGGGGTGATATTGACGTTGCTGTTCTTGCCCTGCCGTTTGATATAGAGGGCTTATTAGCATTTAAATTCTGGCAGGAAAATTTTTATTGGGTGACTGATGTTGATGATAAGCTGGCAGGAAAGTCTGAAATTAATGCCAGTGAGATCGATACTTCTACACTGATGTTGTTGAATGAGGGGCACTGTCTGAAAGATCATGCGCTGGCAGTCTGCAGGCTTAGCGGCTCACCTGTGCATGGCCTTAGTGCCACTAGTCTAGCCACATTGGTGCAACTGGTAGCAGGCAAGATGGGCTCAACTCTGGTGCCGGAAATGGCTCTGACTCAATTAGTTGATTTAAATCCGGCATTGGCCAGAGTACCACTGGCTGAAGCGGGGCCACACCGGGAAATTGTCTTTATAGTCCGGCCCAATTATCCGGCAGTAAAAAATATAGAGCTACTGATTAACTTGTTTGGCAAAGAATTAACCCGGCAGCTCAAGAGAAAGTCATAAACTGTCCATGATAATAATAACTTATATACTGAAATGATATGAAAATTTTAATTGCTCCTGATTCTCTTAAAGGCAGTCTGAGCGCTGTTGAATTCTGCCATATTGCAGCAGAACAAATTCAACAAGTCAGGCCTGAAGCAAAAATAAAATTATTACCCCTGGCTGATGGTGGTGAAGGGACGATTGAGGCCATTCTTGCTAATGCGTCGGGGCAGATTTATTCGGTCAATGTTGAAAATCCTGTGGGCAGATCGGTTGCTGCCAGTTATGCAATATTATCCTCAAATAATACTGCAGTGATAGAAATGGCTCAGGCATCTGGATTGCCATTACTGAAGCCTGATGAACAAAATCCAATGAAAACGTCGAGTTATGGCACGGGTGAATTAATTCGACATGCGCTGGATCAGGGATGTCGACGATTTATTATTGGTTTAGGTGGCAGTGCCACTAATGATGGTGGTAGTGGAATGCTGCAGGCATTAGGTGTCCGGTTTTTTGATGAGCAACAACAATTACTCAAAGCATGCGGCGGATCACTAAACAAAATTAACTCAGTTGATAGGTCAGATTTTGATCCCAGAATTGAGGAAAGTGAATTTATCATTGCCGGGGATGTGATGAACCCATTATGTGGTGAATTGGGTGCGACTTATATTTATGGCCCTCAAAAAGGCGCAGATAAACAAATGCTGGTAGAACTTGAGTCAGGAATAAAGAATTTTGCCAATAAAACAGCTGTTTTTGTCCGTGCAGAAACTAATGAAGAGTTAAGTGGCGTTTGTGGCGCTGGTGCAGCAGGTGGTATGGGTTATGCGTTAATGGCCTATTGTCAGGCAACAATGAAAAGTGGCTTTGAGCTGATTGCTGAGCTGGCCCGGCTGGATGAATTATTAGCATCCAATGAAACCCGGCCTGATATAATTATTACTGCTGAAGGGCGTTTTGATAATCAGAGCCTACAGGGAAAGTTAGTTGGACGATTAAGTGAAAGGGTGTTTCAATATAATATTCCACTCATTGTAATTTGTGGCAGCATTGGTGATGATCTGGATATGAAAAAAATCAGCCCATACATTAGTGCATTCAGTCTTTGTCAGGCACCTATGACTCTGGAATATGCGGTGAATAATACGGCTGTTTTATTAGAAAAATTGATATCAAATCTGTCCAAAGTGATCTTAATGAAAACCAATTAATCTTAAGGTTTAATTATGGACGACAGTATCCAAACTCAGTTAATTTCTATATCTTTGCAGATTGTCTCTGCAAAGCTGATGAAAATTCTGTTAAGCTGAATAGTTACAATTATTTTATAAATTAATAAAGATAATGAAAAAATATTTAACTAAGAAAAATTTCTGTTCAGGCTGTCATTATTATTGCCTGATTCCATCTTTTTTGATTATATTTCTTATGATGCCTGTGTCTTCAAGTGCATCCAGTAGTTGGGCGGGCAATTTAAATTCGTCTAAAAATAAAAATTTGTCTGCCCAATATACCATTACTGCAGAAGAACTTGACGGCATGATATATGCCTATGCTGATAGTTATATGACCCAGATTGTTTCGGCAACCCGGGAAATTACCAAGCAGGCTGAGTCTTCACAACAACGCAGCGATGCCATGTTGCTGCGTGTGGGTTCCGTTAATTCTATTTATGATATTGCCAGTAGTTCAGAACCTTTTACCAAGCTGTTAGATATGCTGCTGGTGGTGACATTGCAGAGTTATGTCTGGATTGATGAAGACAGAGCTGAAAAAATTTTTGGTCAGTCATCAAAAGTTTTAATTGATGCGATGCATCAAAATAGAAAAGAGATATGGAAACTGGCGGCTAAGGCTATGAAACCAGAACAACTCTATATACTAGACTGGTTGATTCTTGACTGGAGAAGACAAAATCCAGATATTAACTTTGTTATCTTTACTCGTTTTTCTGATGTTTCTGCTTCCAGAGTGAAGTCCATTGTTTCAGATGTAAAAATAGGCTCTGGATTTTTAGCGCCCGTTGATGAAGCTAAAAAAGCCATAAATGAAACAAGGCTGTTAGCTGAGCGTTCTTTCTTTTATGCCAAACGAGCACCACTGATCTATACATGGCAGGCAGAAAATTTGACCACAAATATACTCGCTAAACCAGAAATTGCACAATTACTTGAGGGCATAAAACGTTCAACTCTGGCCATAGAGAGAGTGAGTGAAGTGATGAAAAATTTACCTAAATTAATAAGAGAAGAGCGGGTGTTTATTTCATCGGAACTGGATAAAAGAGAAAGTTCTATCAGCAAAGTCCTGACAGAAGTAAGACAAACCATTAATGAAACAGAACATTTGGTGGTGACCGTTGACAAGCTGTCAGATTCTGGCAATAACATGCTGCACGAACTTAGAGTCACATCCGAGTCCTTAAATATGACATTAAAAACGTTTGATAGCATGATGAGTCATCATTTCCCTGCGCTGTCTGAGGAAGAAAAAGCCAGAGATAAGTCAAAACCATTTGATATTAATGAATATACAGAAGCTCTGGTGAAAGTGGATAATGCCGCTGAAGAGCTAACTGGTTTGATGGGGGCTTCAGGAAATATGATCAGCTCAGATAAATTAAGCTATCGTATTGAACAACTTAATAGTGCAGCACGAGATCGGGTTGAACATGCAACGGAACAAAGTAAAAAAATGATTCAGACACTTTTTCTTTATATTGCATTAACACTTGTTTTAGCCTTTTCACTGATGGTTTTTTACCGCAAACTATTTGCCAGGAATAGAGGTGAATTATGAGGCTGTTATTGGTACTATTCAGTTTTTTTCTTGCAGAACTTTCTTATCCTGATAATGGTTTTTGGAATGAAGATACAGCAACACAAGCACCAATAACTTTAAAAAATATAAGTTCAAATAAAAACAAACATATTATAAATATATCTGGTTCAACGACGGTATCAAATGTGCTAAACCTGCTGGCGGATAAATTTGAGCAGAATTACAAAAATATTCAGGTTAAGATTTCAGGGGGAGGTTCATCCAGTGCTGTTCGAGCAATGCTTGACAATTCGGCAACCATTGGTCAGATGTCAAGAGCAATGAAACAAAAGGAGCGGGATGCCTTTATTAAACACTATGGCTATGAGCCTGTTGAGTTTAAAATTGCAGTCGATGCATTAGCTGTCTATGTGAATAAAAAGAATCCAGTTAATAAGCTGACCAGCACACAACTACTCGATCTTTTTTCAGATAGCCATCATATTAACTACTGGGGTGATTTAAAATTAGAGCCGCTTATGACGCCCAATTGGGAGAAACAGCTGATACAAGTTTATACTTTGCCAAAAATTGCTGGTGCTTATTCGCTCTTTAATAAGCGAATGTTAAAAAAAGCCGGATATAAAATTAGTGCGATTACTGAGCCGACTTCAAGCTCAGTGGTTCAGTCTGTTGGTGTTAATTCTGGAGGAATTACCTTTGCCAGCAGTTTTTATAAAACCAGGCGAACTCAGTTTGTCGCTCTGGAAGGGAAGGATGGTCAATTTTATGAGCCGGTACAACCATGGATCAGTAGTTTTAAATACCCCATAAGTCGGTATTTATACCTATATATAAACCAGAAACCAGGAACCATATTAGCAGTAAAAAACAAGCAGTTGTTAGAATTTTTAATGGCAGATGCGACACAATTGCTCATTAAAAGGGCGGGGTTTTACTCTGTTTCAGATAAAATACGAAGGCAGCAGCTCGAGAGAATAAACCAATAAGATAAGACGAATACTTACGATAAGATAATCATTGGAGTGAGAAAAAATGACTAAAAGTATTAAAAATACGCAAACTGAAAAAAATTTATTAATTGCTTTTGCTGGTGAATCACAGGCTAGAAATCGTTACACCTATTTTGCTGGTGTTGCAAAAAAAGAAGGTCTGGTGCAAATTTCAACCATCTTTGAAGAAACAGCTAATCAGGAAAAAGAACATGCCAAACGTTTTTTCAAATTCCTTGAGGGTGGTGAGCTAGAGATTACAGAAACGTTCCCTGCCGGGCAATTGAAGTCAACACTTGAAAATCTTAAGGATGCGGCGGCAGGTGAAGAGCATGAGTGGACTGAAATGTACCCGGCATTTGCAAAGACAGCCCGCGAAGAAGGTTTTGATGATGTTGCCAATGCTTTCGATGCGATATCAATTGCTGAAAAACAGCATGGCAAACGCTATCAGGATTTAGCTGATAATCTTGAGGCAGGAAAAGTGTTTAAACGAGACGGAAAGGTGGTCTGGCGCTGCAGAAACTGCGGCTATCTGCATGAGTCAGAAGATGCACCGGAACTTTGTCCTGCCTGCTTGCATCCTCAGGCTCATTTTGAACTATTGGGAGAAAACTGGTAGTTTTAATCGGTGTGTTCAGCTGCATCCAGATAGGCTTCTGGATGCATATAAAGCGGATAGAGGTTTTGTTCCTCTCGTTTAATACGATCAATTAAAATTTTCCCGGTTTGTTCAAATTCGGCAGGGAACGATTGTCTCTTTTCCTCAGCCCAGGGAAGGTCTGTATAACGGATTAAAAAGGCATTGACTGCACGGCCAATTTGCTGCATTTCTATTCTTAGTTCTGTAATTATTGCCAGGCTTTCAGGATCAGTGACGAGTGCATGACTCAAATAAACATACAGTTTTAAGTTTTCCGTTAAAATATGACTGCGTAATTTTGAACTGAATTGGGTAAATAATGTCACCAGTTGTTCATGGTTATCTGCTGAAAGAGCACCTGCCATTTCATCATAGACATTGAGCAGATCTTCATGGTCGCTCTGCAAGTTTGTGATTAGTGTTTCATCAAAAAAAAGCTGAGTGCCAGGCAGTGATACACTCTTTCGGGAAGTTTCGGTGGCTCTATTTTTAGAGGAAGGATTGCTGAAAATATTAAAAAAATCAAAAAAGCCCATGTTAATGTCCATTTAAACGAATAAAGTGCTCACTCTTCTCCACGCTATTATCACTTAATTGTCTTTAAAATACTACATTCAGGAGGGATGTGGTGATAAAATGAACAAATTTTCAATCTTAATTGATGGCACTCGTTATATTTTAAAATATTTCTATTCAAAAATTAGAGGAAAGAAAAGTGAGCAATGAAACAAAAGATAAAATTATTCTGGAAGCATTATTGGAGCGCTTTGAAAAACAACGTCTGCCACGTTTATTGGATATTAAGAAAAAAGTTGATTCTGGGGATAAGCTGGATAAATATGAGATAGAGTTTCTGGAAGAAGTTTTTAGTGACGCGAAAAAAAATGAACACTATATGGCAATTTCTGATGATGAGTTGAAAATGATTATTATGAAAGCCTTGTCCCTTTATAAAGAAATTACCAATAAAGCATTAGAGAACGAGCAGAAAATCTAAACACGCTGAATAGTGACATGTTAACAGTGTGGGGTTGATGTCTTAAAATTAAGCGTCAGGCCAGTTTTTGTTTATCCAGCCTGCCGACAGTGATCTGCAATGCTTCATTGTTTTTTTGAGCCAGCTTAATCCAGTTGTTGATTTCACTCAATAAGCTCTCCTCACCCACGCCATGCCTGGGTGCGCTATTTGAAATTGAATGGTCCATACGGCCTGAGTTGATATAGGTCCATTGTTCATTGTTGTGTGAAATGATACCAGTGTGCCCCCTGGTTTTTAATGAAAAGGATAAAATATCACCTTTTTGCATCAGGTTTTTCATTTCTTGAAAAACAGACTGGCTTTGTTGTGGGATATTTTCAATCTTAGAAATTGCTTTTGTATACACCTTATTACCCAGTGCTTCAGTCAGTCCCTCTCCAGTAAAATAAGCATGACTGGAACGTCCGTCTAATTCTGCTCTTTGAAGCAGTTGAGAACTGATACTGCCCTTGCCTCGATAGCGAATGCCCATATTTTCTAGACCATTAACGACCAGTGTATAACAATCCAGGTGTTTGTATTCAGTGCCCATAAAAGGTTTAACGGCATCATCCAGTTTTTCAGCTAGAATCTTTTTATTATCAGTATTTTCAACAACATTGTTATGAGCAGTTTGATTCCAGGAAAGTTCTTTAGTTTTGCTGTCAATATAGATGACTGTATCGGTGGGAATTTTTGTAAATTCTTTATCCTTATTCACTTCAGAGTGAATAATATCCCAACGCTGTGATCTATAATGGTTTTGCTGAGAGAGCAAGTTTGAGATGGTTGGATTTGTCTGGTTGATTTGCCCTAAAACGAGCTTTTGTCCTGTGTCAGAAGTGGCAGTATGTTTTGTCTGAGCTGTCTGTGCCACCCCAGTTGTTCTGTCGTCTTGATCAAGGTTTATGGCAGAAGGATTTAAGAGTCGAGTGTTACGAGAATCTGACCAATGCAGTTCCTGAGTTTTTTGATTAAAATAAATTGTTTTCCCAGCAGCAATTTGATTGAATGCTTTGTTGCGATTGACCGGATTGTGGATGATGGACCAGGTTTTTGCTTTCAGTTCAGGATTGTTCAGTAGTAATTGAGCCACCGATTTATTGTTACCGGATAAGCTCCCCAATTTGATGGTATCAATAGTTGGTGAGTCTGTTGCCTGAAGTGTGGTGTGGTTTTTAAGATTTGGGCTCATTAACAGTGTGTCGTTTTTTTGACTGACTTGTTCACTGTAATTAACCTGGGTTTTGAGTATACTGGCAAAACCAGCCGCATCTAATGCTGTTTTCCCGCCAGACATTGGCTTAGAAACCAATGTCTGGCGGGTGTTGTCGACTGCAATGAGTGGTTTGCCAGCATTATCGATTAGCATGTTATTTCTCTTTATGTTCAGGGGTGGTAATGGCGACTTAACATAAAAACAAGCATAGAGTATGCCAGGATTGGAATTTAATCCTTATTTATTTCAGCTTAAATTCTTTTTCAAAACACTCAGCAGTGAGTGGTCGATAGTAATAATACCCCTGAATTAAATGACAACCAGCTTCTTTGAGAAATTTCAGCTGCTCCTCATCTTCAACTCCTTCAGCAATGGTTTCCAGGTTAAATTGATTGGCCAGGACGATAATTGCCCGGGTTATGGCACTATTATTTTGATCATCCGGGATACCATCAATAAAGCTTTTATCAATTTTTAAGGTATCAACCGGGAGTTGTTTGAGATAACTCATTGAAGAGTAGCCAGTGCCAAAATCATCAATGCTGATTTTAAGTCCCAGTGACTTCAGATAGCTTAGTTTATCAATACCTTCCTGTGTATCATGCATCAGTGCAGATTCGGTTAACTCCAATTCCAGATAGTTTGGATCAAAATCTGTTTTGGTCAATACTGTTTTAATCTGATCCACAAAATTCTTATGTTTAAAATGAAGGGCTGAAATATTGACAGCAATGCGAAATTTTGTCTCCCTATGCTCATTCCAGAGTTTAACCTGTGCCAGAGCTGTGTGAAGAACAAAATCGGCCAATTCAACAATTTGATTGGTTTCTTCTGCGACTGAAATAAATTTTTCTACTGGAACCAGACCGAATTTTGGGCTGTTCCAACGTAATAAGACCTCTATGCTTGAAACTTGGTTGTTTTGAGTGCTGACCTGTGGCTGATAGACCAGATAAAGCTCATTTTTGGTGATAGCTGTCTTCAATGCCGTGGCCAAAATAAACTTTTTTGCCTTTTGTTCATAAAGTTTATTATTGTAAAAACGAAAGGCATTTTTACCACTTTCCTTGGCAGCATACATTGCCAGGTCAGAATATTTCACCAGTGTATTTTTTGATTCGCTATCTTGAGGATAGAGAGCGATGCCCAGGCTGCAGCTGATATAGGTTTGAGAATCAGAAAAAGTGTAAGGTTGGGCAATGATAGTAACAATACTATTAGCAATTTCAGCAACTTTATTTTCAGAAAGATTACCTTTTAAAATAACAATAAATTCGTCGCCACTAATGCGAGCTACAAAATCATCAACACGAGTACTGTCACGTAAACGTGAGCCCACTTTTATCAATAAGGTATCTCCAAAATCATGCCCTAAAGTATCATTTATGTTTTTAAACTCATCCAGATCTATAAAAAACAAAGCGAAAGGTTCCCGGGTAATCTTATTTCTGGACAGGGTACGTTCAAGATAGTCATAGAAATGGTGACGGTTGGGCAATTGAGTCAGGGTGTCATAAAAGGCCAGGTTCTCAAGTTCAGATGTTTTTTTATTAACGGTATCTTCAAGATTTTCATTCAGAACCTGTAATTCACGGGCCTTATCCCGTAATTCATCTTCAGCCTGAATTCGCTCATCTGTTTCTATGGTTAGCTTTTGTTTGAGCACAGTATTTTCAATTTCCATTGTGAAGGCTGCCAGCAGGCTCTTATTGATCTGTATCACAGCACTGCTGGCAAAGAGAAAGATTATCAAGTAACCATAAAAATGAAATGACTGTAATTCATTGCTGTGAGTGAGAGAGAAAATAATCAGTGGTACGGATAATGAGACAATATACGTAAAAAATCCTTTTTTCAGGATTCCAAGTGAAGCGATAGAGGCAATTGCCATGGTACCGAGCAATAATAAGACATAGGTGTAGTAATGATTTTGATTTTCAGGAACAAGAAAAATAATCAGGCTGATAATTGTGCCACTCAAGCAGGCACCAAAAATATATAAATAAGACCATACTTGCGGATGTTTGCTGGATTTTGAATGCCGATAGAATAAGGAGATAATCAGTCGTAAGGACAGGACAAACAGATTGGTAATATACCAGTTTATTAGCTGCTCTCTGAGCTGTAGAAGATCCCAGAATAAATATAGAATAAGGGAAGTAGCAAAAAAAAGGCTTATCACTGTCAAATGTATTGACTGATAAAGGTATTGAGTTTGTTTTCTAGTCAGTAATTCTGAGGTGACTTCCATGGTGTATAGTTCTTTTTTTTCCACTTAACTCTATTCTTTACTTAGGATAATTATCGTAGATGCCTTGAATTATATCAAGTTTGTACGCCACTTCGATAGTAAATTGTTCTATAATGTCAGGATCCTGTCTGAGACTCAGGCAGGCTGCTGTGTTTCCAAATAATTGGGGGGAAGCAGTGCATTTATCGGTGTTTTGCCTATTGAATGTGCTCTGGAGGGTAGTTCTGAATGTATAAAATTATATTATTATTAATGCTTATCTGCTGTCAGGGTATTTTTGCGGCTGAAGGTGCAGGTGATGACTGGGATGATGACTGGGAAAATGGTTTTAATGATCAGCCAGTTATACCAGAAATTATTTATCCTGACTGGTTTAAAAAAAGTTTTTTAGAACTACCCGATGATATCCAGGAAGCAGTTGATGCAGGCAAAAAAGGAATCATTGTTTACTTTGGTCAAAAGCACTGTGCTTATTGTCAGGCACTCATTGATAAAGATTTTGGTCAAAAGGATATTGAAGCCTATACCAGGCAAAATTTTGATGTCATCCCCATAAATATCTGGGGTAGTAATGAAGTGACTACACCTGATGGTCAGGTTATGACTGAGCGTGAATATGCGCTGAGAGAACGAGCGAATTTTACACCGTCACTGATTTTTTATAATGCTCAGGGACAAAAGGCATTGATGCTGCGGGGATTTTATCCACCTTATAAATTTCGGGCTGCTATGGAGTATGTTGAGCGGGGTTATTATAAAGAAGAATCCTTTAGAGATTATATGTTCAGAGCCAATCCACCGCCCAAGTTTGAAATCTCTGATATGAATCCGGAAGATTTTTTTATGCTGCCGCCTTATGTATTGGATCGCAGTCGTTTTCGAGCTCAGGAACCACTTTTGGTTTTTTTTGAACAACAGGATTGTCATGCCTGTGACGTGCTTCATTCAGAACCACTGGAGTTTGAAGAAACAAAAAAATTACTAACTCATTTTGAAATTGTTCAACTGGATATGAACTCCGAGACACCAGTAATTACACCGGATGGCCAGCGTATTTCGGCGAAGCAATGGGCTGAACAACTTAATCTATTTTATGCTCCGACACTCATTGCTTTTGATGAGAGAGGGCATGAAATTATACGAATTGACTCGGTTGCACATGTCTATCGTCTGAAAAATGTTTTAAAATTTATTGTTAATAAAACCTATGTTACAACGCCAAATTTTATGAACTGGCAGTTTGATAATGTTTTTGGAGGAAAAATATTACCCCCGCATGATGAAGCGCCACATGCCGATGAAAAGGGCGATGCACCTCAGGGAAGTAGTATTTAAGTGTTGACCCATTTATGAATGAAGAGTATATACAGATGCTGGCCCAGGTCGGCATTTCTGAAACAATCATAGAAAATTCTTTCAGCCAGGCCACCTTGCAGCGAGGTATCGATTACTTTGAAAGTGATCGGGTTGAAATTACCTTAATAGAATCGATCACTGGTAAAGATGTGACCATTCATGCAGATGTTTTTGGCAGTTTAAATTATGCCTACAGCATTGTTGTTACGATTAAGGTAACCAAAAACCATACCAGTGTGATTGGTGAATGTGATTGCCCGGTTGGATTTCGTTGTAAGCATGCTGTTGCAGCACTGTTTGAATTTTCACGACTCAATGCTCAGGCGATAAATGAAAAGGGTCAGCTTGAAAGTCTTGATAGTGGCCGCCAGGCCGAACTTGATGTTGAACACTGGCTCAATAGCCTGAAGTCTGAATCGTCGGTAAATCAAAACAATGTCTCTTCAGGCTCTGATAGTCATAAAACAAAACCAGCCTATACTAATGTCCTGCTTTACTTGATACAACCGACAGAGGATGGTCAGGATATGGAGATTGTCACAATTGTGGCCAGACGCCTGAAAAAAGGAGGTTTTGGCAAGGCGCGCGCTCAAAGTCTGGAAGATATGGTGGATGGTTATACCGCGCATCTGAATTTTGAGCACAATGAGCAAGATGTTGAAATTTCAGGCTTGCTTTATAGTATGACTGGCAGAGGGATTTTTTATCGGCAAAATACTTATGCACTCAAAGGTGATATAGGAGAACTGACTCTAGAAAAACTACTGAAAACTAAGCGTTGTTTTTGGCAGACTCAAGAGCTTAATCAACCATTACAAGCTGGAGGGTCACGTTTTTTTGAAATGAAGTGGCATTCGGTCGATGATAAATATCAGATAATAGCTAATACTTCTCCTGAAGCACAGGAACTATTCAGACTGCATAATTTTTATTATATTGATACTCAGACAAATCAAATTGGTCTTGTAGAGCATAGTGATTTGAATGCACAGCAAGTCTCTCAAATATTAAATGCACCTCCCGTTCCGCAAACAATGGCAATGCAGGTCAGTGAACAGTTACTGCAGGCATGGCCTGAAAATAATGTGCCTATGCCGGCTGATTTGAATAATAAAACCATCATTATAGAAGAAGCGCCAACTGCGGATGCTTTAATGCATTCGCTGGAATTAAAAAACGATCAGCGTAGAGTGCATTTATTAAGTTTACGGTTTAATTATGGCGGCCATTTAATTCAACCCGAAAAAAACAGCCGGACCTATCGATTTATAAAAGACGAACAGCAATATCAGATTGTTCGTGATCCTCAATTTGAACAAGAGTGTTTATTAACTCTACAACAAAATCATTTTGTTTCTATTTATGAAATTGCTTCTGCAGAGGACAGGGAGAGTCTCAATCGGCTTGATCAAACTATTTTATCTGAATCGGCTTCAGCAACACTATGGCACTGGCATGATTTTCAGTTTGATACCATCCCAAAACTCAAAGAACAGGGTTGGCAAGTTGAATTTGACGACAGTTTCAGTATGCAGATTGAAGAATCGGATGAGTGGTATGGTGAACTGGAAGAAAAAGACAATCAGGAATGGTTTGAAATCAGTCTGGGTATTGAATTAAATGGCCAGAACATTAACTTACTGCCTTCCCTGGTAGAGTTGCTGGCCTCAGAGAAAGATCCTGCTCAAATGCGAGAAAGAATTGTTCTGCGCGAACATATTATTTTACCTGTTTCAGAAGATGAAGATAACCCCAGGTGGGTTAAGCTGCCTTCGTCAAGGATTATGGGGATCTTTGATATTCTGATTGAACTATATGACAAACATGCACTGAATGACTCAGGTAATCTGGAGTTCAGTAAACATCAGGGCTTGCAGTTAAGAGAGCTGCTGAACGATCCAAAATTAAAATGGAAAGGGGCTGAGCAATTACAGATATTGAGTAAAAAAATTCAGAACTTCAAAGGAATTGAAACCATTGTAGCGCCTGAAGGTCTGCGAACAGAATTAAGAGACTATCAGCAGCATGGATTAAACTGGCTGCAGTTTATGCGTGAATACCAGTTTAATGGTATTCTTGCCGATGATATGGGGCTGGGTAAAACAGTACAGGCACTTGCTCATTTACTCTATGAAAAACAACTAACAGAACAGCAAATAGATGGAGATCAAGCGCTGGTTTTACCATCATTGGTGGTTGCTCCGACCAGTCTTATGGGAAACTGGAAGCGTGAGGCAAAACGATTTACCCCCAGTCTGAATGTTTTATTGTTGCATGGCCCTGATCGAAAAGAATTGTTTGCCGAAGTAGATCAGTATGACGTCATACTGACAACTTATGCACTTATGTTACGAGACAAAGAGCTTCACAGTGAGCAAAATTATAATTTTGTGATCCTGGATGAATCACAGAATATAAAAAATGCCCGTTCAAAAACATCTCAGGTTATTTTTAAGCTTAAAGCTAAACATCGTCTGTGCATGACCGGTACGCCCATGGAAAACCATCTGGGTGAATTGTGGTCATTATTCCACTTTCTGATGCCGGGATTTCTTGGTACACAAGATCGGTTTAACCGATTATTCCGCAGTCCTATCGAAAAACAGGGTGACACCGATCGGCAGCAACAACTGCATCAGCGAATTAAACCTTTTATGCTGCGCCGCACCAAAGAAATGGTGGCAACAGAGTTACCAGAAAAAACTGAAATGATCCGCACCATTCCACTTTCTGGTAAACAACGGGATTTGTATGAAACTGTTCGTCTGGCAATGGATGAAAAAGTTCGTGAAGAAATCAGTAAAAAAGGTCTGGCCCGGAGCCAGATCATGATTTTGGACGCCTTGTTGAAACTGCGCCAGACCTGCTGTGATCCAAGGCTTTTATCTTTGAGCAGTGCCAAAGATGTTCATGAGTCAGCAAAATTGGAAATGCTCATGGAAATGGTGCCTGAAATGGCAGAAGAAGGCCGAAAAATAATTATTTTCTCTCAGTTTGTTAAAATGCTGGGCTTTATTGAAGAAGAGTTACTGAAACACAAAATTACCTATAGTAAATTAACAGGGCAGACCCGAAATCGGGATGAAGTGATCCAATCCTTTCAGGAGGGTGATGCACAGGTATTTTTAATCAGCCTTAAAGCCGGCGGCGTTGGACTTAACCTCACTGCTGCAGATACCGTTATCCATTATGACCCCTGGTGGAATCCGGCAGTTGAACGCCAGGCAACCGACAGAGCCTATCGAATAGGTCAGGACAAACCTGTTTTTGTCTACAAACTGCTGACTGAAGAAACCGTTGAAGAAAAAATACTGCAAATGCAAAAATCAAAACAACAATTAGCTGATGCTCTGTATCAGGATAAAAAAACTGCTGCTGTCAGTGACACTGGTTCAACTAAAAAAAGCCCGCAGTTTTCTCAGGAAGAATTGATGGATTTATTAAATCCACTGGGGACATCATAAGTTGATTTAGAATAAAAAGCGTTGGAATGGCAACTTGTTGAGCTAGAGTACTATTGCCTTCGAACGTCCCTATTCTAGTCCACTCACATAACTCGATACAGCTTGAATCTCCAATTCCGTCAGCTTTTCCGCAACAGAATGCATAATGGCATTATCATTGCTTCTTTTGCGATTGTTAAATTCCATCAACTGATCCGCAACATAGCGCTTATGTTGACCTGCAAGCCGAGGGAGTTTATCAGAACCTTCAGCATTTTCACCATGGCATGAGGAGCATGCAGGGACGCCGGAGTATTCATTACCACGATGAAAAATAAACCAGCCTACTTGGGCAAGTTCTTTATTTCGGACTCGATGCTTCAGAGTGGGCTTACTACTGAAATATGCAGCAAGGGCAAGAATGTCAGGATCAGTTAAATCTTTTGCCATGTCATTCATAGTGCCTTTACGCTTGCCACTGCGAAAGTCATGTAATTGTTTAATAATATAATTTTTATGCTGTCCTGCCAGGCGGGGATAAAGGACATTAGATGCCTCACCCTGCATACCATGACAATGCTGACACTTGTCCTGCACAATTGGTAAGGCAATTTCATCAGAAGCTTGTATGGTGTTGAAAAAAATAACGAAAATAAAAAATAATAATTTTTGAGTCATAATTGCTCCTTTGGCTGGTCTGTATTAATAATGAATGTTTTTGAGCCTCTTGTCTATTCGTTTATTAAACTGATGGCCGCGAGTTAAAGAGTCAATTATTATTTATGTCAAAGAAATAAGAAATAGTTCAAAAAAAACTACCATTTTAAGAAGCTTATGCTACTCTTGAGATAATAAACAAAATAACTTAAGTCAATGATATTAAAACTTTTTATCTCGAAATACCCGCATAAACTCTTTCTGGCATTTAATGAGGAAAAATTTCAACAGGGTTATGATTCTTTATGAAAAAAAGCACAATACTCATCGGGAGTTGCTGTTTGTTGCTGAATTCCCTCTCACTGGCCGAAGATCAAACAGACTCTCTGCTAGAGCTAAGCTGGGAAGAACTAACACAGGTTAAAGTCATTATTGCCACGGGTTCAGAGCAGTCAATTAAAAAAGCTTCGGCCACAGTGACGGTTATTAGCGAGGATGATATTAAAAAGACCGGTGCAGTCAATCTGACTGGTATTCTGGAAAGTGTACCCGGTGTGCACATTAAATATGATAGTTTTGGCTATCGACCTCTGATACACATGCGTGGTGCGAATAGTCATCAAACCCTGCTTATGGTTAATGGCAATCCCATGAAGGATCTTGTTTGGGCATTTGGTGCTTTCTGGAAAGGCATACCGGCCAGTGCTATTGCACGTGTTGAAGTCATTCGTGGTCCCGGCTCTGCACTCTACGGTGCGGACGCCGTCGCAGGTGTTATTAATGTGATCACTAAAACGGCGGGTGAAATTGAGACCACGGAAGTGGGCTTGCGCACTGGTAGCTTTGATTCTAAGACCGCTTTTTTGCAATCGGGTGGTGAGTGGTATGGCCATAAGCTGGGCATCACTGCAGAATTTTCGACAACGGATGGTCATGATCCAAAGATTGATCCGGATTTTTCTAATTACACTGGAAAGGCTCAATATGGATGGGATAATCAGGACATTCGTTTTTCCATTGCCCGTGAGCACTTTAAATTTCTTGCCAGCTATATGTCTCATGATGATCTGGAAACGGGCATGACTGGTGGAGGTAACCTTGATCCAGTAACCAGTGCCGATGATGAGCGCTATGATCTTGATTTAATCTATGAAAATAAAGATTTCAGTCAGAACTGGGGACTGGAATTAAAACTTCATTACCAGGATTTGGAATATTCTTCCGGTGATGGCTTTAGGGAAACCCATCCAGATATCACTTTCCCCAATGGTATGATCAACCGCATCAGCTCATCTGAACGTCAGGCAAGGTTTGAATCAATTGGTCAGTATTCCGGTATCAGTGATCACAGTATTCGAATTGGAGCGGGTTATAACTGGCAGGATTTGTATGATGTAAAGCAGCAGACGAATTATCCGACAACGGATACTTTTGCTCCTGAAAAAAGCAGAAAAATATATTATTTCTTAGCTCAGGATGTCTGGGCATTTGCTGAGGACTGGGAGTTAACTATTGGTGCTCGTTATGATCATTATTCTGATTTTGGTGATACGATCAACCCTCGTCTTGCATTAGTTTGGCAGAGTACCGAAAATCTGACAACAAAATTTTTATATGGTCAGGCATTTCGTGCCCCTTCATTCCAGGAGCTTTATTCTGATACGTCAAGATCAAGGCCGAACCCGGATCTTGATCCGGAAGAATCAGAAACGATTGAACTGGTTTTTTCCTATGCTGTGCAAAAAAATCTACAATTGGGTTTAAATCTTTACCAGCTTGAAATTACAGATATTATCAGTAAAGATGGTAGTAGACGTTATCAAAATACCGGCAGACATAAAATACATGGTGTCGAAATTGAGGCTGACTGGCAGGTATCAGATAGTATTAGTCTGTCAGGAAATTATGCTTATAATAATCCTGATATTAATGAATTTCGCAATGTGACCAGTCCACAGCAAAGTGTTTATTTTCGTTCAGATTGGCAGTTTATGCCAGACTGGAACTGGGATGTACAGGCTAACTGGATCGCAGATCGTGAACGTTCAGATAATGATACTCGCTCTGATATGGATGACTATATTGTCACCGACACCACTTTGCGTTATTCGGGCTTGAAACAATGGGAGTTTTCGGCTTCTGTACGCAACCTTTTTGATGAAGATGCCCGTGAGCATGTTGGCCGGGTTGGGGATGATCTACCATTACCCGAACGTAATTTTTATGCAGAAGTTCGTTATAAATTCTAACAATCAATGCGAGCTGCAATCAATTTTATCCGGGGTCAAAATAAAGAATTATGGATGCTTAAACAGACTATTAAAAAATAGAATATTGATTCCGTCCGGAACTCTTAGCATGATATAAAGCTTCGTCTGCCATCTGGTAAAGCATACTGGATGTGTTGCATTTTTCTGTAATGGTTGTGATAGCAATACCCAGACTGATGGTTATGACTTTAAATTCAGAGCAATCATGCGGTATTTGTAAAGCCTGAATACTTTTTCTGAGTTGTTCGGCAACTTGAATAACTCCTTCTTTTGAAGCATTTGGTAAAATAACAGCGAATTCTTCACCCCCTATTCGTGCAAGCAGATCACATGGCCGTTTGATCTCATCTTTGAGTGCTTTTGCCACTTTCTGCAGGCAGATGTCACCGGTCTGGTGTCCATATAGGTCATTAAATTGTTTGAAAAAATCAATGTCAATCATAATAAAGGCAATTTTGCTTCGTGTTTGTTGACCATGAAGCCAGATGGTTTCATAATTTTCATCAAAGTGTCGGCGGTTGGCCAGATTGGTTAAGGGGTCAATATAAGACAAATTGCGGAGTTTTTTCTCTTTGTCTTTATGGGCTGTGATGTTGTGAAGGGTCACCAGATACATGGTTTGAGTTTCGGGGATTTTTATCAAAGATAATTCAATGGGAAACTCACTGCCATCATATCGCTTACCAATGATTTCAACACCTTTTGCTTCAATAGAACACGCATCCTTCGATTCAGAATTATTGGCTGTGAAGAGTGCCTTGTAGCGGCTGGAAAAAGGTTCGGCCAGCAACTTTGTGAAATTCAATGAATGCAGAGCTTTTGCACTGAAGCCAAACTCTCTTTCAATAGCAGGATTTGCATGTTGAATTTCTCCAGAACGGTTGAGCTCCAAAAGTCCATCATCAACTAATGTAACGATTAATTTTAAGCGATCGGATTGCTGTTGATATTCAAGATACAACTCACGCATATTTAATTCAGAGGCAGTTAACTTATCGTTCAAGTATTTTATTTTCAGTTGATTTTCAACACGGGCAAAAATTTCTTCTTTTTGAAAGGGTTTGCTTATATAATCCGTACCGCCGACAGAAAAGCCCATGACCAGATCATCCATTGCTGTTTTGGCAGAAATAAAAATAACAGGAATATCCCTGGTTTGAGCAAGAAACTTTAAACGTCTACAGGTTTCAAAGCCGTCAATACCGGGCATCATGACATCCAGCAAAATTAAGTCAGGCTGTGTGTGCCCGGCAATTTTGATGGCTCGCTCACCATCTTTTGCGGCAGAAATATGATAGCCCCTAAGTTGTAAAATTTCTGATAATAGGGCAATATTTTCAGGGGTGTCATCAACAATTAGTATATTATCCCGTGTGGTTTTGTTCATTAATAACACCCTCCACATATTCTAAAATACCATCTAAATCAGCTGTGTTAATCAAGAGATCCAGATGGTTAGCAATCACTTCACCTTCGGGTCCATATTCCTCTAGCTTGCTGAGTAGTTTATTAAGCTCTGTTAGTTGGCTGTATTCTGCTGCCTGCATCAGCTCCTGAATTAACTCGGGATCAAGCTTAAGGGTTCTGTTTTTTTGCCTTTCTGACTGTTTTTCTAATGATTTAGTTGGCTTGCTTGTTTTTTGGGTGGTGTCGTGAATTTGTAAATTGACTCCTAATATGTCTTTAACAGCGTGGTATATTTCGTCAAAGCGAAATGGCTTAGAAATAAACAGGTCAAAACCAGCCCTTATATAGTATTCAGCTGAGTGCTGGAGAGTCGAAGCCGTCACAGCGATGCATTTAAGTTGCTCAGATGAATAAGTTTGACGGATTTGTTTAATCGCTTCAAGGCCATCCATAACCGGCATACGAATATCCATGAAAACAATATCTGGATGTGCTTCATTTATTTTGTCAAGGCCCTCCTGGCCATTTTGGGCACAAATGAACTTAAATCCGAGCTGGGCCAGAATATTACATAATAATTCAGTGTTATCTTCATTATCTTCAACAACCAGAGCTGTTAATTTTTTATTTGTTGAGAGAGTGTAAGTGGCAGTTGGGATTTTCTCGGTTAGAGCCGGAGGTTTTTGTGCAGGCATTAACTCAATTTCAAAATAAAATGTAGAGCCTTTGTTTGGTGTGGATGATACATCCAGCGTTCCTGAGATTAGCTCAACATACCGTCGGGTAATATTAAGCCCCAGACCTGTACCGCCTTTAATAATGCCCTGTTTTTCTTGGTGAAAAGCATCAAAAATTCGGCTCAGTGCTTCTTTTTCAATACCAGAACCAGTATCTTTTATGGAAAATTTGTAGTAATTCTCTTTTGTATTTTCAATGGAAAAAATAACCTCTCCCTGATCCGTAAATTTACAGGCATTACCCAGTAGGTTGATCAATATTTGTCGAAGTTTGCCCTGATCACCATTAACATAGACAGCTTTCTGGCTAAAACAGGTTAGCCTCCAATTGATGTTTTTTTGGTCACAGCGAATTTTGAACATATTTTCAACGCTTTGTGCTAGTTCAATCAAGTCAAAGTCACTTGTGGATATTTCCAGTGAACCTGCTTCGATTTTAGAAAGTTCAAGGATGTCATTAATGAGGGATAATAGATGATTGCCGCTTTTGCCGATAATACTTAATTTTCGGGATTGTTCTTCATTTAACTCACTTTGCTGTAATAACTGGACATAGCCTAAAATGGCATTCATTGGTGTTCTTATTTCATGCGACATGTTTGCCAGAAAAATACTTTTAAGGCGGCTGGCTGATAAGGCCTCGTCACGTGCTTTTTTCAGCTGGTGGGTCCGTTCTTCTACCCGCTTTTCCAGGTTAGACTGATAGTGGAGTGCTAGTTGGTGCTGCTGATCAAGTTGAGCAAGCATATTATTATAACCATCAATTAATTCACCAAATTCATCGTGGTGATGACTCTGAATAGTCATGGTGTATTGGTGTTCTGTGGTCACATGATTGATTGATTTCAATAATTTGAGCAATGGATCAGTAAAGATCTTTTGAGCACGGTAGGCAAATAATAGGGTGATTAGCAGAGTAATACACATCACTATTATGGTGGTATAGATATATTGGTTCACATGTTGCCAATAAGCATCTTGATCGGATTCTATATGAATGAGTCCAATCAGGCTTTGATCGGCATCAAAAATAATGTGTTTAACAAGATGAATTCGATCCTTAATATAAAAGTGGCCTTCTGTTTTAGTTTTGATTAATGTCAGGATTTTATCTGGCAGCTGTACAGGTTGTTGCTGGTTTGTACGATGATAGCTGGCAAAAGGCTGATCAGTCTCTTTATACAAGTGGCTGCTTATAATGTGTGGTTTTGCCTCAAGTGCCGATAAATTCTCTTCGGCTGCTCTTCTATCGATAAACATAATAGCACCATAGCTGTTTTTCCCCACAAGATCAGCAAGCGTGGATAGATCTTCAAGCATGGTCTTTTTCAGGTTAAGCAATTCACTGCTGATAAAGATGCTGAGCGTGGACAAAAGCATCACACTACTGATACCCATTATGGTTATAATTAATTTATTGGCAATGGATAAGTTTTTAAAGGACAGTTTAATCATGGTTTAACAGTCTCCTTTGAAGAACCACCAGAAGTTGCTTTTGTTTTACCCTCTGTTTTAACAAGATTGGCCAAAGTGAGTATGCGAGAGCTTATTTTAAGGTCGCTGTGTGTAATTGAATCCCGATTGATCTCAAGTTTAAGTTTTTTCTCTCCACTTAAGAAAAAGCGAATATGGCCTCCTGTTTGCGCAAAATCGGGGAGTTCACTGACTGTCAGTATGGGGGATTGTCTTACATAGTTGAGGATCTCAGGTAAGTTATCCTTTTCAGATTGGCTGATAAAAAGAATCTCACACTGTGATGCCTCTGATAAATTGATAAGTCGGCGTATAATTAGGGGACGCCCCTGTATTGTTTTATTGCGAATGGAGCGTAATGCTTTGTCAAAAGGATCGTCACCGATCAGGCAAAGGCGAAATGGTGTAGAGGATGAGTGAAACTTATTGTCTGGCCAGTCAACCAGACGAGCAAAATTGTATAAAAAAGCTGCTTTTAGAAAATATTCTTTAGCCAGAAGATTTTCGGCATAGGTTTTTGTTGGTGAGCCAACTATAATTACTGTTGAGGTCATCATAACAATAAGAGCAAATAAGCTTATCAATGTACGATAAAATCGTTTCAAAAGAGGCAGACCATATTGGCTGTTAAAGCGTATTGAGAGAAAGTATGCATCAGCCTTTTCATTGTATTTGCTAAAAGAATAGAAGATTACTAAATTATAAGAAAAAGTGGGATAAATTCAAGGGGATTCACTTATTTTGATATTAGCAATTAAGTGACATGAGCCAAAATTAAGGGCCATTAGTTAAATGAAACCAGAACAAAGACAGGCAGCATTTCTAATCGCCACAATTGTTGTTGTGAGCATGAGCCTTATTGCGGCAGCGCTTTATTATGGTCGAATTGATCAGCCTCTTGAAGAACGCTATGGTACCATAGCAAAAGAACTGCATCAAAAAACACAAACGCTGATTAATGAGAAAAAAGAAGCTGTTCTCCTCATTGCACTCTCAATGGGCAGTAACACGAGCATTCTTGAAGCACTTAAGGTTAATCAGCCCTCTGCTCTAGCGCTTGATCGATTATCAAAGACGTTTAACCATCAGACCTCATTGAAGAGTTTATGGTTTCAAATCATTAAAAAAAATGGCAATAGTTTTTATCGAAGTTGGACGGGGAAACGAGGTGATAACCTTTCTCAGGCCAGACTGGATGTTGCAGCCATGCTCAAGCATCCTAAAATTACGAGTACAATTAGCACAGGAAAATTTGATCTGACCTTTAAAGCAATGGTGCCCATTTATGAAGGTAAAGAATTTATTGGTATTTTTGAAGTGATTGCTAAATTTAATTCAATTGCAGAAAAACTGGAACATGAAAGGATTTATCCGGTTTTTCTGGTCGATAAGCGTTATAAAAAACAATTAACCAAAGCATTTACGAAAATTTTCATTGGTGATTATTATGTAACCAATGAAAATGCTCATGAAAAATATCTTAAGTTGTTGAAAATTAATCAAGTTGAATCTTATATCCAGATCGAAAAAAAATACAGGCTGGATAAAAAAAATAATCTGCTGACTGTCTATTTTGCTCTTTCGGATATAAACAATAAACCCATGGGACACTTTATATTGTTCAAATCCCTGGATGATATTTATGTGGATGATATTTATAAGGAGCGAAATTTATTATTACTCTCTATTGCTTTTATTATTATTTTTATCTTTGTGATTGTTCGGTATTTGTCAAATAAGCATCTGGCGCAGAGAATTAAAGAGATTAATCTTAATTTGGAGAAAAAAGTTTCATTAAAAAACAAAGAGCTGATAGAGCAGGGTGCTTTTCTGCAAAATATTATGGATGGGGTTTCAAGCTCAGTCATCGTGATAGATAAACGTTACAATGTCACTATGATGAACAAAGTAGCCAGAAAAAATATTGGTTATAAGTTAAAACAGTACAACAACTTAAAATGTTATCAGCTTTCACATCAAGTCGATGAACCTTGTCATTTAGGCGATCATTCATGTCCACACCATGACGTATTTGCTACCGGGGAAAAAAGTCAGGTCGTTCATGAACATATTTCAAGCGATGGCAAACCACAGTTTATTGAGATTACTGCTACACCACTGCTTAATGAATCAGGGGAAGTCGAATCAATTATTGAACTGGGTCATGATATCACTGACCATGTTATGATTCATGAGCAATTACAGGAGCAGAAAAATCAACTGGCTCACCAGGCACACTATGATGCTCTAACTGGCTTGCCCAATCGGGTTTTATTTATTGATCGGGTTTTGCAAACTATTAAACTGGCTGAGAGAGATAATACTAAATTTGCCATACTTTTTATTGATCTGGATCGATTTAAAGAGATTAATGATTCCCTGGGGCACAGTGTGGGTGATGAAGTCTTAATTGAAATTTCCCAACGACTGAAAAAAGCAATCCGTCGAGTGGACACCGTTGCTCGCCTGGGAGGTGATGAATTTACACTGATACTGCCCAATGTTAATCGCGCCTCTATTGTTATGGAGATTGCACAGAAACTGATAGTTGAGCTGGATCAAAAAATTGTTTCCGATACCAATGAATTATATGTGACTGCAAGTATTGGTATTAGCCTCTATCCGGATGATGGCGAAGAAAGTGAAATTTTACTCAGGAATGCCGATTCAGCAATGTACCAGGCAAAGGATCTGGGGCGCAATAATTATCAGTTTTATACTCAGGAAATGACTGAACTCGCTTTTGAAAGAGTTTTACTGGAAAAAAATCTCCGTCGCGCCATAGAGGAGGATGAATTTATTGTTTATTATCAGCCGCAATACAATAGCCACACAAAACAAATTATAGGTATGGAAGCCTTATTAAGATGGCAGCACCCGGAGATGGGGCTGGTTTCTCCAGCAAAATTCATTCCAATTGCTGAAGAAACAGGGATGATTATTAAAATTGGCTGGATGGTCATTCATAAAGTCATTCAGCAACTGCTTGAATGGGTGGAGATGGGGTTCTGTCATGACCACCTGTCAATTAACCTATCTGTGAAACAGATACAGGAAAATGATTTTATTGAGAAAATCATGGGAAGTCTGGATGAATATCAGTATGACCCGAGGTTTATCCAGTTTGAAGTGACAGAAAGTTATATCATGACTGATCCGGAGCTGGCAATTAATACTTTGAAACAGCTTAAAGCACTTCACTTTGATATTTCAATTGATGATTTTGGTACAGGTTATTCCTCGTTATCCTACCTGAAACGGCTACCGGTTGATGAATTGAAGATTGATCAATCTTTTGTTCGAGATGTACCTGGAGATGAAGAAGATGAAGCCATCGTCCGCTCAATTATTTCTTTGGCGAAAAGCTTGAGTTTAAATGTGATTGCTGAGGGTGTTGAGACAAAGGAGCAGCAGGCATTTTTGCTGGCTGAAAATTGTGAAAAAATACAGGGCTTCTTAATTCAAAAACCTGTGAGTGCTGAAGAAATGACTAGAGTTCTTAAACAAAGAACAATGGAATCAAATAAATTTTTAATCTGATTTTTTTTAAAGCTTTTACCTCATGTAAATCACCCGCTAAATAACGAAAATTTATATTTAGCAAATGGCTTCTCAAAAATAAACCGGTCAAAACTCCACTGATGGTAGAGCTGATTTTCAATTTCTGCAGAAAGTAAGCATCGATGTGAAGACACAAAAAATAATGTAAAATAGTCCAAATTAATAAATAGTAATTAGAGCATAAAACATGATGAATAAAGCGGTTCCACGTAAAACTAAAATAGTTGCGACAATCGGCCCGGCCAGTGATTCACCGGATATATTAAAAAAGATGATTGAAGCTGGGATGAATGTTGCTCGTTTAAACATGTCATTTGGTGTCGATGAGGTTCAGCAGAATCGACTGGATACTATCCGCCGGGTTGCCCGTGATATGGGGTGTTCTATTGCCATCATGGCTGATACCAAGGGAATTGAAATCCGTACTGGTAAGCTGACGAATGATACAACAACCCTGAGTGCGGATGATAAGTTTATCCTTTATTCCTATGCCAGAGAAGGCAACCAGGATGGTGTTTCAGTCAATTATGCTAATTTACATAATGAAGTGAATCCGGGCACATCCATATTATTGAATGATGGTGCAATCGAATTAGAAGTAGAAGAGATCATTCAGACTTACGGTGGTGAGGTACATTGCCGGGTTATTCATGGTGGCTTATTACGAGAAAATAAGAGTGTTAATTTGCCGGATACTCAATTGCAGATGAGTGCTGTGAGTCCTGAAAATCAGGAAGAAATTCGCCAGGAACTTAGCTTTGCTGCGGAAAATAATGTTGAATATATTGCTGCATCTTTTGTTCAGGACGCTGAAGATGTGATTAAAATGCGAGCGATTCTGGCAGATAAAGGTGTTGATATTCCTATTATTGCCAAAATTGAGAACCGAGCAGGTATTGATAATCTGAAGGCTATCGTTGCTGTGGCTGATGGTACCATGGTTGCCCGTGGTGATTTGGGCGTTGAATTGCCTCTGGCTGATGTGCCTGCTATGCAGAAACGCATTATTCAATCAACGGTTACCAGTGGCAAGCCGGTCATAACTGCAACAGAAATGTTGGCATCCATGGAAATGAATCCAAAACCAACCCGTGCTGAAGCCAGTGATGTTGCTAATGCAATTCTTGATGGCAGCTCAGCGATTATGCTATCCGGTGAAACGGCAATGGGCAAGTACCCGGCAGAATCTGTCAAAATGATGGCCTCTCTGGCAGTTCGTGCTGAAGCGTCTTTAAAAGAATTTGGTTATCTGCAAAAAATTACACCTCATGGCAGTAATGTGGTGACGGAAGCTGTTAGCCAGGCGGCTATTACCATGGCAAATCACTTGAAGGCTGCTGCAATCATCAGTTTAACGGAGTCAGGATTTACCTCCAGGCAAATTTCAAAATATCGCCCGGAGTCATTGATTCTTGCGGTAACTTGCTCGGAATCAGTGGTGTTACGTTCTTCGATGAACTGGGGGGTGTATTCACTTCTTTACAGAGAAGGCGGCAATAACACAGAAAAACTTGAGTTTGCTCTGGAAGAGGGTAAATATTATGGGTTTATTAAATCAAAGGATATTATCGTTGTGACCGCAGGACCAGGTCAGGAAGCAGGTGGTACAAATATGGTACGGGTCATTACGGTACCTTAGTATCGGGATTAGAGGTTATAGACTAACTATAAGCCTGTTTGCCTGCTTTCTCCCTGTTAGCATTCAATAATAGCAGGCTGTCTTTATGGCAGCCCATTTCCAATAGTGCTTTGATCTGATCAGCCGGGAGAGGACGAGAAAAGTAATAGCCCTGAATATAGGGACACTTCATGGCTTTAAGTCGGTTGAGCTGTTCTTCTGTTTCAACGCCTTCGGCAACGACTTTCATTTTGAGATCCCTGGCTAATAGCATCAGTGTTCGGACTAATTGCAGTCCTTTACCTTCAGGGCCCATATCCTGAATAAAGTCTTTGTCAATTTTTAAAATATCAAAATCGAATTCCTGAAGATAGGTAAGAGAGCAATAACCCTTGCCAAAGTCATCAATACTGAGTGATATACCACTATTGCGAATTTTTTTGATGGTCTGTTTTGCAGATTCTTTATGGCCGACCAGTGCAGTTTCTGTGACTTCAAGATGCAGCTTTGTTTGTGTCATCCGGGTGTTTCTAAGGACCTCTTCAATTTGTTCATGAATCACAGAATCGGTGAGTTGAATACTGGAGAGATTAACGGCAATACTGAATTCATCATTTGGGCAATACTGCAGGCTCCATTCTCGAACTTGCTGGCAGGCCTGAGTGAGTACCCATTGTCCCAGTTCTTTTATTTGTCCGGTACTTTCAGAAATAGGAATAAATCGCTCAGGTGACACAAAACCCAGAGTGGGGTGATGCCAGCGTAATAGTGCTTCAAAACCATCAATTTTCTGATTTTTCAGGTTGATCACGGGCTGGTAGTAAACCTCAAGTTGATTATTTACAATTGCAGTACGCAGATCATTTTCTATCTTCATTGTTTCGATGGCATACTCATGCATCTCTGGATTAAATATATCAATCTGACCCTTCCCTGAAGATTTGGCCCGGTACATGGCAATATCTGCATCACGGATCATGTCATCAGCACCAGTATATTGGGGTGATGACATGCAGATACCGATACTGGCATTGGTAAAGATTTCATCACCATTAATATTAAATGGTTTTTTAAAGGACTTTAAAATTCGTTCTGAGATGGCGATGGTTTCGTCAAGATCTGAAATATTGTCCAGTAAAAAGGTAAACTCATCACCCCCCATTCTTGAAATGGTATCACTGGGACGAAGAATATTGCTGACACGCTGAGAGAGTTTAATCAGTAATTGATCACCGACACTATGTCCATGACTGTCATTAAGATTTTTGAAGCGATCCAGGTCGAGAAAACAGACAGCAAATTGATACTTTGGGTTTCGCTGCTTTTGTTTAAAAGATTGAGAAACCCGGTTTTTAAACAGAGAAAGATTAGGAAGGCCTGTTAAACAGTCATGAAGTGCTTCATGCGCCATGTGTTCAAGTAATTTTTTTATTAGCTTGGTCATAATCATAATACTGATAAATCCTATCAGCCAGATTATAATATGGGTGGTAAAAATACTGTCCCCGGTTTGTGTTGCGGCAGCAAAATAGTGGCTAAGTGGGATAGAGACACTGACGCCACCACGCAGATCACCCTCTTTGAAGCCGAGAATACCATGACATTTGACACAGCCCTTGGTCATATACATGGCTTTCATATAGCGAAGGTAGGGCTTGCCATCAATTGTTTGCTGTTCAAAGACTTCATTACTTTTCCCGGATTCAAAAATATTCAGGGCTTTAAGCTGCCATTCATCAGGTTTGTTGATGGGATTTAATTGTAACTTACCAGTGATCTTGCCTTTGATACCATAATGCTCTTCAAACTCTTCAGTCATCTGGCGCATCATATAGGCAGGGTTCATCAGTGTTAGTTTGACACCTTCTGCGGTAACAACATCACGATTGGGCAGATGTGCCAGTGCCGGGTTGGGCGGTGTGCGTTCATCTGGTTGGACATACATACCACCATGACCGGTGGCCCATTTCCTGAAAGAAGCGTCTTTGTTCCAGTTTGCCTTGGCCTCAGCCAGAGCCAGATTCAATTTTTCATTATGAATATTTTCAATATTCCAGTAATAGGAATAGGCAGTCAGAACCGTCAAAATAAAAATAGCCAGTAGACTGATATATAATGTCTTCTGGGCAATAAAATTGTAATCATTGGAAATATAACTTTGCATAAGCTATCCAAAGTTGCACTAAATTATCAGGAGTCTATGCGAAAATAGAAAATCAGTCCCTCCTGAGTGAGAATTGGTCGCTTAATAAGCATAGGAAAATAAATTATATTATTCAATAAGATTTATCAAACGGGTTTTTAATGTCGCCTAATGCTCCATCTTAATCAGTCTGCCAATGGTCAAACCCTGTACTGAAATGGAGAAGATAACAATAATATAGGTAATGCTGAGAATTACCTCTCTTTCAAAACCCGTAGGAAGTGACAATGCCAGTGCCACGGAAATGCCGCCGCGCAAGCCGCCCCAGGTCATTATTTTAATGGCATTGGGTGAAAATGTCCGAAATTGGCCCAGTAGTTTTACCGGCATACCGACCGCAATGAATCGGGATAGTAATACTAAGGGAATGATAATGACAGCAGCCAGCAGGTAATCAGAACTGAAACTGAGCAGCAGTACTTCAAGTCCGATGAGAACAAAAAGAATTGCATTTAATATCTCATCCAGGAGTTCCCAGAAGGTATCAATATGTTCCCTTGTTTTATCGGACATGGCCAGTCTGCGGCCATGGTTGCCCATTAATAAGCCGGCAACAACAATGGCAATCGGGCCTGAGACATGAATAATACTGGCTAGTGCATATCCACCCATAACCAGAGCCAGTGTAATTAATATTTCAACGGTATAATTATCAAGTGATTTGATCATAGAATAGGCAATGTAACCAATAACCAGCCCATAAAGAATGCCACCGACTGTTTCTTCAATAAACAAAAAGGCGATGGAAGAAGCACTAACTGCTTCAGTGCCTGTGGCGATACTCAGCAACACAATGAAAACCACAACACCCACACCATCATTAAACAGAGACTCCCCAGTAATTTTTGTTTCCAGACTTTTGGGAGCCCCTGCTGTTTTAAGAATCCCTAATACTGCAATTGGATCGGTGGGTGAAATTAGTGCGCCAAAGACCAGGCAATAGATATAACTGATTTGTATATCTAAAAAGCCGAGAATATACCAGGTTAGAGAACCAATTAAAAAAGTAGAAACCACCACACCTAGTGTTGCCATAATAGCAATCACATATTTTTGTTTGGCAAGATCATTCAGGTTGACATGAAGTGCGCCGGCAAAGAGCAGAAAACTCAACATGCCATGCATGAGTGCTTCATTAAAATCAATTTGAGCCATCATATCTTCAACATGGTGGCCGATATTAACATAGCCGAATTTACCCAGTACGACCAGACTGATGGAGAATATTAATGCACCCAGCATGATACCTATGGTGTTAGGCAGTTTGAACAATCGGGCATTAATATAGCTGAAGAATGCGGTTAAGGTAATGAGTAGTGCAACGATACTTTCCAGTGTCATTTGTAAACCTTTATGTTGAATATCTATGTTCTGAGAGATACTTGTAAAATTGCTTTTACCTTCTTCCTTCTTTAGAAGGGGCAGAAATAGGAAGTATTATAATCTATTTAGTAGAAAAGTTTTATGACCAGGAATAAAAGCGACAATCTGGGAAGTGAGTGCAGCCAATATAAGTCTGACCAATTTTTTTGCCGCGTACGGCCTTACGTGCCTCCAGAGGATGGCTGCAATCCGGGCAGGGATCACCTGGTTTGTATTGATTTTTTCGGCGGGGAGGGGTGCTTTCAGCGGGGTGCTTTATCTGACAGATGATTGTTTTAAGCAAATTGATCTGTTGTTGTAAAAAGCCTTCAATGGTTTGTCCGTTTTGGTGGGCAATGTCATCAAGCTGTTGTTCCCATTGGGCCGTTAGTATGGGATCCTTGATGCTTTCAGGCACTGCATCGCACAATGAAAAGCCTAGTTCTGTCGCCTTGATGAGTTTTTTCTCAGACTTAATAAATCTTCTTTGAAATAGCGTCTGGATAATATTGGCGCGAGTAGCCTGAGTACCGAGCCCTGCAGTTTCTCTGAGTATTTTTTTCATCACCTTGTCAGTCACCTGTGAACCAATGGTTTCCATGGCTTTAATCAGTGTACCCTCTGTATAATGCTTTGGGGGACGTGTAAATTTATCCTGGAGCTTGAGATGATCACATAATAACTGCTCTGCTTTTGCCACTGCAGGCAATTCTTTTTCAGCAGAATTCTGAGTGATTTTTGGTTTGTGTTCAGTGGCACTATTAATAACCTGCTTCCAGCCGAGAATTCTGGGGATGCGGCCACTGGCTTTGAATTGGTCCTGCTTGATGGCGATTAATATAATGCTCTGATCATATTCATAGTCTGGGAAAAACTGAGCAATATAGCGGCGTTTGATCAGGTCATAGATATTTCTTTCCTTACTATTGAGGCGTTGATATCCAGTTGCAGTCTGGGTGGGAATTATGGCATGGTGAGCAGTAATTTTCTTGTCATTCCAGACTCTGGAACGTTGTGTCTGGTTGGCCTGTGAAAGGAGCTTGCAAATTGAAGGATCATTTTTGCATAATGACTGTAGGATAAAACTAACATCATTAAACTGGCTTACCGGCAGATATTCGCAATCACTTCTGGGATAAGATGTGAGTTTATGAGTTTCATAAAGTGTCTGTGCAATATTAAGAACTTCCTGAGCCCCATATCCCAAACGTCGTGAAGCTTCCTGCTGTAATCCGGATAAATTATACAGCAAAGGGGGAGCCTGTTTTTTTCTCTGTGTACTGGCTGCTGTCACAATTCCATATTGACTATGGCAGCGATCGATAACAGCTTGCGCCTGTTGTTTGTCCAGACATAAATCTCTTTCTGAAAGGTTTTCAGCGCCTGGTTTAGGTACTCCTTCAGATTTTTTTCTGGTTTTTTGTTTGCGGTGTTGCCAGCGTGTCTCGAGTAGTTCCAGATCTTGCTTGGTCTGAAAGTAGGCCAGTACTTCATAGTAGGGCTCAGCTATGAAATCAGCTATCTCGCGATCACGTTTGGCTATCAATGCCAGTGTCGGGGTCTGAACCCGACCTACAGAGCGAACCTGTTGATCATTTGCTAATAAAGTATAGGCTCGGGTGAGATTCATGCCAATTAGCCAGTCAGCTCGACCTCTGGCAAGACCAGAGTGATAAAGAGGCAGGGTTTCATCGCTGTTACGAATAGAGTTTAAGGCTCTCTGGATACTGATGGTATCCAGTGCGGACAGCCAAAGACGTCGGGTTGCACCATGATATTTCAGGTAGTCCAATACCTCACGCGCAATGGTTTCTCCTTCCCTGTCTGCATCGGTTGCAATAACAACGCTATGACATTGTTTTAAGAGCTTTTTGATCACCATTAATTGTTTTTTTGTGGATTTTTTTGCCTCCAGTTTCCAATGCTGAGGTAAGATGGGTAAATCATTGATAGACCAGCGTTTATAACGGCTGTCATAGCCATCGGGTGGTATCATTTCCAATAAGTGGCCAATACACCAGGAAACCAATAAGCCGTTACCCTGTATATAGCCATCATTTCGCTGAGAAATCCCCAGAACCCTGGCGATGTCGCGGCCTTGTGATGGTTTTTCACAGAGGTAAAGCTCAAATGTATTGTTATTTCTAACGGCCAAAATAGTCCCTGAAAAATGAATAAGCTATTGTAATTTAAAATTACCCTATAACAATAAAAAACCAATAAGGCGATTTGTAGCAGGTTATTTGAACTCTTTTTTATTCATCATGCAATTTTTTCAGATATATAAAGTATTAGAAGGCGTTCACATAAGTGAGCAATAAACTGCAAATTGATGCATCAAAGTGAGCAGAAACTTGCTCACTTGTTTCATATAATATTTTGTAAATTGAACAATAAAAATAATAAGCACTTGATAAATATCTGTTTAAGATTTTTGGCACCAACATTGCTATATGTAAAGGGAGTTTATTATTAGCCTATGACGGCACAACACATATAAGGATATAAATTATGCCAACTCCCGCATATATGACAATTGAAGGTGAACTGCAAGGTTTAATCACTGCTGGTACTTTTACAGAAGAAAGTGTCGGAAATATTTATCAGGAAGGTCATGAAGACCAGATTTTAGTGGAAGCATTCGAGCACAATGTTACTCTGCCGCGTGATCCTCAGAGTGGACAACCTTCAGGACAACGTGTCCATGGTCCGATTGTTATTACCAAAGTCTTTGATAAAGCATCACCCTTATTGTATTCTGCGCTGACCAGCGGTGAGCGTATGAGTCAGTGTAAAATTGACTGGTACAGAACATCTGCAACAGGTACTCAGGAGCATTATTTTTCAATCGAACTTGAAGATGCCATTATTGTTGATGTCCAGGCAAGCATGCCAAATTGTCAGGACCCCGGACAGGCTCACTTTACCCATCTGGAAACTGTAGCATTCACCTATCGTAAAATTACCTGGACCCATGAAGTTTCCGGTACTTCTGGACATGATGACTGGAGAGTATTAAAAGCATAATCGATCAAAGTGTGTATTTTTTTACACCGGGAAGATGGGCAGTCAGCCCATCCTCCGTAAATACTAATGCTTTATTTTTCCGGAAAAATTTCAGGTACAAATGTCTGATCGGATATTGGAGGACGAACATAGCCCTTGCCGCTCTGACGCTTGGGTAATTTAATTTTTACTGGGGAAATATTTTCATAGGGAATTAAGCTGAGAAAATGAGAAATGCAGTTAAGGCGTGCATGTTTTTTTATGTCTGAATTAACCACATACCATGGAGCTTGCTTAATGTCTGTATGAGCAAACATCTCATCTTTGGCTTGAGAATATTCAGCCCAGCGAGTGCGTGACTCTAAGTCCATGGGGCTCAATTTCCAGCGCTTTAATGGTTCGACCAGTCGGCTGTGGAAGCGTTTATCCTGTTCTTCATCAGAGACAGAAAACCAGTACTTGATCAGTAATATGCCTGAACGAACCAGCATGCGCTCAAATTCAGGGCAGGAGCGTAGAAATTCACGGTACTCATTGTCTGTACAGAATCCCATGACATGTTCGACACCTGCACGGTTATACCAACTGCGATCAAATAGAGTGATTTCGCCTGCAGCAGGCAAATGAGAAACATAGCGCTGGAAATACCATTCAGTTTGCTGCCTTTCTGTCGGTGCTGGTAAGGCGACGACACGACAGATACGAGGACTCAGATGTTGTGTCATGCGTTTAATCACGCCACCTTTGCCTGCGGCATCACGACCCTCAAAAACCACAACAACTTTCATACCTTCACGTCTTACCCACTCCTGAAGCTTAATCAGCTCATTCTGGAGCCTAAGCAATTCTTTTTCATAGATATTATTGTTAATTTTTTTTACTTTTTTGGTTTTCGTTTTTTCAGTCTTTTTGGTCATTACAGCGCCTCTTTTTTTTTGGATAATATAAGGATATAAAAATTTACCATCACCCTTAACAATAACTAAAAATGTTAAGGAAATAAAGGGTTTTTAAAAAAAGACTCCCGATGTAAAAAAATAAGATGCTCTGATGTTATTTTAAAAAGTAATTCATATTAAATTTAACAGTCATCGGTATATTCATTTCTTTGGGGGGAGCAGGCATAGGTAAAGCATCATTAAGGGCATTCCCGGTTGCTTTTTTTAAGATGCTTTTTTTTCCATTTATCGTTAACGCCTTAATGCTGCCGTCACCAAAGAGTGTAAAAGAAACTAGGATTTTTCCTTCGATTTTACGTCTTCGTGCGACTTGTGGATAATGCTTATGGGCCTCAATATGACGCATTAGCAAGGCATAGTAATTTTTTCGTGTTTGCTCAATAAGACGCTTATCTGCCTCTGAAATAATCGGTGATGCCTTAAGTTGTTTTTTAACCTGAGTTTTTTCTGTTGCAGAGGGGGCAGCGGCTTTTAATTGATTTGTTTTTTGTTTGACAACAGGTTTTGTGGTATTTTTTTTCTTGATTCGTTTTACAGATTTTACTTTTGGTTTCTTTTTCAATTCAGGTTTGGGTTTTGCCTTTTTTTCAGGTTTTGCTTCCTGTTTTGGCAGAGACTTCTTAATGGGGTCAGCTTGCTGCTTCTGAGGGGGTGTTGGTATTGTAATTTTAACCTCAGGTGCAATTGCCTTAATAGGAGGCGGTGTTATGGTTGCAAAGCGGACATGAGTGATTGTTTCCTGAATGACCATAGCAGGTTCAGCCATGTGGTATGGCTTTTTTTGTAATAGCAAAAGAGCATGTGCTGAAATAGACAATACGATGGCTGCAAACCAGATTAAATGAGGTGAATCCAGCAAAGAAGGCTGGTGCAGATGCGCTTGTGACATTTTAGTGCGTTGGTGTCGGTACTGAAGGTTTTTCTGAAGCTTGAGATGTCTGTTCCATCGTTACGATATCGACACCGGAAGCTCCCGCCTTGCGTGCAGCATCAAAGGCACTGATAGCGATGCCCAGATCAACATTCTTATCACCCCGGATTCGAACTACTTTTTCTTTTTGATTTTTAATTTCATCCGACAGCATCTCTTCAAGTTCATTCAGGGTGACAATTTGACTGTTGACTGAATAATCACCCGCTTCTGTAATAATGACCTCAATTTGCTGAGGCTCATCCAGGGCTGCACCACTGTCCGCCTCAGGCAAATCGATATTAAGTACTTCGTCACGAACAAAGTGTGAGGTCAGCATAAAAAAAACGAGTAATAGAAAAACAATATCAATAAGTGGTGTCAGGTTGGGCACATGAGTGGTTCGACGACGGCCTTCAAACTGCATGAATCACACCCCATTCCGGTGGTGCGTTGCTTCTGATTCTTCTGAAGTGCTTGAATTTGTACTGCATTGAGGCAGGTACTCAAGCAGTAAAGAAGCATAGTTGCGCATGCTGTGAGCTCGTTTATCTGTCATTGATTCAAGTAAATGCAAGAGAAATAATACAGGGATTGCAACCGCCAGACCGACACCTGTTGTTAGCATCGCTTCCCAGATTCCACCAGCAAGTGCCTGTGCATCAACTTGTCCACCTGCCTGTTCTATGACCATAAAGGCTTTTATCATGCCGATAATGGTGCCAAGAAGACCTAATAAGGGGGCTGTATTACCCAAAAAAGACAGAGTTCTAAAGCCTTTTTCCATTTTGTTTAATTCGAAACTGCCCAGCCGAACAGCAACTCGATTTAAATCCTGAACCCCCTCTTTTGATGCTTGTAAAATGCCTTGCAGTAAACGGCCCTCTGGGCCGCGCATTTTATTGATAATATTATCTGGCTGATATTGTCTTAGCGCATCGAGTAGTTGTTTTTCAACCTGTCTACCAGGACGGCCCATAAACATGAACCGAATTGTCCGCTCAAATAAAATCGTTAGGGCTATAAAAGAATAGCCTGTTAAAATCCAGACAATAATGCCGCCTTTATCAAAAATATCAGTCACAATCATAAAAATGGGTCTTTAATCTTCAGAAGCCTGTCATTTTAACTGATATATAAATAATTTGTCTTGATTTAAGATAGATATTTATTTTTTGCTTCTTCAAAAATGATACGAGATTATTATTATCTAAAATTTTCATTTCAATCTAGCTGCTGACTGAGCAATTCCAGATCATCGAGGGTGTTTATATTTAGAAATGCAGATTTTTGGTCAGAGAAATCGAGGCTAATGGCGCCATTGTCCATTAGCCATTTGCCTAATTTATGCTGGTTGTTTTCAAGAGAACGAGTTAAAGCAGGTAATAAGTCTATATGGATCAGATTGTAAGTTGGTTGACGGTATTTACCATCAAAGGCCAGTACGGCTTTAGCATTTTCCTGACAGGCAAAATCAAGCAGTCTCCGGGCCAGATCAAGGGGTAATAAAGGTCCGTCACAAGGCACTGTAAGTAAGTACTTGCTTTGGCTGTAAGACAGCCCTCTGGACATTCCTGCAAGAGGGCCTCGGTAGTCATCATAGTCATCAACCAGCACGTCATAACCAAATGTCTGATATTGTTCAAGATGCCGGTTGGCACTGATTAGTATATGATCAACCTGTGGGTTTAAGCGCTTAATAACATGTTCAATCATGGTGCTGCCATGCAACTTAAGCAGGCCTTTATCATTACCGTTCATTCGACTGGAACGGCCTCCGGCTAGAATAAGCCCTGTTATTTGCTTAGAATGGTTAAGTACAGACAATAGATTAAGCCTTAAAGTTGTATAAAACTGAATTATACCAGAAATTGTCTGCTGCTAAATAAATGAATTATCCAGGAGAGCCGTCAAAATTGCTGTAATTTTGCAAGTATCTTCTGACAAAAGGGAATCTTTATATGCTGGGTGCCGAAGTGCTTGAAGAGTCATTTTATCTTTTTGGAATACTGTATTTACTGGTTGAAATGACGGGTATTTACTACGCCTTTCATGCGGTCTTAAATACACGAACATCACAGGCTGCAATCGCCTGGGCTATCAGTTTAATAATTATTCCTCTTCTTATTCTACCTCTCTACTGGATTTTTGGCAGTAGTCGTTTTTATGCTTATATGGATAGTTTTCGAAAAGCCAGCCTGCATGATATTGAAACAGCAAAGAAAGCCATCCAGGAACTCAAACGTTATCATGTTGATGAGCTTCACGGTATGGAAGATATTGGCCATACCGTGAATAACCTGGAGCTCTTGCCATTCACTACCAGCAACTCAGTCAAACTCTTAATCAATGGTGAAGAAACCTATCAGGCAATGATTAAGGCCATAGAAGAGGCAAAGGACTATGTATTATTGCAGTTTTATATCATAAAAAATGATCATGTCGGGGAAACTTTTCGTCAACTGCTCACAGAAAAAATGCAGCAGGGTGTTCGGGTTTATTTCCTTTATGATGGCCTGGGGTCATTTGCTTTGTCATCACGATATATTCAGGAACTAAGAGAGGCTGGCGCGCATGTAACCGCATTTAATGAACGTAAGGGAGTTGGTAAGTATTTACATATAAATTTTCGCAACCACCGTAAAATTCTAATTGTTGATGGTTTAAAAGCCTTTGTCGGTGGTTTGAACCTGGGGTTGGAATATTTGGGTGAAGACAAAAATATGGGGTATTGGCGTGATACCCACGTTGAGCTGGAGGGACCCTCTGTACAGGCAACTCAGTCTATTTTTGCTAAAGACTGGTATTGGAGTATTGGGCATGTTCCTGAATTAAACTGGCAGATACAAACTGCAAGGAGTCTCTGTGTATTCAAAGAAGGTCCAGCGAATGATAAAACGCCCTGTGATCAAAAAGTCATGATTTTAGATACCGGTCCGGCTGATCAAAAGCCTGTCTGCTCTTTGTTTTATTGTGCCATGATTAATCAGGCAAAAGAAAGGCTCTGGATTGCTACACCCTATTTTGTGCCGGATGCCGAGATAATTAATGCTTTAAAAAATGCGGCTTTAAGAGGGGTGGATGTACGCTTAATTTTACCGGAAAAATATGATCATTATTATGTTTATCTAACCTCATTTGCATACTATCGAGAGCTTCAGGGATATCAAATCAAGATTTACCGTTATACTAAAGGTTTCAGCCATCAAAAAGTAATTCTAGTGGATGACAGCTTGTCGGGTATTGGTACGGTTAATCTTGATAATCGCTCTATTCACCTGAACTTTGAAGTGATGGCCTATGTCGCGGAGCAGACTTTTAATCAACAGGTAGCAGAAATGTTGGAATATGATATGAATAATTGCTACCTGGATGATCTGGATGATTTTGAAAAACGTCCATTCTGGTTTAAAGCGGTTAGTCGCGTTTTTTATTTAATGTCCCCGATTCTGTAGCTGATCTTGCTATTATTCATTAAAAACGGGGGATTTGAGAGATTCAAAATTATTCTCTGGTGGAAAGGGATCCAGGATAACTTCTATCGCCTTATCCAGCGAAGTTCTTATATCATTTTCATTGTCATCCAGACTAATGCCTGTTGGTGCTGAACCGCGCCATATCAGACGATTATTATTTCTGGAAACAAAGTCAATAATAAAGGTCTGACCTGAGAAATGATGGCTGTTGTTAGCTATCCCTTTGCCTGTTCCATATATATCATCCCATGCGAGCCCAAGATTATAGTTAAAAAGTTGATTTAACTGGCCAGTGGAGATTCCCTGCTTCCCTGTAAAATAATAATTCAGTTTAAAATCTGGCATCAGATGACGCTCTTTGCGTATTTTTTTCCCAGCCATGGCATTTTCAATGGCAAGTTGAGCACCTGAGTTCTGGATAAAGATATAGTCCTTATTGGCAGCAAGTACGGCAGGTGCAGGGTTTAAATTATAGGTCTGCATGCTTTCGAAATTTTGTGCATAGTCGTGCTTATGCCGGCCGCCAATCAAAGAGCTTACATTGACCGTTGCGCAGGCGTTCAGAAATACAAGGATTCCAAGGTAAAGTATAATTGTTTTGGTATAAGTTATTTTAAATGGTTTGAGCATGTGGCTTTCCTCAAAAGAAATGGTAATCCTGGAATAATAAGCTGTGGCTTGCTATAAATAATATAGGGTTTTAAAAAAATAGGCAAAAGAATGAAACGTCGAATAAAAACAATTAATCCTGCTAATGAAACAGTAGAAAACGAATTTCCAGACTGGGATATGGATGAATTACTGCCAATTATTGACTCTGCTGATCATGCCTTTTTGAAATGGCAGCGATTAGAATTTAATGAGCGAGCAGTGTTTTTTACTAAAATGGCGCAAATCTTACGTGATCGGGCGGCTGAATATGCTCAGTTGATGGCCAGAGAAATGGGTAAGCCTGTGAGTCAGGGTGAGGTTGAAATTGAAAAATGTGCATGGGTTTGTGAACACTATGCAGAACAAACAGCTGCCTATCTGGCTGATAGAAATATTAAAACTGAAAATAGCGAAAGTTTTGTAACATTTAAACCTCTGGGAGTGATTTATATGATCATGCCCTGGAATTTTCCATTTTGGCAAGTTATACGAGGGGCGGCGCCAACCATCATGGCAGGCAATACCATCGTGCTTAAACATGCATCGAATGTATTTGGGTGTGCGGTGGCTATCGAACAATTATTTTCAGATGCCGGTTTTCCTGATCATATTTTTAGTACCTTACAAACGGGCTCTCGAACTTCCCCTGATATTATTGCTCACCCTAAAATCAGAGCAGTGACGCTCACAGGAAGTGAGCGTGCAGGTCAGCAGGTAGCGGCTGAAGCAGGGCGGAATCTGAAAAAAAGTGTTCTGGAACTGGGCGGCAGCGATCCCTATATTATTCTTGAAGATGCGGATATTGAGTTGGCTGTAGCTAGTTGTGGGGCATCAAGAATGCTCAATGGCGGGCAAGTGTGTATTGCTGCCAAGCGGTTTATTGTCGTTGAATCAATACAGGAAGAATTTGAAAATAAGATTATTGAATTAATGAAATCTTATGTCATGGGTGATCCTCTGGATGTAATAACTAACTTTGGTCCGATGGCTAAAGTCAAATTGCGTGATGAACTGCATCAGCAAGTCCTCAAAAGTGTGGAGCAGGGAGCTGTTTTAAAGTTAGGGGGTGAAATTCCGGACAAGCCGGGAGCCTGGTATCCTTCAACTGTACTGACAGGGGTCAAAAAAGGTATGGCCGCGTTTAATGAAGAATTATTTGGTCCAGTAGCCACTATTATTACTGCCAAAGATGAGACAGAAGCCATTGCTATTGCCAATGACAGTGAGTTTGGACTGGGTGGCGCTGTTTTTACCCGGGATGTCAAAAAAGGGCGAAGATTAGCACGTGATATGATTGATACTGGAACCTGTGTGGTCAATGGTTTTGTAAAAAGTGATCCAAGGTTGCCTTTTGGAGGTATTAAAAAATCAGGCTACGGGCGTGAGATTGGTGAATTTGGTATTCATGAATTTGTTAACATAAAGACGGTAGTTGTGAGTTAATCCCTGAGAAATAAAAGGATTTCTACATGAGTGATATCCAAGAGGAAGGCCGTGTTTGTAAGCCTCATCAGCCTGACTATGCTAATATTGAAATAGTGAATATTGAAGCAAGCTCTGAGGTGGATGATTATCAAACTGCAATGCAGCAGGCAAATAAAATTGCTGATAATAAGCTTGAAGATTATATGCTGCTATCCTGGTATGACCGTGATCGGGATTTTGAGTCCCCTCAACATTCCAGTGAGTGTCATGCGGATTCAGCAATACCCGGTTATGTGGATTATGGAATTTATCATGGAGCCTGTTTAAAAGTTGACTTTGAAAAGGGCCGATTTATCTTTTTTTACCGTGCTTTTGATTAAATTTGAATAAATCAGCTGATATTTATTCCCTTCATCTGTTTGACAACTCATATCTGACTACTATACTCAGGTATGCATACAAAAAGTAATCGCGCGATTACTCTTTTCCTTAAAAACTGACAATAAGGGGAAATATGATGTCCAGACGCAATGTTGAAATAATTGTTCATATTGATGAATCACTGAGTAAACCTGCTATCAGGGAGTTAGAAAACTCACTATGTGATGACTATGGTATTGAGAAAGTTCGTATTAATCCAACACGACAGCACCTTATGATGGTTGATTTTGCACCTGATAGTATCAGTTCGGTGCAGGTTCTAAATTATGTTAAAAATAAAGGTGTCCATGCTGAATTAATTGGAGGTATCTAGGAGCCTTTCTGAGAATGGGGTGGCCATCGGATGAGTATTCACAGGAAGTAGATGACCACTGGCTCACAAAATGATTAAAAAATAAGCAGTTTTAGTGCTTTTTCTCAATTTAACTCCGATAATATAAGTATATTCAGCGTAAAGCGGAGGTTAGTATGGGAATTGGTATCAATAACTCAAATTCAATCGGCAGACACCTTAATCAGCATGAAAATCGTTTGTCGACCTCTTTTTCACGCCTTTCCTCAGGTAAGCAAATCAATAGCGCCAAAGACAATGCAGCAGGTCTGGCTATCGTTGAGCGTTTTGCTGCACAAATTATCGGCAGCAGTCAGGGGTTCCGCAATGTTAATGACGGGATTTCTCTGGCACAAACCTCAGATGGTTTTAGTGCTCAAATTACTGGGCTTATGCAGCGAGGTCGAGATCTGGCCATGCAAAGTGCCAATGGTTCACTGAGTAATGTGGATAGAGCCTCATTGCAGACAGAATTTTCAATGATACAGGATGAAGTCAGGCGAATTACAGGCTCAGCAGAATTTAATGGCCAGAAGCTTTTGAGTGAAAGTGCAGAGCTCAATTTTCAAGTGGATGCCAATGCAGGAGATCAGGTGACGATTAAAACGGTTGATATGCAGGCAGACCTCACCAGTACAGGTTTTTTCTCTGCAGATCTATCTTCCCAGGGAGGAGCATCCAGCGCTTTATCAGTGCTGGATGCTTCAACAGCAGAGGTCAATAAAAATCGTGCTGAATTCGGGGCGACACTGAACCGCTTTGAAAGCATTGGTCGAAATCTGCTTAATAAAGAAGAAAACCTCTCAGCTGCAAAAAGTCGTATTTTGGATACAGATTATGCTAAAACAGTGAGTGAGAGAAATAGAGATCTGCTGCTGAGAGATGCTGCAACTGCTTTAAGTAGTCAGGCTAATTTCTCACAACAACAGATTTTGGGGCTCTTATCTCGCTGATCCTTCTCTATATTCTTTTTTATACAAAGGGGTGGCAAGCCCCTTAGAATCAGGATGAATTTTATCTTAGCGTTGGTGCTGATAGTCACAGAACAATGCGTATTATCTATATTATCCTAGAGCAATCAGTTGAATCTATTATGAGCATCCAATTCGCTGAATCTTAAAGACATTCCATAATTTTAACTTCACAGCGGGTGACTACGAATAAAGCTTTTAATCTTCATCAATATGATTGCTCCCCTCTCGCTATGATTCAACGAACTTTCCAGGATTATACTTTTTGTTTTAGTGTCGATTATTATGATATATTTTATTTTAATTCCAGCCATCGTGCTTTTACTCATTTTGCTATTACTGCATATTGGTTTTATTCCCCCGCGTCTGGTTGAGTCAAAAACACCACAAGATTTTGATATGGATTTTGAAGAGCTGACGATACCAACCGTTAAAAATAAAACTTTATTTTCCTGGTTTATTCCCCGGCGGAGTACATCACCTCTCATTATTATTACTCATGGCTGGGGAAGTAATTCTGAACATATGCTTCCGCTTGCAGCACAATTCTTTCAAGCAGGTTTTAATGTGTTGCTGTTTGATTCTCGGTGTCATGGTAACAGTGATGGTGATACCTTTTCTGCATTGCCTCGATTTACTGAAGACATTGAAGCCGCTATTGAACTGGCAAAAAAACAACTTCCCTTTAATGGGAAAATCATTTTAGTGGGACATTCAGTGGGTGCTGGAGCTGTTTTATATGCGGCATCAAAGCGAAATGATATATCTGCTGTGATCAGTCTGTCAGCCTTTGGTAGTCCTCAATGGTTGATGACACGATATTTCAGGGATTTAAAACTTCCGGGCTTTATGATTCAGTTTTTGAATGCTTATATTCAATGGGTCATTGGTCATCGGTTTGATGAAATTGCGCCGGTTAATACCATTAAGAAATTAAGCATACCGATATTGCTTGTACATGGCACCCATGACAAGACCGTACCAATAGAAGATGCCCATGCGATTCAGAATAATAATAGCAATGGTTATTTTCTGGCTATTGATGGTGCCGATCATGGCTCAGTAGAAAAACTTGAAAGCAATGGTCATTTGTTAGTTGATTTTATTCAGGAAGCATTGATGGAGTAAGAATTTAAAATAGGTGTCTTATTTTGGGTATTCGTAAAACCTTGTAGAAATATCATTTTCTTAACTTTTCCATCATATGTAGAATTTCTGTTCCAAGATTCAGCTCAGGTTCGTCAATGA
>JADGEM010000092.1 GCA_016744375.1 Gammaproteobacteria bacterium
TATAGGCATGTACAATGGGGCCGAATTTGTTGACTGTCTTTTCATCTTTCAGTAATGGTGTTCCAGTAAAGGCGACATAAGCAGCATTGGGTAAGGCCTGACGCATACGCTCATGATTTTCCTTACCATGCCCTCGGTGGCCTTCATCAACCAGGACAATCATATCGGCACTGGGGTTATAGCATTCACTGAGTTTCGAAGCCGATGCAAATTTATTAATAATAGTGAAGATAATACGATCGTTACCATGACCAATACGTTTGGCTAGCTCACGGCCAGTACCAACTTTGGCTTTTTCACCTTCTTTTTTAGTGGCAATCACAGAGCCGAAAGCACCACCTGTTAGAAAAGTCCTGGCCAGTTGTTTCTCTAAATCAATGCGATCAGTGACGACCACCACACGGCATTGTTTTAGTTCATCTCTGAGCAGTAAGGCTTTGGTCAAAAACACCATGGTAAACGACTTACCTGAGCCGGTAGTATGCCAGATCACCCCCCCTTTACGATGCCCTTCTGGTGTGATATCACTGATTTGTTCAATCAGGCGTTTAATGGCAAAAGCCTGTGCATAACGTGCTGCAATTTTGCCCGCTTTTTTATCAAATAATATCGAATACTGTACATACTCAAGCAGACGCTGTGGTTTTAATAAACTGATCAGTAAGGTGTCTTGTTCAGTGGCGACAATATGTTCTGACCACAAGGTTTCAAAATATTGGCGATAGCCATGATCACGTTGCTTGAATAAAGCCTCTTTTTGTTTTGTGCTTAAAGGTTTATTTTTAATCACATTAAAATCATCAGCAGTTAATTCTTCTTCACGCCAACGAGTCCAGAATTTGGCATCGGTTTTAGTGGTCGCATAACGACCGTCAATGCCATTAATGGAAAGTAGTAATTGTGAATAGGCAAACAGTGTTGGGATCTCATCAACCTTTTGGTTACGGATCTGTTGTGAGATCCCTTCCTTAAGCCTGTCTTTATTGGGATTATGATTATCGGGCCGTTTGGCTTCAATAATCACCAATGGGATGCCGTTAACAAAACAGACAATATCAGGCCTTCTTGTCTGAGTACCTGCTGTGTTTAGTACACTAAATTCCTCAGTCACATGAAAACTGTTTTGATCAATTTCACGCCAGTTAATCAGCGGTACCGTAATATTTTCTTTTTTAGTATCAATAAATTCAGTGACTGTAATGCCTAACATTAGTTGGTTATAAATACGCTCATTGGCACTTAACAGCCCCTCATTCATACTGGGAGAAGCAATATCACGCACGACTTGTTCAATGGCATTTTTTGAGAGCGAGTGTTCATGCCCGTGTAATGAAAAATGGTATTGGTGTAAATATTGAACAAGTGTTTCTCGTAATAGCACTTCACGTTCACTACCACGTAATGCCAGGCATTGTTCAGCAGGCAGGTAATGATAGCCCATGGCAATAAGCACCTGTAGTGCAGGAATTTTAGCGCTGTATTCCTCCTGCGTTTTTGGAGTCGTGTTCATGTTTTTTATTCCTGTGTTGCTTTGGTATTCACAGTACTAATTTTGCTCAATGTTTTTTGCCTGAATAGTGAGTATTTTTGACGCTGAGACCGTCTATGCCTGCAGGGTGTATTATTGTGTTCGGACTGCGTCAAATCACAAAATAATACACCCTACAGGCATAGACTCAGAGTTCACTATTTAGTGTCCATCCGTTAATTGCTTGTTCTTTAGCTTCCCCCTTTTTCAAAGGGGGATTGAGGGGGTTTAGGTTTAGGTGTTGAATCATTATTTCTTTTTCCTATAAAGATCGAGTGATATTACATTATCAACCATATTGGAATGAACATCCGATGAAATCAGGGGATCGTCTTGCAGATCCAAGTCCTCTATTCCGCCAAATCGAGCCTGAAACTCGGCACGCTCCTGTGCTTTCAAACCTTCAATAAAACTATCGGCTTCTGGTTCACTGCAGTCACCATAGTGAGTTAGCCATTCATGTAAAAATTCATGTTGTGGATAGAAATAGTCTTTGTCAGCCTGACGCTTTCTTAACAGTCGATTGACAGAGACATCAAAGCCAATTAAATCAACGCCCTGAGGCACCTCACCCATTTCATCCACTGCATATTCAAAGTGCCATAGCACATCATTAATATGGCTTTGTACACTGCGATCACCTCGTTGGTAAAAAGAACAACTGTGATGGTGATTAGTATATAGTTCAAGGCTGTTTTCAATGGCCTGTGCATTCTCATCAACACAGTCAGCAACATGGTTAGCGAGCAGAGCCATTATTTCATGCGCATGAACCATAAGGTGATGTTCAAATAGGTTAAGAAAAGGCAATTCATCGCCTTTTTTTAATCCATTGAGGGTAATGGTAAAACGACTGTGATAATCCATCACAATAAGAACATTTTTACGCTTCACTTTTTTGGCATGTACCAGCCAATGCCACTGGTGTTCACTGTCGGTAGAGGCATCTGTTTTTGCTATTGATTCAGCAATGGTTTTATGAGGTGCTGGCTCTATGGGTGAGATTTTTTTACCTTTTTTTGTGCTGGTAAAAAAATCAACCGCAGCTTTGGTGCAATTAAAGATTAACATAATACCTCACTTGTTGTAGCAACTGCTACACGGCGTTTGCCTGTTAACAATTGTTGCATCAGGGCTTTTTTCTCTTGTTTTAAGTCTGAGAGTTGTTGTTCGAGTAGTTCGATTTCTTTATCGGCCTTGGTTAGAACTGAGGCGATTCTTTGTTGTTCTTGGATACTGGGAAACGGGATATCTAAGTTACGTATAATCTTTAAACTAACTGTTTTATGAGAAGAACCATCTACAGTTCTTTCAATTTGTTTTTTTATGAATACACTCTTGAGCACGTTAAAAATGTATTTTGAATCTGCTTTATCACTAGACTCTGCAATGACTGTATTCTGTCCTAAACAAAATGGAACTGTGGTATTAACATATGAACTAATTCCATAACTTCCTACACGACTAAATATAATATCATGCTTTTTTGGTAAGTATTTTTTTGTATATTTTGTAAAAACTTCTGGAGATACTTTTACAGTGTTATCTAGACTTAGTACACCACCTTTAACATCTGTAACTCTAACCATTGGATAACCTTCATCACTAAATTTTGGTGTTTGATGCAGTGAATCAATAACGTTATATACATCATTTAACTTTTTATTTTCCCACTCCCCCTCAAACCCAGCAAACCGTTTCTTTCCAGTGAGCAGTTGCTGCATCAAGGCTTTTTTTTGTGCATGGCTGTTTTCAATCAGTTTTTCGACTGTTTCAATTGCTTTATCCCAAATGGATAGGATTTTGGCAATTTTTTTTTGTTCTGGGAGGGGGGGGATATTGATTATTATCATGCCACAATCAGGCACTCTCATATGTGCTACAGTACCTCCATTGCTGAAATTTTCAATTTGTTTTTGACAATAGCTACTTTGTAATGAATAGTGCAAAAAGTAATTATCACTCTTGTCTAGATGTGCCCTGTACATCATAGTACGTTGGCCTAAAAAAATCCCCTTAGAGTCAATTAATATCCCAACCTCACCCACAGGTGCTTCACGAGTAAAGATTAAATCTCCATCTTTTGGTGCACCACGTCGAATCCATTCTTTATACACCTCTTCAGTAACATAACGTACATTGTCTGTATCTACACGCCCATGCCGAACATTGGTTGTCCGAATCATTTTATAAGGAGTAGAGTAATCAACTGTTTTAGCTGTTTTGTTAACACAGTCAATAATAGATTCACAAATATTTTTGATTGGTTGTCTTTCCCATCCCTCAGGCACCATAACCAAGCTCCTTCAAATGCCCATCCATCTCAATTTCCAACTCAGCAAGTTCCTTCTTTAACTCCTCACGCTCTTTACGAACAGCCATTAAATCAATCTCTTCCTCTTCCTCAAAAGTATCCACATAACGGGGAATATTCAGGTTGTAGTCATTTTCTGCAATTTCTTCTTTTGTAGCGAGATAGGAATACTTATCAATTATTTTACGCTTGTTATAAGTACTGACAATTTTTTCAATATTATCCAATGAAAGCAGATTTTGATTTTTACCCGAGGTGAACTCACGACTGGCATCAATAAACAACACTTTTTCATCCGTTTTTTTCTTTTTGTAAATTAAAATCGCAGCAGGAATACCCGTACCATAAAAGAGCTTTTCCGGCAGGCCAACTACTGCATCAAGCAGGTTTTCATCAATGAGTTGCTTGCGGATCTTACCTTCACTGGAGCCACGGAATAATACACCGTGCGGTACCACCACACCCATACGACCACCAGCCTGATTTTTGACTGCTGGTTTTAAGGTTTCAATCATGTGCAGGATAAAGGCATAGTCACCTTTGGTTCTGGGGGGAATGCTACGGCGATAGCGGCTAAAGCGATCCTGTTCTGCACTATCATGCCCCCATTTATCTAATGAGAACGGTGGATTAGCCACTACAACATCAAAGTGTTTCAGACGCTCCTCACCATCCAATAGCTTTGGATTACGCAGGGTGTCACCCCATTCAATACGATGGTTATCTTCACTGTGCAGAAACATATTCATTTTTGCCAGTGCCCAGGTAGAACCAATGGCTTCCTGACCATAGAGCGCATATTTTTTTGAGCCATTAAAATGTTTTTTGATTTGCTGGCCACACTTTAATAACAATGAAGCAGAACCACAGGCTGGGTCACAAATTTCATCCCCTTCTTTAGGTTGTACTAATTCAGCAATCAGTTCAGACACTTCAGGTGGAGTATAAAACTCACCTGCACTTTTGCCTGCACCAGAGGCGAAGCTTTTAATTAGAAACTCATAGGCATTGCCAATAATATCCAGTTTTCCCACTTTTGAAGGTCGAAGATCCAGTGCCTCATGGGCAAAATCTTCCAGCAGGTGACGTAATAAATCATTTTTTTGTGCTTCTTCACCCAGTTTATTGGCATTGAAACTGATATCCTGAAAAACATCACGCAGCTTACTGAGATTGCTTTCTTCAATAGCATGTAAAGCCTTGTCAATACGTTCGCCGTTACCAGGTTCATAACGATGCTCATATAAATGACTAAAGTTGGATTGTGCTGGCAGCACGAAGCGCTCATTTTTCATGAGTTCTTCTATCAGTTCAGGATGATCACCATGTTCCGACTTGTAGTCATTGTAGTGATCTTGCCAGACATCGCTGATATATTTCACAAAAAGCATGGTTAATACATAGTCTTTATAAATACTGGCATCGACCGTGCCACGGAAAGTATCACAGGCTCGCCATACAGCTTTGTTAATGACATCCTGTCTCACGGCATCCTGATTGATTTGGCTGGTTGCTTGAGTGTTTTTGGTGTTCATTTTATTCTCTATTAAGTTATTGATCCTCAACCCCCTCAATCCCCCTTCTAAAGAAGGGGGAGGCTAAAAGCAGAATAAACAGGTGGATACTATCCATCAAAGTTGGCTCATAAAATCCTGATCAATGAATTGCTGGCACATGCCGCGCATCATTTGTTCACGATTGTTAAGTAGTTGCTCGGTCAGTTTTTTCTCTTTTAGCCAGACCTGGTGAATCTGGGCAATTTTATGCTGAGTGTCAAGCGAGGGTAGCTTTATCAGCAAGTTATTGATAGTTTGTTTATTGATCATTGGGATATTAGTGCCTGTGTCATTCCTTTTTAGATATTGCTGTTCCATGGGCTGGTTGATAGACCAACACAAATAAGCAGGATCGATAATGTCAGTATTTGGGCTTAATATAAAGAATTGACCTGCTGCAATCACATTGGGCACATCAGCATCGAACAGGCCGCTATAGTAATAACCTCCTCGTGCACGCAGTAAAATATCACCTGGTTGCAGAGTACGTGGCGTTTTTTCTTTCGTCATATTGACTTGAGTTGCCAGGGCAAGATCAATGTGACCATTTTTTTGAACATCTTTAAGCTGCAAGACATAGTGATCCCATTCATCAGGCGACTGTTGCACCTTACTGCGAAACGAGTGGCCACTGCGAATATTTGCCAGCTTACCTAATTTTATTATTGTATTCATTCTGTTCATACAATTGTGTTCATATCATTATGATTGTAGTATTGACTTACAAGAAACACAGTAGAACAACTACTGCTTAAAAAACAGTATGATACAATTTAGAAGTCACGTCAATAACCAGTAGACACTCTACTGCAATTATTTATTTTATTATTCTGTACAGATACTTTTAAAAAGTGGAAGTTTCTGGAATATTTAGTATAATTCGTCAATATGACTCCTTTAGCTAAACAAATTATTGCCAATGGGCAAGCCAACCTTGTATTAAATGACAAGCAGCTGGCACGTGTGCTGGGTGGTAGCGATGAACGGCGCTATGGCCAAGTCAATCGTGCCCTGAAGACAGGAGACTTAGTCAGAGTGAAACGCGGGCTCTATGTATTGGCCAATCAGCTTCGAGACCACCCTGTTCATCCATTTGCTCTGGCTCAGCAATTGCTGCCTGGTAGTTATGTGTCTGCCGAATCAGCATTAAGTTACCACAGCTGGATCCCTGAAGCAGTGCATAGCGTACTGAGTATTACCGCAAAAAGAAAATCTGTGAGTTATGATCACAATACATTGGGTAAGTTTGATTTTAAGCGTATGACCGTCAAACCTGGTTATTTTCTTCAAGCAGTTAATCGGCATGAGCTGCAACATCAAGTTGCACTAATTGCTGAACCAATGAGGGCATTGCTTGATCTTGTGTATTTGCGCAAATTGCACTGGCAGGGTTTGAGTTATTTATTGGATGGACTGCGTATTGATGAACAGGCAATCAGAGCAGTTTCTTCATTAAGCATCACAAAGCTATTCGATGTCTATAAAGGTAAGCGAGAAAAAGAGTTTATTGAAGAACTATTAAGATCCTTAGGTTTATAGATATGGGTTTATGATTGATTTAATTCAAAAACGCTTAGAAAAATATAATGCAGTTGGTTCCATTGAAGAGGAAAATGCACTTAAGGAAATTATTCAGGAGATTATGCTGTTTTCTTTATGGCAGGCCGATTTTTTTGAAGTGGCTGCCTTTCAGGGTGGCACTAGTTTAAGAATTTTACATGGTTTGCCAAGGTTTTCAGAAGATATTGATTTTATTCTGAAAGAGCCTGATCCTGACTTTTCATGGCTTCCTTATTTAGAGAGTATTACTGAGACATGTAAAGAGTTTGGTATCGAGCCAGAGGCGTTGGATAAAGCACGTATGGATCAACGAGTGAAGAAAGCTTTAATTAAAGATACCTCGATTGCCAGTCAATTAAATTTGAGATTTATGGATGATCTCAATAGACGTAAATTGAAAATCAAACTTGAAATTGATTGTAATCCACCTTCAGGTTCTGATTTTAATTATGCATATCTGGATTTTCCTGTTGATTATGAAGTATGTCATCAGGATCTCAGTAGTAACTTTGCTTTAAAAATACATGCTTTATTATGCCGTCCTTATCTTAAAGGCCGGGATTGGTTTGATTTTTCCTGGTATATCACTCAGGGTGTTACACCCAATTTACTATTGCTGCAAAATGCACTGATTCAATATGGGCCGTGGAAAGCTCAGGAGATTAATATTAATCAAAATTGGCTTGTGAGTGTATTAGGAAAAATAATATCCTCTATTAATTGGAAGGAAGCTGCAAGTGATGTTGAGAGGTTTTTAAAGCCTGTAGATCAGAAAAGCTTACCTCTTTGGAGTGAGCATTTTTTTATGAATAAGTTAAAGAGCTTATATCAATAATCCTCACGCCACAACTTCCTTTACCTGTTGAAGTCTGTAAAGCTTTCACGTACAGACATTTATAGCTAACATACAATTATTTTGAATTTAAGATGAGTTCCACAGTTAATTAAAGTGGGCAAGAAATTATCAACATACCTTTTTTATGAGCAATTTATTGCTCACATTTTGGGTAATCAATCACTGTTTTGTATTTAGTTTAATCTATGCTACTGAAAAGTCCGAACTTTTAGCTTAAATATTGCTGTACAATACTGGTACATTTTAAACAGGTGATAGAGACCTGTAATACATTGGATGTTAGTGAAATATTAAGGAGAATATAAAATGGATGATATTATTGATAGAAATAATGTTAAGAAAATGATTAGAGACTTTTATAAATTAGCCGGGATATCCCTTCCTTCATCAATAACTATAAATAATGAAGTAGCCAGAATTTTTTTTAAAATGATACAAGAAACGAAAAAATGCTCAAATGCATTTGTTTTGGTTCCACAGCCACCATCAGGACCCGCTACAGTAAAATGGCTGGCATATAATTTATCCAGAACAATTTTTCAAAGTGCCTCTAGTCAAGTTTCCATTACTTGTGTCAAAGTGGCAATTAGTAACTGGAACACTAAATTAAGATTTGCAGGTATGGGGCTATAATCATGAAAAAAATATTATTTTGTTTACTGCTAATCATCATGCCATTTTCAGTTCATTCTCTGGAAGTGCAATTTAAACAGCTCTCACTCAATGTGCCTGATAATGAACTAACCAACATATTAGTTGCCAGTTCAGATTTACTCATCTCAGCAAAAAGTTGGGATATGCATTTTTCAGATACTCTTTTTGAAAGTAACTGTAAGTATATAAAGCAGAAACTATCAGCACTAAATTGCAGTGAAGAAAACAGATTAAATCTGCTGACTGAAATAACAAAGAATAATAAGCTTATTAAAATATTTTTTGGTACAACGGCGGAAAATATTCCATTAAAAGTACAACGCAAGAGCTTCACCAAACATATAATGTATTATGCCCTATCAACTAATTACTCAACCATTTATTTGATTGATAAAAAATCCGGAAACACGATTGAAATAAAGGGTAAATTTGAAGAAAAGGATTTAGATATGTTTGTGCTGGAAAAGTTAAATAAGACTGGAGGATAGTAAAAATAGACGAAATTATAGGCTCCACTTTACGGGTTATCAACCAATAATAATTTTCAAATTTTCCTAACTTCATTTTTTACGCATAATGTTGTATTCAGTTTCACTGGGGCTCCCAAAGAAGAAGTTTTAAAAGGAAATCTTTTCTAGTAAACTTCAAGAGTTTAATAATCGCTAAGTCATGTGATAAATTATGACACTTGGTTATATCTTAATTTGTTTCGGTTGCTCATTAAAAAAATACACTAAATCAGATGCGGTATTAACTTTGCCAAAATATGGATTATTTTCTGATTTTTCTAATGTTCTACCTGTTCTTGTTGCTATGTCTTCAATAATGTCAAATTCAAAATCTTCTTCATCTATTTTTAATGTTTCTAAAATATTGTCATCTGGCTTAATAGGAAAACTATTGTTTTCTAATTTAACATTAGTCTCAAGCTCTTCATAAACAGCTCTAATAACCCAAGTATCAACTTTTTTGCAATTAAAGCTTCTTGTAAAAGTACATATTGAATCATGTTCTCTTGCGTTTAATAAGCCAGCAATATATTTTGAATGTTGCTTGTTTGCAAAGTAAGCCCACAACCAAATAAGTGGTATGGCTAGTAATAAATATGGATTAACCCATGCAAACGATATGATTGAAATAGAAACAAGCAAGATGAGCACTGACCAATCTTTTATGAGTTATAGTTAGATCTGGTGTTTGACAAAAAGAAGGGTTGACGTATTCTGTTGAAATTTATCCTGCAAGATGAATTAACAATAAGGAATACGTCATGAATCATGATAATATTTTTCAGCTGAAACAACCAGAAGAATCTGGATCTGATGCATTAACCGAGCTTTTAAGAAATGGTGCTAAAGAGCTCATCAGCCAGGCAATTCATGCCGAACTGGAGGATTTGTTAGGAAAATACTCAGAGCTTAAGGTAGATGGCAAGCAAGCTGTTGTTCGCAATGGTTACCTTCCCAAACGGACAGTACAGACAGGCTTAGGTGATGTTGAAGTTCAGCTTCCCAAAGTCAGAGATAAGAGCCAGCAAGGGATTAAATTTAATTCACTGCTGATACCACCTTATCTGAAACGAACAGAAAGTATTGAAGAGTTGTTGCCTGTTTTATATCTAAAAGGCATTTCAACTGGCGACTTTTCAGAAGCGCTGAAATCCCTATTGGGAGAGAATGCGAAAGGCTTGTCATCAGGCACGATAAGTCGTTTGAAACGTAAGCGATCAATCGGCGATTCTATTTCCCCAATCTAGCCAAATCTGATAAAAGAGGATTAGCCTCAAACTTATCTTTCCAGCATCGGGGCGTTAATTC
>JADGEM010000033.1 GCA_016744375.1 Gammaproteobacteria bacterium
CACTATAGATAAAGACTCAGGTGACTATTTACCACATATGTATGGCGCAGCAAACTATGCACTCATTGAGGATATTCATAAATTACCGAAGAAAGTTACCGATATTTATCGTAAGCTGACAAGTTAATAAATTGATCTGTGTATTGATATGAAAATTCATTAATTTTTTGATTATTATTGTTCATGATGTTGTTTAATATTACACACGAAATGCAGCTTGTTTTCTGATTGTTTTAAAATGGAAAATTACTTGGCATCTGTGCTTAAAAAGATGTAAAATAGAAGGTATATCGGGATAGTTTTTAACTGCAATTTTTTGCGCGGTGGCTACCACGAATTTTTAGTAAGAGGTTATTTATGAGTGCACACGGACAACCCGCAACCAGACCAAAAGTTCCTGAAGGTAAAGCTCACCGTTTAGTAACTCGCCAGAAGGCTATAACAGAGGGAGCGTTTTTTGTTGGTTATGAAACCATCTGGGAACCAGTCCATAAAGAAGTTGAATATAGGACCCCAAAGAGGCCATAAATCATCCAGTCGTACGGTTCAATCCCAATGACCGTGCGACGACCTTTTAATCTAATTTTTAAGAGTAGATTACTCTTGGAATCCTTGTTACTTGCACTTCATATATAGACCTTTTAACAAAAGATACTTTTATTTTTTTTATTTATTTAACCTCAGAATGTCATATCTTTTTAATAGAATTGAAATACTCTAAAAATATTAAAAAAGCTTTGCTTGTCTGACGTCTCAAGGTTTTTTACTACGCTTTAAAGTGGACAAATCTCTCTCTATGAACTCCTAAAACGGTTATTGCTTTATGGGGATTTTTATGAAAAGGATATACTTGTTAGAGGTGATTTTTGTCGGTGTGCTCTCAGTTTTATTACCGTGGCAGTTCAAAAAAATAGCAAGCATAATGATTGCTAAAATCTAATTCTAAAGAAAAATAATAACTTCCGGATGGAACTAAGGTGCACAAGGTGGTACTTTTGTTGAGCTTTATACAAAGGGTTGTGTGAGTTCGTTAATAACAATGTTAATAGTGATAAAAACCCCTCTGTTGGTGTGCCCAGAGTGCTGAAAATGGCCATGTAAATATTGGAATGCAATATCAATTACTGGTTTTTAATCAGGCAGAATTGTATAGAGTTTTCGTTCTGGAATAATCCCACGAATTCCTCCCTTGGGATTTTCAACATCACCTTTGTAGCGTGGAATAACATGGATATGCAAGTGAGGGATAGACTGGCCAGCCCACTTGCCAATATTGATGCCAATGTTATATCCATCTGGATGATACTTCTCATCGATCATCTCCTTGCCCTGAGACGCAAGCAACCACAGTTCATTGAGTTCCTCGTTGTTTATCTCGAAGAAATTAGAAAAATGGCGATACGGGATAACCAGGAAATGCCCATCACTGACAGGATGGCGATCTAAGGCGACAAAACCATTTTTACCTTCGATTAAGATACATCGATGTGGTGTAGCTGAACAGAAACGGCAAGTTTCATCTTTTGTTGCACTCGTTTTGGTCATAAAATCTTTCGTATTTTTGTGAGACTAATAGACTTTGACATTTTCAGCTTCCTCAGTTTTTATCCAGCAATTAAATTACCCTGTGTGTGGGTCAGGACGTGTTGTTTAGTATGCTCTTAGTGCATGTAATGTACACTTTGAAAACTATTTTTTTGCAGCTTATTTTCTATGCGTTCCAGTTCTGGTGGATCAGACAGGTTGATCCTTCTTTTGCGCTGCTTTTTAAAGAGGGACCATTCTGTTCTTGCCTGAGAATAATGCATGAGACACATATAGGTATCGGCCAGATTAAAAAATACCACAACTATATTGGCTAAGGCAGTATTAGCATCTTTTTTAAGCTGCTTTGGGAAGGCTCTTTCAGCAGTAGACATAGTAGCCTGTTTGTTATTTTGATAAGGCTAAATGCCACTGGGCTTGCTGGCAAGCAAAGCTGCCTTCGGACATAAATACTTTCCATGTATTCATAGCGGTTCTTTTTTATAAATGATAACGATTATCATTTGCTATTTGATTTTAAAAGTCAAGTATATTTCTAAAAGTTGATGTTATATAGAGGCATAGAAAAGTTGATGCTTCACCAACTTTTATCGGTTTTTTGCTGCCACAACTAAATAACTATTCTTAAATAGTGAACATTATTTACCGAGAGGGCGTATCAGCTTCTATTGTTTATTATTGTGCTCGGACTGCGTCAAATCACACCATAATAAACTATAGAAGCTGATACTCAGTGTGCACTATTCAGGAACAATTATTTAGCCTTGTCAGCTTACTGATTTAAAATAATTATATTGAGAATGACAATGTTCGAACGAGTATCTTTCTTGTCAATCAATGGCAGGCGTGTGAATTCATACTGGATCAGGTTGCCAGTCATTCCAGACCATCTCTTTGATCCTGTCACAACAAGCAACTAGATTAGTCAATTCCCTTGCATGATCCTGTAAAATGTTTGGATATGGCTGATAAATAATATTTGCCAGAAAGGCATAAAGTGACATATCCAGAGATCTGATTTGATCACCTAGAAAAAAAGGCTTGTTGCCAAGATAATCTGAAAGTGCTTCCAGTAAAGTAATCCCAGGTGCATAGCTGGCTGTTGCATTTTGAGCAGACATACCACGGCGTCCCATTTTTTTCAAAAGCATTTTGCGAATAACCCATGGCAGTAGATATTTTTTCCAGCCTGGCATGTATTTTTTCAGATCAGGCAAAAATACCTTCCAGCCCTGGGGGTCTCCCCAGCGCATATAGGTTATCTGCCAATATAGTTCCTCCTCAATTCGGGTGCGAATAAACCATGCTAAAGCCTGATCTTGTTCAGATAAACCGGCATCAAGTTCATTCCCCAGTGCCATCTCGAAATGCTCTATAATCCGTTGGGAATCAGCAATTGTTTCAGTTTTGGTTGTGACATAGGGGATCTGCTTGCTTGGTGACTTTCCAGGGTCACTGGCTACTGTCTTATAGTTAATGCCTGCATAACGTAAATACGTCTCTGCCTTCATACAGAATGGACTGGCATTGGGCAAACCCCAAAAAGGGCGAAATTGATGCAGTTTAATAAGTTCCATTATCTATAGCTCGTGTCATTCAGGAGTAATTCATAGTAATCATCAATTAATAGATCATGGCTTTGCTTTGCCCATATCAAATAATGATCTGCAAATTCTGTATACATTTATTTACATAACCTTTTCTGATATCTATGTCGTTTTATTATGATGAAATTATCTATTATTCATACCAATCAGATATGTGATAACGATTACAGATGCAAGTAATTGTGCATAATTTTTCATGTTTCTTTTAGCTTATTTTTTCCATTTTCGGAGGAAGTGGTTGAATTGAACTCTGAAACAATTAGAAAAGTTTAAATTTAATATCAGTAATTAATTACATATTGATGTATATCAATTAAACTAACCTGAATGCTAATTATAATGATAATGTAAATCATTATCAATACTATCGAGAGGTTAGGTTATGTACAAAAATTCTGCACTTTTTTTAATGCTGACAGTTACACCTGGAATTGTTACTGCTGGTGAGACAGTTGATCTGGGAACGATGATTGTTACCACAGCAACAAAAACAGAGAAATCAATTGATGGTGTCACCGCAAGTGTTGAAGTGATCACAGCTGAACAGATTAAAAAAACTGGTGCATCAACAGTGGGTGATGTTTTCAATAAACTGCCATCTTTTACTTTGCAATATGGCAGTTTTCCACATCCCAGCAGTGTTTCAAAAGCGGGTATTTCAATAAGGGGGGCGGGTGCAAATGGTACGCTGATCCTTATCGATGGAAGACGATTGGCTGCGGAAACAGAAAATCCCTATGAGATGAACCGAATACCTACAGCCATGATTGAAAGAATTGAAATAGTAAAAGGTTCAATGTCAACCCTTTATGGTTCAGATGCTATTGGTGGTGTGATTAACATTATTACAAAAAAAGCAGACAAACCTGTGACTACTCTTGATGTTAAATATGGCCAGAACAGTCATAGTGATGCTAAAGAAAAAAGCATCAATCTAACGACAATGGGGAAAAAAGAAAAATTCAGTTATAAACTCTATGCCTCTGTTATTAATACGACACCTTTTACAGTAGATGAAAGTTACTCACAGCAAGCACTAAATCCGATCACACATGCACCAGTGCTTGATCCGATCAATGGACAATCGGGAACTCTGGGTGTTACTTTTCGTGATGATGCTGAAGTGCAAAACTATGGTATCAGTCTTGGGTATGAAATTTCAGACTGGACAAAAGTCGGCATGGACGTAAATTATTTTACTGAAGACAGAGAGGGTGATTATATTGGTATTCATCCAAAACCAAGACCGATGCTGCCGTTTAACAGGGTTTTAGTCCAGGATACGCCGGTTAATTCAGAAGATGATAATAACCGAACTGATATATCTTTTGACATCGAACATGCTACTGCCAATGATACGATTTTCAAAGCCAGGATCTATCGTTCAGATTATGAAAAGAGAAATGAAACCACAGCACTGGGTTTTGCACCAGCACCTGTTAATACAAAGTTTAGTGCAGACGTTACCATTGATGGTGTTGAAGCGACAACTTCATTTTTTGCCAACAACACGAATTTGATCACTATTGGTCTTGAATATAGAGAAGAAACCAGAAATTCTTCAGCAATTAATCCTGATCCAACTTCAAGTGAATTTGTAAAAAAGAAAACTGATTATTCATCATTTTATGTTCAGGATGAAATTGAAATTAACAGCACGCTCAATGCTGTTATCGGGGCAAGGTATGATGATATCAGTGACACTGATTCTGAAACTACTTTTAATGCGGGCATCATTAAAAACCTCGATAATGGGATAAATCTCAGAGCAAATTACTCTCAGGGCTTTAGAGCTCCGGATGCTGCAGAATTATTTGTTGTTTCACCATTTTTCAGAGATGCAAGGCGTTTTGGTTCCGAGGTGGTTTTTGGGCCTAAAACCAGCAGCTATGATTTACAGCCCGAAACTTCTGAATCAATCGAAGTTGCGGTTTCAAAGAGAACGGGAAAATTTTGGGGAGAACTGGTCTTATTTCATAATGAGATAGAAGATAAAATAGCCTTAGTTGCTAAAAACTCTGGAACACCTGCAAAATATTATACTTCTGAAAACCTGGAAAAAGTTAAAATCAATGGTCTTGAATTAGCCACAACTTATCAGGCCAATGATAAATTTGATCTTGGATTTAATGCAACTTTACTGGATACTGAAAATAAAGCAACAGGTAAAGATCTGACTTTTACCCCTGAAGTTTCTGCCGCGGTTATTGCAAACTATCAATTTAATTCTAAATTGTCATCATCTATAAGTCTCAGGCATGTGGGTAAGCAATATACGGATGAACTTAATACTGATAGTGCGAGTAGTTATACGACATCGGATCTTACTCTGGCCTATGACATTAATGACCAGGTAGAAGTGTATGGCGGCATTAATAATATTGGGGACGCTAGTATTGATGATGCATTGGGAGCAACTGTGGGGCGTTATTATTATGCTGGCATTAGAACGTCTTTTTAAATAAAAGAATGTGTAACCACTCAGTGTATTCATTATTCAATGCCTGAGGCAATATTAATGACTAATTTATACCTCAACTATTTCAATAGAAATATGAGATAGTTGGGGAAAATATTGTTTGAGTCTTTCTTTATATTGCTCAGGTTTATGTGGATTTCTGGCAGTAATAGACAAAATGACTGCCTGATGTCTGGGGGCAATTTTCCAGACATGAAGATCATTGATAATTGTTTCATTTTCAGCTTGAATAACCCCCGCAATTTTTTCTAGAGTTGATGGACTCACCGACTTGTCCAGCAATACATCACTGGATTCCCTGATCAAGTTATATGACCAGCGAAAAATAACCACAGCACCCACGATACCCATTAGTGCATCCATCCAGATTAAGCCGAAATATTTGCCTGCCAGCAGGGCAATGATGGCCAGTATTGATGTGAGTGTATCCGCTAAAACATGGAAATAAGCGGCTTTCAAATTGTGATCATGGTGGTGATGCTCATGCCCATGGTGATGATTATCTTGTAATAAAAATACAGAAACAGCATTAACAGTCAGCCCAACAATTGCCACCAGTATTGCTTCATTAAAGAGAATATTTTGTGGTTCAATTAACCGTTGAATGGATTCAATAGCCATCATTAAAGCAACAATGGCTAATGCCACAGCACTGGCAAATCCACCCAGATAGTTTACTTTTCCCGTACCAAAACTGAAGGATTGATTATCAGCATGTTTTTTTGCATAGTAATAGGTAAAAATAGTAATGGCAAAAGCAGCAGAATGAGTCCCCATATGCCATCCATCAGCAAGTAAGGCCATAGAACCAGACCAGGTTCCTGCGCTAATTTCCAGCACCATAATAACCGTCGTTAACCAAAAAACAATTTTTACCTGCTTTTCATTGTGCGTGCTATCAGCGGTATAATCATGCGAGTGGTGCCACCGTACAGTGGATTTGTTTTGCATTGTCGATCACCTGTAAGTGAATAAAATTCTATAAAGTAATAAAACTATCGTCAAAATAAAATAGTTGAACTATACTATACCCCAGTATACTATTATTTTAAAGGGAAGAGAAAAAATGGCTCATACAATAGCAGACAAGAAAAAATTATTAGCTCGTGTCAGGCGGATTAAAGGGCAATCAGAAGCCCTGGAAAACTCTCTGGAAGCAGAGACTGAATGCATGGCCGTATTACAACAAATTGCTGCCATTAAAGGGGCCGTGAATGGTTTGATGAAAGAAGTTTTGGAGGGCCACCTGAGAGAACATCTTGGTGCCGAAGAAATTACTTCAGAGCAACGTAAGGATGAAATTGAAAGGGTCATCCTTATTCTAAAAAGCTATCTAAAATAAAACTCAGACTAATATTTCCTGATAGCAGCCATTTTAAAAATTTTATCCAGGTAGACCATCAGCTCTTGGTTGACTTAATATAGGATAAAAACGAACCAGATAGATGATAAAAGGTATGGCCCAGATCAATGCTGAAGCTGTGTACATAGTCATACTATGCTCCGGCATAAATGGAATGCATGTTCTGATTAATGTGGCTATGACAATGAATGCAATACTTAAATTTAGCCACTTATCTGAGTGTAATTCTCTACCTGTATGAATAGTACCAACAATGATCATGACCATTAGAAATGATAAGCCGAAAACACCGGTGGTAAGAAAATGTCGAAAGTGATTGATACCGTAGAGATCATCATAAAGATAGTCAAAGCCCATCATTCCATAACCGGCTGCCATAAAAATAAGTATCAGCATTAAGGGGTAAACAAAAGGTTTAAAAACAATGTTTGAATCATCCAGGAAGTAATCATTGAGAGTATTTAAAATGGCGGCGGCCACAGCAAACCCCAACCAGGCAAGCATGGTATTATGCGGATAAAAAAATTCAATGATGGTAAATAAAATAACAGTAAAAATAGCGATATTATAAGCGGGAGGGCGTGCTATAAAGGTATCATCAATATTATCCTGTTCAAGTAGCTCATTAATGGCTTCGGTTGCAATACGGCGTAAGACTAATAACTCCAGTATCATAAAGGCGCCGAGCGATACCTTTAGAATACTCATAAAATCACTTGTCACCAGACCTGCCATGGAGGCAAAAAACCAGCACTGCAATGCCACAATTGCTAAAAACATCAGAGCGAGGCTGACATTTCGCTGCAGAGGATCACCTAAAACAGGTTTAGCTACTAATAGCGTGACCCATAATAAGAGGGGAATGTGAATGGCTGCAACGGTATAAATGCCGATGATATCAACCATCCAGAAGGCAATACGACCCAATAACCACAAGACAGTAATACCCAGCACGGTCTTGCCAACGACGGGTGTCACACCATCATACAGCTCAGGTACGGCAGTAAGAATAAAGCCGATGATGCCGGCGCTGGCAACACCAAACATCATTTCATAAACATGCCATGCCATGATATTTGACATGAAGGGTATATTGAGTGAGCCGCTCCAGATGAATCCCCAGAGAATAATAGAGATGGCAATATAAGCTGGTAATATAATAAATAAAGGACGAAAGGCATAAGCAAGCAAGGGATGAAAATGTCCTTGAGGATAATTATCATAGTGCTTAGTCCCACCTTTTATATGGCCTGTCAGGGCTTCAGAACTGGTTGCCGCATTGCTATCACTCATCAGGCGGCAGCTCCTTTGTCCGGTTTATTTCTGCTTGAAGCAATACTGAGTTCAAAGGTTTTGATAATAACCGGGTTTGCCAAGAGTTTTGCTGTTTCAGCATAGACATAGGCATCATCACGCTCTTGCTGTGGCTTTTCTATAGTGAACGTATGGGCAACACGCCCCGGATCAACATCCAGAACGATTATTTGATCGCTGAGCCTAACCGCCTCCATGAGGTCATGGGTAATAAAAAATACGGTCAGTCTGCCATCACTGATCAACTGGATCAATATTTGCTGTAACTCCTGTTTCAGGCCAATATCCAAAGCGGAAAAAGGTTCATCAAGAAATAATAATTGTGGCTCTATCACCAATGCTCGTGCAAATGAAACGCGCTGCCGCATACCACCACTCAGATCTTTGGGAAATTTGCTTAAATCTTTTTTTTCCAGGCCAAAGCGTAAGGCAATCTCAGTGGCTAAATGATAGCGTTGCTGTTTTCTCATGCCTTGTGCTTTGAGTCCAAAGGCAATATTGTCCAGTGTGGTCTGCCAGGGGAGCAGGCGTGTTTCCTGAAAAGCAAAAGCGTGTTTATTAAAGGTGTTCGTGACTTTGCCTTCCTCAACATCCAGAAAGCCTGCACATAAATGCAATAAGGTCGTTTTACCGCCACCGCTGGGACCCACCACTGAGATGACATGACCTTCTTTAAGGTTAAAGCTGATATCACGTAAAATCTCATGAGGACCAAAACTATGACTCAGGTGTTGAACGTGTAGTTCCGCATCTAATTCCGCCATTGTTCTACCTCACGTTTAATGGGTTCCATAAAGACATACTCAATAAACAGTAAAAAACCGATCATAATGGTGACCAGAGCCAAAGCCCCAGCAGTATCCAGATGACTTCTTGTGACGGCCAGAGCTGCGCCAATACCATCGGGTGTTGAAAGTAGTTCAGCCATAACGACTATCTTCCAGCTCATGCCCAGCGCTGCTATCCATGCAGGGAATATATAGGAAAAAATATGTGGGAAATAGACATCGGTGAATTTCATTAACAGGGGAGCTTTAAAGCTGTCACTCATGTCTTTTAAATCACCTTCAAGCGTGTGTGTGCCTTGCAATGCCCCAACAAATACGATTGGAAATGATGCCACAACGACTGTAAATATGACGGTATTATCACCAGTACCAAACCAGATCATGGCTAATACTATCCATGCGATAGGCGGCATGCCCATCAGAATGGTGATAATGGGCCGACTCATGATGGATGCAGTGACAAATAAGCCTGCCAGCATACCTAAAAAAGAACCCAGGCCGGCAGAAATTATAAAACCCCACATGGCGCGTTTTACCGTAATGTGTACATCCTGCATAATACTGTCAGTGTGTAGCATAGTCCATAAAGTATGGAAAGTGCTTTGGGGAGAGGGGAGAACCAACTCCCCATATTGTTGAAAGCCAAACTCCCACAAAGTAATAAAGAGAAAAATACTCGATACTGCACCCCAACCGCTCCAGAGATATTTGGGAAAGTTTTTAATGATATTTAAAAGTGCGTTCATTCTATCTTTTTGTATGAGTCAAAGTTTTCTGGTAATCGATGTTTAACTTGAAATAAACTCATGTTCTACCATGTCTGTGCTTTCCTTTGCCATGACCGCCAGAGCTATTATTTCCAGCGCTGCCTCTCTCAACACAACGTTGGAATGCGGTTAAATGATTTTCCTGAGAAGCACGTTGCAAATTTTTAAAGACTTCTTGAACGTCGTTGTAGTTTATAGTAGCTGTCAGCAATCTATTATACATTTCTGCGTTTTCAATTTCTGCCTCGACACCTGCTTGACATGCCTGCTGAATACTTTCAGGTACTTCAATACGATTAGGCCATGAATCTTGCGGGACATTTAAGTCATATTTTTTAAATAAGGGGAGCAGGGCTTCTATATGTCGACCTTCAGCTTCTACAATATTAATAAAGGGGCGAATATCACCAAATGTCTGAATGACTTTTGCGTAGGTTGCTTGTGCTTTATATTCGTCTTCTATCGCTTCAATTAAAGCATTTTCAAGTTCATCTGTCATGAGTTCTTGTCTTCAATTTTATGGGTAATAAAAGCCATCATCAGGCAGTTTACCACCAATTAATGCAGGGGTTTTTTCATGCAATATCTTGAAAAAATATTCAAGTTCTTCACGTGCTTCCAGTGCAGGAACATCTTTAAACTGGCTGACCTTGATTGAGTCAGAAACGGCTTCAGGTGTCAGCATGTCAATGCGTTCCGCTACCATTTTTCCAGCCTCATCTGGGTGTTCAAGACACCACTGAGTGGCCTTTTTGTACTCATCAATAAAACGCTGAATGGTTGCTTTGGATAATTTCTTATTAATGACTGCCATGCCGGCTTGTGGAATATGTGCTTCTCGTTTTAATAACTTTCCCCATTCTTCCTGTAAATCCGTGCTACGGTAAAGATCAGGCGCAATAATTTTCATTGGGAATGATTTTGTTTTTCGAAGTGCCATTGAAACTGCGGGTTCAGCCAACAGGGCATGATCAACCCGTCGCATAATAAGTAATTGCATAGCATCCAGTGGATTGGAAACATAACGAATTTTAAAATCTTTTTTGGGATCAAGTCCGGATTCTTCGGCCAGTTTTGAAAAGACAATGTCGGGCATATCTGCTCGAAATGGCATAGCAATTTCTTTGCCTTTATAATCGGCAATTGTCTTTAAAGTTTTATCTCGTGACACCATCCATAAGACGCCCCAGATAGAAACATTTAATAGTCTGATATCAGCACCACGATTATAAAGATTTGCAGCAACATTGGTTGGGGTAGCAATAAAGTCAACATCACCCCTGAGAGCTAATGCTCGCATCTGATCCGGGTTTTTCCAGATAACAAATTCAACTTTATCGGCAATGTCATTTAATGCCCCTGTATTTATCATACGTATTAATGGATCTGAAACAGCGGCAAAGGGGCCGGCAAGTGTAATTTTTTCTAATTTATCATCTGCGTGTGATAGTGTGAGGCCGATGTTGAAAATGATCAGCATTGCCAATAGCTTGTGTATGAATTTTTTCAAATTATTATCCATTTTATTGTGCTTAAAAAATTATTTAGACAGAAGAAATAAAGTGTTTTGGTCTATAGCCTATTACTAATTAAATAGTATAAACGATAATCAATATCATTTACATGATGTTGATCAAGCATAAATTATGAATTCTGTAAATCAGCTTAGTAGCTATTTTTATCCGTCTGGAGTACTAAATGCTAAATGAGGCTTAGGAATGAGAGAACACCAAATAATACAAAAATAAGACCACTGATGCGATGTATAAGCACCTCTGAGATATTCTGTAATAGAGTATATCCTGCCCAGACTCCTAATCCTGTTGTTACGCTGAGAGCCAGGCTGGCACCAAACCATACCGCATATGCTTCATAAGTACTGGCCAGCCCAGCAACGGCTAACTGTGTTTTGTCGCCAAACTCCGCAACTGAAATTAACAAAAAAGTACTCAAAAAAATATTATGACTCAGATGTTTCTGAGCTTTGTTGTTTGTTTCCTCTTCTGAGGAAGTCAATGCAAGGTAACCAAAAAAAAGGAACAGACAGCCGACCACAAGTGTCATAATCACTTCAGGTATCAACCGGGCAATAATAACACCGACAATTACTGCGGCAAGATTAAGCAAACCAAAAGCTGTAATGGCTCCCCAAAAGACAGGCCAGACGCGATAGCGGCTGGCTAAGAGCATACAAATCAACTGACTCTTGTCTCCTATTTCTGCAAAACTCACAATTGTAAATGTTGTAAAAAATGTCCCGAAGAATGATGTAAAGAAATCCGTCATGTTTTAAAGATGGTTTGTCATGGTAGAAAAGAGGGTAATGATAACACAAAGATTTAATGATTATCATTTATGTTAAGTTCTGATAGTGCGTATCTTTAACAGTAGAAGTACCAGAAAAAGTGACTTAATTCAAATTAAATGAGAATAGCTATCATTTAATTGAAAAATAACTTGCAATTTGTGATTGATTGGTTAATGATAATCATTATCATTTAGAAATAAAGGAGTGACTTATGTTTTTTATCCTTGATACCTGGTTAGATAATAAAGTGCCCTCAATCCGGGTTATTAATAAAGAGACTGGGCAGCCTATATTAGAATTTAAGGGTGAGGAAGTACAGCAGTTGTTAGAGGAACAGATTATTGATATCGAAGATCTCTATTTCAAAAATTCAGATGTTGAGAATGAAAATATCAATGATCTCTTTGTTTATGCAAAACAGAAGAATTATAGTTTGCAGGAAAAATTGGAGACGATGATAATTTCTGATCCTCTTAAACGAATTAATGTTAGTACTCTGGCAAATACATTTAACCGATTTGAGTATTTGCGAAAGGCTCTGTTAACACATAACCCGCTAAACTATCGATTAATATAAGCGCTTAATATAAGCGTTTATTATATAGAGTCGTTTAATTTAATAATCGCTCAATTTAAGAGTTACTGATTTAACTCATGGAGATCATTATGCCTTTTTTTAGCCAATTATTTAATAAGAAAATAGAGCCCAAAGATTCCACTCCAAAAGTCTTTGCTGTTGAGATTATGGGGGATGATAGAGAACTAATAATCTTTCATCATGGTAAGCGGTATTTACTTGCTGAAGAAAATAATGGAAATCTAAAACTGTATAAATAACGGCCTTATGTATACAACCATTAATCTATTTTTTTCGGAGTCTCGTCCAAATGTGTCAGCAAAAATCATTATTTAAAAAAGCATTCACAAATTTCAAATCAACAATGGAAACGCCTGAAATAAAAGACGGCCAAAGTACTGCATCTAAGGTGACTAAACAACGAAGAAAAATTTGGGAGCTTGAGCATAATTATCATTGTGCGGTTATCGGTACTTGCCTGACGCTTGATGAAACACGAAAACTGGTCACTCACTTTGCAAAAGAAACCGCAGGTTATAGTGAATATGATTTTCATACACATGCGGTTCATATGATTTCCTTTAATGATAAACCAGGGAAAAAAATTCAGAATTTTCTTGATCGTAAATTCAAATCAACGATTACTCATTTTAAAAAAATGGAACGGGATGATTTACGTAAACAATGGAAGTCAGTATTAAGGTCAGGGGATGTGATTGCTACTTTCTGGGCTTTGATTACGCATGCTAAAGCTGATCCAGATATGATTAAAGATGCCTATGGTGATATTCATATGATGTCTCATCTCTCAGGTGCTGGCAACCGCGCCGATTTGAAGCAGCTCAAACAATTGCAAAGCGACAGAAATGAGTTAAGAGAAACCTGTGTGATGTGGCAAAGCCGCTTTCAGCAGGAGTCCGTAGAGAATGAGAGTATCAGGAAAGATTTAGCTTATCAGAAAGAAAATAATGAACAACTCAATAGAGATTTGTTTCATATGCAGTCAACAATAGAAACAATGCTAGTGCAAAATAGTGAGAAAATGCATCAGCAATTAGAACAGCAAATAGCTAAACTCAGGCAACAGGTGAATCATCTTGATATTACAAACCAGAAACTAAGAGAGCAGATCATTGATTTAAATGAGCAAATGGAAGAGACAATCAGCCAGTCTCAATTTCAGACAGCCGAACTTTCTTTAGATACATCTCTAGTTGCTTCAGAAGTAGAAAACGATACGTCTGAAGATAATTGTAATGATTGTCCTTTTGGTGAATCAAATGCTGCAGAAGGACTTTGTGGCCGCTGTATTTTGTATGTGGGTGGGAGAACTCGGCTAACCCCACATTTTAAAAAATTAGTTGAGAACAAAGAGGGGACATTTTTACATCATGATGGTGGTAAGGAACAAAGCTCTCAGGAGCTTTCCAATTTACTGAATAGAGCAGACCTGGTTGTTTTTCCTATGGATTGTGTGAGCCATAAAGCTTATTTTCAAGTTAAAAAAGCATGTAAAAAACAGCATAAGCCTTATAAAACACTGACTAGTTCAGGTGTATCATCTTTCTCTTCCCTGCTTGATGGCCTTAACTTTAGCCAGGAGGCAGTCAAGGCATATTAATGGGTTTTATTCTCAGTATGATATTGATTTATGTTTGCAACCTATTGAAATATAAAAGAAATATATGTCTGCGGCTTGACTTTTACTAAATGAAGACCTATTCTATTAATAGAAGTTATTAATCTTTTAATATAAACATGAAGGTGATTGTCATGGCTTTACATTTGATATCTCTTGCTGCTGGTGCAGCCACTGGTTCCCTGGTTACTTATATCTATAAAGACAAGGACAGCCAGGAAAAGATAAAAAATGCTGCAAAAAGCGCAGCTGATAAGGTAAAATCTTTTGTTAAACGTGAGAAAGTGGAAGATGCTGTTGTAGAGACTGCGGAGGATTTTATTGATGCAGAACCTGCAAGTTAATTAAATCTGCTTTACATGTATTTAATATGAAAGCAAAGCCACTCTTCATTGAATTGGAGAGTGGCTTTTTTTATGCTTATGCCGAAAATGACTAATAGATATTGATGTTAAATATGAGTCCAATTGCTAAAATAGCAGTAACTATTGCAGCGATTAGTGTAACAGTCTTAACAATAGTCAATAATATAGCCATTTTCAAATCCCATCATCGAAACCAGGATTCACACAGTTTCTATTTTTTGTATTTTCTTTTTTGTATTTTCTTTTTTGTATTTTCTTAATAGTACCTTTGCCTGTTTCGTAGGTTAGGGCGACTGTTAATACTGTGGCAATACCACTAACAATAGGAAGAAACATAATATAATACCTGTGTTAATAAGAATTTGGTTTTAACAGATTATATGATATTTGTAATTTATTGTAAATGATAATAGTTATTATTTACAATCGTAATAACTATTATGTCTTGTAGCAGCTAGCATCCCTTTAGTGAACAACACAATTTTCCTCGTTTTTATCCAACTTTTAACCAACCATTAACAAACAATTTGATTCGTATCAATGTATCCGTGAATGATAAGTGTTATTATTTGCAAACGCATTTAAGTATTAGTAAAAAATCACATCGGAGATAACAACATGACTCTCAATTCACTGCAAAAAGGGAAATCAGCAACCATAACCACTATTACAGCTGAAAAAGAGCTCAAAAATCGTTTTAATTCTTTTGGTGTTGTAAAAGGTGCAACGGTTCATGTTGAACAATATACCCTGGCAAAACAAACCATGGAAATACGCATAAATAAGACTCGTATGGCATTACGCGTTTCTGAAGCTGAGAAAGTGGAGATCAGCCAATGAAAACCATAAAAATTGCTCTGGTTGGCCAGCCTAATGTCGGCAAAAGCCATCTGATCAATGCCTTTGGACATACCCGTTTAAAAGTGGGTAACTTTTCTGGCGTGACTGTTGAGAAAAAAACCATCAGGTTTACTCGTGATAAGTACAATTTTGAAGTCACAGACTTACCTGGTTCATACTCTCTGACTGATTATACAATTGAAGAGCGTGTGACAAAGAATTTTCTGGATGATGGTGACTATGATCTGATCCTCAATGTTGTAGACTCAACAAATATTGAGCGTAACTTGTATTTGACCATGGAATTGTTGGCTTTAGACAAGAAGGTCGTGGTTGCATTGAATATGCAGGATGAGGCATTCAACGAAGGAGTAATTATTGATGATAAGCAGTTAAGCAAATTATTGGGTATTCGTTGTGTCCCCACTTCTGCGCTTAAAAAAACCGGTATTGATGGGTTGATGGATGCGATAACTCAAACTTTTGATACAGCTAAAAAAACTTGTCATCTGCAATACAGTGATCCTTATGAAGAAGAAATTGTAAAGATAACCTCTTTTTTCACAGAGAAAAACTATCAAACCGACATTGATTTAAAAACTCTTGCAATAAAACTGTTAAGAGAAGACACTCAAATCTATAAAAAATTTCGAGATGAAGCCATCTGGACTGAGCTTCAGCCTCTGCTTAATGAATCGTATGAGCATTTATACATACATTATAAAACCAAAGATCTGGATGGCATTTATCATGATGAAAAAAATGCACTGGCAAAAGGTGCAGTAAAAGAATCGGTTAAATTTGATCATGCAAAAGAGACCGGGCTGACTGATAAAATTGATATGGTATTAACAAATCAGTATGCCGGCTTACCTATATTTTTGTTTCTGATGTGGGGCTTATTTCAAATCACCTTTGAATGGGGCAGTATTCCCATGGACTGGATTGATGCTTTTTTCGGTGCAATGATTGATGGCACTAAGTCATTTTTAGGTGATACAGAATTAGCCTCAGTTATTGCTGATGGTGCAATCGCCGGAGTTGGTGCTGTTATTTTGTTTTTGCCTAATATTATTATTCTGTTCACCGGAATTGCTCTACTTGAAGCAACGGGCTATATGTCAAGAGCTGCATTTTTGCTTGATGGCTTTTTTCATCGCTTTGGCTTACATGGTAAATCATTTGTACCGCTGGTCAGTGGTTTTGGTTGCTCAGTTCCAGCTTATATGGCTGCCCGTGTGTTAAAAAATGATCGGGACAGATTGCTTACCCTGTATATTACTGGGTTTATGAGTTGCGGTGCCAAGTTACCAGTTTATGTGTTGATTATTGGTGCATTTGCTGCTCCAGAGCATGCTGGTAATATACTGTTTGGTGTTTACATCTTTGGTGCATTTTTAGGCTTGGTGGCTGCAAAAGCGCTTAAAATGACTGCATTTAGAGGAGATGATGAACCCTTTGTTATGGAAATGCCAAAATATCGTTTGCCAACATTTGGTATGGTATACCATGCAGTGTCGCAAAAAGCCTTAATGTATCTGAAAAAAGCGGGTACTTTTATTCTGGCAGCCTCTGTGCTGATCTGGTTTGCCAGTAACTATCCAAAATATCCTGAAATGGTAGCAGAATTTGAAACTAAAATTGAACAGGTTTCTGGCGATGAAGAGAAGGTAAGAGCATTAAATAATGAGCTGAGCTTATATAACCTTGAGAACAGCTATCTGGGACAGGTTGGTCATGCTTCGCAGCCATTTTTTGAACCCCTTGGATTTGACTGGCGCATGGCAGTTGCTTTAGAGACGGGTCTGGCGGCTAAGGAAGTTGTGGTTGCAACCATGGGTGTTCTATATGGCCTGGGTGATGAGGAGGATGAAGAAAGTTCAAGTCTGGCTGAAAAGCTCAGAGCAAATGTGACACTGCCTTCTGCTATTGCTTTTATTATTTTTGCGATGATTTATTTTCCCTGTCTTGCTGCTTCAATGGTGTTTAGACGAGAAGCAGGTGGCTGGAAGCACTGGATTTACTTATTTATCTTCACAACTGCAGCTGCATGGGTATTGGCATTTATTGCTTTTACTATTGCTTCAGCTCTTTTTTCATAATAATAGAGCCTCAGCTCATATCTTAAGCTCATAAAAACAAGAGCTCTCAGCAATAAAAACTGCCGCTGTCTTGCGGGCAAGCAAGACAGCGGCAATTTTTTTTGTTAGATTAAGTTTAGAAGTAAGAAATTAAGAGTTTGGATATAATGTTAAAAGAATTGTTTATAGCATTTCTAACTAATTTTTGGGCTTTGCTCAATTCAATTGCTGTTTTTATTTTATTAGGTGTATTGATTGCTGGAGTCTTCAAATTGTTGATGCCAGATGCATTTGTAAAAAAGCATTTGGGAGAACATAACTTTATGTCGAATATCAAGGCGGCATTGCTGGGCATTCCTTTGCCGCTGTGCTCTTGCAGTGTTATTCCATTTGTCAGTGCATTAAGAAAAAGTGGTGCATCAAAAAGCGCCACTCAGACTTTTTTAATTGCCACACCTATCACGGGTGCTGATTCTATTCTGGCAACCTATGGTGTTTTTGGTTGGGTCTTTACACTTTTTCGGATTATATCCTCAGTTGTGATTGCTTTGGTCGCTGGACTGATAACACTTTTTTTTGTAAAAGATGAAGAGAAAACTCAGAATAATGCCCACAACAGTCTGGAGCAAAAGAGTGAAATAGCTGATACATCCACAGTACATCAATTTAAAGCCTATCCTGTTGGCAAGCCACTGAGTGTTAAGGTGACTAGTGTTAAGGTGACTACTGGAGAAGAGCAGCACAGTATCATCAAACAGATTGTATCTTATGCCCTTGATGATATTTTTAAAGATATTGCTCGCTCTTTAATTGTTGGCATTATTATCGGTGCATTAATCGTTACTCTGATGCCAGAGAATTTGGCTGAATATATTTCGTCGAGCCCTTTTATAAACTATGCACTGGTCGTTGCTATTTCCATGCCTCTGTATGTCTGTGCTACTGCATCGATACCTTTGGGCTTATCACTGCTGACTGCGGGATTCTCGCCAGGAGCCGCCTTTATCTTTTTAACTGCAGGACCTGCTACAAATACAATTACAATGAGTGTTGTCTTAAAAACATTAGGAAAAGCGTCATTGGTTATTTACTTGTCATCCGTATTGATCGGCAGCTTAATATTTGGTTTTATCTTAGATGGTTTTTTCTCAGATAGCCTGAGTCAGATTTCTATCTTGAATGTACATGAAGATGAACCTGGGTTTATTGCTCAAGTGTCATCGGTTATTCTTCTCTATTTATCAATTAAGTATAGCTTTAACCAAGATGTAAAAGTGGTGAGTGGTGGTTGTTCCAGTTGCGGCAGCGACAAAGGCAGTTGTTCAAGTTAATACTAAACTTACAGCCTTAAGTTAGGTGCTTTAAAGTTTAGGATAAAAGCCATTCTCTGGCATTATCATAGTGCTCAGTATACATAATATCTATAGAAGTGATTTTGTTCAGTACATTAATAGATGCTTTCTCAAATTTTTTATTGCCTACGACAGCAATTTTTTTGAATTGTTTATAGTGCCGTATGGCAAATAAAAACTCATTCCATATTGCTTTTATTTCAATGCCTTCAATGCCTCTGATATCGGCAAGGATATTGAGGCTAGGTGCATTATTTTGAGGCAGATAGTATTTCTGAAGTAAACTTTCTATTTTAGTTTCAAAAGTTTTAAGCTCCTTTTGAGTTAATTTCCCTGATAGAGCAATTTCCGTATAGAAACTTTTTAATTGTATATTCTGTGTTTCAGACTGTTTGTTTTTTTCTTCTTTTTCATCCGCTTCTATACTCTGGTTATTTAGGAATAGATGCCACAATGAAAAGCCAAGCAGTGCAGCACCAGCGCCATATTGAATAGTTTTGATGGTTTGGTTATCCCGATCGTTATGACTGATAAGAGTTGATGCAGACAAAGCACCAAAGCTGGAGGCTATTGCTAATTTTGCCATTTCTTTTTTTGATTCGAACTTTGTTTTGGTCATGACATTTTTAGTTCTTTTCAAGATCGGTCTTTTTTTGTTTAGGTTTGTCTTTTTTCATCTCTTTCTGCTTAGGAGGTGCAGAGCAAGGTTGAATTTGATAAAGATAATGGTGCCATAAAGCAAAGCCGCAAAAAGCCATGCCTGCACCAAAATGTATTTTTTTATTGATACCTTTCATCTTCAGAGATGTCGCAACGGTAAGACCAAGGGAAGTAACCATCCCAATCTTTGCGATTTCCTGTTTACTATCATGTTGCATAATTTATTATTTACCCAGGTTAACTTAAGTTGGTTCTTGTAAATTGAAATACATTAATGCCTTAAACTCACACCTTTTATGGAGTTCATTAACAAAAGAATCGTGGTGCCATTATGAAGCACTGCTGTTGTTATTGGGCTAATCAACCCAAATGTTGCCGCTGTTAATATTCCTGTGTTAACACCCACTGTGGCATTAAAATTGGCATTGATTAATTTCATCGTTTTATCTGCCAGCTCTCTGGCATCGGCAATTGTTTCTATATCATCTTTCAGTAAGGCAATATCGGCAGTTGCTTTGGTAATGTCTGCCCCGCGGTGCATACTGAAGCTGACATCTGCAGTGATCAGGGCAGGAGCATCATTGATGCCATCACCTACAAAGGCCACTGTTTTGCCCTCGTCTTTAAATTGTTGAACAATGTCAGCCTTATCCGTCGGCTTTAGCTCGGCATAAATTTTATCAATGCCCAATTCATCGGCAATCATGGCTGCTTTTTCTTTAGTATCCCCAGTGAGCATTACCATGTTTTTGACCCCTGATGCTCGTAAGCGAGAAATAGCTTGCGCGGCATTGTCTCTGACTTTATCGGTCAGGCTGATGGTTCCCAGGAGCTTACCTTTGTAAGCAATGTACAAAAGAGTTTTACCGCTTTTTATTAAGGTATTGATTTGCCGGATATGGCCTTTAAAACTGACTTTCTCATCCTCTTCTAAAAAATGACGGCTGCCAATTAACACCGTAACACCGTCAACAACAGTTTTGACACCATGGGCAACAATAAACTGCACTTCTTCATGGTGCATGTGGACAAAGCCTCTGGTTTTAGCTGCTTTGACAATGGCTTCAGCAACAGGATGAAAGTAGTGTTCTTCCATACTGGCGGTCAGATTAAGCAATTCTTCATCTGACCACTTAGGATCAAATGAGATGACATCATCAACTTCCAGTTCACCTTCTGTTAAGGTGCCGGTTTTATCAAAAATAAAAGTATCAACCTGGGTGAGGGCTTCAATGCTTTTGGCTCCCTTGATCATAATACCGTTATTTCCGGCATGGCTTAAGGTTGATTTAAAGGCAACGGGTGTAGCCAGTTTTAATGCGCAAGAATAATCAGCCTGAAGCACAGCAGCAACCCGCTCAAAATCTCTGGTAAATATATAGGAAGAGGCGGCAAGTCCCAGAGTAACTGGCACCAGTTTGTCTGCCATTTTTGTGGCTTTTAGTTGTACGGCGGACTTCTCATGAAGAGAACTCTCAATATAAGATTGAATACGATGTGTTGAGGTATCTGCACCTACTTGCTCAGCCCAGATTTTGATCCGGCCTTCTTCCACAACGGTACCAGCAATGACTCGATCACCCCGTGATTTTTTAACGGGCTCTGCTTCACCAGTCATTGAAACCTGATTAACTGAGGCATCGCCACTGATAATATGACCATCTATCGAGATTGTATCACCAGCACCGACGACAATGATATCACCCACCTGCAACTCATTGGTTGAAACCTGCTGCTCTGATGTCTTTCCCTGTTCATCTGTAATTTCAAGCCAGGCCGTTTTAATATTTGGTTTGGCCAGATGCTTAATGAGCTCATCACTTTTTTGTACAGTGGTTTCCTCAATGTATTCACCCAGCTCCAGCATGGCATTGGTTGAATTAGCTGCGAGGTAATCCTGACGATAAATAGAAACAGCGACTGCTGCTGATTCAAGTACTTTAGACGTCAGGCCGTCAGTAAACAACTCTTTTGTACCATCCCAAAGCATGGGCGTTGCAGCTGCAGTTGTCAGGCCTGCTTTTATGCGTTGATCATTGATAAACGGCTCAATGGCTAAAGCGCTGCCGGCACGTACCAGTCCCATTAATGAAGGCATTTCATCAGAGGATGAAAGAGTATCGGCCTGATTTCTTTTCAGGTTTTTTATTTGAAGGTTTCTAAGTGTGTTTTTAATTTTATTACGAATATCGCCTTTAAAAGTGATAATTATTGAGTAGGTTTTGGGGCTGATTCGAACTGATGAAACGCCCTCAATCTGTTCAAAAGCATACTGCAGCCGGTTCTGATCAATGTCTTGATTTTTAAGCAGCTCGACATAGTAGCGTATACGCACAGGGGTTTCGTGAATGATATAGAAACAGTTTGTTTGGGGCATTTTTTTAATTGCCTGCTTTAGCTATATTTTTACTATGATGATGTTTAAAAATTAAACATCCATGTTGTGTGCAGCGGCTTCCGCTTTGGCATCTTCATAACGTTCTTTGACTTCTTCCATACCCGACTGAAACATACTGGATGTTTTAGCTGCGGTTTTAAACAGGGCATTTTGGACTTTTTCATTGTTCAGCAGGTAGGTTACGGCTGCACCAATGAGAGCGCCTTTAATAAAATCACTGGTTGCTGAGCTGGTATCGGGTAGAGCTTGAGCTGCCGGAGCACCATTTGGTAAATTTGTATTTTGTGTTGTTATGTAGGGATTATTCATAGTTTGTTTTCCAAAAGGTTGCATACCCGCTTGAGGTTCATTTGAAGGTGCTGCATAGTAAGGGTTTGGCTGACGGGGCTGTCTGCTTGCACCAAAGAGCGGGCATGCGCCAGCAGGTTGTTCATTTGCCGGGTTTCCCGGCATGTCATTATTCATTGATTCAGAGAATTGCATTGTATTATTATCGACTCGAAGAGTTTCGTTTTGATTGCTCTGGTTTTGAGTATCCTGGTTTTTAAAAGGGGTATTTTGAGGCATCTCACTCACCACTTACAATGATGTTTTCATCATCATGCTCTGCTTCATTTACATCAGAGGATTCAAGTGACTTCTCTGCATTTTTTGATAAATTCTTAGTTAACATTTGATCGGCGACTTCAACCGCATAAATACCTGCCATACCCAGACTTAAGACGGTTAATGCCTGAAATAAACCGCCGCCAGCAGGGCCCAGGTGATTGGCTGTTGAAATGGCTGCACCTGTTGCGATGCCACCCTGTGCGGTCACTTTTATTGTATTTTGCACAGCCTCACCAGAGCTCATCTGACCATTTTTAAATTTGTTGTAATTGATAGCGCTGGAAATGATTCCAGAAGCGAATGCACCACTGGCAACATGCCCAGTGACTGAGCGAGGATCACCCGTGTTAATGAGATAACTATCTGCCATGTTTTATGCCTTTTCTTTTTTTGAGGTGCTTGCTGAGGAAGCTTTTTCTGCACCTGAATCTGTTTCAGATTCTTGAGCAGCTTCAGTTTCAGATAAAGCGATTTTTTTTTCTTTTGAATATTTCCAGCTGATTACAGCAACGCTTCCTGCTGCTAATCCGAGTAAATAGGGTATTGCCATTAGACCTTGTCTCCTGGGTGTGTATTGGTTTGTGTGACTTTTTTAGTACTTCTTTTTTTAGGTGCAAGTTTTTTTAATATATAAAAAATTCCGACACCGACGATAGCGCCCACTAGAAATGGTTCTCTTTTCATGTGATAGTTATTCCGTGGTCTCAGTCTCTGGAGCAGTTGTATTAGTGCTTGATGCGTCATTAGAACCATTGCTCATATTAGTAAATAACATGGTTCCAAAACCACCCATGAGCAGACCGGCAATCAATGACACATTAGTGCTTGACAGAAGCTTTGCCAGTTCAGCCTGATCAATATTACCGCTCATCATGGATTGGATGAGTGCTTTATATTCTTCCATTTTCCCTGATAGATCATCTGTTGCTGAGCCAGTGGGCTGATCCATTGGTGAGCTGGTGGCAGAGTGTGCATTTGCATAAGTTGTTTGGGTATCTGTTTGAGATGCTTTTGCTACGGCTTTTCTGAATGCAGGCAGGTGGTTATTGTAGGATGCAGCCTGCAAGTGAAACAGAACATCCTGAATATCAGCCTGCTGAGTATGCATTAATAAATGATCATACATGGCTATGTTATCAATCTCAGCGGCAACACCGACCTCATTACATTCAATGAGAGAATTTGGTATTTCTAAGCGTTCAGCCCAGTCATTCACCGGTGGCTCTACCTGGTATTTTTCTGCCAGCATAAGTAATGCTGTATAGTGCTGTTTTTCAGCTTCAATAATATTAACAAAAGGGGTGACAGCGCCAAATTTATTAATGACCTGTGTGTAAGACTCAAAGGCATGATATTCATCATAGATAGCAATTCTTAGGATTTGATTGAGTAGTGGTTCATCAAAGTCAGGATCAATTCTTTGGCTGAGAAGCAGCTTCTCATCAAAATTTACGGGCATCTGGTACCTCAGACAGTAAAGAAGTAATTAGAAATTGTATTCTAAATGGTATTGATAATGATTGTCAATACAGATGGGTTGGAGTTTGCGAGTTAAGTCTTATTTATCGCATCACTTATTTTTTGACAGAGTTCAGGGTCACTTTGACCTGCACACAAATGTTCCCACATAGATTTATTCCACTTTTCAGGATCATACTGAATGGTTGCTGAACCGACAGCCTTATTCACCTTAACATTGTTAATGCCGCTTAAGGTATCAATAAACTGCTCAACGGATATCTCTTTAAATGAATCCATCTCAGAAAATTGTTTGATTAAGGGAATGCTGCTTTTTGAAAAACGCAGACGAATTCGCCCGGGGACATAATGAATGATAGTGAGTGTTTTACCGATTTCAAGAAAGAGGTCAAGTGCTTGCATAATACATAGATACAGTAAGTTAAAGAGAGATTACAGGATTTTAGCACATTAAAAAATAATTAAAACTGAGTGTATTGTTTCATTTACGATATTATTTTTTTATGCACTGATACATTGTAGTGTTTATCTGTAAGCGATCGGTAATGGTATGCTGGACAAGAGTCCTGTCTCTATTGACCATGATTTTTACATTTGAATAATTATTCCTGTATTCTTCCCAGCCATCAGAATTTGTATCGATGAGTGTTAATTTACCTGTGCCAACACCGGCAAAGGTGCTTGTTTTTCCGCCTTCCCATAAACCTGATAGTGTTCTGGGGGAAAACAGGTAATATACCGTATCAAGAGGTCCAGGTTTAACTCCCTGTTTTAATAAGGCGCCAGCTGAAAGCTGCTGTTCACGTCCATCTGCATTAATGTATCCACCGGGAAGACAGGCAATCTTTTCGGCCATTGCATTAGCTGAGCTTAAGATTAATAGTACGGTTACTAAATATTTCATTTTGAATCTCCAGTTTATTCAATGAGTATAGCACCAGATAATTAAATGTCTTCTGGCAGAATGAATGCTTTATCAGGACTTCAGATAGCTTGATTCAGTCAAAGTCATCATCCTGATGATTAGAATTCCAGTCATTTAAGCGCCAGTCATAATCAATGAAATAAATTTTGACAGTCTTTGAGCTAATTTTCTTCTGTTCTTCCGGAACATGACTTAGTGTCTTTGAATATTGAGCAAATAAGTCATTTAATGAATAAAATCCACGATGACCTTTGTTAAAATCATTTTCATACCAGTCAAAAATTTTAGAAACCTCAAGAGTTCCTGCATCAGGATTATAACGATTACGCTGCTTATCAGATAAAAACTTTATCATACCAAGGGCCATTTGCTGTTCGATTTTATCAGCCGTATAGGCCTCATTGATTAATGCCGGACAACCAATGGAGGCGCAAACCAGAGCAATATGAATAAAGGGATCATCATAGATACTTTCCTGACGTAAAAACTGGTGTTCCAGTTCATCCAGACTCCTTTTTTGACCGAGTAATACAAAAAATTGTTTTTTCCAGGGAGTGCTGAAAAAAGAACCAATGTCTTTTATACTTTTAAGATCAGGATATTGGCTGAGCACCAGCTGAATAGTAAAAGCATTATAGGCATTGATTAAGAATGCTTTTTGCTGATTTTTCGTCCATAAGTTGAATTCTTTTTGGTTAATGTCGGAGAGTTCATTAAGATAGTGAGACAATTGCGAACTTTGTTGTTTGAATTGCGCATAATCTACCTGGCTGATAGAACCGTTAGAAGATAGATGAATATTTTTCTGCAGAAGCACATTCCATTGACTGTGTTGATGATCAAAAGCATATAGAATGTGCATAGAAAATAGAAAAAAATTGCACATTATTAGTTTAATAAAGTATTTCATATTATGGATTTATCACATTGTTTGTCCTTTGGAAACATGAGTCGATTATGTTCTGAATAAACTTATCTTAATTAAGTTGAAATGTATACTGCTGTATATACCATGATAAAAAATGAGTTATACTGAACATATAAATATAATTCTAACTCCTTTGTGATTTGCGATTTGTATACATGTTGAATCCACGACTTTATCGAAATTTGCCTAATATCATCAGCTCTATTCGTCTTTTAATGGTGCCGGTATTATTGTATCTGGCGTTCAGCCATCAGCCTGTATCATATATGATTGTCCTGGTTGTGACTGAGATGACAGATGTTCTGGATGGCTATCTGGCCAGACGCCTTAAACTGGTTTCTGAATTGGGAGCTCAACTGGATAGTTGGGGGGATTTTTTTGTTTATATGACAATGATTATTTCTGCCTGGATGCTCTGGCCGGACATTCTTGCCCGTGAGAGTCTTTATGTCATTATCATTTTCAGTTGTTTTACCCTACCTGTTTTAGTTGGGCTGATAAAATTTAAAACCTGGACCAGTTACCATACAACCAGTGCCAAGTTTGCAGTTGTGGTGAGTGTCGTGGCCTATGTTTTATTATTTACCGGTCTTTTGGTCTGGCCAGTTAAAATGGCAGCTGTGTTATGCCTTTATGCTGCCATAGAGCAAATATTAATTACACTTCTGTGTAATGAAGAACGAATTGTTGATGTTAAAAGCCTTTGGCATGCATTGAAAGAAAAACGGGCCAGAGAAAAGTGTCAATAAATAAAATTAGGAGAGAACAGCCTCTTTATGTAATCTTTATCACCAAAGCAGGGCAGTATCCCAGTAAAACACTAAGAAAGTCTTGAAGTGTAAGGGTTTCACCTATATATTGAATGTTAACAAATGCTAATGTTGTGAGGCATTATGAAATTTTCAATAATTACATTGCTTTTAATCGGTGGTTTATTAACCAGTTCATTGGCTTTTAGTCAGTCCTTATCTCTCTATGAATATTATAATGAATATATGGAGTCGGCAAAAATCAGTGCTGTGTCTGAGCCAGTAAGTCGTAGCGAGGGAAACAAGTTGTCTCTGCCAGAATATTATTCAGAATACTGTGCAGATAATGATACTCCAGTCTTTAACAGACAGACAAAGAGCAAAAAGTAATCAGCAAAACAAATGCATTGCCAGAAGCCGTTTAAAATAGCCATACTTCGGGGGATTTGGTCATGTGCCAATGACCCGGCTGAAAATTCTTCCCTTTACCAATGGGCCATACTGAGTCCGTTCATTAACTGTATTCTTTAGTTTGACAACAGAGATAAAACAGCAAAATTATAGTTGCCTTTACTTAAAACTTGTCTATACTTAAATAAATCCTTAGTAAAAAACTCGGGTATTAATTTTGCAGCTCATTATAGCGAAAGGAGACGTAAAATGTATGATACAGTCAATATGGTCAGAGTTGTAAATTTTGACCGGCAGGCGATAGAAGAGCGGGCTAGGAAAAGCGGTTTTCATTTAACAGACAAGCATTGGGAAGCGATTGATTTTATAAGTAAATTCTATGACTATCATGAGAATGAAGCACTTAAAGTCGGTGATTACAATAATGCTCTTAAGGGAAAATATTCCAGTCAGGGGGGCTTGAAATACCTCTATTCTTTATTTCCTGATGGGCCTGTCAATACGATAACTCAACTGGCAGGTATTTCAGTGACTAATACTCAGGATCATTCCATGGGTTCAGTCCATTGAAAATCTCTATTATTTAATGGGATATTTAAAAAAGACTTAAGATGGAACTGCCTGTTTCAGGAGTAAAATACCCCTGAAATGGGCTGTGCATTGTTGTATAGATTTTAGTTAGACATTCATGCTCAAGTCAGAAGGAGTCCAGCTAATGCCTTCCTCTGAGGCAGAAGGGTTTTTATCGTGTAAAATTTGTTCAATCTTAGCCACCTGAGTTTTGGGCACATCAACCATTAAGAGGATTTCATTATGCTGGAATGCAGCATGAAATCCGCTTAGATGTATGGTGGGTTTTGTGAGGTAATAATAACCTGTCGAATAAGTGGCTACCATAACAATCAGTGACATCGTAGCTAAAAAATAATTGCCTGATATTATGGACATCAATAGAATAACCAGAGCTGTAAAAAAAATACCCAGATTTAAACTCCACAGAGTATCTTCTATTTTTGTATGCATATCACGCTGTTGATTAGGTGCTGAGGTGGGAAGTCCTTCCAAATTAACTCCTGGCCTGGACAGAGAGTGTATCTGTTTGATATTAATATTTTCTTGAATGAGATCCTGAACAGCTTTCTTAGCATTTTCTATATTTGGAAAGAGAAAAAATAAGCGGCGATACATGGTGATTTCTCCTGATTAGGACTTTAAAAATATTTTTTCGTTAAAGCCATTATTGTTGAGATTCAGGACAAAATCAGAAAGAATTATTATCGGTTAATGTGCTTAGCTATTTTGTCCATTTCTTTTGCTAGTATAAAATCTTTCTTACTGATCCCATTGCTCTCATGGGTGGTTAAATCAACCACCACTTTTTTATAAACATTAAACCACTCGGGATGGTGATTTGAGTGTTCAGCAATCAAAGCAACCTGCGTCATAAATCCAAATGCCGCAACAAAATCACTGAAAATAAATTCACAGTGAACCGCTCTTGTGAAGTGGAAGGGGCTTGCAAAGACCAGTTTGGGTTTTCTGAGATGAATTCAGTTAACTGATCTTCTGTGACGTTTAAGTTATTCATACTCACTTAACTAATTCACTTAACTAATTCTCTTAACTATCCTGCATCAATACCTTCATCGAAATTATTACCAACATCCTGGCTAAAATCTTTACCTGGACATTCAACAGGAATATCTTCGTAAATTTGTCTATTTTCTTCATTTTCAAAATAGATAGTCAGATCGTTATAATGGCTGCCTTCGACGAGATAGGGCTTGCCCTCTAGATCGGTGACTTCATGTAAGGAAATTGGATCGGTAGTACTTAATCTATGCTGAATCATGACAATTTCTCCTATTAAAATAAAAGCCTGTCTTCATAATAAACATAGATTAACCAAGTAAAATAGTCAAGTACTTTGACAAATAAATATTGATTCTATTTTTTTACTATATTTTGTCACTAAGAATTATATATCCTCATGTTTTATAAGTTATTTGATTATTATTGATTAATTACTACCCATGATGAATAATACTTGACTAAAATAGTATGCTAACATCAAATAGATGCTTAAACGATCAAGGAATACACTTAATGCAGGAAATGAGTCCACAGCAAGTTCATGAATATTTAGAAAAAATGACTGGCCAACCTGTACCACTACAACCATTGTTACTCGATGTTCGTGAGAATTGGGAATACGATATTTGTCATATTAGAGGCTCAGAGCTTGTTCCTATGCAGACCATTCCCAATCACCTTGAACGATTGGATCCAAACCGTGAAATTATCGTGATTTGCCATCATGGTGTTCGTAGTCGGATGGTAGGGCGGTTCTTAGAACAGGCTGGGTTTAAGAATATTCGTAATCTTACTGGAGGAGTTACTGCCTGGGCACAGCTTGTTGAGCCCAGTATGCCGACTTATTAAAAGGTGTTTCACCTGAAAAATCAGTCGACTTTGTCAATTTTTATGAGATTAAATTAATTTTGTCGTGGAACGTAAGAGACCCAACGGGCACCTTCAACTATTTTTTGGACATGATTTGTGTCTGTCACTGTGACCGTGTGATCACCATTGACAATAACACTGACAATACCTTCATCATCATTTGTAATTTTTGTTCCATCTTCAAGATCACAACCCCAAACCTGGATGGATCGTTTTTTTCCTTTTCTGGCCATTTTGAATACCTGTTGTTAATATCATAGTAAAAAGCTAGGTTATTATGGTAGTTATCTAGAGGTTTTTTGTCAACAAAAAAATAGCTTTTCATAATGTCGACATTATTGTGATGAAAGTAGACTTGTCAGGTATTACCTACTGAAATTTTTTTTATAAAATTTTACAATATTGAAAACTCACTATAACTTATAAAATAAAAGGATTTGCATGTCATTTAAAGCAAAAAATTTCATTTATTATTCACTTATACTGCTCATTTTTATTTTAAATGGCTGTGGCAGTGACCGCTCTGATTCAATTCTTGCATATATTCCTGCAGATTCTGTGGTCTATATGGGAAGTAAGGAACCATTTCCCATTAAAGAATCAATGATATGGAGTCACAATAACTTTCCTCTTCCAGATTCTTATTATGAATTATTACAATCTGAAGCCGCTGAAGGCGGTACAGATGGTCAAAAATTTCTGAATCACTTCCTTAATGACTACTTTAAACTGATTGCAAATCCTGAGTTGCTTGATACAGAGTGGGGGATAGCGCCTGAAAATCAGTTTACTTTTTATACTTTGGGGCTGGCACCTGTTTTACGCTTAAATTTAAGTAATATTGAGCGCTTTGAGAAAAAAATTACTGACATTGAAACTTCTGCCGGGGTTAAGAGTGAAGAAAAACAGCTCGGTGAAGCACGTTATCGCCGCTATTTATTAGGTGATGATGAAAAAACAAAAGTCTGGTTGATTATTGGAGTGGATAAGAATGATGTTGTTTTTACAGTCGATCTCGGCGTGGATAGTGAAAAAAATCTGTCAATAGCACTTGGTCAGAGCAAGCCTGAAAATTCACTGGCTTCATCAGGACAAATTGATCAAATACTGAATAAGTATGGCTTTAGTGATGATACTTTTCTGGTATTTATCAATCAGAAAGAATTAATTAATGGCATAACCAGTACGGATGCAAATCGTACTGCAAAAATGATTCACTTTTTTGAACAACTCTCCGGGAAAGACTCTGAGCTTTCTGAGTTACGTTCACCTGGATGCCGCAAAGATATGTTAGCCATTGCAGATAACTGGCCACGTACAGTTTTAGCTTATGATAAGTTTGACTTTAAAGCGGATCCAGTTGAGCTGGATATTCTTATGATCACTGAAATTAACGATAAATCATTGCTTGATGGCCTAAAATCCATTAATGGTTTTATACCTGAGTTTGTTAGTGGTGATGAACTTAAAATATTCTCTTTTGGGTTGGGGCTTGATTTAGATAACTTAGCACCATTTTTAACACAGCAGCTGGTTGATATTAAGAAGAGCAAGTATCAGTGCAGCTTACTAATAGACATGCAGCAGAATCTTGCCAGTGCAAATCCCGGTATGCTTGCTATTGCCACTGCAATGGTTAAAGGGGTTAAAGGTTTTTCTATGACTCTGAATGAAGTTGAAACTGGGACTGCGTCACCACAGGGTATACCAAATGTTAAAAAACTGGATGGGATTTTGACCCTCTCAGCGAATGATACCAAAAAACTGGTTATGGCTGCTAAAGCTCTAACCCCTATGTTGTCTCGTGTAAAGGTACCACTTGATGGTTCTGCTTTTGAAATCCCTTTACCCCTTCCGATCGCAGCGAATGAAAAAGTAATGGGGTATGTAAAAGACTCTCACCTGGCTGTTTATGTGGGTGAATCAGCAACCAGACAGGCAAAGCAACTGAGCCAGTCAGCCTTAAATACTAGCCCTTCTTTTTTTAGTATGCAGATGGATTATGGAAAATATTATGGAATGATTTTTGACTCAATGCCTGAGACAGTAAAGCAGAGCCCTGAAATGATTGATGTGATTGCCATGATGAAAAATGTTGATATGTTTGTCGACAGTTCAATGAATATAACAGACGATGGTCTTGTTTTTAGGGCACAATTAAAAACACCAAAAAAAGAGAGTAACTAAATAAATTTGTGTGAGTATGGGCTCAATCCATTTGAGTCTGAATTCTTCAAAACGTAAAGGCAGTCATTGTACAAGGAAGTGAATGAATGTCTTTTTGTAACAATACCAATCTGAAATTACAAAATAGCTAAATTTGATATTTGTCATTCATAATCGATCCTCCTCGTTTTTTTTATTGCAAATAAGGTATATTTAGCCAAAGAAGCCGTTAAATTACCCTTAAACCATGTCTATTTTCAACGATTCCAAATCAATGCATTATTTAATAACTGTTTTGCTGCTGTTTTTTCTTGCTGACAGTGTACATGCCTTACCTCCATTGCAACTCTATGTAGAACTCACACCATCAGGCGGCACGCTTCGTCCTGAGCCGGGGCGATATTCAGGTCCGGTTGTTTTGACCCGTCCTATCACTATTGAGGGGCAGGGAAAGGTGATTATAGATGCAGAAGGAGATGGCAGTGTGATTACGATAGAAGCAGATCATACGATTATCCGAGGAGTGAGACTAACCGCTTCAGGAGAATCCTTCGATAAGACTGATGCGGGTATTACACTTAAAGCAGACCACGTTTTAATTGAAAATAATACGATTGATGACACGCTCTTTGGCATCAATGTTCTGGGTGCTAATGATAATATTATCCGCAATAATACGATTACTTCTAAAAAGACCTCATTAAGTCTAAGAGGTGATGGCCTAAGAATGTGGAATTCACATGATAATTTAGTTGAAAACAATCAATTTGTTAAAGTGAGAGATCTCTACATTACCAATTCATTAACGAACCGGTTTTTACATAATCGCATTCTCCACAGTCGTATTGGTTTTGAGTTTGTCTTTTCACATGAAAATGAAGTTATCGGTAATACAATTGATAACAATAAAACAGGTATGGTACTTATCTATTCTAATGATTTACTGATTAAAGATAATAATATCAGTCATCTTAGAAGTTTTTCAGGCTCAGCTCTGGCATTTAAGGAAACCTTTGGTATCAAGGTTCTTAATAATAAGATCTTGCATTGTGCTGTGGGTTTAAGTACTAATGCACCCCTTGATCCAGAGAATATCTTGATTCTAAATGATAATTTATTCGCCTATAATGATGTAGCGCTTTATTTTTATGGTGAGAAAGGTGGGCATATTCTCCATGGTAATCACTTTGAAGCCAATTTAACGGATGTCCAGGCAAGTGTACCCGGTGCTTCTTTTTATAATGACTGGCAAAATAATCACTGGGACAATTATGAGGGCTTTGATCGTAATGCCGATGATATTGGCGATACTCCCTATGAACTTTACTCCTGGTCTGATCGCCTATGGGTTGATTTGCCGATGACACAGTTTTTTCGTGGCACGCCAATGTTGGAGATGATTGATTTTATTGAGCGTTTTACCAGCTTTTCAGAGCCTGTTTTGATGTTAAGAGATAGGGCGCCCAGGATTCAAACCAAATAGAAGCTTTAGTTTTAAAGGCCTTAATGTGTAAATGCGCCTAAAATCGGTAGCCTAAATGAGACTGCCGATAATTGACGAATAGACTATGGTTTATACTTTTCCCATTGCCTGGAAACTTTTAACAAAAGGGCCGGCCATTCTAGGATCTTTAATCATGGCTTTAAAATCTCCTGATTTAAACTTCATTTTACCAGTCGTTACAGCCATACCCATACCCGCCATGCCAATGCCGCTACGCAGCCATTTGTCCCAATGTTTTTCATCAGCTCTGATGTCCCAGTTCAGCTCTTGACCGTTATAAGCACCGGCATCAACCACCTCACCACTACTGACCGAAATAAAACCACGAGGTTTGTCTTCACCGGGCACGCCATAGCCAATAGCTGAGTTAAAATCTAACTGAGCCAGGGCATCTTTTAGTTCAGGTTCTTCATTCCAAATGCTCTGAAAAGTTTTCATCCAATCATCACTGAATAAGTCTGCCATTAAAATTCTCCTAAGTTGGTTTTATTTGATTCTCAAGTGCTACAAAATTGATTGTTAAACAATCAATACCCCCCTGAAACAGCTTGAGCGTATAAATTGGTGTAAAGGATTTCACGAAGCGTATTGCAACATAAAAAAAATGTTTAATGTATTAGAAAAAACCCTAGGCTTGTTAACTTAATTGAAACATATTTTTTTGCAAGGCATGAGCGTTAAAGTTTAGAAAAATATGTCATAATGAAACGAATTTTTTTAAGGGTAAAAAATGATAACTATTGGTCAGACTTATGAACTGGATGTAATCAGAAATTCAGATTTTGGTGTCTATCTGGATGCTGAAGAACTGGGTGAAGTCTTATTACCACGTCGATATACTCCGGATACTCTGTCAGAGGGAGATAGTATTCGTGTTTTTCTTTATTTTGATTCTGAAGACAGACTGGTGGCAACAACACAAACACCCATAGCGCATGTGGAACAATTTGCTTACTTAAGTGTTGTTGATACAAACCGTGTGGGTGCTTTTCTTGACTGGGGATTGGATAAGGATCTTTTAGTGCCATTTTCAGAGCAGCATGTACGTATGGTGCAAGGGCATTCTTATCTTGTGTATATCTATATTGGCAGCCTGGATGGTCGAATTGCTGCTTCATCAAAAATTGATAAATTTATTGATGAAAATGAAGCGCATAATTTTAAAGCACATCAAGCCGTTGATATTATTATTGCTAATACAACTGATCTGGGCTACAGAGCTATTATTAATCATCATTATTGGGGTGTTTTATACAAAAATGATGTCTTTGAACGCCTGAGTTTTGGTCAAAATAAAAAAGCCTATATTAAGGGTATACGTTCAGATGGTAAAATTGATTTAAGTCTTCAGGGTGGTCAGGTTACACGGGACAAAAACGTCAGCATTATTTTAAGCTATTTAAAGAACAAACAGGGCTTTGCCCCGGTTCATGATAAATCTGATCCAAAACAAATCTCAAAACTGTTTGGTATGAGTAAGGGTGCTTTTAAAAAGGCAATTGGTCAATTATATCGACAGAAAACAATTCGTATTGAGCAGGATGGTATCCATTTACTTAATCAACCCTGATACATCTTTTCAAATGTCGAGACATCAAAACCATCCATTCGTTGTTTCCCAATCAGAATGATAGGGACACCACGACCTCGGAGGTGCTTATAATCATTTCGTCCTTTGTTTGACTTTTCAATATCATATTCTTTGTATGGGATATTGTTCTTCTTAAAATACCTTTTCGCTACGATACAAACACCGCACCAACTGGCACTATAAATAACTACGTTACTACTGGAGTTCAGTGTATGCTTGGATAGGTGGGGATTTTTTATACTATTAATTTTAAGTTTTATGGTCTCAGATATTTGACCTTCAGGTGGCTTTTGATCGGAAAACTGAGTTTTACCATTTTCATCCACCCATTTATATATTTTTGAATAAGCGTGTTGAGTGAAGCTTGTTAATAAAATTATTATCAGTAAAGTTAGTTTGTTATTCATCTTTGTTCTGCGTTGAATGAGCTAATGGTATTTAAATTTCTAGCAAGTTTCCGAATTTGTTGACGGGACTGCTGTTTTGTCTTTGAGCTGACGATATCTACTTGCTGACCTTTTTTATTATAGAGATAGATAATATAGCGGCTTCCAGGTGCTGTTAATAATCCAATACAGCGGCAACGTACACCTATATGAGTAAACTGATTGAGTTCTACTATTTTTTCTAATGAAGGAAAAAGAAAGCCTTTATGTATCTCTAATATTTTTTTCTTCAGGTCAATTATAACAACATGACGCCATAAGGCGACTAAAGCGAAAGAAATAATAAAACTGAGGGTAAAAATAAAGATTGAATATTAATGGTATCCCAATAACTGATAAAATAAAATAAACTTAAGATACTGCTTGAAAGGCAAACATAAATGAGCATCAGCCTCATGTTTAATGGTGCTTCTAAGAAATAACAGATTCTTGATTCATCAAATAGACTCGTTGAGTGTGCCATATCAATTACCTTACTTAAATTATAGGGTATTGTTATTTTGAGTTTAGAATGAATTTAATTTATTTCCAGAAAATCGCTTATTATTTTTTCTCGTAATATTAGAGTTAGGTACTATTGTCCTTAAAATAATGAATTATTCTATCTTCCAACCAGTATTCTGGTCTGAATATATGGCCGCTGATAAACCCCAGGTGACCGCCATGTGCATGGATTTCAAGTTGTATCTCTGTTGGTAGGGAGGCCTCATCAGGCAGGATTTCTGGTGTCATAAAGGGATCATCCATGGCATGAATAATAAGTGTCGGTGTGCTGATCGCTTTTAAAAATTTCCTGGAGCTTGACTGTTGATAATAATCTGAAGCGGAACTAAAACCATGAATCGGACCCGTATAAATATTATCAAAGGCCCAGAAATCTTTTAATTGTTTGACTTGTTTTTTATTGATACCGATTAAAGATTGTAAGTCATGCACTTTATATTTTTCTAATAGACCCTGCTTCAACGTTTTGAGTAACACGTATTGATAAAATCTGGAAAATCCCTGATTCATCTGTCTGGAGCAAATGTCTAATTGCATGGGCGCTGATACGGACACTGCTGCGCAAAGGGGGGATGATTGCTGCCATTCTCCCAACAGCTTTAATAACATATTGCCGCCCAAGGAATAACCAACGGCATACAGAGGATTTTGTGGATGGCGTAACTTCAATGTTTCTATCCATTTTTTTGCATCACTGGTATCACCACTATGATATGAACGGGATAAACGATTTAGCACGCCAGAGCAGCCTCTGAAGTGCATTAAAACAGAATTAAAACCTGCCTGGGCCAGTGCTGCCATCATTCCTTGTATATAGGGGGATTTAAATGAACCTGCCAGTCCATGAAATAAAATAACAATGGGCTCCTGGCTATGACCAGGCGTATGGTGCCAGTAACAATCAACGAAATCTCCATCACCTAACTCAAAACGCTCGATCTCAATATCAGGTTCAGGAAGCTTTCTGAAAAGTGTCGAAAAAATGGTTTGCAAATGCCGATGTTTTAAACCGTATGCCGCCTGGAATGGTTTATACTTGTGATAATGATGTTGAGTCATGTTTTTATCTGCATAATCCTTTTTAATTCTAATAATAGCAGACTTATTTCATGGGCATCTATTTATAAATTCAAGAGGGGATAATAATGTATTCAGCCATCCGTTTAACGAGCTTCCGAACCATCGTATTACTCAGTCTTCTCTGTATGAGTGTGTCTAAATTATGGGCTGCTGATCCTCCTCCGGCCTATGAGGGAAGAAGGTTGTATGTTTCCTATTGCCAATTATGCCATGGTACTGATGGCAAGGGCGGCGGGCCGCTTGCCGTGGCTATGGATATTAGTCCTGCCGATCTGACGACAACGGTTCGTTCCAGAAGTGATACCATTCTAACTAAAATTATTACCGGAAGAGGGCGTCAGACCATTACCGGTCGAGATCGTCATAACTTGCTGAGTGATGCCATGCCGGAATGGAAAAATATTTTTAATAAGTCCCAGATAAAATCATTAATAGCCTATCTGCGTTTTATGAGTACCGCAAAATTTAAATTACAGGGTGATCCTCAGATTGGCATGAAGCTCTATCAGCAATATTGTTATGTTTGCCATGGAACAGAAGGGGATGGTGATGGCATTATGATTGACCTGATTGGCATTGCACCCATGGATCATACCAATCCAAATGAAACGAATGCATTAAGCAATGATGATATTGTTAAAAGCATACTGGATGGAAAAGGGCGTTTTATGCCCGCATGGCGAGGGATCCTCAGCCAGTCAGATGCAGAAGCACTGGTCAGCTATATCCGCCTGCTTGCTCATTAAAGACACATAAATCTTTTTAAATATTCTGTAAACAGTAAGCGCTTCTGATCAGGGAAGCTTTTTAACCCAGGGGGAATTTTTTTGTAAAATTTCAGGGAGTTTTTGCAATTGCTCTTTGGCTTCAGCAAAACTGGAGTAGTGGCCCTGAACTAATATATACCAGGGTTTATTCTGAAATTCTGTCTGGTGAATGCGGGTGCTATCAGACAGATTATATTCTTTAATATAACTAATTACCGATGCTTTTTGTTGGGCCCCTAAAAGTTGAATAGTATAAAAAGAAGGGCTGTTTTTATTGAGGCTGGTAATTTCACTCAGTTCATTATTCGTCTTTAGCTTATTTTTCTGTAGAGCTGTTTCTGCTTTTAAGCTTAAGTTTTTTTGTATGAGTTGGTATTGATTGCCGATAGTGCCAATGCTTTGTGATAGTTGTATTACTGTTTGATTAAGTTCTTCTTGCTTTGTGGTTGCTTCTGTCAGCGCTTTCTCTAAGACAGTATGTTGTTGTTGCCAGTTGTTTTTCAAGGCATCGATATTAATGGCTTCGGGAGCTTGTTCAAGCTGTATCTTTACCTGTTTGATTGAGTCTTTTATCTGGTTAAATTGCTGGTTAATAATCGTACTGTTTTGTTTTGTGAGGACATTTATTTTGCTGAAGGTTTCGTTGGTTACGTCGGTTTTAATTTGTGTGATTAGATCCTGTGTTTCTGTTTCATTATTCTGTGTGAAAAAGAGTAGAGCAGAAATACCCAAAACAGCAATAATCCCGAGACTGAATAATTGGCTGCGTTTTTTAATTTGATCTGAGAGCTGGTTCATGGAAACTGACTGGTCTTGCTGGTAACTGACCAGTTTGTGCTGATGATTTTCTAAATCAAGCTGGTGTGCCTTCATGTCTTCCTGACGGCTTTCCATAATCTGCTGACGATTGTCGACATCCTGTTGGAATGCTTCTACATTGCCCCGACGACTTTTAACATGACGCTGAAGATCCACCATCTCATGCTGAAGACTGTCAATACCTTGTTGATGGCTTTCTATGTCACGCTGATGGCTCTCTATCTCACGCTGATGGCCCTCACCTTGTATAGCCTTGCTTTCTAAATTTTGTTGGTAATGAAGTAGTTTATCGATGTTTTTCTGGTGTTGGCTGTGGTTGTCATCAATTTTTTGATCAAGAGTCTGCAGATTTGATTGCAGGTCATTTTCCAGTTGTGACAGGTTATTTTGAGTGTCTGATAGCTGTTCCAGAGAGCCGGTTATCTGTTCTATATGTTTTGTACTGGATTCACTCAGAGTGATGAGTGTTGGTAATTGCTGTAATTGGCCTTCATATTGATCCAGCTGCTGCTGTTGCAGCAGATACTGTTTGGAAAGCTCATCATGGTGCTCATTATCAGTCTTTTTTTCATCCTGAAAGGTGTTGAATAAATCCTGGTGTTTATTCGATTGTTCTGTCACATCAGAAAGTTGCAGTGAAAGTTTTTCCAAAACCTCGTTGAATGGATTTCTTTCGGATAAATTTTCTTGTTGAGTTGATTCCTGCAACTGTTCAATGTGTTGTTTTAGTGTGTCCTGGGATTGAGACAATTGGTTATTAAACTCGCTTAACTTTTCACTTAGCTCCTGTTGCTGAACTTTTAGCTCAGAAAAGTCATTATTATCATCTGAGCTTATTTGTTGATGCTGTGTATACTCAAGCTGTAATGCCTGTATGTTATTTTCAAGCTCTTGTAGGTGTGTTTCCAGTGGTGCTATTAGTTGTTGCTGGCTTTCTATATCCTTTTGATGGTTCTCTATATATTGCTGATGGCTTTTAATATCCCGCTGATGGCTCTCAATATCCTGCTGATGGTTCTCCAACTCTTTTTTAAACTTGAGATTGTCCTCAGAGTGGTTGTGAGTTTCTTTTTTTATTGATTTTGTGAGTTTTGATGTATCGGTTTGCAGTTGTTTGATTTGAGTATCATGTTTCTGATAATCATTACTCATCTGCTTAATGACTTTATTGAGATTATTCAGTTGCGTAGAGAATTCTGAAATGGCTTCATCAGGATGAATATAGGTATCAAAAAACTGGTTGAGTTCTTCTTCGAAATTGCTTATTTTCTTTAAAAGACGAACATTATTGTGAGTCAGGCTCTGGAGTTGGGTGGCTGATGGCGCAGATTTTTCTTCCAGATTTCGGATTTTTTTCTCAACACGTTGAGTTAAACTTTTAAATTGTAAAATCTCTTTGTTTAACTGGGTTGTTTCTTTCTCAAATTGTTTATTTTTCTTTTCAAGAGAGGCTTTGATTCTTTGCAGATCTTTATTGAGAGCAAGTTTTGAAAGATGAGCTTCAGAGGAATTTATCTGCTGACCAATGACTTTGGTCCTTTTACCCAGTTTTTTGATTTTCTTTGAAGCGATTTCTCTCTGAGAAACAATTTCGTCAAGTTGTGTTTGAATGTTTTTTAATAACTTGACAGAATTTTTTCCGGGCGCAGGGGAGAGCTGCTGATCAGTCTCCAAGCTTTTCAGTATTTTTGCTTCCTTTTTCAGGTTTTTTTTAGATGATTTCCCTTTACCCATGATGATTTCCTGGCGCTTACCCCTTGATAGCTTGCTGTTATAACTTAATTAAAAACGAATATCTTAATGTGTCTTCTCTAATAATAGAGCAAAATATTGAATTTGTTAAGTTTTTTTTAATATTTAAGGGTTATTATCTAAAAAAGCCTCTTTTTTTTCTTTATATTCATTTAAAATAGCTGGTAATTGAATGAAAACCAGTTTCTGAGGTCACTTGTAATAGGGATAGAAAATCCCCATACAGATTAAGAGACTTGATTTTCATAAGCCAGTTTTACCGGTTCTGTTTCTCAATAAAATAATTGAAAAGAAAATCGTTTTTTTATTAAATAATAGAGAATTTTCTTTAGATTTAGCTAGAATTAAATATATATGACTAATGCGACGAATTCAGATGACTGGTCTGATGATGAAATAAATGATAATGATGTGGGTGACACTGCGGTTGAAACTGCAAAACCCAAGCTGAAAAAACCCCGTCTTTATCGAGTTATTATTAATAATGATGATTACACCCCGATGGAATTTGTTGTCAATGTTCTGGAAAACTTTTTTTCTATGGATCGGGCAAAAGCCACTCGCATTATGATGGATGTACATAATAGCGGTAAAGGTGTCTGTGGCTTGTTTACCAGAGACACGGCAGAAACTAAAACATTGCAAGTAAATAATTATTCCAAAAAACACAATCATCCTTTAATGTGTTCTATGGAAGTTGACTAAGATTAAAAAGACAGACAAAGGAAAAGTATAGTGCTGAGTAAAGAGCTCGAATTTACACTGAATCTTGCATTCAAAGAGGCCAGAGAAAAGCGTCATGAGTTCATGACGGTTGAACATCTGTTACTTGCTTTGCTGGATAATCCTGCCGCAGAGGAAGTACTTAAGGCCTGTACAGTTGATCTAACCCTCCTCCGTAATGAATTAATAATATTTCTGGATGAAACCACTCCTGTTCTGTCTGAAATCGATGAGCGTGATACTCAACCCACTCTCGGCTTTCAACGAGTCTTACAACGTGCTATTTTCCAGGCACAGTCTTCTGGTAAAAAGGAAGTCAATGGTGCTAATGTTCTGGTCGCCATTTTCAATGAACAGGAGTCTCAGGCTGTTTATCTCCTGGGCAAACAAGATGTCTCGCGTCTTGATATCGTTAGTTTTATTTCTCATGGCATCAGTAAAGTCGATGACACCAGCTCCGGACTGGATGATGATGAAAAAAATGCAGAAGGGGATGGTTCTGATATACCCAGCTCCAAAGCGGCACAGAATCCACTGGACTTATATGCAGTCAACCTTAATGAAAGGGCGCTTGAAGGTAAAATTGATCCCTTGATTGGTCGAAAAGATGAAGTGAACCGTACGATTCAAATTTTATGTCGCCGTCGGAAAAACAACCCATTGTTTGTAGGCGAGGCGGGAGTTGGTAAAACGGCCCTTGCTGAAGGGTTGGCAAAAAAAATTATTGATGATGATGTACCCGAAGTACTGGAAGGTAATACCATTTTTTCACTGGATATGGGTGCGCTTCTGGCAGGAACCAAATATCGAGGTGATTTTGAAAAACGTCTTAAAGCGGTCTTAAATCAGCTTAAACAAGAACCTGATTCAATTCTTTTTATCGATGAAATTCATACCATCATAGGTGCTGGAGCTGCATCAGGCGGAGCAATGGATGCATCAAATCTGATCAAGCCTGCACTTTCAACCAGTGACTTGCGCTGCATTGGTTCAACAACCTATCAGGAGTATCGCGGTATTTTTGAAAAGGATCATGCTCTGGCAAGGCGGTTTCAAAAAATTGATGTGTCCGAACCGACTGCAGAAGAGACTTTTCAGATACTTGAAGGTCTGCGTTCAAGATTTGAAGACTATCATAATATTAAATATACCAGGCAGGCTCTACGCAGTGCCGCTGAACTATCAGAACGCTATATTAATGAGCGTCACTTGCCGGATAAAGCAATTGATGTGATTGATGAAGCAGGGGCAAACCAAAAGCTTAAAGCACCTTCAAAACGTAAAAAGACCATTGGTGTGAAAGAAATTGAAGCCATTATTGCATCAATTGCCCGCATACCAACTAAAACCATTAGTACCAGTGATAAATCGTCACTGAAAAAATTGGCCCGAAATCTGAAACTGGTCATTCATGGTCAGGATAAAGCAATTGAAACACTGGATGATGCCATCAAAATGGCTCGTGCAGGCATTGGGCGTGAAGACAAACCCATTGGTGCGTTCTTATTCTCTGGCCCTACGGGCGTTGGTAAGACGGAAGTATCGAATCAATTAGCTAAATTAATGGGTATTGAGTTGATTCGCTTTGATATGTCTGAATATATGGAGCGTCACACGGTCTCCAGGTTGATTGGTGCACCTCCGGGGTATGTTGGTTATGACCAGGGTGGTTTACTGACAGAAGCGGTTAATAAGCACCCGCATGCGGTTTTATTACTGGACGAGATTGAGAAAGCACATCCTGATGTGTTTAACTTACTGCTGCAAGTGATGGATCATGGCACCTTGACTGATAATAATGGCAGAAAGGCTGATTTTAGAAATGTCATTTTAATTATGACTACGAATATGGGGGCAGAAGCAATGTCTCGCTCTTCAATGGGGTTCACTCATCAGGATCACAGTTCAGATGGTATGGAAGCGATTAAACGGGGGTTTACACCAGAATTTCGTAATCGCCTGGATGCCGTGGTTCAGTTCAGTTCTTTATCAACAGAAGTGATGATTCAGGTGGTTGATAAGTTTATTTTTGAACTGGAAACTCAGTTGGCTGATAAGAAAGTTGAATTGTACGTTGAACCGGATGCGCGTAAATGGTTGGCAGAGCATGGTTATGATAAGAAAATGGGGGCCAGACCAATGGCTCGTCTCATACAGGAGAGTATTAAGAAACCATTGGCGGAAGCTCTATTGTTCGGTGAATTGGAGCATGGAGGAAAAGTCACTGTTTCTGTCGAAAGCGGTGAGCTAAAATTTGATTTACAAGGTGAGGTGAGCAAGGTTGATAAGGTTCACTGACACGAATAATTATTATCCATAAAAAAGCCTGTATCATAAATGACACAGGCTTTTTTTATAGCGATCGCCTGAATTTTAGTGTGCCACTGATGCGACACTACAAATGGCTTTTATTTAGCACGGTAGGTAATACGACCTTTGCTTAGATCATATGGTGTCAGTTGAACTGTCACCTTATCACCCGTTAGAATACGAATATAATTTTTTCTCATTTTTCCAGAAATATGAGCGGTAACAACATGACCGTTTTCCAGCTCAACGCGAAACATGGTATTTGGTAATGTGTCTATCACAGTACCTTCCATTTCAATGCCTTCTTCTTTTGCCATATCTATTCTGATCTACTTTGTATAATTTAATTGCTATGGATAAACTGAAATTTCAAGGCGTGAATATTGCCCCAATTTGAGAAAATTAGCAATACTTAATGTGAAATTAAATAGAAAAAATGTATTTTTGTTGCTCTAAGAGGGGATCATGCTGTTTTTGAATGTTTCCAGGAAATCTGTGCCCAGGAAAGATGGGGTTTTAAGTTTGTTTCAACAATCACAATATCCATGCCGATTAACTGGGCCAGAATCTCAATATCATATTCAGATAACTGTTCCTTGAGTAACTCCAGTTGTGCGGTATTAATATATAGCAGGTTAGGCCTGAAACCATGTGTCTGTTGATATTTAATTGTGAGTTGGTTTATTTTGCTTAGCATCAACTTACCTGATATTAATTCTTGATTAAGGCATAGGTGTGGATTGTCTACGCTTAAATATATTATCGTCTTTTTTTGAATAAGCTTTAGCTGTAATGAAGTGTTTTTGTTAAAAATATTATCTTAAATCATAGGTTTAAGTGCAATGTGAAGTAGTGTTTACTATAATAATTTGTATGTTAACAATAGTTTATTTAAGAAAGTTAAGGTTTTACATTTAGATGGGTTCATGGCCGGGAGGGGAGTTATGCCAGGCGTGGTTATAAAAATATTCAAGAGGTTGATAATTATTTTTATAATTCATTTTTTGACAGTTTTTAATCCAATAGCCTAAATACAGCCATTTAAGGCCGCGGTGCCGAGCTTCTTCAACCTGCCATAAAATTGAAAAAACACCCAGACTTCGCTTTTGATATTCCTCAGAAGAATTGAAGAATGTATAAACGGCAGAGAGGCCGCCTTCAACAATGTCTGTAACAGCGACTCCCATTAATTCATTGTTTTCTCGAAACTCAAAAAAAGTGGTCTTGCTCCATTTTGAAGTGAGAAAATCCAGGTACTTATCATTATCGGGCTCATCCATCCCGCCTCCAGGATGCCTTGAATTCACATAACTGGCATACAGTTGATAGTGATCGTTATCGTAGACCGTTGCTTTTGCATTGACAGTGATGTGTTTGTTTTTATTTTTACAGCGTTTTTGAGAACGGCTTAAAACAAAATTTTTCACATCAAGGCGAATTGGAATGCAATCATGGCATTTCTTACAATAAGGTGTGTAAACATATCCGCCGCTACGGCGAAAACCCTGTTGAATGAGCTCAGAATAGATATTGGCAGTCATATCCAGCTCTGGATCAACAAATAAACTATTTGCCTGACGTTCATGTAAGTAACTACACTCATGTTCAGCCGACAGGTAAAGATTAATCGGTTTTTGTATAAATTTGTGATCCATTTTTAGACGTGCAATGACCCGAAATTGTTATGCTATTAATTATGTTTTTAAATCAAGGTAAGGCCGGGTATATTGTTTGACTAATGTGAGAAACTGCTTTCTTGGTATTTCCTCAGCTCCCAGACTTAACAGATGGTCAGTCGTAACCTGACAATCTATTAAAGCATAGCCGGACTTTGTTAATTCGTCCAGCAAATGGATAAAGGCAACTTTAGAGGCATTACTCTGGTGAGAAAACATAGATTCACCAAAAAAAACTTTGCCCAGAGCCAGGCCATATAAGCCACCGACTAATTCGTCTCCCAGCCAGCATTCCACACTATGGGCAATGCCCAGCTGATGTAAATGAAGATAGGCTTGCTGCATGTCATCAGTGATCCAGGTGCCATCCTGATCTTTTCTGGGTGTTTGTGCGCAAGAATAAATGACCTGATGAAAGGCCTGATCCATGGTGGTTGTAAATCTTTTCTTTCGGATAATTTTTTTTAAACTTTTTGAAATATGAAGCTTCTCAGGAAATAAAACAGCACGGGGATTGGGGCTCCACCATAAAATGGGCTGGCCATAACTATACCATGGAAAAATACCTCTAAGATAAGCACTAATAATACGCTCAGGCGATAAATCGCCCCCGACAGCCAATAATCCATCGGGGTCAGCCAGAGCATTTTCCGGATTCGGAAATTCATAATGAGGGTCATCTGGATTGAGCCAGAGCGGGTACGAGTTCATATTTGCGTATTACTTAGATTTAAGGTCAAAGATGGGATTTAATATAGCATACTGTAGGGGGATGAATTAAAATCAAACTCCCACTTTCTTAAAATATCTATTTTTAGAAAGTCACTATTTTCTTTATTTTGAGTGAATTTTGGAAAAAATGCCTGACTTAATAATAAAAAACCTTAATCTATCTTCTGTTTCATCCAATTTCAGTCAATCATTTGATTTTTCCATTCCTGCAGGCAGTTGTATGGGGATAACTGGTCCATCAGGGATTGGTAAGTCTATTTTAATCAAAGCCCTGGCTGATATGCTGCCGCATACGGGGGATGTTTATCTGGGTGAAACCGAATCACAAACCATTCCATCGGAACAGTGGCGTCGAAAAGTGGCACTGCTGCCCTCAGAAAGTCAGTGGTGGTATGAAACGGTGGGTGAACATTTTCATCATTTTGATGAAGGTTTGTTTGTTTCTTTTGGATTCAATCAGGATGTGATGAGCTGGCAAATTAGCCATCTGTCCAGCGGTGAGAAGCAAAGACTGGCCTGTATACGAGTCCTGATGAATAAACCGAAAGCACTTTTATTAGACGAACCGACAGCCAACCTGGATCCAACTAATCGCACTCAACTAGAATCAATAATCATAGAATATCAGGAAAAAAATCAAACTCCCGTGCTTTGGATCAGCCATGATAAAGAACAGTTAAATCGAGTTTGTCAGCAATTGCTGACGCTCAATAACAATCAGTATGCGGTTACTGAAATTGGAGATAATCAATGATACATCTGACACCTATGGATCTGGTGATTGCATCCAGCATGATTATTTTGTTGGCAATTACCAGCTTACTTTTGCAACTAAACATTACAAAACAATTAATTATTGCTGCTATACGCAATGTGATTCAGTTATTACTCATTGGTTATATTTTAAAGATAATCTTCAATAGTCATAATGTATTTTTATTGATTGCTATTGCCGGTATCATGCTGGTGGTTGCCGGTTTTGAGATTAATGCCAGGCAGAAATACCCGCTGAAGCGATGGATTGGCTTTAAAGTGGGAACCAGCGCACTTTTTATCTCATCATTTACCATGGCATTACTGACTCTCATGGTCATTGTTGCCCCGACTCCCTGGTATTCACCACAATATGCCATTCCACTACTGGGTATGCTGTTAGGCAACACCATGAATGGTATATCATTAGGAATGGATAAACTGAACCAGAGTGTTTATCAACAGCGACTGGTGATTGAACAGCGACTTATGCTAGGACAAACTTATCAGGAAGCGATACAGGAAATAAGGGCAGAGAGTATCCGGACCGGGATGATTCCAATTATCAACTCAATGGCCATTGCTGGCCTGGTGAGTCTTCCGGGCTTAATGACGGGGCAAATCCTTTCCGGGACACCTCCGGTAGAGGCAGTCAAATATCAAATCCTGATCTTTTTTCTGATTGCGGCAGGTACTGGGTTTGGCATTATGCTGGCGGTCTGGATGATTTCTAAACAAATGTTTGATGAGCGTCAGAGATTGAATCTGGATATTTTGCAGATAAAGGCTCGATAAAATTAAATAAACGCCCACATAGCATTGCTTTTTCTTTCCCCTAATCAAATCTTATTGTCTGATTCGCCCTCTAAATTGAAGACACAAAACGGCAAGTCTTTAATTGAAGAGTAGAGGCTTGGCTGTCTTTTAAATTAGTCTTTCAAATGAATAAAATATAGGAAAATAATATGATAATTAGGGCACGCTCTACTCTACGGGTATTACTTTATTCTGTTTTTATTTTTCTTATTTCATGTTCTGAAACATCGCCAGAGTCCGCAATAAAGGAAATAGAAAAACAGGGTTATTCTTTTAACAAAAGAGATTTTATTGCAGCAATAAACAAGCAAAACACAGATATTGTATGGTTGTTCTTAAAAGCTGGTATGGATCCAAAAACTGAGTTTACTAATTTTGACAAAGTAACAGCTGAAGTAATTATTATGGCAGCTAATCGCGGCAACCCAACCTTGGTGAAAATGCTTTTAGATGGGGGTGCAGATATAAATACGACAATAAAGAGGAGACCACTTTTAGACACGCCTATAACTACAGCAATAAAAAATGGCCACCTTGAAGTTATTGAAATCCTTCTTGAGTCGGGAGCTGATTTATCCATTAGAAACAACGAAAAGCTAATCATCGATGAAGCATTCGAATTTGCTCGAAAATTCAAGCATCTGAAGGGGCATCCTGATGAACCGGCTATCAAGAAAATGGAATTCCTGGTGACAAGATACCAATAGAAATTATCTAATAAAAACTGCAGTTATTTACTAAAAAGCATCAATTAATGCATAACAAAACGTTTAATAATGACTGCTAAAAAGCATGCAGTGCATATTAAAGGCGAAGCTGTTCAGGATGGACTGAGTAGGCCAATAAATGAAAGAGCATGGTCGACATGTCATTTTTCAATATGGCCCATCAGCTCAGTAGCAGAACTTTTCTGGTTGAATGAAAGATAATATTTTCAGAATGAGGATTATGGGTTCATCAATACTATGCTACACTGAAATAAAATAAGTAGCTTTAATAAAAGAACAAAATTCAAATAGGAATTTATGCTTAAAACACTCTGGGTAACTAGCCGTTGGGGTATAACCTCACTGTTGTTTGGCTACCTTATTATTGAACTATTTATCCCTGATTTAAAATGGAATGATCAATTATTTCATGTTTTATTGGAAGGTGGTGGCTCAATAGTTGCCTTCATACTTGCTGTTCTTGTTTTTGTAATGATTCAAACTGACAGGCTAACCATAAATTATTTTTGGTTGGCTTTATCTTTTACCTCAATGGGAATATTAGATCTCTCTCATTCTCAAACTCCCCCAGGGCAAGCTTTTGTTTGGTTGCACTCAATAGCAACTTTTAGTGGTGGAGTCTTTGCCTCACTGATCTGGTTTTCTGGCATATCTCTTAGCTTTCTTCAACAAAAAATTATGTTGTTGGCAGTGGTTATTATTTGTATTATTTTTAGTGTTTTCTCAATTACTTTTCCAGATATGACTCTAAATAGCTGTTCCAAAATGGTGATCACTTAATTGAACTTAAACCTAAGTTGTTGATCAAAGTAATTGACTAAAAAAACTTACTCAACAACAAGG
>JADGEM010000093.1 GCA_016744375.1 Gammaproteobacteria bacterium
TTCTAAATCAAACAGCAAGGTATGTGCATTAGTTCTATAAGCATGTTTTTGCAGACGCAGCCTGGCCTGTTCCATGTTTTCATAACTGCCGTCTAATGGATTGTATTTGATGGGCGGGTAATAAAATTGGATACCAGGCCAGTAGTCTCCAAGGACTGGAGTCAAATCATCAGTATCAGAGATCTTTGAGAAGTCTATGATTGAGGCCATTATGTTTCCTCGGTTTATTTATCAGGTGTTTATTAATTTATATGATAACCAGGTAATTAGGTCAAGAATGATCTTGGAGGGTATTTTGTGTTTTTAATGGGTATTTAATTAAATGTTAGCATTAAGCAATTGATATAAATCATATTTGTTTTATAAGTTATTGATTTAAAGTAATTTAATATTTATTTCAATAATAATTATTTGTTTTTTCAATGATTATATATTTTTTGATTAAATAACTATCTATATTATTGATCTTAAAGTAATTTATTGTTTTAATATCTTAAGTGTAGTGACTTTCTTAAAGATCATGAAGTGGAAAATATAAAATATTGAAATGGAGGTGGTGGCTGGCTTGCATTGAGAAACGACTGCGTTGGTTACAGTTGCTTTTTATCTTTCCAGCTCCACCACTTTAACAATTCTGGTTCATGGATAGAATTGCTAGCATAATAAACTGCACATTTGAAAACGTATAACACACACCGATCAATGTGGTGCCCCCTCAAACTCATCAGACTTTGATACATATTCTCGGGGTTTTCTCCTTTCAGGTTATGAATTTTTTGATAACCTAAGTCCAGTAAATCTTGACTCAATTTTTCCCCAACACCTGGTATTGTTTGAAGTTCCTTCAATGAACCCGTGACGGGACTTTGCTTGTTATGTGTTTTCATCCTAATTTCAGAGTTCATATTCGCTCCATTGTTTATGATGCATGACAAAATTATTGTATTCTTAGCATGCTTATCAATTGAACTGCTTCAGTGACCGTTTGTACGAAACGACCGACTAATTTCTGTTTTATTAATATCCATATGAATTGTAGTGTTTTTGTTGAGGGAGAACAAGTCAGGCTTTGCCTTCTTAAGGCCGTTTATGGATGTCTTTTTTTGTTTTATAATAATGAAGTACCACTCAATTAAATTTAAAACAAATATTATAAAATACACACGGCTTCATAGGGAGAACGGCTTATGCATAATTTTGACTTTCTAATCATTGGTTCGGGTCCGGCGGGTCAAAAAGCCGCGATTCAAGCATCTAAACTGGGAAAAAAAGTTGCCATTATTGATCGTCGTGCCGATGTTGGTGGTGTTTGCCTTCACACTGGTACAGTACCCAGTAAAACATTGCGAGAGGCGGTGCTCTATCTCAGTGGCTACAGCCAGCGAGGGTTTTACGGGCAAGGGTATCGATTAAAAAATGATTTGACTATGGCTGATCTTAAGCAACGGCTTCATACTACAATAAAACGTGAAGAAGAGGTGATACTTCACCAGTTAAACCGCAATGGCATTCAGCTCTTTAGTGGCACAGCAACTTTTATGGATGCTCACCATGTCCAGGTTGAAGACGAGAAAGGGAAGGTGATCGAAATTCAGGCTGACTACTTTTTGATTGCGACCGGAACGTATCCAACTCACCCTGAAAATTACCCTTTTGACTCAGGTAAAGTCATTGACAGTGATAATATATTGGAACTGGAAGAATTACCACGTTCTATGACTGTTATCGGGGCTGGAGTCATTGGAGTTGAATATGCGTCTATCTATAGTGCGCTGGATGTTGAAGTCAATCTGATTGATGGTCGTGATACGCTATTAGGCTTTATGGATAGAGAGCTGACAGATGAGTTGGTTCATCAGTTTCGTGAGCAGGGAATGGTCGTACGACTTGGCGAACAGGTTGATACAATCACTTGTCAGGAAGATGGATCAGTGTGTACGATGCTCAAGAGCGGTAAGCAGATCCATTCTGATGTGGTTCTGGTGGCAGCAGGGCGTTCAGGTTGCACTAAGAGTCTTAAACCGGAGGCTGCTGGTGTTGAACAGAATAGCCGCCATATTATTCAGGTCAATGAGTGCTACCAGTCGAGTCAACCTCATATTTATGCTGCGGGAGATATTATTGGTTTTCCCAGTCTTGCCTCGACCGCAATGGAGCAGGGACGTCAGGTTGCCTGTCATGCTTTTGGGCAGAAAATAAATAGTAAATTGGAAAATTTTCCCTTTGGCATATTTGCTGTCCCCGAAATGAGTATGGTTGGAGCGACTGAACAGGAATTGACCAAAAAGAGTATTCCATATGAAGTGGGTGTCGCGCGTTTACGTGAGACAACACGTGGACAGATTATGGGACTTGAACACGGGATCTTGAAGCTCATTTTTAGTTTAGAGAACCGAGAACTCCTTGGTGTTCATATCATTGGTCGCGGTGCCACTGAGCTCATTCATATCGGTCAGGCAGCTCTGGTGCTTAATGGTGGACTGGATTATTTTCTTGAGAATGTTTTCAATTATCCGACTTTAGCTGAAGCCTATAAGATTGCCGCTCTTGATGCCTGGAACCGATTAAATTAATAGCTTCAATAATCAGTCATTAAATGCTTTATCGGTTGAAGCTGAGGTCAACCAGTTCAGGGTTAAAGTCATAAGATAATTCAAGATATTGCGATAACCTCAGCCCCGTTATATTTTATATAATTAAAAAGAGTGCAGCCATTTTAAGGTCGATATTATGGACACTCAAATTCCAATAGATGAGTGTCCACAACTATGTACAACTATGTTAACAACTATGAAAAATAAAAAGGCTCACTCTTTAGGTGGTTCGGTTTGACCCATTGCAGGATAAAATACTAATTTAAAAGTACCTGCTGTACTATGAAAATATTTTCCGGCATACATGGCTTCCCTCAAGGTTTCTAAGTTGTCCGCATAAAAATAAATCCGCTCTAGAAGGTGCTCTTTTTCACCGTCCCGTGAATATAAATTGTGTTGAAACTCTATTCCACCCTGTTCTCTATCCAGTAGGGTGTAGTTCACTGAAAAAGGATGGTTATCAAGATTATAAGTAATCGAACGCAAGCCTGGCTTTACAGAAGGAATGATAACAGGTCGTATCATTTGAAAACTAAATTTCGGTACTAACGTATCTTGAACAAAACGCTCATTTTCTAATTCTGAGACCTTTAATGATCCTTTTTTCTTATCATCAAAAGTGAATTTAATATCCACAGGAGCCCCATTAATATCAATAATCAGGCCAAATACGCCTAATTTCTTTAAAGACTGAACGCCGTTATTTGCCAAGAATAAATAGCCTAGTTTTTTTCCATTGCTATCTTTAAGGGTAATATCAAGATTGCCTGGGTATGAACGATTACTGGCTAGTTTTTTATACTTAAGGTCAAATGAATATTTCTTACCTTCTTTATTTTTGAAATCAAAATTAATGTTGTTTTTTCCTTCACCGACATCACTGAGTTCAAACGTTTTATCAATATCAAAGGTATTCCCCTTAATATTCAAATTAAATGGTAGAGTATCAGCCAGTGAAAATGTGCTGAGAGAGCAGAGCACGACACCTAAAGTAAATAATTTCATTTAAACAATCCTGTTTTATTAATTAAAATATATTGAAATTATTAAGACCTGATTATGCTGTTTTTTATTTCAGATATTTTCAATCCATATAGATAAGCTATCTATGATTTGACAGTTTTTGATTTATTGTGTGGGATTACATGCAGGATTTAAAGCCAAATTTCTACTTTACCGAGTCACATCATTATAGATATATCTTTCAATCTTCTTCGCTTTTATCTGTTCCACTGAGACTAGAACAAGTCCATCAATACAATTACTAAAATCTGAGTCAATGTTAAATGCAATAAATTGACTGCCATTTTTGCTGTTTGTGTTATCGCATAACTCTGAATATTGTTTATAAAGTGTTGGCACTTTAACATTCAGTGCATCAAGAAAATAATTAAGTTTTTTAAAATTTGACTTATAATCTCCCTTGAACAAATCATTGTATTTGTTATTTATGGAGTAAGGGCTTTTGGCTTGCGCTAAATTTTGAAGCGAGCCAAATTGCTGAATATAAAATGATAGCAATAATTGTTTTGCTTCTTCTGGATAAGCATTGCTTAAACTGACAGGGCCAAACATATATTTAATCCCTGGTCTCGTTCGCAGATAGGCGCCTATGCCAAACCACAAATAGTCCAGGCTTCTTCGCCCCCAATATCTTGGTTGAACAAAGCTTCTACCGAGTTCAATAGCATGTGGCAGGTAATTAGCCATTGCTGGTTTCAAGTCAAATAAAGTGCTGGTATATAAACCATCAACATCTTTTTCTTCAATAATATTGAGACACTCACCCAAGCGGTAAGCACCAACTATTTCTAAATCATTTTCATCCCATAAAATGATGTGTCTATAATACTGATCAAATTTATCCAGATCTTTACTATAACCCGTACCTTCTTCAACGGAGCGAAATGAAAGCTCTCTTAGTCGCCCTATTTCATGCATGACAGGGGAATCACTTTCATAATCATACAAAAATATTGTTTTTCCGTCGTTTGTTTGACCCAATATTTCTGATTGATAAAGTGTTTTCTTTAATTCCTGACGATTAATAGGATGGGCGATAGTCTCAATGGTTTCAAAAAGTAAATGATGTTTCTTTCTGTCTTTTTTTCCTAGTCGATATAAATGTTTGCGAAAACGTTTCGCTAAATTAATGTTATTGAGTTCGAGTTTTTTAGTACTTTTATAGGAAATGGGTTTGCCCACGTGGAATGCAATTTCATCGTTTTCTTTATTAAACATTTCATGTGTTAATAGCATGGTACCAAATGGCTTGTAGACAGTTGACAAGCCATAAAAAAGGGCTGAATTTTTAGCTTGTATCAAAACTGGCAAAATTGGTGTATTCATTTTTTTTGCGAGTTTTAAAAATCCTTTTTTCCACTTACCATCCTTAACTCCTTTAGGCGTGATTCTGGATACTTCTCCTGCAGGAAAAATAATTAAAGCTTCTTCTTTAGCCAGACAGGCCAGCATGGCTTTATAGTTATTTTTATGGAGCTTTAGTTGTGACTCCTCCAGTGACATATTATCGATGGGTAAAAAAAGTGATTTAAGAGGCTCAATTTGGTTTAAGATATCATTTGCTACAATACGGACATCATTTCGGATACTTGATATTAATTTTAATAAAGCCAAACCATCTAATGAACCAATGGGATGATTAGCAATAATAATCAATCGGCCTTCTGAAGGGATACGATTAATAGAATGATTACTGACACGGTAGGAAAAATTGAAATGCTCTAACACCTTATCAAGAAATGAGAAGCCACGCAAATGCTGATTGCTTTCAATAAATAAATTGATTTCATCTTCATGGCTTATTGTTTTTAACATCTTGTATAAGATGCTGGCCCCAGTTTTATCTTTGATTACCGGGAACTTTTCATTCACTGCTTTTTCTATATCGATCATTATATCAACCTTATTTTTTGTTGATCATCCTCTATTTTTTTTACAATAAAATGTCAGTTTGGTGACATTTTTATGAAATATGAGTCCATAAAAATCATTGAAAAACTTATTTAAAGAGAAGTGAGTTCTTTTCATTAAATTGTCATAGAGTCTTGTTATGATTTTATATCAACTCCAGCGTCTGTTTCATGGGGTCTGTTAAACAGGATAAATATTAAAATAATGCCATGGATTGTGGTGTAGATAACATTGAGTAATAAGCAAATGGAAAATAGTTGGATTTTTCTTCGAGGGTGGGGGCGTGACAGTCGCCATTGGGGAACTTTTATTAAAATATTTAAGAAAGAATTTCCTGAAGACGTGATTCATCTGGTTGATGTACCTGGTAGTGGTGAATATTCGGAAGAAATTTGTCCTGCATCAGTATCTGAAATTGTCGATATCATTGCTTCACGATGGCAGAAAAAAAATCCAGGTAAGACCGCTAATATTATTGCACTTTCCTTTGGTGGAATGTTAGCAGTAGAATGGAAGACACGTTATCCAAATTCAATTGACTCAGTTGTGCTCATGAATATCAGTGCTCGAAACTTTTCACCATTTTATAAACGTTTGCGCTATCAAGCTTATGCACAATTGGTGTCAATGATATTTAATACGATTAGCAAACGAGAACAAAAAATTATTGACTTAACAAGCAACTTATATGTTTTCAGGAAGAATTTAGCTGAACTTTGGAAGGGCTATGGTTTAAGTAATCCAACAAGTAAGGTCAATATTTTACGTCAATTATGGGCAGCGATGCGTTATTCATTACCCAATCGGAAGCCGGGGAAGAATATTGTGTTACTTAATTCACTGGAAGATCAGCTGGTGTCTCCCAGTTGTTCAGTGGTCATTGCAAAAAAATGGCAGCTGCCATTACATCGGCACCCAACGGCGGGTCATGATTTAACGCTGGACTGTCCACAATGGGTGATATCACAAGTCAAACAAATTTCAGGCCTTAATTAACTTGAAATATTAAGTATCAATACCTGTGATTATCAAAACACCGAAAATATCACAATTCCTGACTTATAGGTTGAAATTGCCATTGAATTTCCGATTTCTTTATTTTTTTTATGTGCTATGATTTTTGGTTTAGAGCCATCAGCTTCAGCAAATAATTCATCTCAGGCCATGGGAGCCAACATGCTTTCAAGGTCATCCACGGCGAGGGATGGTCCGTTAATGGTGGTTTATTCTTCTGTTTCAAACCATTTGTAAACAACCCCGGCTATAATTGCGCCAGCAATAGGGGCAAGCCAAAATAACCAGAGTTGAGAAATTGCCCAGTCGCCCTGAAATATTGCGACACCTGTACTTCTAGCCGGGTTAACAGAAGTATTCGTCACTGGAATGCTAATCAGATGAATAAGAGTAAGTCCAAAACCAATAGCAATTGGTGCAAAACCTTGTGGTGCCCGCTTATCAGTTGCACCCAAAATAATAATCAAAAACATAAACGTCATGACAACTTCAGTAACAAGAGCCGATATCATGCTGTATCCACCCGGTGAATGTTCACCATAGCCATTGGATGCAAAACCAGCACTGGCATCAAAGCCAACCTGGCCTGATGCAATTACAAATAATATTGCGGCTCCGAAAATACCACCGGCAACTTGTGCAGCAATATAAGGACCCAGTTCAGCCGTTGAAAATCGGCCGCATGACCAAAGACCAAATGAAACGGCAGGATTTAGATGACAACCTGAAATATGACCAATTGCAAAAGCCATGGTTAATACGGTTAAACCAAAGGCAAGAGAAACACCTAATAAGCCAATACCTACATCAGGAAATGCCGCTGCCAAAACAGCGCTGCCACACCCACCAAGAACCAGCCAAAATGTACCAATAAATTCTGCACCTAATTTTTTTGTTAAACTCATTGTTCATTCCTTTTCTGTTATAACGTTAAAGTATTTTGAAACAATAATTCAGAGATTTTTATAGTTTATTTGTCAGCTTGCCAGTAACTATTAGTTTGTAAACTCCTAAGTACCAATACTTTAGGGCTGAGTTTTTGATTACGTATAATTGTCTGTTACACAATGCAGTATGGCCTGCTGAGATACTTACTAATGGAAATTGTTTTTTGACATTCAAACCGCAGAAGGCAATTTATGACACTCATTTTTTAAGAGTGGGAAAGAGGCCTTAATTGAAGCCGAAACCGGATGATTTCCATGGCTTAAAGAACTTTAATATACTCTTTTTTTTCAGAACAAACAATATTGTACCTTCAAATCGTTAGTTTGCTTAAAAGAGGTGGCTAAGAGATGGATGTCTTATTTTATCTTTGACGTTTTTTCAGCCAAAGACAAAATTTTCCATGAGTAATTTTTGGTTATATTTTTATATTTATAAAGTGGCACGCATTTCCTGCGTTTTACCATTGTAACCCCATGAATCACTTCGAATATCATCGATTACAACATAGCAGGCCTCTTGTATTGTACCGACAACCTCTTGGAGCATTTTAACCGTTTGAGCGATCATTTCTTTTTTATCATGAGGTGTGTTTGTACCCTTTGTCACTTTAATGTCAACATAGACACTAATTGCATCATTATCTGACAACTGTACACCATTTGTTGACCATTGTGATGGTCTTGATTCTTGAATATGTACAACTGTAACTTCACGTCGTTTTTTCATTACAGTATTCATTAGTAATGTTGTTTTATCATAAAGTTCTTGTTTTTGTGTATCTTTAAGCGTAGCACCTATACGAATATTAATGTAAGGCATAGTATTCTCCTGTTAATAAATAAATTATAATTGTATGTGCAACTATATAACCAAAAAAAACTATTTTATTTCTATAGTTTTTCTCACTTTACGAATGTTTGATACAATTTCTGATAGTTCATCGCTGCCAAGAATTTCCCTCATAAGTTGTGTGAGTTCTTTACCTGTATTATCTAAGTCTTTATGAATTTTTTTTGCTTTTGATGTAGGATAAATTTGCACTTCTCTGCCATCACCTTCAGTTGTTTTGCGCATCAAAAACTCATTTTTTTCTAAACTGTCTAAAAATCTTGTAATGGTAGAACGGTTGAGATTAAGCTCTTCTGCTAGCTCATGAGGAAGCATGCCTGGTTTGGTAAGTACAACACGCAATAAAAAAGCATGAGGTGGAGATAAATCAAACTGACGATACTTATCTTTCCAAATACGTGTCACCGTTCTGGCTAAAGCATTACTATTAAAATACAGGCATTCTTCAAACATAAGCAAAATAATACCATGAAAATAATTGTATGTGCAACTATATTTTAAATATAACATCATCGACATCAGACATTACAGGATAACCACAATTTCATTCTTCCTAAATCATCTTTATTTTTAAGTGATCCCATTCTTTTTCAGTCAATATTAAATTGTATCTAAAAACTTCACCACTTATTAATCTTCAAATTATGGGTCATAAATTGTTAAAGAGCTAAAAGAAAAAGATTATTTTTTCTTTGCGGTATTTTTTTTCCTATTAACAGTTAAAGGTTCATCTGTATTAGAAGAGTTTTTTAGTGACCATGACTGGGTCCTTACTTGACGAGTTAACATAATACCTAGCATTGTGACATCAACAGCCTTATTAGTTAAAACAATAACTCCTGACTGTGTGTTTTTGTCGATGGATAAATATGAGCTGTATCCACCAACCATTCCATTGTGCCAAACAATATTTTTATTGCCAAAGAATCTTTCTATATATCCAGGTTTCATCCACCCTATATTTGAAGCATCATTAGATTGTTGTTGATTCATTTTTTTTAGTGCATTCGATACAGGTGTACCTACAATAAAGTTGGCCTCAATAAATTTTTGCATGTCACTTATATTGGAGTTCAATGCCCCAGCCCCACCCAAAGAGCTAAATGTCCAAATTGGGTTTGAATTTCCTTCAGAAGTATAGCCTTGTACCAATAACTTCTTCATTTTTGGTGTTAGAGTAATTCTGGTATCATTCATGTTTAACGGTGTGAAGATTTTTTCTAGAAGAAGTAACTCATACGGTTTGCCAGTAACAGATTCAAGTACGTGAGCAAGTAATCCCATACCATAGTTTGAGTACATGAATTGACCAGCTTTGTGATTGTCCTCGGTAGTTGATAGATAGCCAAAAATAGAATCTACATCAATATGGCTATAGGGGTTTATCATTACAGTCTCTTCGCCGACCATTTCAATGACTTTATCTTCTAACACTTTTGGAACACGAGGTAAGCCAGAAGTATGAGTAGCTAGTTGCTTTAATGTGATTTTTTTAGCTATAGGTGATAGGCTTACTTTTGATCCAATTAAATCATCCAAGGTCTGCTCCATATGAACGACTTTTTCATCACATAGAATTTGCAACAACAGAGTCGTAAAAACCTTAGTAATAGATCCAATCTGAAAAACAGTATTCCCATTAGGCTCCTCTTGCCCATAACCTTTAACATATGACATGCCTTCTTTATATACACCAATCACTAATGCACTGGCTACCCCATTACGTAGTCGACCCTGAAAAAAGATAAATTCCAGTGCTCTATAGATTACTGTACAATATTTATTGTTATTTTATCGTTCATAGTCCTATTTCTATAGGCATT
>JADGEM010000034.1 GCA_016744375.1 Gammaproteobacteria bacterium
AACCTTGTTGTTGAGTAAGTTTTTTTAGTCAATTACTTTGATCAACAACTTAGGTTTAAGTTCAATTAAGTGATCACCATTTTGGAACAGCTATTTAGTATACGCTGTTCATTAAATTCTAATGAGGGTGGCATTTGAGCAATGACGATCGTAAAGACTCCTAACTGTTTAGAGAATTCATAGATTTCAAGTGATTTAAATATTGAAGTTTCACTGCTTACTGATAGGATAATAAACAGGATATCGGAGTTTAAAATTATTGGTGACAATATTTTTTTATTCATTAAATCTTCTTCAGTTAACTTTGATGTTTCATCATTGTTTTGAAAAAGTTCAGAGTGATTCTCCATGATTTCATCTGACTATTTGTCCATGCTAAAAGTTGTGATAACTGGAACAGATGGATTAATTTTAATTTCTAAATTCATAATTACATTCTCTTGTGATAAAGATTGTATGCATAACGAGAACAGTAATTGATTTAACTATAAAGTGATATGAAGGGATGCTTATTAAATACTGTTCAAGTACATTTCAAAATTCCTTAACAGCTAAAAGGTATTTGAACCAAACTGATTTGATAACATACTATTATGAATAAATTATAAAGAAGTTTGCTTTAGTATAGATACATGCAAGACATACGTGATTTTTTAGAAATTAACGTACAAGAATAAACAACTAATGAGGATTGATTAACTTTTATGAATACAGTTATTAGATAAGTAAACACAGATGAGTTCAAAATATCGAAGTACCACTAAAAGTACCATCAGAATTGAATATTGTATAGAATTGGGATTCCTTTCTACCAAATAACTCTTTTAAAATCATAAAGTTAATTGGTAGGCGCGAGTGGATTCGAACCACCGACCCCCACCATGTCAAGGTGGTGCTCTAACCAACTGAGCTACGTGCCTACAGAAATGTTTCTGACTGATGTCTGAGATACGAGATGTATCGGAAACGATGCGTATGATACCTATGCTGATGTGTTTTGGCAAGTCTTTTTTTGATTTCAGAGCATATAGCTTTCATAGTCTTAGGAATTTTTCCTGGAGGTCTTTGATTTGATCGCGCAGATGAGCGGCTTCTTCAAATTCCATATTCTGGGCATGGGTGAACATGTTATCTTCCATCTCTTGCATTTGTTTCTCTAATTCAGCTCGGGTCATCACATCATAACGGCCAGATTCTTCAGCAATTTTTCTGTTTTTGGCAACAGCTAGGCCCGCTCCGGGAATGGTAGCTTCCAAGATGTCTTTGACAGACTTTTTGATGCCCATGGGGGTAATACCATGTTCCAGATTATAAGCCACTTGCTTTTCTTTTCTTCTGGCCGTTTCACTCATTGCCCGTTCCATAGAACCAGTGATACGATCTGCATAAAGAATCACTTCGCCATTAACATGCCGGGCTGCACGCCCCATGGTTTGAATGAGTGAACGTTCTGAACGTAAAAAACCTTCTTTATCCGCATCAAGAATTGCAACCAGTGAAACTTCTGGAATATCCAGTCCCTCTCTGAGCAGATTAATGCCCACCAGCACATCAAATTCCCCAAGACGTAAGTCACGAATGATTTCAACACGCTCAACGGTATCAATATCAGAATGCAGATAACGAACCTTAAGATCATGCTCTAAATAATAATCCGTCAGATCTTCAGCCATCCGCTTGGTCAGTGTTGTCACCAGAACTCGCTCATTCTTTTCCACCCGCTTGTGAATTTCAGAAATTAAATCATCCACTTGAGTGGTTGCTGAACGCACATCAACCTGGGGATCAATCAGCCCTGTTGGTCTGACAATCTGCTCAGCAATGGTCGCTGAATGTTCCGCTTCATAATTCCCCGGGGTTGCTGAAACAAAAACAGTCTGAGGGGCAAGACGTTCAAACTCTTCAAACTTGAGAGGTCTGTTGTCCAGAGCAGAAGGCAGACGAAAGCCGTATTCCACCAGATTTTCTTTACGCGAACGATCCCCTTTGTACATTGCGCCCACCTGTGAAACAGTCACATGGCTTTCATCAATAAAAATCAGGGCATTATCAGGAAGATAATCTAGAAAAGTGGGTGGAGCCTCACCAACAGCTCGGCCAGACAGGTAACGTGAATAATTTTCAATTCCTGAGCAATATCCCAGCTCCATTATCATTTCAATATCAAGTTGAGTGCGTTGTTCAAGGCGCTGCGCCTCAACTAATTTATTAAGAGAGTAGAGTTCTGCCAGTCGTTCTTTAAGTTCAACTTTAATTTTTTCTACAGCATCAAGCAGAGTTTCTCTGGGGGTCACATAGTGAGTTTTAGGATAGACAGTAATTCGAGGCACACGACGCAGAACTTCACCTGTAAGGGGATCAAAATAACTGAGCGATTCAACTTCATCATCAAATAATTCAATTCTAACAGCTTCACTATCTGAATCTGCCGGATAAATATCAATCACATCACCGCGTACTCGATAGGTTGCCCGATGGAGTTCAACATCATTACGTTTATATTGTAACTCTGCCAGCCGTCTTAAAATGGTTCGCTGATCAACCACATCACCTTTTACCACGTGCAATAGCATTTTTAAATAGGACTTGGGATCACCTAAACCATAAATACAGGAAACAGAAGCCACAATAATCGTATCATTTCGTTCCAACAGTGCCTTGGTAGCAGACAAGCGCATTTGTTCAATATGTTCATTGATGGATGCATCTTTTTCAATAAAGGTATCAGATGCGGGCACATAGGCTTCAGGCTGATAATAATCATAATAGGAGACAAAGTATTCGACCGAGTTATAGGGAAAAAACTCTTTCATTTCACCATACAATTGCGCCGCCAGTGTTTTATTATGTGCCAGGATTAACGTCGGACGTTGCAGATTCTGCATGACATTGGCCATAGTAAAGGTTTTACCTGAACCGGTCACACCTAACAATGTCATTGCTGCTTCACCATTCTGAATCCCTTCTGTCAGAGTTTTTATTGCAGCAGGTTGATCGCCACCAGGCGTGTATGATGAGACCAGTTGAAACGGCTTGCCCATAATATTTTATTTCTCTTTTTTTTTGAATGGATGTGTCCTTCAAACACATATGTGCTAAAATTGCCACTCATTTTTTGAACTTGATCTCCTTTATTTTACGCTAGAGGTACTTCACTTGGCTACACAAGCACCCGAAATTAAATTATCCAACCGAGTACAGGCAATCAAGCCTTCTGCCACACTGGTGATCACCGCCAAGGCAAAAGCACTTCGAGCTGAAGGTAAAGCAATTATTGGTCTGGGAGCGGGTGAACCAGACTTCGATACACCAGAGCATATTAAAAAAGCAGCCATCAAAGCCATCAATGATGGCCAAACTAAATACACAGCGGTTGCAGGTACACCCGAGTTAAGACAGGCAGTTTGCGATAAATTCAAACGTGACAACTCATTAAGTTATGCACCTGAACAAGTCCTGGTTTCCTCAGGTGGCAAACAGAGCTTTTATAATTTATGCCAGGCTTATCTAAATGATGGTGATGAAGTCATCATTCCTGCTCCTTATTGGGTTTCATACCCTGATATGGTCATCCTGGGCGGTGGCAAACCGGTTATTCTCAATACCGGTATTGATGATGGCTTTAAAATATCACCGGAGCAGTTAAGGGCAGCCATTACCGATAAAACACGTCTCATGGTAATAAACACACCATCCAATCCAACAGGCGTGGCGTATACCCGTGATGATTTAAAAGCCATAGGTGATGTTCTGAAAGATTATCCTGATATCATTATTGCCAGCGATGATATGTATGAACATATTGTCTGGTCAGAGGAACCTTTTTGCACCATTGCTGAAGTCTGTCCAGAGCTGTATAACCAGACAGTTACAATGAATGGTGTCAGCAAGGCTTATTCAATGACTGGCTGGCGTATTGGTTATGCTGCAGGTCCTGCCAGTCTGATTGCTGCGATGACTAAAATTCAATCGCAAAGCACTTCTAACCCCAGTTCAATTTCTCAGGCAGCGACATTAGAAGCTCTAAACGGCGATCAAAGCTGCATTCAAACCATGTTACAGGCTTTTAGAGAACGCCATGACTATGTGGTTGATGCAATTAACAACATCCCTGGTATGCAGGCCCTCCCTTCTCAGGGTGCTTTTTATACCTTTGCTAACATGCAAGCTCTTATCGATCAAACTGAGGGGGTTAATGATGATGTCGAATTGGCTGAATATATTTTGAGTCAGGCTGAAGTGGCTTTAGTCCCTGGCTCAGCTTTTGGTGCCCCCGGTTATATGCGGTTTTCTTTTGCCACCAGTATGGACAATCTTCAAGAAGCCATTGAGCGATTAAAGAAATTATTTGCCTAACTTTGCCTAACATTGGATATTATTTATGAATGACTTCCCTTTTGCCGTTGATATACAAGATTCAGCGCATTTTGAACAACAGGTGATTGAAGCATCTAAACAACAACCTGTACTGGTTGATTTTTGGGCCGACTGGTGCCAGCCCTGCAAAACCTTAATTCCATTGCTGATGAGTCTGTCTAATGATTATAAAGGCGCATTCATACTGGCAAAAGTCAATGCTGATGAACAACAGGAACTGGTTGCGGCGGCAGGTGTTCGTAATTTGCCTACCGTTAAACTATTTAAAGATGGTGTCATTGTGGATGAGTTTACAGGGGCACAACCAGAAACCGAGTTACGAAAATTTCTAGATACTCACGTTGATAGTGCCAGCAATGATAAGATAAATGAAGCTCTGAACTTATCTGCTGCAGGTAATCATGCTCAAGCGATAGAGATGCTCAAATTACAGAATCAAAGCGAGCCATCCAATAGCGATGTTTATGTTGCTATTGCCCGAGTTTATCTGCAATCTAAAGATTTTGAAAATTGTGAGGCTGTGCTAAAAGCTTTACCTGCTAATGTACAGGGCAGTGATGAGGTCAAAAAGATTCACAATGAACTTAATTTAGCCAAAGCCACCAGTGATGCACCAGAGGTCAATGAGCTTCTTTCGCAACTGGACATTAATCCGGATAATGATGAGCTCAAGCTTCAACTGGCCAACCAATATATTGTTTCCCAACAGTATGAGCAGGCACTGGAAGCCTTACTGAGTATCCTGGTAAAGGACACCAATTTTCAGGAGGGTGAGGCAAAAGCAGCAATGCTGAAGGTTTTTGAAATTCTGGGTCCCCAGGATCCACTCACAAGAACCTATCGGACTAAGCTGGCAACTCTTCTTTATTAATTCTCTATTAATAGAAGATTATCTATTTAAGATTCTTCAACATTCCACAAACATTGCTCTCTTCCGGGAGGACCGGCGGCGGTCCACCCAGGCTCCCAAACAATAAAGACTGAAGTCTTTTTTATTTATTAAGCTCAGCGGAAAGACGCTTAGCAGGGACATAACCCGGCAGGCTTGTACCATCTTCTAAAAACATCGCTGGTGTACCCTGAACGCCTAATGCCTGACCTAACTGAAACTGTTGAGCAACCGGATTATCACAGGTTTTGTCTGCAACAGCTTGACCTTCTTTCGCATCCCCCATTGCTTGTGCCGGATCATCTGAGCACCAGACATTAACCGCTTTCTGATAAGAAGGTGAGCCAATACCTGCTCTTGGATAAGCCATGTAGCGAATGGTAATACCTTCGGCATTGTAATCATCCATTTCACGATGTAATTTAACACAATAAGGACAGTCAATATCAGTAAAAACAGTCACTTTTGATTTTTCATTTTTTGCAGGATAAACAATCATTTGACTCTCATCCATGGATTTAAGCAACTTACCTCTTGCTTCACCGCGTTTCTTTTCTGTCAGATTGACGCGCTTCTCAACATCAATAATGTCACCACGAAACATCAAAGAGGCGTCCTTGTTGAAGTAAAAAATAGTTGAACCATAACTCACTTCATAGATACCCGGCAGCTGAGTCTCTTCAATACTATTTGGTTTTGTCCCGGGCATCAATTGATCCAGAGCAGCATCCAGTTCGGGGGTAGATTTAGCTGCAGCTCCCATGCTCAAAACACTGATTGCAATCATTGCAGCCATACCCAGTATAACTTTTTTATTACTATTTTTATTAAAGAAGGTCATTAATTCTTTCCGTTTTAGTCTCTAAAGTTTGTATATTGTAATGCAACAGCTAGATCCTGTTGTTTTAACATAGCCATAACAGCCTGCAAGTCATCACGCTTTTTTCCTGTCACACGAACTTGTTCACCCTGAATTGCAGACTGAACTTTTAGCTTTTTATCCTTAATCAGTTTCACAATTTTTCTGGCACTGTCTTTATCAATACCCTGACGAATCAGCAGTTTTTGCTCAATTGATTTGCCATTGGGTTTCATATCACCCTGTTCCAGGCTTTTAACATCAACTTTACGGCGTACCAATTCCGTCAGCATAATGTCCAGTACCTGCTGGACCTGAAATTCACTCTCACTGATTAATGTAACTTCTTCCTTTGACTGCTTAATAGTGGTTTGAGTTCCCTTAAAATCATATCTTTGTGTAATTGCACGATTGGCATTACTGACTGCATTGGTTAATTCATGCATGTCAATTTCTGAAACGATATCAAATGATGGCATTATCTTTTCCTGGAGTGAGCCCTCAGCCAGATAAAACTATCACAGTCACATTTAATAACATACAAATTCAAAATATGACCGTGAATATTCTTATGTCTGAGAAGAATGTTTTTTATTGCTTAACCATTTTAAATTGCAAAATAGAATTGTCAATTTATCTCTAACCTCTTGGATGATGTTGAGCATGTAAATCTTTAAGCCGTTCTTTGGCAATGTGGGTATAAATTTGAGTTGTTGATAAATCACTATGCCCTAATAACATCTGCACCACCCGCAAATCAGCACCATGATTAAGCAAGTGTGTCGCAAAAGCATGGCGCAAAACATGGGGAGATAAGGAGGCTGGGATGCCAGCCTGTTGTGCATAGCGCTTCACCATATACCAGAATGTCTGCCGGGTCATACCACCACCACGTCGAGTAACAAACAATTTATCTGAGATTGCTGCACCCAATAAATCTGCTCTGGAATTTTTGAGATAGCTGGCAATCCAGCTTAATGCTTCTTCTCCCATGGGCACCAGACGTTCTTTATTCCCTTTACCCGTGACACGAACGATACCCTGCTGTAAATTAGCCCCATAGATATCCAGATTCACCAGCTCAGATACTCTGAGCCCCGTGGCATATATAAGCTCTAACATTGCCCTGTCACGTAAACCAAGGGTATCATCGGTGTCAGGTGCTTCCAGCAAGGCTTCTACTTCCCGCTCAGACATCGTTTTAGGCAATGGTCGCCCAAGTCTGGGAGAATCCAATAATGCACTGGGATCGATACTGATGCGATTTTCCAGGATAAGATATTGGTAGAAACGTCGAAAAGTTGAAAGCATGCGGGCACTGGAACGAGCTTTAATACCCTGTTCAAACCGAAATGCCAGATAATCCTGTAGATTTTCTTTCTTTAAAGAAATAAGTTTTCCTGCATTGCCACTGGCTGACCACTTAGCCAGCCCCATTAAATCAGTTCGATAAGCACTCAGGGTATGCTTGCTCAGACCGTGTTCCAGCCACAAAGCATCCTGGAACTGCTCAACCAGCAGTTCATCCTGTTCCAGCTGTGTTCTATTGAAGGCTGATTCTTTCATGTGCCAGCAACCATTGTTTTATTTTCAGGAAATTAATGCTCCCTTTCTGAGTTTCCAGTGTATCACCTGCATAACCACCGATACCGGATGCAGAGACAACACGATGACAAGGAACAATGACCGGAAAAAGATTCCTTCGACAGGCATTACCAACTGCCCTGGCACTACTATTAAGCTCTTTTGCCAGTTCACCATAGGTTTTGACCTCACTCGACGGAATCTCTGTTAAAGCCTGCCACACACGTTGCTGAAATGGCGTTCCCAGATGAAGCTCAAAAGGCAAAGAAAATTGAAAGTCTGCCTGAGTAAAATAATTTGATAGTTGCTGTCTGATTTTTTCAATGAACATAAGACTGTCAGGTGATGCTTGTTGAAGGTCATATTCTGCATTGAGATTTGGATCGCCCTGGCAATAGTCTATGCCGCTTATAATGCAATTGGAATGGTGGCAGGAAACAGAAATAGAGAGATGAAGTAATTTGGACACAGGAACTACATCGGTCAGCATAAAGCAGAACTTAATACGATGAGTCATAAAAAAAGGGCCCTTGCTACAAGTGCCCTTTTTTCGATTGTGCTTATCATGCCAAGGATAGAACTCAGCTCAATTTCTCTTTAATACGTGCAGACTTACCACGAAGATTACGCAGATAATACAATTTAGCACGACGAACATCACCACGACGTTTTACTTCAATATGATCAACCATTGTGCTGTAGGTTTGAAACACACGCTCAACACCTTCACCATAAGAAATTTTACGAACTGTAAAAGCAGAATCCAGACCACGGTTACGAACCGCGATAACAACTCCTTCAAAAGCCTGAATACGCTCACGCTCGCCTTCTTTAACTTTTACACTGACAACCACTGTATCACCAGGGCCAAACTTAGGTACTTCACGTCCCATTTGTTCTGCATTTATAGCATTAATTATATTACTCATTCACTTGCTCCAATTAGCTTAGGCCCTGAACCCAGGCTGGTGTTAAAAAAATAAATCTCAATTCTTTTTGTAACTAGTTACTTTCTTCCTGAATGAACTCCTGCAGCAATTGCTGCTCCGGTTCACTCAGTTGACGTTTGTCTAATAAGTCTGGCCGTCTCTGCCAGGTGCGCCCTAAGGATTGCTTAAGACGCCATTGTTCAATTTTCCTGTGGTTACCACTAAGCAGTACTTGCGGCACTCTTGCACCACCATCCCCATCTTCGCCATCAACAACAAGTGTTTCTGGTCGAGTATAATGCGGGTGATCCAGCAAACCGGAATAAAATGAATCATTCGGTGCTGATTCATTATGTCCGAGCGCATCTGGTATCAAGCGAATTAAACTGTCAATCAAAACCATTGCTGGCAATTCGCCACCACTGAGAACATAGTCCCCAATCGAGCACTCATAATCAACATAATGTTCAATCAGGCGCTCATCAACACCTTCGTAGCGCCCTGCCAGCAAAATAAGCTGATCATTTTCGCTCAACTCTTTAACCCTTTTTTGCGTCAAAGGTTGTCCTTGCGGCGATAAATAAACGACTTTTACTGTTTTATTTGTTTCTTCAACAGTTGCCTGTTGCTTAATAAAAGTTATCGCATCCTTAAGAGGCTGAACTTTCATCAACATTCCCGGCCCTCCACCATAGGGCCGGTCATCCACTGTTTTATGTTTGTCTTTGGTAAAATCTCTGGGATTAATTATTTCCAGAGTTAATAATCCATTTTTTATAGCTCTGCCTGTAATCCCTGACTTGATTGCATCAAACATTTCGGGAAACAGGCTAATGACATCAATACGCTTTATCATATTCAGTTGCGCATCGCTTATTTACTTTTACTGCTCTCAATCCAGTCAACAGGCCAGTCAACTGTCATTGTCCCTGCATCCAGTTCCACTTTTATGACATAGTGCCCCTGAACAAAAGGAATTAAAATTTCATTGTTATCCGAAACCTTATTTTCAGATGCATTTACTTTAATGACTAAGACATCATTTGCAGCAGTCTCTATCAGACTACCAACTTTTCCTAACTCAACGCCGTCCAGATTAGTGACAATGAGTCCCACTAAATCTGTCCAATAGTATTCATCCTGAGCAGAGGGTTTAAATTCAGAGCGCTGAACAGCTAATTCTGCGCCAATTAAACCTGCAACTATTTCACGATTATCATAACCTGTGAAATGTGCGACAACACCCTTACCGTGTGCTTTACCATTATCAAGCTGAATATTTTGCCATTCATGCGCTTTAGCAAGCTTTACCTGCAACGTTTTATAGCGAATAATATTTTCTCTGGGTTGGGTGTATGAATAAATTTTAACCCAGCCTTTGACGCCATAATAGCCTGATATCTTTCCTAAAACATGGAGATCCTGGCTTCGTTGTTCAGACATAAGTATGCTTTAAGCAGCCTTATTAAACTCTTTCAGTAGGGTATTAACGCGAACAGAAGTCTGTGCACCCAGGCCAATCCAATGTTCAAGACGCTCTTTTTTCATTTCAAGGCGAGTTTCTTGTCCACTAGCCATAGGATTAAAGTAGCCTACTTTTTCAATAAAACGACCATCACGAGCAGAACGGCTATCTGTTACAACAATCTGATAAAATGGGCGCTTCTTAGAACCACCACGAGCTAGACGGATAGTAACCATTAATTTAAATCCTCAATATAATCAATAAGTTCCAGAAATAACATAAATCCTGGACAGGTAAATTCTGGAAACTGTATTAAGTACCTGAAGAATAAAGTTCTAATAGTTGGTACTTAAGCCTGCTCAGAAAAGACGGGCATTTTACTCTAATTTCGTGCCCAGATAAAGTAATTTTTTAGTTTTTTCTTAATAATTAAGCTAAAACTTCTAAAATGGCATTCTTCCCATACCACCTCCGCCCATTCCTGGTGGCATGCGTCCTTTCATGCTGCGCATCATGTTATTCATTCCCCCTTTGGAGAATTTTTTCATCATTTTCTGCATTTGTTTGAATTGTTTCAACAAACGATTCAAATCCTGAATCTGAGTACCAGAACCTGCTGTAATCCGTTTTTTTCTGGAGCCTTTGATTAATTCTGGTTTTTGGCGTTCAAAGGGTGTCATGGAATTAATCAGTGCTTCGATTTTAATCAATTCTTTGTCATTGACCTGTTCTTTTACCTGACTCGGCATACCGCTGACACCGGGTAATTTATCCATTAAACTACTGAGGCCACCCATTTTTTTCATTTGCAGGATTTGATCTCTGAAATCTTCCAGGTCAAAGTTCTTGCCCTTTTTGATTTTTTTCGCCAGGCGGGCCGCTTTTTTATGATCAACGTTCTGTTGTGCTTCTTCAACCAGACTCAGGATATCACCCATGCCCAGTATGCGCGATGCCAGACGATCTGGATGAAAGGCTTCCAGTGCATCGACTTTTTCACCCACACCCATAAATTTAATCGGCTTACCGGTAATCTGGCGAATAGATAATGCCGCACCGCCACGTGCATCACCATCAGTTTTGGTTAGAATAATACCAGTTAGTTCCAATGCATCATTGAATGCCTTAGCAGTATTGGCCGCATCCTGGCCCGTCATACTATCAACAACGAACAGAGTTTCAGCCGGGTTAATCGCAGCATGTAATGCTTTAATTTCACCCATCATCTCATCATCAATGTGAAGGCGACCTGCCGTATCAACGATCACAACATCCAGATGTTTTTTACGTGCATAATCTATTGCATTAAGGCCGATATCAACCGGTTTTTGAGAAATATCGCTGGGGAAAAATTCAACATCAACTTCATTTGCTAATGTGGCCAGCTGCTCAATTGCTGCTGGACGATAGACATCCGCACTGGTCACCAGAACTGTTTTTTTATCTTGTTTTAATAATCTGGAAAGCTTGGCAACACTGGTGGTTTTACCAGAACCCTGTAAACCAGCCATCAGGATCACAGCAGGCGGCTGAATATTCAGAGCCAGCGCATCGTTGCTTTCTCCCATCATGGCTGTTAATTCATCATTAACAACTTTAACCAATGCCTGACCAGGAGAAATACTGTCAATGACTTCTTTGCCGATAGCACGCTCTTTTACCTGAGCAATGAATTCTTTAACCACGGGTAAAGCAACATCAGCTTCCAATAGTGCCATGCGAACTTCACGCAGAGTATCCTTGATATTATCTTCAGATAAGCGTCCCTGACCTCTTAGATTCTTTACCGTTTTGGAAAGACGTTCTGATAAACCCTCAAACATAACTAGCATGCACCTTAAAATGATGTGTAAAACCCAGCATTATAGCGATTATAGTTTTTATTGGAAAGAGGTATTTGGCCTCCCATTCCAGACTGCTGGGCAATAATAATGAAATAGAGTGGTTGCCATTCACAATAAAGCATTCTATTATAGAGTCTTAACTCACAGACGAAGAAATATGTTTATTATAGGATTAATTACAGGCATTCTTTACCTGGCAGCAACAGCCTGGTTAGGCTTCAACCTATTCAATGCCAAAATTGTTCAGGATAAACCCAATAAAAGCATCCTCTCAATCGGTTTTCTGGCTTTGTTTTTCCATATTATTATTTTATTTTCAGATACCATTACCAGTGATGGTTTGAACCCCTCTTTTGTTAATAGTCTTTCTCTGGTCTCCTGGCTGGTAGTGTTACTTTATCTGGTGGCGGAATTACGTAAGCCTGTTGAAACCCTTGGCGTTCTGCTTTTTCCAACAGCTGGACTGGCTGTACTTCTACAATTATTCTGGCCGGGAGAGAGCAATCTTAATAATATGAGCTTTGAATTAGAAGTGCATGTTTTATTATCACTTCTGGCCTATGGTTTACTGGCTATTGCAGCAGGACAGTCAATACTACTATTGATTCAAACCCGCTATCTAAAGAAAAAACAACCCGGTGGATTTATACGCTCACTGCCTGCCTTGCAAAGCATGGAAACTTTGCTTTTTCAAATGATAAAAGTCGGCTTCATTCTACTCACCCTGGCCCTACTAAGTGGTTTTATTTTTCTGGATAATATCTTTGCTCAACACTTGGTCCATAAAACAGTACTTTCCATAATTGCCTGGCTTTTATTTGCCATTCTTCTCTGGGGACGCTGGCATTTTGGCTGGCGTGGAAAAAAAGCCATTCACTTTACTCTGGGCGGTTTTATTTTTCTGATGTTGTCTTATTTCGGCAGTAAAATAGTTTTAGAAATCATTTTGCAAAAAGTCTAGGTTTATTAAACTTGAATGACATTCCAATTGGTGTTCTTTTTTCTATTTTAGGCGTGCTTATTCTTCTGTCTGGTTTTTTTTCCGGCTCGGAAACTGCACTGGTTAGCCTGAATCGATACCGTCTGAAACACATGGTCAACTCAGGACACAAAGGCGCGAAGGCAGCCAGTTCACTATTAGCGCGTCCCGACAGACTATTTGGTCTAATCCTAATTTTTAATAATTTTGTTAATATCCTGGCTTCAGCCATCGCCACAGTGATCGGCCTGAAGCTATTTGGACAGACAGGCATTGCCATTGCGACAGGTGCTTTAACCTTTGTTATTTTAATTTTTTCCGAAGTAACACCAAAAACTTATGCCGCTCAATACCCGGAAAAACTGGCTTTCCCGGCAGCTTACATCCTTAAACTCCTTATGTTTGTGTTTTACCCACTGGTTTATATCATTAACACAATTACAAATGGTTTGCTCAGACTATTCGGTATCAATAAACAAGATAACAATGACTCATTAAGCCCGGAAGAATTGCGCACAATCGTCAATGAAACCGGTTCATTAATTCCTGAAAAGCATCAAAAGATGTTGCTCAACATACTGGATCTTGAGGCCGTTAAAGTAGAAGATATTATGATTTCCCGTAATGAAATTACAGGTCTGGATATGGATGATCCCTGGGAAGAAATACTGGACCAGATAACCCATAGCCTGCATACACGCCTCCCTGTCTATGAAAATAATATTGATCACATTTATGGTGTCATACACGTCAAAAAAGCACTCAGTATCATTTCAAACCCTCATGCAGGAAAAGAGGATCTAAAAAAAATTATCGTGCAAACCTATTTTATTCCTGAAGCTACACAGTTAAACCAGCAATTACTCAATTTTCAGCAAAATAAACGTCGAATCGCACTGGTGGTTGATGAATATGGTGATATTCAGGGCATGGTTACTCTGGAAGATATTTTAGAAGAGATTGTCGGAGAATTTACTACTGACCCGGCAGATACCTTAATGAAAGAAGTTCACAAACAGGATGATGGCACAATCCTGGTTGATGGCAGTGCAAATATTCGAGAGTTGAATCGTATGATGGGCTGGTATCTGCCTACAGATAATGCAAAAACGATAAATGGTCTGGTCATCGAGTATTTAGAAACAATCCCCGAGCCGGGAACCAGTGTCTTAATTGGCAATTATCCTATTGAAATTAAACAGGTTATGGGTAATAGTATTAAAACAATAAAAATTGAATCTCAAATTAATCAGGAAGACAAGAGTGATTAGTTCGCTCTTTAACATATAGTAAAATACCATTTATCGGTCGAAGTGATATGCCTGTCCATAAAAGTGCAATCAACTCATGTAGATTGTGAACCAGGACATGAAAAATCTATTTTTTTTTACTATAGTTAACTTGAAGTATAAACTATACGATTTAAATTACCGCAAGGATTGATCATTGTGTCTCAGGTGAGCCTTTTATTCAAAGACCGCATTTTAAGCATCCACCATCTCGATCAGTATAATGATTTTATAATTGGTCATGCAGCAGATTGCCATATACACATTGACAGCCTGGCTGTCGAATCTCACCATGCCAGAATAACTTATGATAACCATGCTTACCTCATTGAAAATTCAGGCGATCAAGCAAAGATACTCATTAATGGCAAGCTCATTGAATCCAGCACCCATTTATCTGATGGGGATCAAATCAGCCTGGGCAAACATACTCTGGTTTTTACCTTCGATGAACGCAATGAGACTCATAAATTCAGGGAGCCAGAACTTGCCTCCTCTTCTGCAAAAAAGACAGGAACCTCGGGATGGATACAGTTTTTAAATGGCAGAAAGATGGGAAAAACGCTTCAAATAAAGCAAAACATGACCAATATCAGTGATGAAAAAGAAGATAATATTGCCTTAATATCCAATCGCTCAGATGGTTTTCATATTTCCTATCTTAAAGGTGAATATCCGCCAAAGGTCAATAATGCCAGCATTGGTGAAAAAAGCACAACTCTAGCCACCAACAGTCGAATTTCTATCGGCAGCCAGGAAATCTTATTTTATATTGATTAAGACTTCTGAAACTTTATTTTTCCGCAACCACACTACACTTCATCATAAGGTTTTTCTTTAAGTACTTTTTTACCACTAAACATAGATGAAACCAGACTATCACCTTCTTTCACTTCAGCTCTCACTACCGCAGTGATATGAACAAGGATCAAAAACATCAGCAAGTAAGCACTGTATAAATGGACCTTGCCAAACGGTGATTTAAAAGCTTTAAGTGAGGCCATTTTTTCACTATTCACGCCCCCTTTCTGATAAGGAAGCAAACTCGCAGGATCCTTTCCCTCTTCTGCAACATAACTGGCAACAACACCGCCAAATGGCGGATAATAAATATCAGTACCCGCACGAATCAAACCACTAAAAGCTAATATAATTAACAAACTAAACAATGCCGTCACAGCAAGTTTACCAAGTGGATTATGGCCAATAAATTGCTGTGGCTTACCTGCTTTTAAAGAAGCACGATAACTATTCAGCTCCTGCATAAAACCTTTACCCGGCAAAAAAGCTCTGAAGCGTGCTGATACCGGACCAATAAAAGCAAAAATGAAGCGAATAAAGAGGTTGATGGCAAAAATATAACCAATAATGGCATGAAGTTCTTTTAATCCAATTTTTGCATCAAGACTGGTAATACCCAGCTCTTTTTTATAAAGCATCATTAAACCAACAAAAATCAGGCTGATAACACTCAGGACATTAATCCAGTGAAACCAGCGAACAGATGAACTCCAGGTGTTGTAACGATTATAAGACTGAGACATATTGTGCTCCTTTTACATTTAATCAAAGTATATTAAATGATAAATATGAATTAAACCTTAAAAATTATTCCCGTATAGTACTCAGGGCATCAATGGCTTCAACCAAAGTATCAACACCATAAACACGAATACCCTTGGGTGTTTTTTTAGGGACATTAGCTTTCGGACAAATACAATGGCAAAACCCTTGTTGTGCCGCCTGTTTAATTCGCTCTATACCACTGGGCACGGCACGAATTTCCCCAGATAGGCCCACTTCTCCAAATGCCAACCATTCTTGTGGAATTACACGATTTTGAAAAGAAGAAACCATGGATAAAATAAGTGGTAAATCTGTACTGGGATCAGAAATTTTAAGACCGCCAACCAGATTCACATAAAGTTCCTGATCAAAAATCGCTAAATCTCCATGGCGCATCAGAATAGCAACCAGCATATTAAGGCGATTCGGATCCAGACCAACCGCAAGCCTTCTGGGATTTCCCTGGCTGGATTCAACCACCAATGACTGCAGTTCAACCAACATGGAACGAGAACCTTCCCACAGTGCCGCCACCATGGAACCGGGATGGGGTTGACGACTGCGGTTGAGAAAAATAGCCGAAGGGTCCGTTACTGCTCGCAGATAGCCATTATCAGGCATCATTGCAAGAATACCCAATTCATTAATGGAACCAAAGCGATTTTTTTGCGAACGTAATTCCCGAAAACGAGAACCATCCATAACCAGTAAATGCATCATGACATCTGCAATATGTTCAACAACTCTCGGCCCCGCCACACCACCATCTTTTGTGGTATGACAGATAACAATCATTGCCACACCATTTTGCTTTGCGTACTGGGTTAAGGCATGGGCACATTCTTTCAACTGGGTGACGCCTCCAGGCACTCCCTGAACATCAGGATGATACATTGACTGCAGAGAGTCAATAACAACCAGTTTAACTCTCAGTTCACTGATCATGGCGAGCACTGCCAGAACATCGGTTTCAGCAGCAATATCTAGATATTCAGTTGGTAATTTTAGCCGTGCAGCTCGCATGGCTATTTGTGATAAAGACTCTTCACCACTAAAATAAATCGAGGGAACATTCTGACTGAGCTCACAAAGTGTCTGCAGAGTCAGTGTTGATTTGCCTGCACCCGGTGTACCCGCCAGTAAAATCACACTGCCGGGGACAATGCCTCCACCCAGAACTCGATCAAATTCACTGTTTCTGGTACTAAATCGGGGCAACTCATCCAGCTTAACGTCACTGAGTCTCTGTACTGATTCTTTGGCTCCCGCATAACCACGAAGACTGACAGGGCCTTTTGACATTTTAGGGCCTTTAGGTTCTTTAAACTCCTTTAGAGTATTCCATTCACCACAACTTTCACATTGTCCCTGCCACTTAGAAAAAGTATCACCACATTCATTACAGAGGAAAACTGCTTTTATTGCTTTTGCCATTGATCGGTTGGTTCCTTAATACTTAATCGGGAGACACACAGTTTAACGTATTCTACTCAAAATGCACCTGAAACACTGCCGTTATTGAGAACCAGGCAAGCTGTATGCCCTGGTTATTCGAATATAGGGGTTTCCCCAAGGAATATAAGAATATTAGTAAACTCTATTTTATTTATATTCGAAATGAATTATTATGGCTTTAACAATACATAAAAAAAATAACACTGATTATCCAACTTAATTATCAGGGATATTAATTAAGCTTCAATAATCAAAAACAAATATTAGAACCAAAGGAGATTATGATGGAGCTTTTTTCAGAAGATTGGATGAAGAAATATATGGCGGAGTGGAATAGTGAGGCCAATTTATCAGACGCATTAGAAAAAATTGGCTTTAATTCTACAATTGCCTATGGTCTTGATGGTGAAGAGCAGCCTAGAGGCATCATTCATATTGAAAATGGTAAAGCCATTTCAGCCGGAGCCTACAATGGCGAAGAAAACAATTGGGATCTCCGTGCCAAGGAAGAAACCTGGAAAAGCTGGATGAAAAAAGAGATGGGTATGATGGGACTCGGTGCTGCCTATACGACTCGCAAGTTAAAGTTTGCCAATGGTGATTACAAAGCCATGATAAAAGATCCACGCATGGCAGGCCCTTTTATAAAAAGTTTTACAGTCATGGGACGAGTTTAGTTTACTCGGATAACAGAATATGTTGTGCAGGAAGCAGCAGCAAACAATCATATAAAAAGGGGCGATTACTCAGAACCATCTTCTTATTATTTAAGAGGATGTATCTGTAAATAATGTATTAATAATTTTCCAATTTTTGTATTATCCCCTATCCCGGTAAAATCAGAAGCACCGGGCCCATAGGCAAAAACAGGCACCATTTCAGCAGTATGATCACTTTGGGTAAACTGAGTTTCTGTGATTTGTTGCTTAGTAACTGAGCCATCATGAATGGCGAAGCCACCTGTTTCATGATCTGCAGTGACTAATACCAAAGTTTCATTATTATTTTTTGCAAAGTCCAGAGCAATTCCGATAGCATTATCAAAATCTATCATTTCTCTAATAATACCATCAGCATCATTGTCATGACCGGCCCAATCAATCTGAGAACCTTCAACCATCAGAAAAAAACCTTTTTGATTTTTTGACAGGATCTGAATGGCTTTTTGAGTCATTTCAGACAGGCCAGGACTTCGCTGATCTGCTCCAGGTAAAGCCTTTCTTGCAAATAAACCAACCACTGAATCCACATCACCCAGTTCATTAAACTCTTTTTCAGTTTGAATGACAATTGTGTGCTCAGCCAGTTCTACCAGCAAATTCTTATGATCATTTCTAAAACTCCCTTTTGTCGTATTGGGAACAAAATAACCCCAGCCCCCACCAAGCAAAACATCAACTCCACTTTTTGATAATTGCTCCGCAATAAGCGTCTGATTTTTTCTACTTTTAACATGAGCAGCAAATACAGCAGGTGTTGCATGAGTAATAGAACTTGTCACCACAAGGCCCGTTACTTTATTGACTTCTTGTGCGTACTCAATAACGGTTTTCAACGGTTCATCATCATGCGAAACAGAAATCGCCTTATTATCCGTCTTATAGCCAGTTGCCATAGCAGTACCGGAGGCAGCTGAATCCGTTACCAGAGCATTTCCAGAATGGGTCATGAGTAAACCCAGCTGTTTGAATTCCTCCAGATTAAGATGTTTCTTAACTATTTTTCCTGCCGTAATTTGAGCGATGCCCATACCATCACCAATGAGTAAAATGATATTTTTTGGTACCGCCTTTTCTAGCGCAGAGGCTGGAAAGCTGCTTATCAATAAAAGTAAAAATAAACCACTTATTAATTTCCAATTATTTATCATATATTTCATGAATCCAACGTCTCACATGCTTGCAAAAAAGAATAATTTTCAACCATGAATTAAGCCAGACTCTTGCTGACAATTTCAAACACATCTGGCGACAAACTCTCTTTTGATGCCCTTTCTAATTCAGCCTTCATCAACTGTTGTCTTGTATCATCATAACGTCTCCAACGGCTGAAGAGCTTGATTAGACGTGAAGCAATCTGCGGGTTAAATTTATCCAGTGCCAGAATTTGATCCATTACAAACTGGTACCCCTGCCCATTGCTATGATGAAATGCTTTAAGATTCATACCAGCAAAAGAGCCTATCAACGAACGCACTTTATTCGGGTTTTTAAGATCAAAGCATTGATGTGTCATTAAACGTTTAACATTTTCCAGGACGGTATCATGTTGTGAAGCAGCCTGAACAATAAACCACTTATCCATGACCAGGGCATCACTTAACCAGCGTTGTTCAAAGGCATCTAGAGCCTGCTGAGTCTCAACAGACTGGATATGTGTTAATTGTGATAAGGCTGCAATAGAATCTGTCATATTATTAGCATTTTGGAAGTGTTCATAACCCAGTTTGGCAGCAGATTCGTCTTCTATAGCCATCAGATAACTCAAAGCAAGATTTCTCAAACTCCGCTTACCTGCTTCCTCTGCATTAAACTGATAAGCATCAGTCAGTGATAAACTCTCATAAATTGAAGTGAATTCAGAGTTCAATCGCTCAGCCATGATCAACTTAAGAGATTTTCTTGTATCAAAAACAGCATCCACATCTGCGACATCAAGTTGCTCTAAAAGGTAGGACTCCGATGGTAAAATTAAAGCTTGTGTTTTTAAGGCATTATCTAATGAAGTATCTGAAAGTAATTGTTCACAGGCGTGAATAAATTTATCCAGCATCGGGATATTAAATTCAATATTTTTTGGCTCATTTTTTTCATTCTGAGCAATAGCATCCAGGATAAGCTGGCCTGCCAGTTGTTGGCCTGCTTCCCAACGGTTGAAAGGATCGGAATCATATGCCATTAAAAATGCCCGTTCATCCGCAATAGCATCTTTGGAACGATCCCCAGAATGTTCAATAATAACCGGGGCAGAAAAGTCACGCAACAGTGACAAAACCGGCATCTCTTCAATCTCTGTAAACTCAAATGTTTGTTGAGCCTCAGTCAGTGTTATCATTGTTTCAAGGATTTGCTTACCTTTTTTAGTTCCACCCTGTGCCAACAAGCCCATTCTGATTGGGATATAAAAAGGATCTTTTATTTTTTTATGAGGCGTGTTCAGTTTTTCATAGGGTGTGATAGCACAGAATTGTTCCAGTTCAATAATAAACTTTTTCTCTTCTTCAAGATAAGAAGTCTTTACCTTAACTCTTGGAGTTCCTGCCTGATTATACCAACTTGAAAATTGTTCCAGGTTAATCTGACTGGCATCAGTCATGGCAGAAACAAAATCTTCTGTAGTCACAGCCTGACCATCGTGTCGTTCAAAATACAAATTCATACCTTTCTGGAAATTCTCTTCTCCCAAAACAGTATGAATCATCCGAATGACTTCTGCGCCCTTATTATAAACAGTTACAGTATAGAAATTATTGATCTCCATATATTGAGCCGGACGGATTGGATGTGCCATTGGGCTGGCATCTTCAGCAAACTGGTGAGCACGCAGAATCCTTACATCAGCAATACGCTTAACTGCCCGAGACTGCATATCCGAAGTAAATTCCTGATCCCGAAAAACAGTCAGGCCTTCTTTAAGACTCAGTTGAAACCAGTCTCGACAAGTCACTCGGTTACCCGTCCAGTTATGAAAGTATTCATGACCGATAACACCTTCAATACCCTCATAGTCACCATCGGTTGCACTTTGTGGATCAGCCAGAACATATTTGGCATTAAAAACATTTAGTCCTTTATTCTCCATTGCCCCCATATTAAAATCTTCAACAGCCACAATCATGTAAATGTCCAGATCGTATTCCAGTCCAAAGACTTCTTCATCCCACATCATGGCATTCTTTAATGAATTCATTGCATGCTCGCACTTATGAGCATTTTGTTTTTCCACAAAAAGCTGCAGTACAATATTTCGACCCGTTATAGTCGTATAGGAATCTTCTACTTTGAGTAAATCTCCAGCAACCAGAGCAAATAAATAACAAGGTTTTTTAAACGGATCATGCCATATTGCATAATGACGCCCCTCAGGCAATTCACCCTGCTCCACTAAATTACCATTAGACAGTAATACTGGGTATTTTTCTTTGTCTGCAATAATCGCAGTGGTAAACGTTGACATAACATCGGGTTGATCCAGATAATAAGTAATCCGTCTAAAACCTTCAGCTTCACATTGTGTGCAAAAATTACCACTGGACTGATACAAACCTTCAAGCGCATTGTTTTCCTCTGGTTTTATCCAGGTTTCTATTTCCAGAATAAATGAATAAGGCACATCAGGAATTTTCAAATAATTATCTGTGTACTCAAAATCTAATTCAGAAAGTGGCTGGCCATTAAGTAATATGGACTTTGGTTCTAAGCCTTGTCCATTTAATATTAATATTTCATCACGAGAATCGGCTTTATGATTGCGCAAGATTTCTAAACGACTTTTAACAATAGTCACTGTTTCAATTTCATTTCCAACAGGGACAGTCATTTCAAGCTCAAAACTCAGTTCAGTCCTATTAATAACATAGACAGGGTACTGATAATCTTTCAGATAAATCGTTTTATTATTACTCATAATCGAAATGGACTCTTTGTGTTATTTGACATAATAATTCGTAGGCGATTGTGCCTGATTTTTGGGAAACTCGTTCAATAGGTAAACCATCACCCCAGAGTATGACTCTATCACCGACATTAAAAGGGACTGATTGCTGTTCCAGCAAGCTTAAATCAATAGTGATCATATCCATAGAGACTCGCCCTACCATCGGCACTTCCAGATTGTTAATTAAAACAGGTGTCCCATGTTCTGCATGTCGTGGATAACCGTCACCATAACCAATAGCCACTACTCCGACAGTCATATTTTCAGGACAGCACCAGGTTGCACCATAACCAATGCAGTCACCTTTTTTTAATTTTTTTATTGCGATCAACTCTGAAGATAAGGTCATGACTGGCTGCAGTTGTTCATCCAGGCCACTTCTGGAAGGTAAAGCCGTTTCAAATGGTGAAACCCCATAAAGCATAATACCCGGTCTGACCCAGTCGTAATGAGCTTTTGGAATCGATAAAATAGCAGCTGAGTTAGCCATGCTTTTATGGACTGCACTTAAATCAACCCAGCTGGACAAATGATGGATTTGTTGCTCGAACAATTCCATTTGAATCTTATTTTCAGCGTTATCAACTTCATCTGCACAGGAAAAATGTGAGATAAAAGCAGACGGCAGATAAGAGGTAGCATTCTCTGATTCTAATTGTTGATAATTGAGTATTATTTTCTCGAGTTCATCTGTTGATAAGCCCAGGCGATGCATACCTGTATCAACTTTTAACCAGTAATGAATTTCATCCCAGCCAAGTGAATTTTGTTTAAGACAGTTCTGCATCCACTGAAACTGCTCCAGACAATGGATCACTGGTATCATGTTTAACTTAATACACTTGAGATAATCTTCTTCCGAATAAACACCGCCCAGGATAATTATTTTTTCTATCTTGAGACGATTATGTAAATCAATTGCTTCATCCAGTCGAGCCACAGCAAAACTATCACTCGCCATCAATGCCTCAGCAACAGGTATTATACCATGTCCATAGGCATTAGCTTTAATCACACAGACGATCTGACTTTCAGGTGCCAGTTCTTTGATGCGTGACAAGTTATGCCTCAGTGCATTCAGATTAATGCTTGCTTTAGCCTCAGGTCTCATAATAGATTAATCATCATAATCAATGGATGCATGATTCTCAAACTTTGTATACTGACCGATAAATGTCAACCTTGCCGTGCCAAGAGGTCCATTACGATGTTTGCCTATAATAATTTCAGCCGTTCCTTTATCCGGACTGTCTTCATTATAAACCTCATCACGATAGATAAAGACAATCAAATCTGCATCCTGTTCTATTGCACCAGATTCACGTAAATCAGACATCACAGGTCGCTTGTTAGGACGTTGTTCAAGACCACGGTTTAGCTGTGATAAAGCAATCACTGGAACATTCATTTCTTTAGCCAGTGCTTTTAAACCCCGTGAAATTTCTGAAATCTCATTAACCCGGTTTTCTGAACTACCTTTTACTTGCATTAATTGTAGATAATCCACAACGATCAGGCCGATATTATGTTTGCGTTTTAAACGTCTGACTCGGGCACGCATTTCAGTCGGTGACAGGGCAGGGGTATCATCGATAAAAATATTCGCTTCATTTAAAATCGACACAGCCGAGGTCAAACGCGGCCAGTCATCTTCATCCAGTTGCCCGGAACGCACCTTGGTCTGATTAATACGTCCCAGGGATGACAACATACGCAAAGTCAGTGACTCTGCTGGCATTTCCATACTAAACACAGCCACACCCACAGCTGCATCAATGGCGGCATTTTCTGCCAGGTTCATCGCAAAGGTCGTTTTTCCCATCGATGGACGCCCGGCAACAATCACCAGATCGGCGGGCTGCAGGCCAGAGGTCATTTTGTCAAAATCTGTGAATCCAGAAGGAATGCCAGTAAAGCTGCCGCCATTTTGATAAAGCTCATCGATTCTATCCACTGTTTTTTTTAACAGCTCAGTCATTCCCTTAAAATCTTTACCGGAATTTGCACCTTTGTCCGCAATTTCAAAGACCGTTTTTTCAGCCGTCTCCAGAATATCATCACTTTTACGCCCTTCTGGATTAAAGGCGCTGTCGGCAATTTCATTGCCTATCTGAATTAATCGTCTTAAAACAGAGCGTTCACGGACAATCTCAGAATAGGCCCGGATATTTGATGCACTGGGTGTGTTATTGACCAGACTGCCCAGATAAGCCAGACCACCGGCATCATCTATCTCATTATGGGTTTCCAGATGCTCTGATAAGGTCACTACATCACAGGGCTTGCCCGCTTCAATCTGTGCCTGGATCGCTTTAAATATTAATCGATGATCACGTCGGTAAAAATCCTCTTCATTAACAATACTGGCAATATGGTCCCAGGACTCATTATTAATTAATAAACCTCCCAGAATGGATTGTTCGGCATCAATGGAATGAGGGGGTAATTTGAGAGAGTCAGTGATTTGGTCCATATATTTCTCTATAAAAGGCCTACAAATTAAAACTTAATGATATTATCAGTTACTCAGATATTTTTACAAGAGATATTAGCTCTGTATCCAAATAGTCGGCCAAAGAAAGTCCAATGAATTTAGTAAAATATGATATTTATCAGGTTATTATAAATAATCATCTCTAAAAAGGCAGAACTGTTGATGTCATTGTCAGAAAGTTGGATGTCACAAAAAATGATGTCTATCAATTAACACGCAAAAAGTATCAGCTTAATATCAGAGATGTACAGTATTCAATCATTTATGGTAAAAGTGGGGAGTTGATAGCAGATAACAATACGGGATGACGGGATGACGGGATGACGTGAGTGTCAAAGATATATCCATTCTTTTAATCGAATAAATAATATCCATAAAAAATAAAAGGAATTTGTAAAGGGTTAATAGTTCATTAACCAGTCTGGTAATTTACGATTAGCATTTTCAGTAATACGTCGAGCAAGCTCTTGATGTTTAACATCAACATTTTTTAAGCAAACATTATCAGCAGATAAATGTTGACCAGATTCTACTGCTAATTCTACCTGAGAGATAATATTTGCCTGTTCCTGGCTGGATAGAATTGACATCATGTCATCATAGGAAATTTCTTCTAAAGAATAACCATCGTTGTTATTATTAAAAATACTCATCAGCTTTCTAGTGTCCTAATAAATGATTCTAATACTCATAGATAAGCATCAATTATATGAATGGCCGATATTCTATCGAATAATGAACATCTCGTCAGTCAGCAGTATCCTACATTCACCTTTTCATTAACAAAATCCTATACCCACCTTATGAATTTCATATTCAAAACTGATATAATCACTTCAAATTACTAATAATTCAGTCAACAGATAGACTTAATAAACTCAGGTATTAACCCCATTGAAAATAGAGTATTTATTTAAAAATAACAAAGGGCGGGACTTCATCTGCGGTGATCTCCACGGTTGTTTTGAATTATTAGAAGAAAAGCTGGCTGAAGTAAACTTCAATCAACAGTCCGATCGCCTGTTCAGCGTAGGCGATATCATTGATCGCGGCTCCAGTTCAGAAAAAGCACTCGACTACCTAAAAAAAAGCTGGTTTCATTGTATCCGTGGGAATCATGAGCAGATGTTTCTTGACTGGTGTACAGAGGATACTCCGGTTTATCGTAATGATGCCTTCCGCTTCCATATTCATAACGGTGGAATTTGGCTGGCAGATTATTTAGGCATTCATATCCAGAAGCTTGCTGATGACATCAATAGAGATGAACCCATCACAGAAATATATCCCGCATTAAATAAGTGGGTTGATGCAATAAAAAAACTACCCTATGCCATTGAAATAAAATCTGATCAAAAAAAAATTGGAATTGTTCACGCAGAAATTCCAGAACAGGTAGCGTGGCCGTCGTTAGAGGCTGAATTAAATAAAACCAGTGTACTTTACAGCATTCTTTTCTCCCGGAAATACATTTTCTCATCTAAAAGAAAAAAATACCGGATCAAAGGCGTTGATGAAATTTATTGTGGTCATACAATAGTCGATATGCCTCAGAAAAAAGGGAATATTAACTACATTGATACCGGTGCTTATTCACATCACAACTTAACCCTTATTGAAATTAAAAACTGAAATTAAAAGTTAGACTCAAATACATCAGGCAAACATGAGCATAATACGATTCACAGATGCATTCTTTTTTTTTAGCCTGTTGTTGATACCATACACTTTAACAGCAGGCCAGATTACGACAAACTCTATGAATAAAGACGATAAAACACCAGGCTTGATCCACGGACAACTACAAAAATGCCCTGATAGCCCAAATTGTATCAATACAGAATACCCAGATGATAGCACCCATTATTTGCCGCCTGTGGTAATTTCAGACTCAATGCAGGACAATGTGATCATCACCGTCAAACAAGTCATCAAAACAATGGGGGGCGTCATTACTCAAGAAAGTACAATTGACGGCAACCCTTATCTTGCAGCCACATTTACGTCCAGCATTTTTCGGTTTGTAGATGACTTCGAAGTCAGAATCGAACCATCATCAGGCAGGGTACATATTCGCTCAGCATCACGTACAGGTTATAGTGACTTTGGTGTCAATAAGCGACGAGTGAGAGACTTTATAGAACAGCTCAAAGAAAGAGAAATAAAATGAACAAAAAAAGTATTAAAGAAACCATTGAAACAGTAATCAACTTAATGGCAGCCTCCGCCATGACTGCACCCAAAGCAGGAGGCAAAGACTGTCTGGAAATTGTTGCGCTGACAGATCCTGAAGATCTGCAAAAAATTGCTGATGAAATGCGTAAATATGCACATAATAGTTCTAAAGAAAATTACTGGCATCGGGACGCAGCAAATACTGAAAATGCCCAGGGATTATTACTCATTGGTCTGGCGGGTCCTGTAACAGCAGGATACGATTGCGGCGGCTGTGGCTATCGTACCTGTAAAGAATTCGAAGATGCACGAGAGCTGAAAGATTTTGAAATGGGCTATACCGGGCCTCATTGTATTATGCGTATGATGGATATTGGTGTTGCACTTTCTTCAGCTGCCAAGCAGGCCAGTCTTTTAAATGTTGATAATCGGGTGCAGCAGCGAGTGGGTGCTGTAGCTCGCGCACTGGGTTATATTGACTGCGAAGTGGCCATGGGCATTCCCGTCAGTATCAGTGGTAAGAGCATATTTTATGATCGGAAAACACCCTCAAAGAAGAACCTGGCTGAACAAAAATAAATATTCTATTATAAAGCAATGCACCCAGATAAAATAAACCCACTCAAACGTCCCATACTCAAAATACTCAAGCAGTCCAATGAGCCGCTTAAAGAGTATGAACTCCATACGACACTAGGTGGTTCTGCATTTGCTCAATATGTTAAGGATTGCAGCGCTGAGTTAAGCCTGTTTCGGAAACATTTTTTAGTGATGAATGCCCTCTATGAGCTGCATGATGAGCTCTTGTCAGAAGGCATTTACCTGCATATCTCTGCATTGGATATTCATTTAAAAAAAGCCCCATCCGATTCTGAACTCAGCGTATTAAGTACCGATATCAGCTTTCAAAAACTCAGCAGTTATTATCAGGACTGGCAGCATTTTGATTCGACTCATGACAGTGACGTTGCAGACTTACTGCAGCAATTCTGGAAAAAATATCTGGCCAATGAAGAAAGACCAAAGGCACTAGCTTGTCTTGAACTGGCAGCTGATGCCGACTGGCCTGAGATTCAACAAAAATACCGACAATTATGCCAGCAGCATCACCCCGATAAAGGCGGGGATAATTTCTACTTCATAGAAATACGTCAGGCCTATGACAATCTAAAAATATACTGGAAGGAAAAAGATAAACTATGTTGATGCTGCTTCCGTTGGATAAAAAAATAGATTGGAAGCACCCTCCCATCGTAACCATTCTGCTCGTTATCATTAATGCACTTATATTCTATTCCATGCAATCTGATGATAATCTTATAGAACTCAATGCAGCAAAATTTTATCAGGAAAGTGGCCTGGCAGAGCTAGAAATAAAGGCTTACCCAAAATACCTTGAGTCACAAGATGATCAACAAGCTCTCGTTCAATATATTTTGGTAATGAGTAATATTGAAGAGGATTCCGACTATTATTCTGAGTATATTAGATCTTTCGCCGATATAGATTTTGGCTATAAACAGGCTCTGCTCCAGGGAACAATACCCAATGTTTCACACACAGACATCACTAAAATTCAAACAAAACGACAGCTATACCTGGCACAATTCCACGACTCAACCTTACGAAATTATTCTCTGCGCCCAGCAGAAACAACTCTAATAACACTTTTTTCACATATGTTCCTTCATGCTGATGGCGGACATCTTTGGGGCAATATGTTATTTTTATTACTCGTCGGATATGTTGTAGAAGCCGTTCTTGGCAGTTGGGTTTTTCTACTGGCCTATTTACTAACAGGCCTGGGTGCTTCAGGTCTTGATATTTTATTTAATTCAACAAACTATAACTTTCACCTTGGCGCATCAGGTGCTATCTCTGGCGTCATGGGCATGTATGCCACATTATTTGGCCGACGTAAAATTCAATTTTTTTATAATATTTTTTTCTGGGTCGGCAGAGTAAAAGCACCCGCTATAATTATGCTGTTTATCTGGATGGTCAAGGAAATCTTTCAAATGATTGCTGTTGACAGCAATGTGAATTTTTTAGCCCATCTGGGCGGCTTGATCAGCGGAGCACTTGTTGCATTTCTGTTATTACGTTTAAAAGACAGGGTCAATACCGACTATATGGATTTGCCTGAAAAAAACCAGCAATATTCTGAATTAATGAGTGATGGTATTCAATATCTGGGAGAGATGGATTTTGAGAAAGCAAAATACTACTTTAATAAAATTTTAGTCCAAAGACCTGAAGACATTGATGCAATTGAATACCTTTACAAAGCAAGTCAATTAGACCCTGCTTCAAATGACTATCATAAATATGCCAAAAAACTTATTTTTGCCAGTATAAAGATTAAGAATTTTAATTTATTTTATCAGACCTGGATAAATTATAATGAACATGCTGAACCAGCAGCAAAGCTTGAATTTAACAGCTTCTACATCATCTTTGAGCAACTGCTCCATTACAATAAAATTGAGGATGCAGAAAAACTTATCATTCGCTTATTTAAAAAAAATCCAAAGAATAATGAATTATCAGCTGGTTTTCTAATGCTGGCAAAAAAACAGCTGGCATTAAACAACAAGCTTTCTGCCGATAAATATTCCCAGGCCATTATAAAATATTATCCCGGCAGTCCTGAAGCATCTAATGCCCGCTCAATATTAAGTTCAGGTAAACTCCCTGTCACTTGAAATATCATACGCTTGATGAAATTAATTTTTGCACTGTTTCTCGATACATAATAAGCTGAGGCTTTATCGCTGTATCCGGATAATTTTTTAAGATAAAATTTAACACAGATAATGACTTTTCATCGCTATCAAGCCCTTCGCTGAGCGCTTTTGCAAGAATAAAATAGGTATCTGGAATTTGTTTATAGTCTGGAAAGCGTTTATGCAAACTACTTAATAGTCTGACAATGAGCTTGTACTGACCAAGCTGAAGCATTACCTCAGCAAGCGGCAGAAACAAACTGACATCTTTTAGAGAAAAACTCTTATCAGCACTGATACAGTCACGATAGACATCAACAGCCATTGCCTTATCATTACTGCTCAACAGCAGCTGAATAAAGGAGGGGGCATGTTCAAACATAACTTCAAACTTCTTCTGATTAAAAAGCATTTTATGAAATCTTAAGCGCAGCACAATATCATTCGCATTTTCTGGCAAACGACTTTGTAGCCTGCGTAATGCATCAATGCCCCTATTTTCTTTGGCGAGGACTTCAATATCCTTAAGCAGGGGATGAATTTTTGGCACTTTTTTCTGATCACAAAAAAGTTCTTCAACTGGAGCTGATATTTCATAACCAAGGCGATGATGATACTTTAATAAGACATAGCCCATAATTGAAAAAACCACTAAAGTGAAATACATCTGCAGCACGGCATAAAAAACAAATAAATACAGGTAGTCCGATAAATCAGACGACTGCATATCTGATAGGCCAATTACCATTTCCATGATAATAGTTGGCCCCCCACTCACAATCATAATTAACAAATACAGCCCTAAATATGAGAAACCAATACGCATTATAAAAGAAGCTAACACCAGAGGATTTATTGCCTGAATAAGACTCCGATCAACAGATAACACCATAACCGTTGCAGGTAAAAGAAATAAAACCAGTATATACCAGGCGATACCAAGCGAAAAACTCACTTCCAGCATCTTGCCCATTGGTGCAAACAAACAAATTATAATAAATATCTGTTTAAAAATAATATCATAATCATTATCATCTAACAGAGCCTTTAAATCAGGTGCATTAAGCTCTCCAGAGGCAATATTCTGCAATGTAAGATACGCATATTTAAAAAAGATAGCCGGAACAGCAATAATCAGCATTAACCAGCCAACAATTGGGATCCAGGAAAAAATATAGCCCAGACAAAGCAATACCAACATCACAACAATAGATGGTAACGACAGCGGTATTTTAAAAAAGAGAGGAATTTTGTGCCAAAAAGCAGGTATAGCTGACTCACACCCCATATCGGCCAATGCTTCATTACACAGAGCACATTGCGGCGGATCAGAATAAAGCTGATCATTGACGCAACTATTACAAAAATCAATACCACATTGCTCACAATACCAGCGGGCTGGTATTTGTTGATGATATTTACAAAATGTTGTTTCAGACATAAAATGACTTGTTATAAAATAAGGCTAAAAAAAATTCATCTTCCATAGTACCAAACATAATCACTACCACCATTTTTCCTATCGCTATCATCTGCAATAATTTTCCCATCTTCATCAAACACTATGATATAAGGTATGTTTTGGATATTCAGGTTGAAACGTTTTCCAGCTATATTTCCACCATTCCGTCTTGAAATATCAATACGGCGAATCGCCATTCTTGGATTTATTTTCATAATATGATTTTTTTCATAATTTAAATAATAACTACACGTTTTACACCAATCTGCATATAATTCAACAATAGTGACATAACCCGGTTCAGCCAGGTCATCAATGAAGCGAACATCTTCAATTTCATAATAGATGATGCCAACCTTAGAAGGATCAATTTCTTTTTTTGTCTCATGAGTACTCAATAACAAAAGAGCAGCCACAAAAACAATCAACAGCGCAAAAACATTAACACCTTTTGTATACCATGCACTCTCTGAATTACTCACCTGAACATTTTTTTTAACTTGTTTTTTGGGTTCATAAACAGAAGGCTCGGCACCATATTTTGCAAAAATGATACCGCAGTTCCGGCACTCAGCACTCGCCTGCTGCAGCAGTCCACATTTGGGGCATGAAACATGAGCTCCATCCGGTGACGAATCCACAGAGCCCCCGGCTGGCTGAATTTTATGCACATGGCTTCCAATTCCAGCATTCTTCAGTTTCAGCTGTATTTTTTTAGCTTGCTCAATACTGGTGTCATTCTTGACAATAAAACCAGGCTGAGAAAGGATTTGACGTATCGCTTTTTTATCTTTTTTGAATAAAAGAGATAAATTATCAATAACTTTCTCTAGTGTAAAACCTTTTGCCAGTTGGTTGTTGATAATAACCTGATAGCGTTCTTGTGTTTGTCCCATTAATCCCCATACCTGAAGCACCATTTCACTGCATGTTTCTAACTATTTTTCACACTGACGATTAAAACAATCCAGGTTATGATAAATATTTGAAAAATCAATACTAAATGAGTATATTCTATATTTTCAAAAAAAACGACTTTAAAGAGTATTTGTGGCCTAATAAATGACAAAAGAACATGATAAATTAACCTGTATAAGGCTGTTTAAAAACAAATACATACATTCTTTAAACACGCAGACTCTTTTTTATGAAAAACAATAAGTCTGTAATAATCTTAAGCTTTATAAATAGCATAATTTAAATAATGATTGACTACATGCCTGATATTGAACAACACCTACAGCAACACTTTGGCTTTAATTCTCTTCGTCCCGGACAAAAAGAAGTGATTCAAAGCATTCTTAATGGTCAATCAAGTGCAGCAATTTTTCCCACAGGTTCAGGTAAATCACTCTGCTATCAATTACCTGCATTAATTCTCCCAAACCTCACTCTGGTTATTTCACCCTTGCTGGCTTTAATGAAAGATCAGATCGATTTTTTAAAAAATCACGATATCTCCGCAGCCAGTATTGATTCTTCTCAAAGCAGAGATGAAAGCAGTGAAGTGATGCAGGGGGTAAGAAATGGGCAGATAAAAATATTAATGATCTCTGTCGAGCGCCTGAAAAATGAACGCTTCCGAGAGTTCATCAAACAAGTACCAATTTCATTAATGGTCATTGATGAAGCACATTGCATTTCTGAGTGGGGACACAACTTTCGTCCTGATTACATAAAACTCCCGGTTTATCAACAAGAATTCAACATTCCTCAGGTTTTGCTTTTAACCGCCACTGCAACCACACATGTGGTTCAGGATATGTCACAGGCATTTGGAATTCATCAAAAGAATATCACCACCACCGGCTTTTATCGTAAAAATCTTAACCTGTTAGTCTATCCCTGTAATGAAGAAAGCAAATTACAACTACTGAGCAATTACCTGAAAAAACATGAGGGAGAGACCTGCATTATTTATGTCACCCTACAAAAAACGGCTGAAGACATCAGCCGATGGCTTAACCAAAATCAGATGCATTGTGAAGCTTATCATGCAGGGCTGAAAAATGATGTTCGTGAGCAAATTCAGGAACGTTTTATGACTTCTCAGACACAATGCATTGCTGCGACAATAGCTTTTGGTATGGGCATTGATAAAAGTGATATTCGCCATATCATTCATTACAACCTACCCAAATCAATTGAAAATTATGCTCAGGAAATCGGTCGTGCAGGACGTGATGGACTGCCGTCTAGTTGTTTATTGCTGGGTAATTTGAATGGCCTTAATATCTTAGAAAACTTTGTCTATGGTGATACGCCAGAACTATCAGGTATTGAAGTTGTACTCAATGACATAATCAAAACCAGCGAACCCACCTCAGAACTCTCTTCTCAAATCTGGGAAGTCCTGGCTTATCCACTTTCAGTACAAAGTAATATCCGACAGCTGCCCCTAAAAACATTATTAGTCTATTTAGAACTGGAAGGGATCATCAAAGCAAAATACAGTTATTTTGCCGAATATAAATTTAAATTACTCATTAGCAAAGAAGAATTACTAAACCAGTTTAAAGGTGAGCGCCAAACTTTTGTTCAGGCAATTCTGGATCACAGTCAACATGCAAAGATATGGTCAACCCTGGATATTGAACAATTGCAAAATAATTATCAAACGGATCGCCAGCGTGTTATTACGGCTCTGGATTTTTTTCAGGAAAAAGACTGGATAAACCTGGAAAGCAAACAAATGACCGATGTTTACCAAATTTTAAACACTCAGTTCGATACTCAGTATCTGGCAAAAAAGCTTTGTGAAAAGTTCACAAAAAAAGAACAAAGCCAGATTCAGAGACTCAAAGAAATGCTGAGGCTGTTTCAGTCAAAGCATTGCCTGAGTCAGCAATTAGCCGAGTATTTTTCAGATAAACAGCTCACTCAGACCTGTGGTCATTGTTCAGTTTGTTTAGGAAAATATCAAAGCTGGCCACAAAAAAGCCCTCTTCCAGCAATTGCTCAAGACAGTCTGCAAGTAATCAGCACTGTCCTCAATGAAGCCACTCAGAAACAATATGGGCAGCCAGCATCCACCGAACTCATCTGTCGCTACCTATGCGGCATCACTATACCCTGGTTAACAAAAATCAAAGCCAGAAAGCTGGGGAATTCAAATACTCCATACTTTGGCTGTTATGAACAATACGCTTATGAAGATGTCAGAAGAGCAATTATAAATGCTGAAGTTTAAATTGCCATTCAAAGCATTAACCAAAACGCTTTTTCAAATGATTAATAAAATAACGAGTATTCAGTTTTTCACCCGTGGCATAAGACATTAGTTCATCAATTTCAAAATAACTGCCCTGTGACCAGATCTTATCTTTTTGCCATTGATTTAAAGCACCAAATTCACCCTTTGCAATTTGTTGGCTCAGCTCAGGAATAGCCTTATCAGCCGCATTATAAAGCTGAGCCGCATTCATTGCCCCTAAAGTATAAGTCGGAAAATAGCCCAGACTGCCATCCGTCCAGTGGATATCTTGCATACAGCCATCTTTATAATTCCCTGCCGTTGAAAGCCCCAGATACTGCTGCATTTTTATATCCCAGAGTTCAGGCAGATCTTTTACTTCCAGCTCTTTATTAATTAATAATTTTTCAATTTCATAACGTAAAATCACATGCATGGGATAAGTCACTTCATCTGCATTGACTCTGATATAGTCCGGCTTAACACGATTGTTCAGTTGGTACAGATTTTCTGCTGACCAGCATTGTTTATCCGTTTGTTCATTAGACAAAGATTGCTGAATAATCGGTGCGGCAAATTGCAGAAAAGGCTGACCACGAGCAATCTGCATTTCCTGAAACAAACTCTGACTTTCATGAATTCCCATGCCTCTGGCAGAGCCTACCGGCTGACTTAACCACTCTTTGGGCAAACCCTGTTCATATTTAGCATGACCTGTTTCATGCAAAACCCCCATCAAACTCTCACTAAAATCATCTTCAGAGTAACGGGTTGTAATCCTGACATCCTCAGATACACCACCGCAAAATGGATGATGGCTGACATCAAGACGGCCATGCTCAAAGTTAAAGCCTGTTTTTTCCATTAATAACAGCCCTAAGTCACGCTGTGCTTCAATAGGAAAAGGACCCGTGGGTCGAGTGATATTATCACCTTTTTGCCGTTCCACCACCCGCTGAATAAACGCTGGCAAAAACTCAACTAACTCAGCAAAAATGACATCAACAGCCGCGCTATTTTGTCCAGGTTCATACAAATTTAATAAGGCATCATAAGGGGAAAGTGAACTGGCCTCAGCGCGTTGCTGAGACTCTTCAATGGTCAGATCGATAACTGTTTCTAAAAGGGGTTGAAAATCCTGCCAGTTATTATCAGCACGTAAAGTACGCCAGGCATGTTCACACTGAGAACCAGCCAGCGCTTTTGCCTTAACCAGTTCACTGTTGATACTGGTCGCATTGAGCCACAGCCGATGCATTTCCCGTAAATTAGCCTGCTGCCAGGCAGACAGTTCTAACTTGCTCTGATCAGCCTGTTGAATCAAATCAGCGGTACTATTATCGCTGATCAATTCATTGATGATCACACTGACTTCAGCTAGCGCTTCACCACGAGCGTGACTCCCGCCTGAAGGCATCATGGCAGCCATATCCCAGTGTGCAATCGAAGCCAGATGCTGTAACTGGTAAATACGGTTAAAAACATGTTCTAACTGGCTGTAGCAGGTATTTGGCATAGAGAAGTAATCCTTTAAGGTGGGTAGAAAATAATATTAATACAATACCATTTTCTGTCCCTGAAACAAAAAAACCGCTATCCCTGACAGAGATAACGGTTTCTTATAATCTGACACAAACAGAGTCAGATTAACTCAAAGCAGTAAGACTTAGACAGCGCAAGTCTTTTCTTCTTCGATTTTACCAGACTCTACAGCTTCAATTGCTTTCTGATCATGCTCATTTGCAGGACAGCCACAGCTATAACCGCTTTCAGTAGCGTGTAGTCTAGCCTGTTCGATATGCCATTGTGCGACTTTTAAGTGTTGATCAACGTTCATTTTAATCTCCAAATTATTTGATTTTAAGATACGAAACAGATTTTAATGTATGAAAAACAATAATAACCAACTGTTTCACTCAAGATTTGTGCGGGTATTCTACCATAGAAAATTTATATTACTAGCATTATTGTGGTTATTAAGCATATTTCTCGTTCTTCACAAATTTGCATGCTTTATTCAATTTGCTCATATGCACATGACATGAGCGAGATGCCCGTACTCCCAGTTGAGATAAACCCAATACTATTGAGACATTAGTTTCTTTTTTAGTATGATTTTTATTCAAATTACGCCTGAAAATTTATATGGGCATACTTTTCATCAGTTCTTGATGCTATGATAATAATTCATTATTTAAGCAGTAAATATTTATAATAAAAATAAGGCTGTCTGGGAGTGAACTTCAAACCAGCCTGCCAATATTCTATGGGGAACACATGAAAATTGAGACAATAGCTGTACATGGCGGGTATGCCGTCGATCCAACCACTAAGGCCGTTGCCGTACCTATTTATCAAACCACTTCTTATGCCTTTGATGATACCCAGCATGGCGCTGATTTATTTGATCTGAAAGTTTCAGGCAATATTTATACTCGAATCATGAATCCTACCACTGATGTGCTGGAAAAACGTGTCACTGAGATGGAAGGTGGAGTTGGAGCCTTGGCACTGGCTTCTGGTATGGCTGCAATTACCAACGCAATCTTTACTATCTGTCAGGCTGGCGACAATATTGTCACCACCCCGACTTTATATGGCGGCACTTATAATCTGTTTGCTCATACCCTACCTCAATTAGGCATTGAAGCTCGTTTTGCCGATCCTAAAGATATAGATGCGATGGCGGCACTGGTCGATGATAAAACCAAGGCTGTATTTTGTGAATCCATTGGTAATCCTCTGGGAAATATTATTGATCTGGGTGCTCTGGCTGATTTTGCTCATTCATACGGCTTGCCGTTAATTGTTGATAATACTGTGCCTTCACCTTATCTATGCCGGCCATTTGAACATGGTGCGGATATTGTAATCCACTCTCTGACCAAGTATATGGGTGGGCATGGTACTTCAATCGGCGGCATTATTGTTGATTCCGGCCAATTTCCATGGGCGGATCATAAAGAACGCTATGCCTGCTTAAATGAACCGGATAAATCCTATCATGGTGTCGTTTATACTGAAGCACTGGGTGAAGCGGCTTATATCGGCCGGGCACGGGTTGTCCCTCTGCGTAATATGGGCGCTGCTATTTCACCATTTAATAGCTTTATGGTTCTTCAGGGACTTGAAACGTTACCGGTAAGAATGGATCGCCATTGTAAAAATGCGCTCAAAGTCGCTCAGTATCTGCAAAAAAATGAGCATGTCGAATGGGTTAATTTTGCTGGGCTCGATGATCACCCGGATAAAGCTCTGGTTGACAAATATATGGGCGGCAGAGCTTCAAGTATTCTCACTTTTGGTATAAAGGGCGGTCCGGAAGCAGGAGCACGTTTTATTGACGCACTGCAATTAGCCGTCCGTCTGGTTAACATTGGTGATGCCAAAACTTTGGCCTGCCACCCTGCCTCAACAACCCATCGCCAGTTAAATCCTGATGAAATGAAACAGGCAGGAGTCAGTGAAGATATGGTTCGTTTATCCATTGGTATTGAACACATTGATGATATTATTGACGACCTGGAACAGGCATTAAATGGGGTCTCAGATTCTTAAATCCATGAGCATGGGCAGCCGCCCATGAACGACCTTTACTCACCTACTGTGAGTAAAATCACTTCCATAATAAAACAACTGTTTATAATAGCGCCAAATTATTTATTATCAGGCAAGTTGTTTTATTTATGGTCAATTCCAGAGAAAAACTCAGAAGAATAAGTCAATATACTTTTTATCTGCTGTTTTTAACCGCACCAATATTTGATCTCTTGCGCTTTGATCTCTACGAAGGTTATTTTGTCATCTTTGGCCAGCCCTGGGCGTTTGGGCTTCAGTCAACTGAATTTCAATGTATTGATACTGCCACTCAGGTTCGCAATCTTTTATTAAATTTTATATTTCCCGTAATTATCCTGGTGGTAGTTTCAATACTGGTAGCCTGGAAATATGGGCGCATTTATTGCGGCTGGTTATGCCCGCATTTTTCAGTCGTTGAAACCATAAATGCCACCATGCTCAAGCAACTTGGACGTGTTACACTGTGGGAAAAAAGACCCGCTGAAAAAAAAGAATTTATTGCATGGGTGCTGGTACTCAGTCTTTGCATTCTTATCGCCTTCATCTGGTCTTTTACTCTGCTAAGTTATGTGTTACCACCAAAGGGCCTGGCTCTGGATCTGTACCACCTTAAACTCTCTTTTGGTCCTTCACTCGCATTACTGGTTCTGACCAGTCTCTTAACTTTTGATTTCTTTTTTGCCCGTCATTTATTTTGTAAATACGGTTGTTCTTACGGCATGCTGCAAAGTTTTGCATGGATGGCGAACAGTAAGGCTATGGTCATTGGTTTTGATAAACCCCGAGCAAATCTTTGCCAGTCATGCGACAACGAATGTGATAAAGCCTGCCCGATGCGTTTGTCAGTAAGGGGAATAAAAAGGGTAAAGTTTCCCTGCACCCAATGTGGTATTTGTCTGGATGTCTGTGATGATGTGCAGGAAAAAGCACACAAGGGTGAAATCCGGGTGATTAACTGGGTGAGTAGTGATGAAGCAGTTACCGTAGACAGGCAGGCTGCTTCATTTGATATCAAGCGATTAAAAAAATCAAAGTAAGATCTGCCAGCCCTGAATGGCAGTCACCATAAAGAAAAAATCCTGTCACGTTGTTTATAAGACCTGTTTTTTTAACACAGTTTAAAAAGCAGAAACATAATCAATCTCAATCTAACTTGAAATATCTCAATAGCTTTCTATTATTAAATCAGGTTTAAGTTTCTGGGTAGTCTGCCGATACTTAAACTACATGTTTCTTTAATGTATGAGGTGTCAGGTGGTATTTTCTTCAAATGAAGTGTCTAAAAATCGTTCTTCTTTATTAATAAGACACAAAATCTGGTTGGGCTTTTCAATTGTTCTGCTGATCATGCTCATTATTTCTATACTGGCCTTCAGCACTCTTAAAAAGGTTAATCAATCAGTAAACACTGTTGTTGAAGAAAACCAGCCCATGGTTATTGCTTCACTTGAACTATCTGACAAACTGCACAAAGCCAGTGGTTCTTTAGGTTTTTTTCTTCTTAGCAAGGAAGATGATCATAAAAATGCTTACCTCAAAGCACTTGAAAATGTTAAGCAAAGCTATCAGAAACTCAAATCCGTCTCTAAAAATGAAAAACGAAGCATTGTTGTGGGACTCGAGGCAGAAATAAACCAGTTTATCTCTTATAAGGACAAGATGCTGCCCTTACCAAGTGATTTAAGACTTAATTTTCCTGCATTTAATTATGCTTCAAAAAATTTAAACCCATTTGCCCAGATTACTTTGCAAATTTTAGAGGAGGTGATACTTTCTGAGGATGAAGAAGATCCTTCTCAGGAACGCAAGCAACTTTTAAATGACTTGCAAAATTATCGTTATGCCTGGATGTCACTGCTGAACAATGTCAGAATCTTTTTAAATCAGCCTGTTGAATCCAATTTAAATAATCTTAATAATTCTTTATCCGGCATCCCTGCATTATTAGAAAAATTAGGGCAAAAGAGCGATCTGTTCACCTTTGAACAAGAGGATGGCTTCCCAAAAATCAGTGAAAATTCAAATATATATCTAAAAAATACTGCAGAAATGATCAGCATTCAAACAAGTGGTAAACATCGTATGGACGCTTATATCATACGCAATGAGTTAGGTCCGTTAATGTCAAAGATTGAAACCTCTCTTAGCCAGATAGTAACCCATCAAGAATCTGAAATTATAAAGAATAGTGATGCCTTATTAAATGAGGTTGAAGACGGTATTAACTTACAGTTAATATTACTGATCATTGGACTGATTATCGGTGCGATAGCAGCCTGGCTCATCAGCAGCATAATCAGCAAGAACCTGAATACTACAGTTAAAGCAATGAGAGATGTTGCCGAAGGTGAAGGTGATCTGACACAACGCCTTGAAGTAAAGGGTAATGATGAAATTGCACAACTCTCTAAGGCATTCAATACCTTCTCTGCCAAAGTCGCCTCAGTGGTTAGTGAAGTAGCCGCTGTCAGCGAACAATTGTCATCTGCTTCAACAGAAGTGAATGAACTCACCAGTAAAACTCAGCATGCCATGGCCACACAACGAACCAAAGTTGAAGATGTTTCTTCTTCTATGTCAAAAATATCACAACAAGTTGATGACATATCAAAAAATACAGAAAAAGCAGCGGATGTGTCACAACAGGCAAATGATGAGTCAATAGAAGGAAAACGTATTATTAATGAAGGCATCAACATCATTACAAAATTAAAAAAAGATTTTGAAGGAGCCACCAGCACGGTCAAATCCGTTGAAGATGATGCAGAATCCATTGGCAGCGTTCTTGATGTGATTCAGGGTATTGCCGAACAAACGAATTTGCTGGCTCTTAATGCTGCGATTGAAGCTGCCCGGGCAGGGGAACAAGGACGAGGCTTTGCTGTCGTTGCAGATGAAGTTCGTACACTTGCCTCCAGGACACAGGATTCAACTTTAGAAATTAAAACCATCATTGAGCGTCTACAGGCGGGTTCAAGTAAAGCAGTACAAGTAATGAAACACGGCACAGAACAAGTTCAAAGCAGTGTTGATTCCACTAATAAGGTTGGCGCATCTCTAGAAAAGATTTCACAGTCCGTAACCAGTATGAATTGTATGAATAGTCAGATAGCCAAAGCGACTGTCGAACATCTATCTGTTTCAGCTCAGGTAAATCAGGGCGTTAATGATATTTCCAGTGTTGCCGAAGAAGCATCTGAAGATGTCGAACATATTGCCCTTTCCGGTGATGGTGTTTCTCAACTCACTCAAAAACTGCAGTCTTTAGTGGGACAATTTCGTTATTAATGATGCCACAAGGAGACAGATTATTAATTTAGCCCTTTCCTGTCACACAAATAGAAGGAAATGAACTCTTTCCTCGAAACGATTTATTCTGATACAATTCATTGAGAAAAATATCAACTTAACAAAACATGATATATCCCTCAATGAAAAAACTCATTATTGTTCTTTTTTTAATCATTCTTTCTTCAGCCATTACAGTACAAGCAACAGCGCTGCCCAAAGAATGCATTGATAACTTGCAGAAACAGGCAATACAATCAGGCCTGTCTCAAGCCATAATTGATGAAATTATTCCTAATCTTAAAGCACTTCCCAAAGTCATAAAGTCAGACAAATCACAGGCCGAATTCACACAGACCTTTTATTCTTATCTCAGTAAACGTGTCACTTCTGCACGCATAAAAGAAGGTAATCAATTATTAAAAAAACATGATCAATTTCTTAAGACCCTGGTTCACCAGTATGGTGTACCAGGCCGATACCTCATTGCATTCTGGGGACTGGAAACTAATTTTGGTCATTATCTCGGCAATCTCTCAACTCTCAACTCCCTGGCCACACTTGCCTGTGACCCACGTCGCTCTGAATTTTTTACAAATGAGCTTCTGCTGGCTTTAAAATTGATAGAACGAGAGTCATTGCTGCCTGATAAAATGAAAGGCTCCTGGGCTGGTGCAATGGGCCATACCCAGTTTATGCCATCGACCTATTATCAATATGCGGTGGATGGTGATGGTGATGGGCAGATAAACCTCTGGTTAAGCGAAAAAGACGCCCTTGCCAGCAGTGCCAATTATCTTCAGCAACTGGGCTGGAATACTGGTGAACGCTGGGGAAGAGAAGTCAAACTACCAGCAGACTTTCATTATGAATTAACCGGCTTTAAAAATTGGAAATCATTAAAAGAATGGAAAACTCTAGGAGTAAGAACCATCAGTGGTTCTCTCCTGCCTGATGTTGATATTAAAGCAGCGGTTCTGCTCCCCTCCGGTCACACCGGCCCAGTATTTCTTGTGTATCCTAATTTCGATATTATTATGAACTGGAATCGCAGTAAAACTTATGCACTTTCAGTAGGACTACTTTCTGATCGGATTATTGGCATGGCACCATTAAAAAATACTGCGGATAAGCAGAAACCATTAAGCGTTAAAACAGTATTCACTCTGCAAAACAATCTTAATCAGGCTGGTTTCAATGCAGGACAGCCGGACGGAATTATCGGATCAAATACTCAGGAAGCCCTCCAGGCATTTCAGACATCTGTTGGCTTAATTGCAGATGGTTATCCTGATCACACAACAATAAAAAAACTGCTGCAAGCCAATTAACTTAATTACTGACACAAGTCTGCTGTAAGAAACCATTTGATACATGCTGTATTTTCAGCTATTTCAACACAAACTACAGCAGCATTTTGAAATTTAATAAGCCTATTGTTTTCATCCCCTGCAACCAGGCTGGAAACCACTTTTTGAATATTAGGCAAATGTCCTACAAATAGAGTGGCATCATCTCGAATTTGTCCTATTAATACATCAGGCTGATCATTTGGCTTCAGACCTTTCAATTCTGCAATTTTATCAACATTTAATCGCTCTGCAAAAATATTGGCTGTTTGTATTGCTCTCAATTTACCACTATGAGCAATTTCTCGGATCAGTACATTATTTGTTTTCAGCAGATCGGCAACCTTGCACACTTCCTCAGAGCCTTCATCAGATAATGGTCTTTTTTCATCAACTTCTTTTGTTAATGCCATACCATGTTGAGCAAAATAAACAGTTTTCATCACTTTTATCTCTTATTATAATATTAAGGAAGATTTTTCGGCCTTTGTACAAAGTAGTTTAGCACTTTATGACTCTGTTTTAGTTCGTACCATGGTTGAGAAAATTGAATACAGGCCAGGGTTGCAGTCGGTAGAAGTTTACCATCAGCCGGTCTTTTAATTTCCGGCACAAAGAATTCTAACAGTTCTTCCAGTCCTGGATTATGACCAACCAGTAAGACACATGAGTAAACACTTTCTGTTTCTGATATCACCTGAAGTAAATCCATCATTTCAGCTTCATAAATGCGCTCATCTGTTTTAATTAATTCCATTGGGTAATCAATGGATTTGCTGAATTTTTCTGCGGTACTCAGAGCCCGTTTGGCAGGGGAACTGAGTAATACATCTGGAAATAAGTATTGCTCTCTCACTCCTTCACTTAACTTTTTCCTAAACTTTTTCCTAAACCAAAGCCCCATTTCTTTTGCATTTCGCTTGCCACGTTTTTTTAAAGGACGTTCAAAATCACTGCAATGAGCATTCCAGTCAGATTTCCCATGACGTAAAAGCAGTAATTGTTTCATTTAATGAATCCCTTTCGTTAACCAGTTCACATCTCTAGCATGTCAGCATAATAACGATTAGTGTATCGTACTTTGTTTAAAAACCATAAAAACAGATATCTTACTGTTATTAAAGATATTTAATCACTTCTCCCCTATCATTAACAGGCAAAAAAACAGGATGTAATTTTTCTCCTACGGAATAACCCTTATTGATGAATTTTTTTTGCCTGATAAGATACTCCCATGGGTTAGGAAATCCAACTAAGGAAGGTGAAAGAAGGAACGATTAGGGAGTATAGGGTCTAAGGATAGATCGACAGGCAGGAACCTTTTAATATTCTTTTATTAAATAACAGCCTGATAGGGAGTCACAAAAAGCGACTGTAGTTTAATTACTCGTCGCTTTTTTTATGCCCGTCGTTTAATAAGGCAAAAAAAGCACCAACCGCTATACGCATTGACAATGATAGTTTCATTTATCTAATAAAATACGCATAGCGGCAGTAAGCCTGCTTATCAAATTTAATATCACCCATTCAGAAAAACACGTCTCAATTTTTCTTCCAGAGCACCAATTTCTTTAGGAAGCTGATGGCTGGTCATTACCAAAGAACGTTCCTGTGGATCTTTCACCACCCAACCGGATTCATTCAGATCCATAGTCAAACCCAGTTTTTGAGTAATACTGGCCAGTGTCATATGCTGCTGGATAAAGCTGTATTCAACGCTTGATAATGTGTTCATGGTAATTTCCTGCCTTACTCGATTTAATCATTAAAAAAATTAGTGGTACTTTTAGAGACAACATTGATATTTATGAGTCAACATTATAATCAATTTGATGATAACTATATATAATCATTTTGATTATGTCAACTAATCATATTGAAATAATTTATCTGTTTCGTTATTATTTGTTCCAGATAAAAAAATCGCTATCTAAAACTGATAGCCCTGACCAATATCCAGAAGATATAAGCGAGAAATAAATGGAACAACAGGAACGAGTCCAGGCACTTTTAGAGCTCAGTCAGACTCAGAAAGAGCGCTTATCGCACATCGATTTTCGCCTGATGTTTCTGGGCGTTATGCAAAGAAGTGATTTGATCCAACGATTTGGCATGAAAGAAGCCGCTGCCACACGGGATATTGCTTTATATCGAAAACTGGCTGAAGAAAACATCACCTATAAAACAAAAGAACGCTCATACTTTTACAACCCAAAATTCATTCCCTTATTTGAATACTCACCTGAACGCGCCCTGGCAGCACTGTCCAGTGGCTTTGGCGATGATTATGCCGGAGTGCATAGCAATGCCATGATTCCATGTGATACCCCGACACAACTGAATAGAACCCAGTTAAAAACACTGTCCATCCTGACTCGGGCAATTTACCAGCATCAGGTGGTTAAACTAAAATATTATTCTCTGTCCAGTGGCGGATCGGTACGAGAAATTGTGCCCTTTGCTCTGGTTGACAACGGTCTGCGCTGGCATATTCGTGCTTATGATCGCAAACAATCCCGCTTTACAGATTTTGTGATCAACCGTATGGAAAATCCTGAAATCATTGATTCCTGGATTGATGACAATGAAATCAAAGAAGCGGACATCCAGTGGAACCGGATTGTGGAACTAGAAATCATCCCCCACCCTACCCTGAAGCATCCAGAAACCATTGCAATGGACTATTGTATGCAGGACAACAACAAAAATAAGCAATTAAATATTAATGTCAGAGCAGCCGTTGCAGGTTATTTACTGCGCCGATGGAACATCGACTGTTCGGAAAATCACTCACTAAAAGGTAATGAATATCACCTCTGGCTAAAAAATTACCAGGCTCTCTATGGCGTGGAAAATTTGATTATTGCTCCTGGCTATCAGGAGCAATAAACGATTAGAAAATGAAGGCTCCTCCCACTTTTAAACAAAAAGTAATTCAATTACAAAATCAATTTGTTCCACTTATGTGAGATTAAAAAATTTAATTTAGGAGTTAACAATTTTTTTATAAGGCATGTCACTAATTTCAAAAAGTGTCACACTTAAGCTGGCAAGATTAGGGGTTTCTGTATACCATGGAACTTGTAATTATTAATACAAGCATATTTTAAGACTTTAGCAAATGGTTTATGCATTTCAATAATGTTTTTTCCTATTCAGAAAAAAAGACCTTATTAAATTATTGATATTACAATACAGTAAACCTACAGGTGAAACCTATGCATATTTTCTGATATAAACTACACTTAAATTATAATAAGCAGTACTTATACAAAATAAATTTTTTAGAGGGTGGAAAAATGGACAAAAAAGAAATTTTACTTCAACTACGCCAGGCAAAATCTGCTCACATTAAATGGCGAGCTTATGCTCAAGCACTTGTTTCTGGACTCCCTGTAGAAAAAGATCATGTTCCAGTAATACATACAGACTGTGCATTTGGCCAATGGTACTATGGTGCAGGACAACAATTATCTGATCTCAGTTCATTTGATTCGATCAGTGCACCTCATGAAATGCTTCACCAAATTTATATGGAAATATTTAAACTTCTTTTTGGTGAAGATGAACGCTCTACATTTCAAAAGATTTTTGGTTCTAAATCTAAAAAGAATACTCAAAAAGAAGCTAAAAAATTGATGCAAGATTTATTATCTATTTCAGGAACTTTATTAGAAGCAATTTCTCTTCTTGAAAATGAAGTTAAAGAGATGTCTGAAGAAGACTTATTAGAGATTATTTAATTTTAGGATAGTCAGTTTTTTACAACATAGATGCCCAAAAGATCATGTTCTCGTACATCAGACTCTGATATTGTCTAATACAAGACTATAAGGGCCTAGACAGTCAGCCAGGAACTTTAATAATGGCAACTGAAACTTTCGTGAACAAGTGTAATAGTCTAGGCCCTGGCTGAATCAAATTTTACCAAAACATGAGTTCCTTTCCCTTTTTTACTTATAATATTGATTTCAGCATCATGCGCGTTGACAATTAATTTGACCAGATATAAGCCCAAACCTGTGCCACCGGTTAGTCTTTGTCGTGCTTGATCTTCTCGGTAAAAGGGCTCAAATACTTGATTGATACTTTCTTCTGCAATGCCTTCACCTTCATCCATAACAGATAACTGTACTTTGTCTTCAACTATTGAGGTTGAAAGAATAATTGGCTGTTCTAGCCCATACTTAACAGCATTACTAATTAAATTTCTTAATAGTAAACAAATACGCATGGTGTCCACCATAACCTCGGTACTTTGTTTAGTTAAACAGAGTGTGATTTGATTGTTTTCAAAATATTCCTTATCGATAAACCCTGTAATAATTTCATTAAGTGAAGCTTTCTTAAACTCTAATAGTTGATGATCAGCTGCTAATTTTTCACTTTCTAACAATTCCGACAGGAGTGTCTCCATATGTCCCAAAGATTTGTTAATACGTTGTCTATTTTTTTCATTATGAGGTAATTCCAGAGCTATCTTCATTCTGGTCATTGGTGTTCTTAACTCATGACTGATGGCTAATAACAGCTGTCGTTTGGCATCAATAATAGTATTCAATTGACCTGCCATTTGGTTGATGTGATCCGTTAAAATGCCTAAGTCATCATTTCTCATTTTTTCGATACGATAATTTAACACGCCATTTGAAAATTTTTGCACCCCATATTCAATTGATTTAATGGGGGCTATTAAATATCGAACCATACGATAAGCAATATAAATGAGCAAAATCATTGATACTATAAAGCCAAAAAAAATAAAGCTTAGCTGGCCCGGTGCATGATGAAATGAAATAACAAAAATAATATTCTCAGTGGGCTTTTTTATCCGCAGCATTGCTCGTCCGCGATGATGCTGTATTTGATGTACTAAACCATTTATATTAAATTCTAAAGCCTTATTATCAAATTGAGGTTGGTCGCTGCTGGTGCCGACAATCTGCTTTTCTCTCTCGATAAAAATATCCATCCCCGTTCGGTTTGCAATACTTTGCGCTTTAGATAAAAGCACCGGTTCACCCATTTCAACAATTAGACTGCGAGCATAATCTGCTATAAGCCTTGGAAAAACTTGTTCTTCTCTGGGCTGAGTTAATAACTTAAAGGCACCATTAAAAATAAAAACTGAAAATATAGCCGTAAAAACAAAGACCCAGACAATTCGTGCACCTAAACTTAAAGAATGAATTTTACCTTTTAATGACCAGTTCATTCTCTTTCTCCAACAAATTGATATCCTCTGCCCCATA
>JADGEM010000035.1 GCA_016744375.1 Gammaproteobacteria bacterium
AATGCCTATAGAAATAGGACTATGAACGATAAAATAACAATAAATATTGTACAGTAATCTATAGAGCACTGGAATTTATCTTTTTTCAGGGTCGACTAAGTAGATATAAAAAAGCAATATAACTGACCTGTCTTTATTATATATGTATCAATTATATTGCCTTTGGAACCGCTCTTTAAAATAAGAACGGCATCCTCCCCCATCATTGTTGATCCATCAGCAGTGTTCCAGCACAGTTTTTTATTAAGCAATCCTTTTGCTTCGATGTGTATACTTTACGAGATCGGAGTGATAATGATAATTGGGTATGTTGCAACAAAATAGAGGGTAAACCCTCGCAATGCTATTTGAGCATAGTATTAACAATGACATAGATATATTTTCATCTGTTTTTGGGGGGAAAATATTTAGATTTATGAGAACTGGTCCGCACAAGTTTGCCGTTCAAGAGGGCGGGCTAAGTGTAGATTTAAGTGGTATGAGGGCTTCCCCTTTTTTACCGACTAACGGAGAGTCGGTGAAGGGGATGGGCCGAGGATAGGATGTTTGTAGTGGTACAGTTCCGATAGGTAGACTAACTTATAATTTCCTCTTATGAGAGGATATTATTTCTGCTGGCCTGTATTGTTGTTTTCACTAATTGGGCAACTGAACTGGCCTCCATTTTTTCCATCATTCGAGCGCGGTGCACTTCAACGGTTTTGATGCTGACATTCAGTTCATGGGCAATTACTTTATTGGGTTTACCTTCGGTCACTCGCATCATAACTTCATGTTCTCTTGGTGTCAGAGAGGAGATACGTTTATCAATTGACTCATTTTGAACAAGGGATTCCATTGCCTCGCTATTTGTTTTAAGTCCTCTTTGTACGGCATCCAGAAGTAATTGATCATTAAATGGTTTTTCAATAAAATCAAATGCACCTCTTTTCAGAGCACGGACAGCCATAGGGACATCACCATGACCTGTAATAAATATTAGAGGCAACGACATTCCTCTGTTTTTCATTTCTTCCTGAGCTTCCAGTCCGCTCATACCTGGCATTCTGACATCCATAACAATACAGCCAGGTTCATTGTTATAATTTTCCAAAAATTCATCTGCAGAGGTAAAAGTGGTGACTTTCAGACCAATTGATTCAACCAGCCAGGCTGTCGATTGTCTGACGGCTTCATCATCATCCACAATAAAAACGATGGCATCATTACTCATTATTATTACTTCCTAAGTGTTCTTCTGAAATTGGCAATGTTAAACAAAAACGAGCACCTTGCTCGGTGTTATTTTCAGCATATAGTTTACCGTCATGTGCTTCAATGATTGAGCTGCTGATGGATAAACCCATTCCCATACCGCTGTTTTTTGTCGTAAAGAAAGGATTAAAAATCCGCTTGAGCTTATCTTCACTGATTCCGTGACCACTGTCAATAACACATAATTCAATATACTTATGGTTAGAGCGCCTGGTAGAAACAATAATAGAGGGTTTTTCTATACCGGACATTGATTCAATACCATTTTTCAGTAAATTAATCAGTACCTGCTCAATTTGAATAATATCAGCAAGAACGGGTGGTAAATCTTCTTCTAAATCCAAAATTAAATTCACCTGCTTATTTTTCAACTGTGTTTCAAGAAAACCGGTGACTTCACTAATAATTTGATTAATTTCACTATAGGTTTTATGAGATTCACCTTTGCGTACAAAACTGCGTAAACGGCGAATAATTCCTCCTGCACGATCAGCCTGTTGTGCTGTTAATTGCAAGGCATTAACAATGGCATCCAGATCAGTATTGCCCATATTAATGCGGCGTATACAACCCTGAACATAAGTATGAATTGCAGAAAGCGGTTGGTTAAGTTCGTGAGCAAGACCAGAAGCCATCTCACCCATAGTGCTGAGCCGGGCAACATGGGCCAGTTCAGCCTGGTGAGTCAGTGCTTGCTCCTGAGCATGCTGACGTTCTTTTATTTCTTGTTCCAGAGATTCTTTTGATGTGGTGAGTCGATTGTTGAGATCTCTTGAGGAACGGAGGTACATAATCAGGATGCCGACTAAAAAGCAGATAGCAATAAAACTAATCCAGTATTGCATTTTTTTAGATGAACCTTCGGCCCTAGAAGAGGTATTTATTTCTATGTGTTCAGAAAGGCTGAATAGCTCATTTATTGCATTATAATTTTGTGCAATATCCCAGGAATATTGAGGTAAAAAATAACTGTTTTCTTCATTGGGTTCATTAGAGGCCGTATTATGTCGATTTAGTAATAGGGAAACCACTTTACTGGCCAGTTTATTATCAATATACCAGGCTTTTGACAGTGGCCATTCTGGTATTAATACTGAACTGTGCAGGAAGGGGGCCTGCCAGCCTCGGCGGGGATTAATTAATCTCAGATTTTCCATTTTCTCTGCAGCGATATGTTTATCTAATAAGCCGGACTTGGAAATAATGGCATCAAAAGTTCCTGACTGTAATAATATTAAAGATTGCTCGATTTCATTAATGGGGGTGATGTTAATATTTATTTTAGAAATTAAGCCATGGTTTGATAAAAATTTCTCTAGAAATAACCATGATATGGATGAATTTATGTCAACAATACCAATATTCTTGTCTTTAAGATCCTTCAGCCGAATAATGTCAGAATTTTTATCCCAGGTATAAACAGATAAACCTTCAGAAGTAATAAAGGTTTCAGAGTGTTGTTCTGATCGTGTCAGTAAGCGTAATAAACCATACTGTTTTTCCAGCATGAGGTAATAAATGGCATCACAGATAACAAAGTCCAGCTCATCAGAGGCCACGGCATTATTAAGTTCTTTTGCTGAGAGAAAGATTGGGATAAAATTATATCTGGATTGACTGTTTAATCGTTCAAAGCTATATTGCCAGGAAGTGCTCTTGATGGATTGTCGAGGGGTGCGGCTTAAAATTCCAATGGTAACATCAAGCTTCTTTGTTTGAAAAAATGTTTGGCTATCGGTTTTTTTTTCGGAGCGAGACTCCTCAACAGCCACTTTCGTGTCCTGATTTTTAATGGCAGAAGCAGCGGCAAACAGGGGAGAGATAGTTAAACAGAATATAAGAAGCAGAACATTAGAAGATCTGAAAGTCTTTAACGTGAAAAGAGTCCTTAACGTGAAGAAAAGAGTCCTTAACGTGCAAAGAGTCCTTAACCTGAAAAATGCACCTGAGCTAATCAATTTTTTGAGTCGTAATCGTATAGCTGCCAAAAATGGTTCCTTATCAGGTGAGCTTGGCCTATTTACCCTCTATGCTCTATTTTTGTGGGTCATTATCACTAACATAACGTTTAATTTAGGAAAGGTAAAGGCCTGTCTTTGGACAAGATCTCATCAGTACTAAGATTTTTCAAGTGCCTTTATATCATGATTGAGTATTTCGACCAGTTTGTTGGATAATTCTTTTGGTTCAAATTTTGCAACATAGGCATCAGCACCAACACCCCGACCCAGGGACATATTAGCATCTGCTGATAAAGAAGAATGCATAATGACCGGGATGCCAGTAAAACGAGGATCATTTTTAATGTGTTTCGTTAATACATAACCATCCATTTCAGGCATTTCTACATCGGTTAATATGGCCTGGATATAATCTTTAACCGGCAGGCCGGTTGTTTCGGCCCGAGTCGCAATTTCTTTGAGTTTTGTCCAGGCTTCAGCACCATTTATAGCACTAACATGGGCAATACCCATTTGCTCCAAAGTACGCTCGATTTGTGAGCGGGCTACAGAAGAGTCATCTGCATACATCACTGTAAAGCCTTGATCTTCCAGCGTTGATATTCCCTCATAATATTCATCGTCCTGGGCAAAATGAGCTGTTTCAGCAAGGACTTTCTCAACATCCATAATCATTGCAATTCGACCATCTTTTAATTCAGTGACTGCTGTGACCAGTCCACCGAGGCGATCAGACATCATTTGAGGAGGAACTTTAACATCACTCCACTGAAGGCGTAGAATATTTTCAACCGAATGTACTAAAAAACCCTGCATGTGCTTATTATATTCAGTCACAATCAGTATTTGTGGTTCATCAGAAATATTAAGACCGCAGAATTTGGGTAAATTAACCACAGGTACCATGGTTCCACGAAGACTAGTCATACCTTCTACAGAATTTGGCATATCCGGTGCGTGGGTAATATCAGGAACCTGCATCACCTCTCGGACTTTAAATACATTAATGCCATAAACTTCTTGTCTGTCAGTTGAATCATCTTTACCAAGACTGAACAATAGAACTTCAAGTCTATTTGTCCCCGCAAGGTTTGTACGTTCATCGACTGATTGAATAAAATTAGGCATAATTAGTTTCTCTTGAATGAAGATACAGGCTTTTGTATTCCCGCTCTAAAATATAAATACTCCAGGTTCTGGCAATCTTTGCTTGTTATGAATAATATAGCGACAGATAAATAAAAACCTTTAGTGATTCATCATGTATACAGGCAATATTGTAACTATAGTATAGTTTTATTTATTATCCAGAATTGATAGTACTCATTTTACAGGATCAAAAAAAACGGTTAGAGCATTTAATGGACCAGACAAAACAACTCCTTAGATGCTCAATGCTGTTATTATTGTATCAGTTCAATAAAAATATTATTAATTAATTATATACTTGGAAAATATCATTTTTTTTCGATTTTTTACTCATTAATAGGTAAGATGATGGTCTAAGCTAATTTTTAATTCAAAAATAGCTGGCGACGAAGTCACAGTATTTTTGCTTTGAACTGACATTAATGACAAGTTAAGTAACAGGACAGTATAATGGTTGATACTATTGTAAAAGATCGTCGAGTCCAATCTCGTACGATAATTGAATCACTGATTGATTCGCGCACTGAAACTCTGGCACAGTATAAAGAGGTTATGTCTTATCAGCCATTTGAAATGGATGACACCCTTCAGGAGGTACTGGAAGATTTCTGTGAATCAATGGTTGATTACAGTGCAAAGGCTCATTTTAATCTTTACAATTACCTTGAAAACAATAAAGAACGTCGTCAGAGTGTGTTAAAAATTGCAGACAGTGTTTATCCAGACCTTGTTGATAATACACAAAAAATTCTTGATTTCCATGATAGTTACAACAGTGATGTGTCAACGCTGGATTGTGGTAAATTGGAAAATTGTCTGAATTCAGTGGGTGAATTACTGGCGGATCGGATTAATCTTGAGGACGATGTAATTAGTGCCTTATTGGCGGTAGAAAACTCTTAAGAGCCTATTAAAATACAAGACAGATTATGACTGGGGGCACTATAGGCCCCTGTCTCATTGGCGAATGATAGCCATGTCATTCCGCTGTAGCCAGATTTCCGGCGATTGGAAACCGCCATATTGGTTCAGAATTCAACCATTCTATTTTCAATAGATTTTCACCTGTAATCCCATCATGCTATACACAAATACAATGCCATTAAAAGAGGAAACTATTCCAGCATGCAGCAATTGATACGTCTACTTGATATTATGTCTGCTCTTAGGAATCCTGAGAGTGGTTGTCCCTGGGATCTTAAGCAGGATTACAAGTCTCTGGTTCCTTATACCCTGGAAGAAGCCTATGAAGTGGCTGAGGCTATTGAACTGGGTGATATGAATGAGGTTAAGAAAGAACTGGGTGATTTGTTATTTCAGGTGGTTTTTTATGCTCAATTAGCCAGGGAAGAAGGATTATTTGATTTTGATGATATTGCTGGGGCTATTGCAGATAAAATGGTTTCCCGACATCCTCATGTTTTTTCTAACCATCAGTATGAGAATGAAGAAGCTTTCCTGAAAGCCTGGGAAGAACAGAAGGAAGTCGAAAAACAACAGACCTTAAGTGAACAATCAGATGTTGGACAAATGCCTGTTAGTTTGATGGATGGTATTAGCAAGGTTCTGCCGGCAATGATGCGTGCAGAAAAAATACAGAAAAAAGCCACTCAAATTGGCTTTGACTGGGACTGTGCAGAAGCGGTACTGCCTAAGATTATTGAAGAAATTGATGAGCTTGTGGTTGAAATGAAAAAGTATGAGTTAATAACTGCTGAGGGCAATGTTACTACCGCTGAAGACAATGTTACTATCGCTGAAGCTAAAGTTAATATTGCTGAGGCTAATGTTAATATTGCTGAGGCTAATGTTAATATCGCTGAAGGCTCTACCGACAAAATAGAAGAAGAATTAGGTGATGTGTTGTTCAGCTGTGTGAATTTGGCGCGAAAGTTAAAAATTAATCCAGAAAAAGCATTACGCATGAGTAATCATAAGTTTTCTCAGAGGTTCAGAAAAATGGAAGCACATTATAATAATGAACGATTAAAAATGGAGCAAGCCTCGCTTGAGCAATTAGAGCAAGTCTGGCAGTCTGTTAAATGATAAAAAATAATGAGCTGACTTTATTTGTTTTGCTTGCGATTGTCCTTTTTACCTGTTTTTCTACGCCGCTTTATGCTCAAAGTAATATTCCGGTTACTGTTAAACCTCTGGAACAGTTAGTTTTTCATCCTGTAAAAAAAGCGCCTGCTCAGGTTGTTACATTACAAAATAGTCTGCTCAGTTCTGAACTATCGGCATTAGTGGAAGAGATTCATGTTCAAATTGGTGATGTAGTGGTCAAAGATCAGCTTTTGGTTCGACTTGAATGTGATGATTATGAATTGACTAAGGAGCAATTGACAGCAGAGAAAAAAGCATTGGAAGCAGAACGGAATTTTGCCAGTTACCAGTTTGAGCGTTCAAAAAAATTGATAAAGAGCAAAAGTGTGTCGCAAGAAGCTCATCGAAGACAGACGATGCGGGTTACAAAGTTGTCTTCGCAGATACAAAGTTTAGCGGCTAAAATACGCCAGTCCGAGAAAATGATTTCACGCTGTGAAATCAAAGCACCTTTTTCTGGTGTGATCGCAGAACGCTTAATCAATATTGGTGAAAGTGTTGCTGTACACGTTCCAATGATTCGACTGATAGATATTGATAACCTTGAAGTTGAAGTCCAGGTTCCCATTGTTGTTGTTGATGATCTGGATTATACCGCACTGAATTTTATCTATCGAAATAAGCTTTACCCATTGAAACTGAGAGCCGTTATACCCAGCATTGAAACCAGGGCTCGTCATCAAAGAGTTCGTTTAAGTTTTGTTGAAAAAAAAGCACTGCCTGATGCTTATGGCGTGGTTGAAATAACTCTGAGGGCAATGCATATACCCGCTAATCTCCTGGTGACGCGAAATGCTCAGGTTGGTATTTTTTTATTGAACAAAAGTAATAAGGCCTATTTTTATGCCCTCAAGGGTGCATTGACCGGCCGTACAGCGGCAGTTGATCTACCTTTGACAACTCAAATTATTATCTCTGGAAGAAATGCTCTGGCCGATGGTCAGGTGGTAAGTATTATTCAGAATACTGAAGTTCGATGAATCGATGTTGAAGAACTATTCCTTATTTTAGCTTCAAATTAAAGCAGACTTTTTCACTATGCCCGCATCACTCTTGCAACGATTTTTAGAACACCATGTGTTAGCAAACCTGACCTTCATTTTAATTTTAGTGATGGGTTTTTTAAGTTACACAGCAATGCCTAAGGAAAAAGATCCAAAGATTAATTTTAACTGGATTCAGATTAATGCCGTATTACCTGGTGCATCTCCGGCAGATGTTGAGAAACGAATCACTCAACCCCTGGAAGAAGGAATAGCTAAAGTTTCAGATATTCGTTTTATCTCTTCCAGTTCCAGAGAATCAATGGCCAGTATTCTGGTTCGTTTTGAAGATCTTGAGGAACGACTTTTTGATAAACGTCTTGCTGATCTGCGTCGAGAGGTACAGCACGTTGAAAACACACGACTGCCTGAAGAAGCAGAATCACCGCTTATTTTAGAATTGACTTCATCCAGTGCTTTTCCGACTGCGACACTGGTTCTTCAGGGTAAAGCTTATGATGAAAATCTGCGTTTTTATGCAGAGGAATTAAGCAAGGAAATGGAACGTCTGTCTTTTGTCGAGCGAGTTGATATGCTTGGTGTAAGCGATCCCGAAATGATTGTAGAAATTGATATGGGACGTTTAACCGGGCTGGGAATTTCACCCTCAATCGTTGCACAGACGGTACAGACCCAATTTAAAGATACCGCTGCGGGTACAATGAATCTTCAGGATCAGCAGTGGTTAATCAGTATTAAAGGTACCAGTTACGATCCAGAGTACCTTGCCGGACTGCCGGTGCAAGGAATAGAACATCAAGTCTTATTAGGTGATATAGCTAGAATTTATCAGGGACAAAATAAACTGAGCACTAAGGTTCTCTATAATAATAAACCCGCCATTATCCTCTCAGTTTTTAAAAAAGATGATATTAATACCTTGCAGATGATTGATGATTTGAAATTTTTTATTGCAGAAAAAAACCACATCAGTCTGGTCACAGGCATTCATATTACATTGCTGGATGATAATACCTCTTTGACGCGCAAAGCAATTAATATTATGCAGAATAACGCTCTGATTGGTTTGTTTTTTGTTCTGTTGGTCACCTGGTTTTTTCTTGGTGCCCGTATTGCCTTTTTTACAACAATCGGTATTCCTTTTACATTAGCCGGTACTTTCTGGATTCTGCATGGTATTGGTCAGACAATTAATAATGCGGTTTTATTAGGGGTTGTTATTGTGCTGGGGATGCTGGTGGATGATGCGATTGTTGTGGTTGAATCGATGTACACTAAAATCCGTTTAGGAATGCAGAGTTCCCGGGCTGCAATTGAGTCTCTTCAGGAAGTTATTTCTCCTGTGACCGCATCTGTTTTAACGACCATGGCTGCTTTTTTGCCTCTGATGCTGCTGCCTGGAATTATGGGGAAATTTATGCTGGTGATCCCTCTGGTTGTGACGATTGCTCTGGCGATCAGTCTGATTGAAGCCTACTGGATGCTGCCAGCTCATCTAATTGCCAGCAAACCGGATTATTCAGCTAACACAACAAATAAGTTCAACCGCATGCAGCGATTTCGTGAACAATTTACACATAGACTGCAGATTTTTTATGTGCGAATGCTGACGCGTTCTCTACGCTACCCAAAAACGATGCTGTTTGCATTATTCATTCTATTCAGCAGCACTATTTTCGCTCTTCAAACTGGTAAAATAACAATTAATTTTTTTGCAGGAGAACCTTTTCCGGTATTTTATGCCAATTTGATAATGAAGGAAGGAACGCCTATAGATTATACGCTTGAAAAACTTCATCAGCTTGAAGTTAAGATTAAAAAATCATTAAAGCGCAGTGATTATCGAGAAATGGCTGCTTATTCCGGTTTGTTGTTTACGCAGACTGAACCACTTTTTGGTGAACACTATGGGCAGCTCATTATTTCTTTACCTGAGACAACACCTGAAGAATTACAGCTTTTGCACAAAAAAGTGAAACAACAGTTTGCACAAATGAGTGGAGTAGAAGAAATGTCTATCTTACAATTGGAAGATGGACCACCAGTGACTCGTGCCGTTAGTATTAAAGTTCAGGGTACTGAGTTTGATATGATTCAGAGTGCAATGATTGATCTAAAAAAACTCCTTGCAGAAATTGCTGAAGTTGAAAATGTAATGGTCCTGGATAGTGCCGGAACTCATGAGTTGGTGGTACAGCTCAATCAGGATGCTGTTCATCGTGCAGGATTATCTGCCTCACAGGTAATGCGTGATATTCGTTTATTGACTGAGGGAGAAATTGTCACCAGCTTTCAACATCGTGGTGAAGAAATTGATGTGAGAGTTAAAGCAAGCATGCAGGGGGAAAGCTCTCCAGGTATTGAAAGCTGGCTGCAGACACCAATTGGTTTTTTTGAGCAACAGCAGAGTAAAGTGCAGACTATTCCATTAAATGAACTCATTCATGCGGATTATAAGCTTTCACGTAATCAGATCCGCCACTATAATTTACAAAGAGTTGTGCTGCTGGAAGCAGATATCAAAGATGGGGGGCGCAATACTCTCGAAATAAATCATTTAATTCAGGAACGTTGGCGTGAATTAAAAATTAAACATCCAAATGTGAGTCTGGATTTTTCTGGTGAACTGGATGATATTGAAGAAAGTCTCAATGTAATGCCTTATCTTTTCTTAATGGGCGTGGGTCTTATCTATCTCATCATTGGAGCCCAGTTTCAAAGTTATTTCCAGCCTTTGCTCATCCTTGCAACCATTCCACTGGCTTTTACCGGAGTTGTTGTCGGTTTATTACTAACCAATAATCCTCTGAGTTTGTATACCCTCTATGGTATTGTGGCGCTTGTCGGAATTGCAGTGAATGCCTCAATTGTGTTGATTTCCGCAGCAAATACCCGGTTAAAACAGGGTATGAGTGTTAACCATGCGATCATTTTTGCTGCAAGGCGACGTATAATTCCTATTTTGATCACTTCTTTAACCACAATAGCCGGCCTTTTTTCTCTGGCCACTGGCTTTGCAGGGAAATCGCTTATATGGGGTCCTTTGGCAACAGCAATCGTCTGGGGGCTTGCTTTCTCAACAATGTTGACTCTGTTTGTGATTCCTTTGTTGTATAAGTTTTTTATGAGAGCCAATAATCAATAGAAGTAACGGTTATTTTTTAATATTCACTCTTCTGTTCCAGAGAGCACGGGTGACTCGTCCATATTAAGTGTTAAAGGCACGATGAGCAAAATAGAAAGGCTTGTTAAAGTGCATCATTTTGGTGCGGCTTAACTGCTTAATGATATGTTTTGGTGCGATATTTTTGTTTTTTTTTAAAATAAAATCATTAAATCTATTCTAAGCTTATGATAATACAAGTTATGTTCTTTTATGGTGCAAAAATTGCTTAAATAGAGCATCTAAAAATTTTCAAAAGGGTTTTTCAATGACAAAAAATCATACATTATCAGCTTTCAGCCTGATTTTTCTTTTACTGCTGTTTTTCTCGGGTAGTGCCGTTGCTGCAGAAGAAATAAATGGTGCAGATACAGCCTGGATCATGATTTCAACTGCACTGGTTCTATTTATGACTCTGCCGGGACTGGCACTTTTTTATGGCGGTCTGGTGCGCACCAAAAATGTCCTATCAGTTTTAATGCAGTGTTTTGCAATTACCAGCATTATGTCGGTACTTTGGTTGGTTGCCGGTTACTCACTGGCATTCAGTGATGGCGGCTCCATGAATGCTTATATTGGTGGTTTTGATAAGGTACTTTTTGCCGGAGTAATGGAAGGCAGTGTCCATGGAACCATCCCTGAAGGTCTTTTTGCTTTATTTCAAATGACCTTTGCCATTATTACTCCTGCCCTGATAGTGGGTGCTTTCGCAGAACGGGCGCGTTTTTCAGCTATGATGCTTTTCAGTGCCATTTGGTTATTTGTCGTGTATGTACCTATTACCCATTGGGTGTGGGCTGAAGGTGGCTGGTTATTTGAAATGGGCTTACTGGATTTTGCCGGAGGGACGGTTGTTCATATTACTGCAGGTACTGCAGCATTGGTAACTGCTATAGTTATTGGCAAGCGTAAAGACTTTGGTGTGCATGCTTTAACCCCGCATAATCTAACCATGACTGTGATTGGTGCAGGTATGCTATGGGTTGGCTGGTTTGGTTTTAATGGCGGCAGCGCCCTGGGTGCCAATGGTGATGCAGCAATGGCTATGCTGGTGACACATATTTCAGCAGCTACCGGTGCCGGTACATGGGCTGTAATTGAATGGATAAAACATGGTAAACCATCAGTGTTAGGGATTGTAACCGGTATGGTCGCTGGTCTGGGTACGATTACACCAGCATCTGGATTTGTTGGACCTGCAGGTGCTCTGTTAATTGGATTGTCTGCTGGCGCGGTTTGTTATATGGCGACTCAATTTATTAAAGTCAAATTAAGACTGGATGATTCTCTTGATGTTTTCCCTGTGCATGGTGTTGGTGGTATTTTGGGTACATTTTTGGCAGGTATCTTTGCTTCGGCCGGCTTGGGAGTCTTCTCAGGTCAGGGCTATGCTGAGGGCATGAATATGAGCAATCAGGTGATGGTTCAGATCATTGGTATTGGCTCTACATTGATTTATACGGCAGTTATGACTTATGCAATATTGAAGTTTGTTAGTCTGTTTATCACTCTGCGTGTTGAGCGTGAAGACGAAACAGAAGGTTTGGATATCGCATCTCATGATGAACGTGGTTACGATTTCTAAAACACAGATTTTATGTTTTAAGCAGAGGGCTGCAATTCCCTCTGCTATTCTAACTTCCCACATACTACTTCTTAAATAAGCCCGGCTTGTCTACTCCAAATGCAATAAATCGAATGTTGCTGACACTTTGTGTTTTATTGTTTATTATTGTGTAAACAATTGGAAGCTAACAACTTTAAAATTATCCATTCTTAAGCTTAGATTAAGAACATCACATAAATGAAAAATAAGATGAAATTTTATAAACTGACTTATTGCTTTGCGCTAATAATCTTATGCATTGCTTCACTCCCCTGTTTTGCCCAGACTTCTCTCTGGCAAATCAGTAAGGGGGATAAAGTCTTATACCTCGGTGGCACAATTCATGTTCTTGGACAAGATGATTATCCCTTACCAGGGGAGTTTGAACAGGCTTTTTCAAAATCTGGAAAAATAGTTTTTGAAACTGATCTGGGACAAGCAAGGAAGCCTGATTTTTCCGAAAAACTGATGGATCAGATGCTCTACCTGCCGGGAGAAACACTTCAGGATGTTCTGGACAATAAGACCTATCAGCGTTTGTCGAATTATTTTTCGGAAAAACTGCCAATGGCCCAAATTGATGTATTGAAGCCAGGCATGGTGGTTATCATGATGGCAGCGATTGAATTTCAAAATATCGGTCTGGTGTTAGCGGGGGTTGATGAGCATTTCTGGACTCTGGCTGAGCAAGATGGGAAAAAAGTTGGTGCACTGGAGACGGTTGATGAACAATTAAGCTTTCTTGTGAATATGGGTAAGGGAAATGAAAATGAACTGATATTGAATACTCTGAATGATCTTAATAAGATGGAACTCATGATTAATCAAATCAGAGAATCCTGGCGTTCGGGTGATGAAGCTAAAATGAAAAAAATCATATTACAGGACATGATTGATACCTATCCAGAACTGTATCAGAGTCTTCTTGTTAAACGAAATATGAACTGGCTGCCAAAAATTGAAGCATTGATAGATGATGACAAGACCACTCTGGTTCTCGTGGGTACCCTGCATTTAGTGGGTGATGATGGATTATTGCAATTGTTGCGAAATAAGGGGTATGACGTGACTTATTTCAAGTTCTAGATAATAGAACTTGATACTCAGTGTGCCCTTGTTAGCAGTTGTGCACATATTCTTTTCTATGGCTATACTGTACGTATGATTATATATTGGAAATATCATAATTATGGTATTTTATTACATACTGAAAAGAGATGAATTATGGTTTTTTTTAAAGCTGTTAATGTCGTTTATAAGTTTATATTATTTTTATTTGTGTCATTGAATCTGGTTGCTTGTGTGACAACACAGGCGCCCAGGATATCCCATGTTCATGTGGGGCATGCAATGACTGCATGGCAAGATACACCCAATGAACAGGGCTTATTCATTACAGCAGAACAGGAAGCAAGCATTGCTTTTGAACATGCACAATACGCTGTAGAAAATTCTCATGATGTTAAATTATTGAAAATGCATATCAAGCATGTGCAGCATACCATGTCTCCAGAAATAGTACCTGAGATGCGAAATGATGGTCCTGGACTCGGTTACGGCTTTATTAAAGCAATAGCCGCTTCGCGTGATCATATTTTATTTGCTGCAGATTCTAAGGATGCCAGTAATAACGTAGAGGTTTCAGCTAAAAAATGGTCAAAAAATGTTGATGTGATCCTTGAGCGAAGTGAATTGATTATCACTTTGAGTCATGCGGTTATAAAATCAGATTCGCATGAGGAAATGATTGTTTTATCGGATGAAATTAAACTCCTGACACAACAAAATCTTGATGGCGTCAAACAATTAAATGATGACATCATGATAATGATTGAAAAAGAAGACCCACCCTATCAGACAGTCGAAAAAAAATATTTATTTGGCTTGATTCGTTTGCCTTCAGGTGAATGGGAGTTTAATTTTAATAAACAATCTGATGGTGGCGCAGGTACAGGTTCCTTTCAATATTAGCACTGAGTCAATTCAGCGCGTGTAATTAAGGAACAGTTATTTGTGTTTATCCATTTTTTTTCTGGATGTACACTCGTTATAAACAATGGTTTTAATAGTGGTTTCAAATAATATGGGTAAATGTTTTCGTGTTACCAGGCTCAGGCTTTTATTTTGTTGTTGTTTATTACTTTTGATAAGCGTGGGCACTTTAATGAGTGTCAATCCGGCCTATGCTACCTATCCTCCTACTTTTTCAGATTGTCTTATGGGCAATGAAGAGGAATACGATCAGGTTGATGCCTGTCAACAACTCTTACGTTCTAATTCAAAAAATAGGGAGTTGCATGTTGCTCTAACCAGGACTCTTGATAAACGACAACAATTTAAACAGGCACTTGAGGCTTATAATCATGCACTTAATGTTTTCCCGAATGATGATTATTTTTTTAAAAAAAGGTTAATTACTAAAAGCAATTTTAAAGAGCAGCAATGGTTAAAAAATAAGAGGGAGGATCGAAGGAATGAAAATAAAACATCCTTAAAAAATCAGTCAGCTCAATTTAAACTCAATAAAATCCGCTGCACTCGTCTGACAGGGGAAACAGCATTAAACGCTTGTGAAATGGCAATTAAGATCAATGATAAAGACTCGGTTCTTTTTGTTTCAATGGGTGATATTTATGCGTCACAGCAGAAAAATACACGGGCTATTACTGCATATAACAGAGTACTTAAACTGAATTCAGCTGATAAAAAAACATCTAAAAAATTGAATAAATTGTTACAGCGAAAAGTTGCAGTAAAAAAGAAAAAAAGCAAAGTAAAAATAACTCATCAATCTAAAAATAAATCTACCATTAAGGCTGTTAAAAGTAACACTGTGACTAAAATGGTCAGCCAAAAAACTGCTGCAAAACTAACGACTACTCCAAGTGTAATTCCTAAACCTAGCGTTGCTCCAGAAACCAAAAAAACATTGCTGGAATTAAAACCAGAGCAGCAGCAATTTCTTGAGCAGCTGAATCTGCTTCGTTCACTGAAAGAACAAAAAATTATTTCTCTGGATGAGTATGAGCAGAGAAAAAAATTATTACTGGATTCAACATTCAGAGTAAGTAGTTTTTCCGGGCCAGAAAACAAACAGGACAATAAAGATGAGCCGGTAAATAAATCTGAGCATGGTTTTAATCATCTTAATTTTGGAAATTACCATGCTTTAATTATCGGCAATAATAAATATGATGATTTACCTGAATTAAAGACTGCTGTGAATGATGCCACCAGTTTAGCCAAATTGCTTAAAGAGCATTATGGTTTTAAAGTGAAGCTGTTGCTCAATGCTAATCGCTATGAGACCCTTAAAGCGATGGGGGAGTTCAGAAACACTTTAACTAAGGATGATAATCTCCTGATTTATTATGCCGGCCACGGTGTTCTGGATGATGCTTCTGAGCGTGGTTACTGGCTACCCATTGATGCAGAACGTGATTTTACTTCCAACTGGATTTCAACTGCTGAAGTAACCGATACTTTAAAAGCATTGCAATCCTGGCATGTACTGGTGGTTGCTGATTCATGTTACTCTGGAACACTTGCCCGAAGTATCTCAATAAAATTAACCACCCCTGAAAAGAGGCTGTCACTGATCGAACGTCTGCTTGAGAAAAAATCCCGTACAGTGATCACTTCAGGGGGACTGGAACCAGTTACGGACTCAGGAGGGGATAATCATTCGGTTTTTTCTGAGGCGTTGCTGGATGTTTTAACCAATACCAAAGATGTCATTGAAGCGGAGGAAGTCTTTTCTCGCCTTAGAGATAATGTCATTCTTAACGCCGATCAGACCCCTGAATACTCAAATGTTAGAAAAGTAGGTCATAATGGTGGTGATTTTATCTTTTTGAGACAATGAGTGCTGTACGAAAAAACAACTGACTTTTTATAATCGGATAAATTTTTTAGGCTTTCTAACCTTCTGTCTCTATTAATGTCGCACTTCCTGAGAGCATGGGCATTTCGCCAAAGACCAAAGATGGGTGGAGCATGCTCATCCTTCCGGCTGGGAAAAGCTTAGTTCTACCGTGAAGAACTAAAAATTTTATGGAAAAAAAGTTGAAAATATGTTATTTTCCGCCGTTGTTCTAAATTCCGTATAATTCCCTTTAGTCCGTAATAGTATGTGAGGATGCATTCTGATGCCCGGTAAGCTGTATATTCAAACCTTTGGTTGCCAGATGAACGAGTATGATTCGGCAAAAATGGCCGATCTTCTTAATGAATCCCATGGTGTTATTTTGGTTAAGGAACCTAAGGATGCAGATATTTTATTGCTCAACACCTGCTCTATTCGGGAAAAAGCTCAAGAAAAAGTGTTTTCATTGCTGGGGCGTTACCGTCAGCTGAAAGAGCTGAATCCTAATATTGTTATTGGGGTGGGCGGTTGTGTGGCCAGTCAGGAAGGTGAGCTCATTCGCGAAAGAGCTCCCTATGTGGATCTGGTTTTTGGACCGCAAACACTGCACCGCCTGCCGAAAATGTTGGATGAAGTATCAACCATTCATCATCCTGTTATTGATGTGTCGTTTCCTGAAATTGAAAAATTTGATAATTTACCAGAACCCCGGGCGGACGGCCCTACGGCTTTTGTTTCTATTATGGAAGGCTGCAGTAAGTATTGTACTTTTTGTGTGGTGCCTTATACTCGGGGTGAAGAAATCTCCAGGCCTCTGGATGATGTGATTGCGGAAGTTGCATCTCTGGCTGAGCAGGGTGTTATTGAAGTCAACTTGCTCGGGCAAAATGTCAATGCCTATCGTGGTAAAACTCATGATGGTGATATTGCAGACTTAGCATTACTGATTCACTATATTTCTCAAGTTGATGGAATTCAGCGCATACGTTACACCACTTCTCATCCTAATGAATTTTCGGATTCTCTAGTGGATGTGTATCGTGAGGTGCCTGAGTTAGTCAGTTTTGTACATTTGCCTGTGCAGAGCGGCTCGGATCGTGTATTAAGCATGATGAAACGTGGTCACTCTGCTCTGGAATACAAAAGTAAAATAAGACGCATTCGTGAAGCGCGCCCTGGTATTTATATATCCTCTGATTTTATTGTTGGTTTTCCCGGTGAAACAGATGCGGACTTTCAGGCAACCATGAAGCTTATTGATGATATACGCTTTGATCAAAGTTTTAGTTTTATTTACAGTCCCAGACCCGGAACACCAGCTGCATCATTGCCGGATGATGTGCCCATGGAAATTAAAAAACAGAGATTAAGCCAATTACAGGCTCGTATCAATGAGTTTGCATTAGAATACTCACAGCAAATGGTCGATACTGTGCAGCAGGTATTAGTGCATGGCATTTCAAAAAAAGATACAACAGAAGTAGCTGGTCGAACGGAAAATAACCGTGTTGTAAATTTTGACCCGCAGGGACAGGATATCATCGGCAGAATTGTTCCAGTAAAAATAACTCAGGCTCTCAGTAATTCATTACGAGGCGAACTTATCATGGATGAAACATTATGAATGCATCACAACTAATTCTTGAACCTGTCGATAATCATCGTCTTGTCAATCTTTGCGGTTTACTGGATGAACACCTGCGTTTAATTGAACGGCGTCTTGCAGTACAAATTTCGAACCGAGGTAATCAGTTTAAGGTGACCGGAAAACCAAAAGACAGAGATGCGGCTGTTTCAGTATTGGAAGCTTTGTATGAGGAAAGTTCTAATAGTATGCTGGATCCCCAGAAAGTCCATTTATTCCTTCAGGAATCTGGTATTGAGGCACAACTAAAAGAACAAGTCCGTGAACAAAAAGGTAAGTCTGCAGGTGATATTTCAATTTTAGCGGGACGGAGTTTAATTAAACCCCGAGGTCAAAATCAGCTGAACTACCTTCATGGGGTTTTGCAGAATGATATTAGTTTTGGTATTGGTCCTGCCGGTACTGGAAAAACTTTTTTGGCGGTTGCCTGTGCTGTGCAGGCGCTTGAGCGTGATGATGTCAGACGAATTATTTTGACACGTCCTGCTGTTGAAGCAGGGGAGAACTTGGGTTTCTTACCTGGTGATTTATCACAAAAAATTGATCCTTATCTTAGGCCTCTTTATGATGCTCTTTATGAAATGCTGGGTTTTGAGAAAGTCAGTAAACTCATTGAACGCAATGTAATTGAAGTTGCCCCATTGGCCTTTATGCGTGGTCGGAGCCTGAATGAATCTTTTATTATTTTAGATGAAGCACAAAATACCACTCAGGAGCAGATGAAAATGTTTCTCACCCGTATTGGATTTGGCTCAACGGCAATAGTCACGGGTGATATTACTCAAATTGATCTTCCCGGTGGTCGGCCATCGGGATTAAAACATGTTATAAATGTTTTATCCAAAGTGAAAGGCATCAGTTTTACTCACTTTAATTCTAAAGATGTGGTTAGACATGCTCTGGTGCAACGCATTGTTGATGCCTATGAAAAAAATGACTAGCTACGGATGAAAAGTGATTTCACACTCTATCTGGATTTACAGTTGATGGTCACCTCAGATAGTCTGCCTGATAAAGAAAAAATTAAATCCTGGATACGTCAGGCTCTGCTGGTAGAACAGGCAGAGTCAGGTTTAAATTTAGAAACAGATAAATCATGTCATGATGCATATGAACTGACCCTTCGCATTGTTGATAAAGATGAAATTCAATCATTAAATCAGACATATAGACACATAGATAAACCTACTAATGTGCTCTCATTCCCCTTTGAAATTCCATCTGACATTCCTGTGCAGATGCCGGTTTCTTTATTAGGTGACTTGATAATTTGTCATGATGTGATTGTTGAAGAAGCCATGCAGCAAAGTAAAACACTTGAAGCTCATTGGACACATATGGTCGTCCATGGTGTCCTGCACCTTAAGGGCTATGATCATATCAATGATGATCAAGCTACAATTATGGAATCACTGGAAATAAAAATTCTTGAATCCCTTCATATTTCCAACCCTTATGAATAGAATTTTTGATTGATCGATTAGTCTTTTTCAGGGGTGAGTGCAACAGTCTAAACTGATTTGTTTAAATTCAAGTTTTAACACTGCTGACTCCTCTACTGGTATATAGCTGCAGCTTAGCCCGATTTTATTCGTTTTGCATGTTTTTATGGGCTATTGTAAAATTAACGATCCTATTGGTTATTACAAATAAAAGTTAATAAAACTGGTTATATAAAATAAATGAAAGAAGAGCGATCCGGTAAGGCCTTTACTCTGATGAGTCGAGGCCGAAATCTGTTAAAACGAATTGGTCATGTCTTAATTGGCGAAATTAATGATAAATCCCATCTTGTTGAAATCATACGGGATGTTCAATCACGAAATGTTATCAGTAGTGAAACATTATCTATGATTGAGGGGGTACTGGAAGTGACTGATATGCAGGTGCGAGAGGCCATGATCCCAAGATCGCAGATGATTGTCATCGAAAGCGATGCCAATGCAGAGGACATTCTGGCCTGTATTATTGAATCAGCTCATTCACGTTTTCCTGTTATTGGGGACAATCGTGATGATATTGAGGGTATTATCCTTGCCAAGGATATGCTTGATTTCTTTGCCAAGGAAGATTATAAAACGCTGGATTTAAAAGAATATATGCGTCCTGCTGCCTTTGTTCCAGAAAGTAAACGTCTTAATGTGCTACTCAGAGACTTCCGTGCTAATCGAAATCATATGGCTCTGGTGGTCGATGAATATGGAGGCGTGTCGGGGCTGGTAACCATTGAAGATGTTCTGGAAGAAATTGTTGGTGAGATTGAAGATGAGCATGACATCGAAGAGGACAATAACATTGTTTCTCATGGAGAAGGAGTTTATACCGTTCAGGCACTGACTGAAATTGATGAATTTAATGCGTTTTTTAAATCTGATTTTAGAAATGATAAATTTGATACAATCGGGGGTATCGTCATGAATGCTTTCGGTTATATGCCTCAGAGGGGCGAAGAAATAGAGTTGGGGAATTTTCTTATTAAAATCAGCCGCTCGGATCACCGTCGGATTCACAGTCTGAGAGTGATTCGGGTTGCCGTCACTGCATCATCCAGCTAATACCTATGAGAGAGCCTTTAGAGAATACCTCAAAAAAAGAGCTCATGAGAAATCCATGCCTTTGCTAAACTTACATTCTGAACGTGTTTATTCACGTCAGAGCAGTTTGATTGGGTTCCTGCCAAAGCGTTTGCTATGGCTGGTGACAAAAGGGAATGCCTCATGGTTCTTTGCTCTTTTTCTTGGGGCTCTGGTTCCCCTGTCTTTTGCGCCATTTAATACTCAGTCAAGCCTGTTTTCCTATCTGTTTTTTTTACCAGTCAGTCTTTTTTTATATCAGTGCATGCACAATCAGACGGCCAAAGAGGCTTTTTATAAAGGCTGGTTCTTTGGTATTGGTTTGTTTGCTGTGGGTGTTTCCTGGATGTATGTTGCTATTCATGATTTTGGGGCTGCTCATTGGTCTTTGGCTGTATTTTTTACGGGACTTTTTGTCTTATTTATTTCAGTTTATTATGGTGTTTTTTCCTGGATCATCTTTAAAATAACGGTAACCACAAAGACTGATGAGTCTAATATGTTGTTGTTTTACCTGCCGGTATCCTGGGTTTTTTGTGAATGGCTTCGTAGTTGGGTGCTGACTGGCTTTCCCTGGTTACTATCCGGTTACCCAATGATAGAAACGCCGCTTGCCGGCTATGCTCCGATTATCGGGATTTACGGTCTGTCTCTTTTGGCCATATTATTATCAACTTTGTTAATTATTCGACTTAAAGCCATTGTGAGTCTCACTGGCATGGGAGCTGTCTTTGTCGGCGGTGCCCTATTGGGACAGATTCAATGGAGTGAACCGGTTGGCCAAGCACTTTCAGTTGCCCTGATTCAGGGCAATGTGAACCAGTCTGTTAAATGGGATCGCTGGCAACTGGAAAAAACAAAACAAATCTATATTTCATTGAGCCGAAAGCAATGGCAGGACAACGATCTGGTTATCTGGCCGGAAAATGCCATCCCTGTGTTTTATCATACCCTGGAAAACACCTTTTATCATGATCTGGAGCTGCAGGCGAAAAAAACTGATACAGAACTGGTGACTGGACTGCCTGTTTTTGATGATGATACGGAACAATATTATAATGCCTTGACCAATCTGGGTGGGCAGCAGGGGTATTATTATAAAACCCACCTTGTGCCCTTTGGCGAGTATGTACCTCTGGCTGCTTTAATTCGGGGACTGGTTCAGTTTTTTAATCTGCCTATGTCGGGTTTTAGTGCAGGAGAGGCTGGACAGTCACCTGTTATTATTAAAGGCTATAAGGCTGTTATTACTCTGTGTTATGAAGATGTTTTCCCCCAGGACATGATGAGTCAAATTTCGACCTCTCAATTTATGATTAATTTATCAAATAATGGCTGGTATGGCGATTCTTTTGCTCCTCATCAACATCTTGAAATGGCTCGCATGAGAGCACTTGAAACCAGTCGTGAGCTGATCCGAAGTACCACCAGTGGCATTTCAGCATTAATTGATTCTAATGGCCACGTGATGGTGAGAGGACCACAATTTAAGCAGGCAGTTATTAATGGCCGGATACAACCGAGAATGGGGACAACGCCTTATGTTTTCTGGACTAACTATCCGATAATCATACTTTTTGTTATTGCCGTTGCGACCTATTGGTGGCGGCAAAAAAAATAATGCAATACAAAATACTCACTTCTATTTTTTTTCTGCTATACCACTCTTTTTTATCAGCTCAAATCCTGCAAACTTATACCATCAACTCTGATTCAGTCTGTTCCAGTGAGGAGAGTCTGATGGTTATTTCAGCGCATGAAATACCTGAATTATCTGGTACCAACGCCATTAAATGGTCACTGCTCAGTGTTTTAAACAAGACACAGCCCTCTTTCTTTCAGAAGAGTATTTTTCAGGTTGATCATAAGGATGCACAGGGACGATATATTCTCAACAATAATACTCTAAATGGACCAGAAGGTGCTCATGTGTTCAAGAGCAATGATGAACTGGTGTTTAGAAAAAAAGATCTGGGGTATCGCCTTAACCACTCTTCTGCTTTATTAGAAAAAAAATCACTAATTGAAATAAAAATAACCAGTGATTCAGCTGGTTTAGAAAAAAATACTGAAACAGGCTGGATTTATATTGCTCTGAATGAATCGACAGATTTAAATGTACAAAAAAAGGTCATTAGCTATGAAACAGAGCAGGATATAATTAGCAGTCCTTTTTTTAAAATTGTTTTTTCCAAAGAAAAACCTTTTTTACTTGATGCATTTCATTGGCGGTTGTCTGATGGTTCACGGTGGAGTCATGATGTAACTGATACAATGAAGATACGTCATATTGGTCAATTTTTAGGTTTTCCATTTAGAAGAACGGATGATGATTATTTTTCAAGATTGGTTGATGTAAAACAAGGTCCATTGCGAATTATTAGGCGAACAGAAAATAAAGTGAAAGTCTTCTGGAAATTAAAGAGTCCTGCGCTGTATATTGATTACATTATGATGCCGGATGGGTTTGTGATGGACAGTATGGTTGATATACCTTTTAAAATATCATTTTTTTTCAGTGATCTGTCTACAGTCACGACAATGGATTGGAACAATGCATTTGAAAATACAGCCCTGATCATTCATTCATCTGACTCTCGTTTAAATCTTCCAATTGATGGTCGACCTTCTGACGATAAAAGAAAGTTTAATCAAATTGTTGCTCAGGAATTCTCGGTTAGCAGTTCATTAGGTCTGTTTGATGTTAGATTGGCTATTCCAGATGATTTTCCTATTCGTTCTCAGCTTTACCTGAATGATGATCTGAAGGAACTTGACCCACCTGAGCATTATCCTGGTCAATTTGGTAATGTGGGGTTTAAAACAACTGGTTGGGAAAATATTAACAGCAAACTCCATCACCTGAAATTTACTGTTTGCGTTGATCAAAATGCAGTTAATCAATAGCAGTCTCTTTATAATAGAGGTAGATTGATACGGCAATACAAATTCGTAACTTTTTACATTCTCGGCTATACTTAGACTTTAGTTATTAACTCCAAATACAGGCATGATGTGGATAGTCCTATTCCAGAATATAATATTAGCCATAACAACTCAATGCTTGATATTGAGATGAGAGGGGACTGGTCTCTGGACAGTAATTTTCCAGAAGAGTTTGAGTATGAACTTAAGCATCAATTTAATAAAAAAACAAAAATACAATCTGTTAATATAAGAATGCTTCAGGTTACTGCCTGGAATTCTGCATTGTTAACTGTCATTCTAAGCCTCAGCGAATTCTGTGAACAACATCAGGTTCAATTTGATTTATCACAACTTCCCTTAGAAATGAATCACCTGATAAAATTATCTGAAAAAATTCCTTCTAGAAAGTTAAAAGATCGTCAGCAGACAAGTACTTCTTTTCTGCACAATGTGGGCAGTGATGTTATTGCAGCTGTTAAAGATGTGGGTGATGTTATTGAATTTATCGGTAAAGCAGGAGTTGCCTTCATTGCCATGGTTCGTGGCAAAGCGGTTTATCGATCGTCTGATACCTGGCTTATTATGCAGCAGACTGGTGCAGAAGCTGTACCGATTGTTAGTTTGCTAAATTTTCTTGTCGGGGCCATTTTAGGCTATATTGGTGCAATGCAGCTAGAGAAATTTGGTGCTGAAATTTTTATCGGAGATATGGTTGGTGTTGCAATGACGAGAGAAATTGCAGCGATTATTACAGGGATTATTATGGCGGGACGTTCGGGGGCGGCTTTTGCAGCACAATTAGGTACCATGAAGGTGAGTGACGAAATCGATGCCCTCAGGAGTATGGGACTCTCGCCTATGGAATTTCTGGTTCTGCCCCGTATGATTGGGATGATGCTTATGATGCCGTTACTCGCTATTTATGCAAGCTTTATGGGAATTTTAGGAGGGGCTCTGGTTGCTTATGCCTTACTAAATATTTCACTGGAGCAATATATCGGAGTTGTCATTAATTCTATTGGTTTGAATGATATTTTTGCCGGTATTTTTATGTCAGCGGTCTTTGGTGTCATTGTTGCCGTTGTTGGATGTCAAAAAGGCATGAGTTGTGGTAATAGTGCTGAGGCAGTGGGGGCATCAACAACCTCTGCTGTAGTGACCGCAACGGTTATTATTTTTATTTGTGCAGCATTTTTAACAGTAATCTACGGTGTGCTTGGAATCTGATGATGACTGAACTCTCAAATGATAGCTGCTCTAATAATACCATAGTCGTTGAGGATCTGAGTCTGGAATATGGTCATAATGTTATTCAGCAGGATTTAAATTTTACTATTAAACGTAATGATATTTTTATTATTATGGGCAATAGCGGTAGTGGTAAAAGTACCTTGATGCGTTCAATGACGGGTCTCAATGCGCCGGCATCGGGTGATGTTTTTTATCATTGCAGAAATGATAAAAATGAGCAGCATGGTTTTTGGCAATCCTCTAATGCAATGCAGCTTAAAATCATGGAACAGTTTGGAGTTATGTTTCAAAATGGTGCTTTGTTTAGTTCCATGACTCTTATTGATAATGTCTCTTTAAGACTGCTAGAAACCACCCAATACAGTCCTCGTAGAATTCGCAAGATTGCTGCGTTTAAGCTGTCGTTAGTCGGCCTGAAAGGTTTTGAACACTATTTTCCTTCAGAAATCAGCGGTGGGATGCAGAAGCGGGTTGCTATTGCCAGGGCTATGGCAATGGATCCACCTATATTATTTTTTGATGAGCCTTCGGCAGGTCTGGATCCGGTCAGCTCAAAGTTATTGGATGATCTTCTGTTAGAGCTGCAGGAAAGTATGGGGATTACCATGGTTGTTGTCACTCATGAATTAGATAGTATTTTTGCCATTGGGAATAATGCTATATTTCTGGATCATGAGCAGAAGACAATTATTGCCAGAGGGCATCCCAAACAAATGTTATTAGACAACCCACATGAGCAGGTACAGTCCTTTTTGACAAGAGGCAATAAATAATGAGTATAAAAGCAAATCCAACGGTTGTAGGCGGTTTCGTTATTGGGGCAATTATTTTAATTGTGATCAGTTTTCTGGTGTTAGGAACCGGTCGTTTTTTTAAAAATGATATGAGGTTGATGGCTGTTTTCCCTGGAACGGTAAACGGCCTAAATGTTGGCTCACCTGTTTTATTTCGCGGTGTTAATATTGGTTCAGTTGCTGAAATTAAGCTCTACCATGATCATAAAACACAGCGGAGCCTGGTGCCGGTTTATATTGATTTAAAGCAGGAAGTTATGGAATTAATGATTCAGGGCGATGATGACTCTGATTTAACGGAAGAGCAGGCACTGGGCTTGATGGTTGATATGATCAAAACGGGCCTTCATGCTCGTCTGACTCTTGAAAGTATTGTTTCAGGGAGACAAATTGTAGAATTTGAATTTGATCCCTCTTTGCCGATTAAAATTACTGGTATTGATAAGAAATATTTGGAGATACCAACAGTTGAATCTGATCTGGAGAAATTGCAAAAATTATTTGAGACTATTCCGCTGAAAGAGTTAACAGAAAGTCTGGTGATCACTGTAACAAAAATTAATCAAATGTTTGCCGATAAAGATGCCAAAGATGTTTTTAATAATATTAATGCCATGATTGCCGGTACACATCAATTTATTGATAATTTAAATACAGAAATTGTGCCATTATCTCAATCAGCACAGGATCGTTTGGCTGAGGTTAAGATTCTTTTAATCAACACAGAAAAGCAGTTGAGTGAAACACTGTTAGAGTTAACACGTCTGTCCATTAATGTGAATGATAAACTGACAGGGCTAACAACTTCTGCAACCACTGCATTTGATAAAAGTGAAGTTGTCCTATCCAATATTGATGCGATTGTTGATAATAAAAGTACTGTGCGGAACGAGTTGGAACAGAGTTTAAAGGAACTTTCAAGAGCAGCTAAATCAATGCGGGTTTTTACGGAATACCTTGAGCGTCACCCCGAAGCTTTGATTCAGGGTAAAAAATACTAAATATTCAGTATGCACTATCTTCGGGATAGATCGATCCCTGGTCACCTTTTAAATAGGAAATGGGTAAATGACTTTTTTGAAAAACAATAAAAATATATTGTCTTTAACAGTAGTGTTGCTAGTACTGGTATTACTCTCTGGATGCGGTACCTCACAAAAGACGAATTTTTACCAGCTTGAAGAAACCAGTAAGGCCTCTCTGGTTGGTATTGAAAAAGGCCGTATTGTTGGTGTGGGCCCCATTCATTTGCCTGAATATATAAACCGACCTCAAATTGTGACCAGAAGCTCAAAGCATCATCTGAATATCTCTGAATTTAATCGCTGGATTGAACCTGTAACGGATAGTATCAGCCGCTTACTGGTGATTAATTTATCTAATAATCTTAATTCCAATCGAGTTTACTGGATTCCAAGAGATGATCGACAATATCCTCTGGATATTAGAGTTGCCATTGATATTGGCCGTTTTGATGGTCGCTTGGGTGAAGCGATTTTTTTAGAAGCACGCTGGAGTATTTTTGACAAAAATGATCAGCCAGTACTGACGAAGGTGTCTTTAATTGAAGAGTCAGTAAATGGTTTAAGCTATGATGCACTGGTTATAGCAATGAACAAAGCCCTGCAGAAGCTTGGTCAGGAAATTTCAACAGCATCTCACCCGTTTCTGAAGAAATAATTCTATCATTAGTCACAGAGTATACCCAACTCGACTTCATTCATGTGTATACAGTGGGGAATATGCTGGGTATTTGTGACATTATAATAGACAAATAGTTCTGCAGTGTTTAATGATTTATTCCAGTGGGCATCACCACACAAATTAAATCCTTTTGAAAAAAAATAGTCCAGATAGGTTTCTTCAGAGCAGAAATCATTGTGACAATGGCTGCCCAAATTCAGCCGAAAGATTGCTTTATTATCAGGCAATAGCTGATAAGGATTGACAATCACCTTATTTTTGTTTTTTTGCTTCGCTTTAAACTGTAAAATTAATTGATTTATTTTAGTATAATCATCATTCAGGGCGATTGATAAACTGCCGATAATTGCATCCACACCATTTTCTATTGCATGCTGAGAAAGACCTGACCAGAGCAGCCGGGCAATGTGTCCATTATTATAGTCAGGATGGATTGCAAGACGACTTATCTCCATAAGATATTGCTGCTTATTAAAAATTTCACTGAGATTAAACTGAGTTTCACTATAGAATCCACCAATTTTAAATGCTGTAAATGCATCAATGATTCTGACATAAGCAATAATTTTTAATGTTCTTAAATCCGTTACAATTAAATGCTGAGCATAGCTGTCATAGCCATCATGAATAAGCAGTTTATGCTGTTCAATGAGCTTTCTTGTCAGACTTGCTTCTGTTATTTTATTGGCATCGTTATTATTGGAATGTACAAGATGATGTTCAGGGCAAATTTTTCCAGATGATGTAAGCTTAACCTTTGAGTGTCCGGCCAGACGTAGTTTTCTGGCCTGTTTCAGTTCACTCGGATCATCTGATAGTTTTACCTCAAATCTGGTGGTGTCTGATAAATAAATTGTATCTTGAGTCTTTGTCACTGTTTGTTTTTCCATGATAGTTGCTCACTATTTGTATAATTTAAAATTAATATAGTGAACCAATATGACAAATCAACGACACTTTTATGAAGATTCAATGAATTTTATTTTAATGAGTAAATTATGCTAAAAATTTTATGTTTTGGTGACAGTATTACTTTGGGTGAAAAAGATGCCATGCAGGGAGGATGGGCTGATCGTTTAAAGACTCATTTTTTTGAGCAATATATTGATAGCCAGAGACAGGAAATATCTTTATATAATCTGGGTATTGCTGGTGAGACAACTGATGGTCTGGTCAGGCGCTTTGAAACAGAACTTAATGCTCGCAGTGTAAGGGGGCATGATTTGCTTTTGGTGTTTGCTTACGGCTGTAATGACATTGTCATTCATAAGGATAAAAATACAGTTCCTGAATACTACTTTGTAAGGAATATAAAGCACTGCATTGAGTCTGCAAAAAAACTTAAAACAAAAATTTTATTATTGAGTTTGTTGCCGATTTCAGATTTATCTGAAGGAAAAATTAATCAGTATGGGCAATTGAGATTTGATCAGGATATCCAGACCTATAATTTGATCATCAAAAATTTGGCACATGAGATGATGTGTGAGTATCTTGATGTTTATACTCCCTTTGTTGAACAAAATAAGGAAGAACATCTTTCGGGTGATGGCTTGCATCCAAACTCAAAAGGGCACAAGCTGCTTTACCAAACTATTAAACAAAAAATATTCTATTTGTCATGCCCTAAATTGTGATAATGGAATTTTCTTTATTTATTCCTTCCACCAGGTAGTCAGAAATGGGATATAGGTAATAAATAATAACCAGATTAGCATAATTAACAGGAAGGGAAAGGTTGCCTGGAAGAGTTTTAGTATTGGCTGTTTAAACCGCTGACTAGCAATAAATAAGTTAATACCCACTGGAGGGGTCATATAACCGATTTCCAGGTTTGCCAGGAAGATAATACCCAGGTGAACCGGGTCAATGTTATAGCGCAGGGCCAGGGGCATAATAAGAGGTACGACAACAACGATGGCTGAAAAAATATCCATCATTGCTCCGACAACCAGTAAAAATAAATTAAGCAGTAATAAAAACTGTAGCTGGCTGTCAACATATTGTTCAACGACTTCCAGTAATTTCATAGGCAACTGAGAGTCAATTAATAAATTAGTCAGGCCCATTGCCATACCTAAAATAATTAAAATACTGCCGACTAGCGTTGTGGTATCAATGAGAATATGAGGTAGATCTTTGATCAGTTTTATTTTTTTACTGATGACCGTTTCGACAAATAGAACATAACTTGCCGTCAATGCGGCTACTTCAGTTATCGTCACAAATCCACCAAAGATTCCTATAAAGATCAGTACTGGTAACATAACATCCCAGATGGATTTACGAAGAGCAATTCCCATTTTGCTCCAGGAAAATTCATGGGTTGGAATATTAAATTTCGGGGCTGAATAGATGCTGAAAATAGACAACATTACCAGTAGCAACAATCCTGGAACCATACCGGATATAAAAAGTTCATCAATACTGACACCAGACACAATGCCATAAAGCAGGATGGCCATACTGGGTGGAAAGAGTAGTCCAAGTGAACCTGAGGTGGTTAGCAGACCAAGGCAAAACTTATGACGATATTGAGCATGTTCCAGCATGGGATAGAGCAGGGCTCCCAGGGCAATGATGGTAACGCCCGACGCACCAGTGAAGGCTGTAAAAGCAGAACAGGAAACAATCGTAACGATAGCAAGGCCTCCAGGCATCCAGCCTAGAAGAGCATTAAAAAGCTTAATTAAACGTTTGGTACCGTCTCCTGCAGCCAGGGTAATCCCTGCGAATGTAAACAGAGGAATTGCAACAAGGTTGGGCTGGGAAGCCAGGCGGTACATTTCAATAATAAGAACACTTGGATGGAGTTCAGCGGATTGACTGGCAACGAGACCTCCCGCCCCCATAACAGCAAAAAGGGGCGTACCAATGATGGCCAGAAAAATTAAAATCAGGATAAAAATGATCATATAACACTATTAAACAAGGTCAGAACAAGAATGCTGTTCTGAAGCCTTTTTTTCTTTTTCCTTTAAAACAAGTTCGTGTTCAAACCCTGTGATGGTGAGCAAAAATAAGTGTAGAGCCATAATAAAAAAACCAACGGGAAGAATTAGAGCAAGATAAACCGACCAACGTTCATTGGCTGGTGCGTACTGCCATTCATCAAACCAGAAACCAACAGAATACCAGGCAAAGACAGCACAGATAAAAGCGCACAGTAATAGCAAGGGACGTATCAGTTTTTCTTGTTGTTCAATGCTTAAAAAAGGGGTTAGGATATCAATTTTGATGTGCCGGTTTTGCTCAGAAACCAGTGCAGCACCCATAAAAATAATAAATAAAATCAGATGTCGTGAAATGACATCCATTTCAGAAAAACTGATTTCAAAAAAGTTTCTGGCAATGATCTGTATCATAGCCATAACAAGCAATAATAAGAGGCTGCTGGCGGCAATTATTTTTTCAAAAAAGATTAAGCCGTGTTTAATTTTAAATATGATCTTCAGCCAGGAGGCCGGTGTTTTATTTTGCACGGAATTCATCTAATAAGGTTGTCGTGCGTGAGAACATTTTCTTTGAGATATAGTCGGATTTAATCAAATTTGCTGCAGCTTCATCGCGTATTGACATCATTTCCTGCTTTTCCTGCTCGTTCCAGTCCCACATAAATTTTATACCGCTTTCTTTCAATAAAGAAATACTTTCCTGGTTATCACGGCGGGTAATGTGATTGATGTTATCCCCTGTTGTTTTTCCAGTTGATTTAAGCAGTAGCTGTAAATCTTCGGGTAATTTTTTAAAAAAGCGATTACTGACTATCAGGCTGCCAATTCCATTGGTCATGGCAATGTTGGTTGCATAGGACAGTTTGGTGTGCCATTGCATTGTTAATGCACCAAAGGCTGAATTGTATACGGTATCAATGCTGCCGTGTCTGGCTGTTAGCTGACTATATACATCAATAATAGACAGTGGCACTGGTGATATGCCGCTTGCATCTGCAAAGGCCTCGCCAACAGGATCACCCTGCCACAGCCAGATGCGACGTTGTTTCAGCTCTTCCAGGGAGTTGATTGGTTTTTTTGAAAAGAAATGAATAGTGCCGATTTCAGGCCATCCCAATAGCTCAAAGCCTTTAAACCGAAAACCGGCTTCAATCTCAGGCATTAAATGTTCCCGGACATAGTCAGACTCATCGGTATTGCGGAATAAAAAAGGCATTTCAAGAACCCTGGCCGACGAGTAGATACGGCCAATACCATAGCCTGTAAAAAAAGCCCCTTGTAATTGTCTGCTGCGAATCTTACGTAAAACATCGGGTTCATCGCCCATGACTCCACCGGGATAAATTTTAAATTTCAGGCGGCCATTGCTTTTTTGATAAACTTCATCAGCCCAGCGATCAATTTCTTTCATCCAGGCGGTGTCGGGCGGTACCAGAGTCGCAAATTTTAAGGTAAATTGTTCCTTAGCACTGACATTGGTCATCAATACCAGGCTGAGCAACAGACTATATAACATAGGCCAGAATACAAGGGAGGTATCAGGTCTCATTTTAAAAGTCATTATTTTTAAAATCATCTTCTTAGAATCCATTTCTTTACAACTTATCTTTTTAAAATCAATTTATTTAAGCAGTGCTCTTAAATAGAGTTAGAACCAAAGTTCTTCTTTTTTCAATAATAAGGAGGCCTTATATTTTGCTATCTGGTTAATTAAAGCCTGCTCGGGATAAAGTGTTTCACTGGCCTGAATGATCTGCTTCAATAGATCCTGAAAGCCTTGTTGATTAAATCTCTGGCGCTCCAGATACTGTGCCTGTAAAAGTTTAGAAACCAGCAGTTTGTCCTGGTTTGCTTTATTGGCCAAAGAAAAATGCTGCTCAGACAGTTTGTAGTTACCACCCAGCATCGGGGACTTACTACCATAATAAACACCAAAGAAAATATGGGCGCCACTCATATAATAATGCTCATCCAGTTCAAGTACCCGCTGCATCAACATGACCGTCTTAGGTAATTGAGCCAGGTTATGGGCCTTGTCTCGATTTAAGTCAATGGATTTTGCCCAACAGGATGCAGCCCAGAATAGGGCGGCTACGGCGTTATTGTCTAGTTGATTGATACTTTGTTGCAAGCTTTCCAGGTCTCCATTCAGGTCCTGCTCAGTCAAGCCTTCTGATAGTAAAACCTGTTTTGCATGGTGATACCCTTTTTCATACAGTTTTGCTGCGCGAATGGGATTTGCCTGTGCATTAAAGCCGTCTGCAATAAAACCATCTTCAATAAAACCAAAGGCATAGCCATAGTAGGCCTGTGCTGCATAAAGGCGTAATTTATTATTATCAGGGTCATTAACCAGCATGCCTTCAATCAGACTAATATTGGCCGGTATTGCTAAAGCAGCAATACCCAAATCTGATTGCTCATTCATTGCGGTAACACCACCGTCAATGAGTGGCATGGAGGCTTTAACCGTAAGCTGTGCCATAGAGCAGGCACCCAGCTGGCTTAAAGTAATGATAATTAAGCCAATTTTAAGGTATTTTTTCATAAAGTTCGGGATGTATTCATTCAGAGATTTTGGATTTGATTCTTGTTCTCGGAAAAGCGTATCGCATGTGAAAATAGAAACATGCTGATGTCATTACCAGATCATATAATTAAAAAAAAAATTTAAAAAACAAGCTATATTAGTAAAAACTAATAATAAATGGTTGTTTTTAAACTAAAAATATTGTTTAAAGGATATGAAAGTCTGCATGATATTGCAATAGATTTCTTTCTTTTTAATCGTTTTGGGAATGAATCCGTCGTTTTTGTTCATTTAAAATGAATCGTTCGAGTAATAATTTATCCTGATGCCTCAGGTTGACAAAACGACAGTGATAAATGCTGTTAAATGTGTGGATAATTTTGATTACACCTGAAATAGGAAGCTTTTTTTCTGACAGGATTCCGCTGTTTCCCAATGGTAGAGACATTGATATTTCCATGCTGTCATCCATCTTGTATACATCGGGTCTGGACTGAAAGGCCAGTCCGGAAAAACTGATATCGATCAGCTTAAATTGTTGTGCCTCATGGTGGATGATAATTATATCACGTGGTTTTATGCGCACACCATCACGCCGATCATCAGAATCCAGTTCTATGGTGATGGTATGATCATTCTTCTTTTTCCAGAACAAATTCAACCCTCCTGTTTTGTGCCCGGCCTTCAGCTGTTTCATTGCTTGCGATGGGGAATAGATCAGAGTAACCGGTTGCTGACATTCGTGTGGGATTAATTCCCTGATCAATAAAAAATCTCAAAACAGTTGTTGCACGAACTGCTGATAATTCCCAGTTTGAAGGGTAATGAGATGTAGCAATCGGAGTGTTATCAGTATAGCCCTTTATATCAATATTATAGTCATGGTATTTTTTAAATAAAGCAAAAATATCTTCAAAAATGGGAATGGCGTCATCAAAAAGCTGAACATCACCTGAGGGGAAAAGTATGGTTCCTTTTATTCGTATAATAATTCGTTCACCTTCCGTATAAACGAAAATAAAATCCCCCAGCTGCTGCTCCAGAATCATGGCTTCAATGTCATTGATAAGTTCATCTATGTCTGATGGCTCAGGTATTTCTGATTGTATCGCATCATTTGTATCTGGTTGTGGAATAATGGGATCAATTTTAGAAAGGCTGGACTCTTCTGCAGGAACAACTTGCTGAATGATAATCTGACTGGCAACCGGATTGTTCTGGTTTAATGCAATTTGAATTGAGGATAATACGGATTTAAATTTTTCGCTTTCAACGGATGAGATTGAGAATAATAAGATAAAGAAAACCAGCAGAAGAGTCACCAGGTCAGCAAAGGTAACCATCCAGGCTGGAGCCCCTTCTTCATCAGCAATCTCATCAATGATGCTATCATTTTCATGGTATGCATTATTATAATCAACAGTGTTGTTGAGTGGTTTTGCCGTCTGTCTGGAGGTCTCCAGGCTTTTTGTTTCAGAAGGCTCTGCGGGTGTGCTCATACTTATTTCTTTTTAGTTGATTTTTTAGAACTTTTTTTAGAACTTTTTTTAGAACTGCCGCCCATTGAAGGGCGCTGTGTTCTGGACAGGTAAGAGGATAATTTTTCATAAACGGATAATTGGTTGTTATCTTTAAGAATGCAAATAGCCCCTTCAAACATAATTTCAAGATTGATGACTTCAAACATTGTGCGAGATTTTAATTTTCCGGCAATGGGCAGAAAAATAACGGTTGCCAGCAAAGATCCGTAAAAAGTTGTTAATAATGCAACTGCCATAGAAGGGCCGATTGTGGCTGGATCATCCAGAGTGCTCAACATCTGAATTAATCCGATTAAAGTGCCTAGCATACCGAATGCTGGTGCGAAAGTAGCCATTTTTTTAAATACATCCTGAGTATTAAAATGCCGGGCTTTCATAGAGTTTATTTCTGTGCGTAGTACATGACGAATCATTTGTTCATCAGAGGCATCGGCAATCAGATTGCAGGCACGTTTTAAAAAAGGAGAATTTGTTTTAACTTCAGAGAGTGCAAGCAAGCCTTTTCTACGACTGAGTTGAGTCAATTGAAGCATGATTTGAATGACTTGATCGGGCTGCTGTTTACTGGTACCAAAAACGATAAAGGCACTTTTGAAGGCGGTGAGGATATCTTTTAGCGGGAAGGTTAATAAAGTTGCAGAAATCGTACCGCCAAAGACGATCATCATCCCAGGGACATTGATGAATGTGTTTAAACTTCCACCTAATAATATGGCAGAAAGAATCAGGGCAAAACCAGAAAATATGCCAACCAGAGAAGCAAAATCCATAAATATCAGTATCCAGCATTATATGACTAATACAACTATAGACCACCCAAACTGATAGGCAAGTTGATTGAATTATTGTGTTTCAGGCGTGTGAGCTACCTCTCCTTATTTTTTTCTTCAATCCACTTACTCATAAAATACTGACTGCGATAGAGATTATGACGTAATATCCGGCCATAGAAATTATTTTTTCTATGTTGGGAAATTGTCCTCATTAATTGATGTAAGCGCGTTATAAAACGTTCTGAATGTTGCTCTTCATTAAACAGCTGATGAATAATCTGCTGACCATTTTGATGACTTGTTTGCCAGAGAGATTCATCCTGGTATAAATCAACGGCATATTGGGCAATTTGTTGTTCATCTTGTTGTCCACTTTGGTCTCTCTGTGCTACCAGACCACCCCAGTTCAGCTTCTCCACCATTCCTTCCAGACCAATATCAGTGGTAACACAGGGGGTTCCAGCAATAAATCCATCGGCAATTTTTCCTTTGATCCCAGCACCAAAACGCAATGGGGCAAGGTTTACTCTATATTGACCCAGTGTTTCAAAGACATCCTCAGCTCGGCCTTTAATGATAAAGCCTTGATCGGGTTGGTGAAGCTGCCTGACTTTGTCAGAAGTGTAGGCACCATAGATGTGTATTTGCGCCTGAGGCATCAGTTTTCTAATGAGAGGCCAGATAGATTGATAACACCAGAGTACGGCATCCCAGTTGGGTGGGTGGAGGAAGTTGCCTATCATGACAAAATGTTTTCGTGCTGAGAACAAATTTTGATGAGAATGATTATCTAGTGTCATCATAAAGGGGCAATAGTGCAGAATCTCAGGTGAAATTTGAAATTCATTGCTTAATAATTGCATTTCATAGCTGGAAATGATCAAGCTGAGATCACAGCGCAAGATGGCGGCTATTTCACGAATTGCATCATCAGAATATAAGTTAACTTTCTGATCACTTTTTAGTGCCTTTTGACGCGCTCTACGCAGAAAATGCAAATCTTGTGTATCAAGGATATTTATGGAATGAGGGCATTGTTCATGGACTCTTGGGGCAAATTGTTCTTCTGTGATAAAGCGATCGTAAAAGACTATTTCCGGGTTTAAGTCTTTAATATAAGCATCAAAAGAATTATGATTCAGCGCTATTTTGTGGCAGATAATTCCCAGTGGTTCCAGGTTAAAGTTAAACTCAGTTTTATCAGCAGCACAGGCAAAGTGAAGTTGCCATTTTTCGTTATTGGGATGAGGCCTATTGATAATGGCTTTGAGCAGAGCAAGTGTTCGATAACCTGCAGCCGAAGAGCCTGGTTCCGGCCAGAGATGACCGATGAACAGGATTTTGTTTGTATTCATTTTTTTTCTGTCGAAGCATCGACGGGTGTAATACCTTCAAGATGACTTTCTATAATTTGTTTTGCCTGTTTAATAAAGGCAGTAAAATAGGGCTGTTGTTCATCTTCTTTACGAATAGCGGCATAGAGTGTACCCCAGCAGCCTTTTTCACCTAAGGGTAAAGCTTTGATGCCATATTGCTGCAATACTTTTTTATTAAGTACCCAGCAAGGTAAAGCTGCCACACCCCGGTTGCTGGCAATTAACTGTAAGGTCATGGCATTGACCTGAGAATGCCGAACCAGGCTGGGCTCAACACCCGCTGGAGTTAAAAATCGAGTAAAAATATCCAGCCTCTCACGCTCAACCGGGTAGGTAATCAAGGTGTCATCATACATATCTTCAGCAATAATACAGGCTTCAGAAGCTAATGGGTGTTGTTTGGAAACGGCCAGCAATACCTGATAGTTAAATAAGGGAATATAGGTAATTTCGTCACTGTTTCGGATATCAGAAGTAATAATTAAATCCGTATTGGCTCGCAATAAAGAATCCGCTGGGTTCAGGTCAAAACCGGTTAATAAATCCAGCTCAACATCCGGCCAGTCCAGACGATACTGATCAAGTGTCGGCATTAGCCAGTCAAAGCAACTATGGCATTCTACGCCAATACGAAGACTGCCGCTGTCTCCTGTTTTTATTCGGGATAACTGCTGTTCCGTTTGCCTCACCAGAGGCAATACTTTATCGGCCAGTTCAAGTAATTTCTGACCGGCGGGAGTAAATCGCATGGGACGAGTTTTCCTGACCAGTACCGGGGTACCCAGATAATCTTCCAGAACCTTAAGCTGGTGAGATAAGGCCGATTGTGAGAGATTCAGTTGTTCTGCAGTAGCCACCAGACTGCCAGTGTCTTTCAGACCGACTAATGTTTTAAGGTGACGAATTTCCAGATCCATACGGGAACCTTATTTATAAGTAATTATGTAAATGAGACTTCATCACAAATTTACGTACTTTTGTATAAAATCAAAAGCCGTTGGGATTCCAGGGATTAATACCATTGGCTCCAGAACAATGTCGCTCCGAAGGGTGGCCTACAATGTTATTTGAACGCTGCCCTGGTTTATTTTTTTGATTTTCAACTACTACGAATTACCGTTATGGCCATAAAGCGACCATTCATCAGTAGGTATTTTTTGTGAAAAACTCATTTTAGCGCATTTGTGGTCTGGTGTAGAGTACATAATAAAATGTGTAGATGCACCTACTATGCAGTTTGTAATATCACACCCATAGGTAAGGCTTGATATAAATCGTAACATATAGCCAGTGAAGATATTTAGTGGTTGTTGATTGTACCACTACTTAACTTAAAACAATCCATTGCTTTAGTAAAATCTTCAGTTGAAGAAAAGACTGTTTGGATTTTTTCATGAGAGGTCATTTCATTGCTAGAAAAGTGCTCATTTACAATATACTGAATAAATTTATCGTTCTTTAGTAATTCGTCCAAAGCTTATCCTTTTATTATTCTTATTTGGATGACTCTATTCTACCAAGAATTGTAGGGGGATTGTGATAGGGATTACCCTCGTAATGACCTCAACACTCTATAACCCTTGATGCATAACGTTGACCTATTATTGTGTAGAGTCTAATTGTCATAAAAACAGCGGAGAGGCTCAGCCCGCATAATAAACCAATCCAGAAACCTTTGGCACCCATGGGTGCTGTGATCATATCGGTTAATGCCAGCATGTAGCCTAGAGGAAAGCCCACCAGCCAATAGGCGCTAATCGACAGAAACATTGGAATTGTGGTATCTTTTAGACCCCGTAATGAACCGGCTGAGCATAGCTGAATACCATCTGAAAATTGATATAAGGCGGTAAATATCATCAGGCTGCTGGCTAATTCAATGATTTCTGTATTGTCAGTATACAGGGCGGCGATATTGGAGGAATAACTCATAATAAAAATTGCGGCAATGAGCGAAATGCTCAGACTTATTAAATAACCCGCCTTAATGGTATCACGTACCTGTTGAAACTGGCTGGCACCAATTCGTTGACCGACCTGGATGGTCAGACTGATGGATAAGCTCAGAGGCAAGATAAAAATGAGGGAAGAAAAACTCAGGGCAATTTGATGAGATGCAACGGTCACAACCCCCATGGAGGCCAGGAAAAGGGCAATAATTGAAAAAATACTGCCTTCTACAAAAAAGGCAATACCGATTGGAATCCCAAGTTTCAACAGTTTTTTTAATTCATCAATATGTGGACTGAATTTAAATTGAAACAGCTTAATGTGTGCAAACTTTCGGCTGTTAAATAAATAGACAATAAGGCACAGAAACATCACCCAATGGCTGATAGTCGTTGCCCAACCCGCACCAATTCCTCCCAGAGCGGGTGCACCAAAATGTCCGAAGATCAATATATAATTAGCCATGATATTAACCAGTAATCCTAAAAATCCGATAAGCATAACGGGTATCATGTTTGACATGCCTTCATTGAGAAAGCGCAGGATAAAAAAGCCGATGATGCCTGGCATACCCCAGGCTATTGCCTGTAGATAACCAGTAGAAATTGGTAAAATGGTTGCTTCAACGGCCATAAAAACAAACAGTTCATGAGTGGAAAACAATGCAATGAAGCTAAGAAAACTGAGTAATAAGCCAATCCAGAGTGACTGGCGGATTGCATGACCAATTCTGGAATACTCTCTGGCACCACAAAATTGCGCTACAGTGGGGGTAATTGCGGTTAAAATTCCCGCAATCAGTAACATGAGTGGAATCCATATACTGGAACCCACCGCCACTGCCGCAAGATCGATAGCACTAGCATGACCTGACATAATAGTATCAACAACTCCCATGGCCATTTGACTGGATTGGGTCGCTACCACAGGAATTGCCAGAGTGACTAACTGGAAGAGCTGTTGTTTAAATAAGTAAAATTGACTCTTCATTTTCTGTTAAATAATAGGAAGGTGATGGTTGATGAGTTCTAATGTTCTTTGCATTAATTATAATCTGTATTATAAATAGAAACATAATAACATGGATGGTAAAACAAAAAAGACAATACAAATAGGTTTGGCACTTTGGTACTCAAGCCAGTGAAAATAAAATATCTGTGCACTTTTTCTGCCCGTCAACATCTATTTGTCAGCCTGTTTTACAACTAATTTAAAAATTCTATATCAGTGAAACCCCTTGCTTTGATAATAGAAACAGCATTGTAATTTGCTCAGGAATTCCCTATACTTGGACTCAATATTAAACGGCCATTTATTTGCCCTTTGTAAGTTTTTGAAAAATAAGTTAATTAATTTTGTTTTGTAAAAAATCCATATAATAAATGTGCTTTCTACAGAATGATAGTTTATAGATAAATAGAGCGATAACAGCCAAAATTAGCATTATCAGATGTTAATGCATGGCAGGAGACGAAACCATGTCGAATCAGAACTCAAATGAGCAGGTGATTGAGCAGCAGGATAACGATCAACTGGAAACACAGGAGTGGCTGGATGCTCTTGAAAGTGTTTTGGAAGTAGAAGGTCCTGAGCGTGCCCATTTTTTACTTGAACAGATGATTGAAAAAGTACGGCGTTCAGGTGTTAATTTGCCTCATTCATCAAATACGGCGTATGTGAATACCATTCCCACCCATCTTGAGCAGGCGATGCCAGGTGATGTTGCAATGGAAGCTAGAATTCGTTCTTTGATCCGCTGGAATGCGGCGGCTATGGTGGTTAAAGCAAACCGCATATCAACAGAATTGGGTGGTCATATTGCCAGTTTTGCCTCAGCGGCAACTTTGTATGATATCGGTTTTAACCATTTCTTTCGAGCACCGACACATGAGCATGGCGGTGATATGGTTTTGTTTCAGGGACATTCAGCTCCGGGTATGTATGCTCGTGCATTCTTGGAAGGGCGGATGGATGAAGCTAAACTGGATAAATTCCGTCAGGAAGTCGATGGTGATGGTCTGTCTTCCTATCCTCATCCCTGGTTGATGCCTGATTTCTGGCAGTTTCCAACGGTTTCTATGGGCTTGGGTCCTATACAGTCTATTTATCAAGCGCGCTTTATGCACTATATGCATGATCGGGGTTTATCCTGTACGCTTGGTCGTAAAATCTGGGCCTTTATTGGTGATGGTGAAACTGATGAACCCGAAACTCTGGGGGCAATCTCATTAGCCTCTCGTGAAAAACTGGATAATTTAATCTGGGTGATTAACTGTAATCTGCAGCGTCTTGACGGTCCAGTGCGTGGTAATGGCAAGATTGTTCAGGAATTGGAAGCTGTATTCCGTGGCGTAGGCTGGAAAGTCATTAAAGTCATGTGGGGCAGCTATTGGGACCCATTACTGGCTAAAGACAAAGACGGCTTGCTTAAACGACGTATGATGGAATGCGTTGATGGTGATTTCCAGAATTATAAATCAAAAGATGGTGCCTATGTTCGTGAGCACTTTTTTGGCAAATACCCTGAACTAAAAGCGATGGTGGCTAATATGTCAGATGATGATATCTGGCGTCTGAACCGCGGTGGACATGATCCGTATAAAGTTTATGCGGCTTATAAAGAAGCGGCGGATACCGTTGGACAACCGGTGGTTATTCTTGCTCATACGGTAAAAGGTTATGGTATGGGATCGGCTGGTGAAGGGCAGATGCGTTCGCACTCGCAGAAAAAACTCGATGCCGAAGAAATGATTGCTTATAAAAATCGTTTCCGCATTCCTATTAGTGATGAACAGGCTGCAAGGGCTGACTATTACCATCCGGGCAAGGACAGTGAAGAATACAAATACATGATGTCCAAACGCGAAGCTCTGGGGGGTGTCATGCCAGTACGTAATCGTACTGCGGCACCACTGGACATACCGGATGTGTCGATTTTTGAACCTCTGTTAAAGGGCTCAGGCGATAAAGAAATGTCAACCACCATGGCCTTTGTGAGAATGCTGACCCTGCTTAGCCGTAATAAAAAGATGGGTGACAATGTGGTACCTATTGTACCGGATGAAGCCCGTACTTTTGGTATGGAAGGCATGTTCCGCCAATTGGGGATCTATTCTTCTGTCGGACAGCTTTACACGCCTCAGGATAAAGATCAGGTCATGTTCTATAAGGAAGATAAATCGGGTCATATTCTTCAGGAAGGTATTAATGAAGCTGGTGCGATGTCTTCATGGATTGCTGCGGCAACAGCCTATAGTAATCACAATGTGAACATGGTGCCGTTTTATATTTATTATTCCATGTTTGGTTTTCAGCGTGTGGGCGATTTAATGTGGATGGCTGGTGATATGCAGGCTCGTGGTTTCCTTGTGGGAGGCACTGCAGGCAGAACCACTCTGGCTGGTGAGGGCTTGCAGCATCAGGATGGTCATTCATTGCTCTCTGCCGCCACGATTCCAAATTGTGTTTCTTATGACCCGACCTTTGCTTATGAGCTGGCAGTCATTATTCAGGACGGTATGCGTCGTATGTATCAGGAGCAGGAAAATGTTTTCTATTACATCACTACGATGAATGAAAACTACAAGCAGCCTGCGCTGCCCAAAGGGACTGAGAAAGGTATTCTTAAAGGCATGTATCTTCTGCAGGGCGGCGGTAAGCGCCGGAAGAAAGTGCAACTTATGGGCTCCGGTACTATTTTGCGGGAAGTGATTGAAGCAGCGCGTCTGTTAGATGAAGACTGGTCTATTGACGCCGATGTCTGGAGTGTCACCAGTTACAATGAATTGCGGCGTGAAGCACTGGATGTGGATCGTTGGAATATGCTGCACCCTCTGGAAGATCCGAAAGTATCCTATATCGAAAAATGTATGAAAGATCGTCGTGGTCCAGTGCTTTCAGCAACGGATTATATCAAGGCTTACCCCGATCAAATCAGAAAATGGATACCAGCAAAATATGATGTTCTGGGGACGGATGGTTTTGGCCGTTCAGATACGCGAGCTCAATTACGCAAGTTCTTTGAAGTCAATGCTGCATATATTGTTATTGCCGCTTTAAAATCATTAGCTGATGATGGGCAGTTCCCGGCAGGTAAGGTACAGGATGCCATTGTTAAATATGGTATTGATCCTGAAAAACCAAATCCAGTCACTGCTTAAGGGAGAACAGCATGAGTAAGATGATAGAAGTATTTGTACCGGATATTGGTGACTTTGATGATGTTGAAGTGATTGAATTGCTGGTTTCTGAAGGGGATACCATCAGTGTGGAAGATTCGCTGATCACAGTAGAGTCCGATAAAGCGACCATGGAAATTCCCAGCAGTCATGCAGGCGTTGTTGCCAAAATTAAGGTTAATGTTGGCGAACGGGTTGCAGAAGGTTCTCTGGTTATATTGCTGGAAGCAGCTGCAGAGAGAGACACAGCCGCGGTAGATCAGCCTGAAGAAACTGAGCCTGAAAAACTGTCTCCAATAGAAAAAGCGCCAGAGATAAGGGCTGCTTCTGCAAAAGCTGCCCACATACGAAAACCATCTCCGACCATTAACATTAATCATGATAATTTCAAAAAAGCCCATGCCTCACCTGCGGTGAGAAAATTTGCCAGGGAACTGGGCGTTGATTTAAGTCAGGTTCAGGGAACAGGGAACCACAAACGTGTACTCAAAGAAAATATCCAGAACTTTGTTAAACAGGCTCTGAGAGAGCCTGCTGGAGGTAGAGCCGGTTTAGGTGTTGAGCCTATGCCGGAAGTTGACTTCAGTCAGTGGGGTGAGATTGAGAGCAAAAAACTCTCTAAAATTAATATTCTCACGGGCAAGTTCATGCATCGTAACTGGGTGAATATACCTCATGTGACGCAATTTGATGAAGCAGACATTACTGAACTGGAAGCTTTTCGTAAGAAAAGCAATATAGAGTATGCGGATAAAGGCATTAAAGTAACCATGCTGTCATTTGTGATGAAGGCGGTGGTTATGGCTATGAAAGAGTTTCCTCGCTTTAATTCTTCATTGGATGTCTCAGGCGAGTCACTGATACAGAAGAACTATTATCATATTGGCATCGCTGTGGCGACACCGGATGGTCTGGTGGTTCCTGTGATCCGTGATGTGGATCAGAAAAGTTTGGGTGAACTGGCGGCTGAATTGCGTGAAGTCTCTATTAAAGCTCGTGATAAGAAGCTGAAGCCCTCTGAAATGCAGGGTGGCTGTTTTACTATTTCCAGTCTGGGTGGTATAGGAGGGACTAGTTTTACTCCGATTCTCAATGCGCCGGAAGTGGCCATTCTTGGTGTCTCTTGTTCGAAAATGCAGCCGGTCTGGAATGGTTCTGATTTTGAGCCGCGTCTGATGTGTCCGTTATCACTTTCTTATGATCACCGTGTGATTGATGGTGCTCAGGGCGCTGCATTTTCAACTTATCTGAGTAAGATATTGTCAGATGTACGCTATTTATTAATGTAAACAATGGGAATTTAAAAATGAGTCATACCATTGAAGTTAAAGTCCCGGATATCGGTGATTTTGACAGTGTAGAAATTATTGAAGTTTTAGTTGCTCCAGGTGATGAGGTTAATGTTGAAGATGCATTAATTACTGTTGAATCAGATAAAGCCAGCATGGAAATACCCTCCTCTGATGCCGGTATTGTGAAATCATTAAAGGTCAGCCTGGGTGACAATGTCTCGGAAGGCAGTGTAGTTCTGGAACTTGAAGTTGCAGAGTCAAACGTTCAGGCGGAAGAGACAAAACCGACTGAAGCACCGGCAAAAAACAATGAGTCATCACCAGCGCCTGTTGCGGCTAAAGCTTCAGGCAATGTTGATATCCAGGCACAGGTGGTTGTTCTGGGTTCTGGTCCGGGTGGTTATACCGCAGCATTTCGTGCTGCCGATCTGGGTAAACAGGTTGTTTTAATTGAAAAAGACAGCTTTTTAGGCGGTGTTTGCCTGAATGTAGGCTGCATTCCTTCTAAAGCATTATTACATGTTGCTGAAGTGTTAAATGAAGCGCGTGATTTTTCAGATTTAGGGGTTACCTATCAGGAACCTGAAATTGATACGGATAAATTGCGAGCCCATAAAAATAAAGTGGTCGGTCGTTTAACCGGTGGTTTAAAACAACTGGCGAAGCAGCGCAAAGTTCAGATAGTAACAGGTTTTGGCAAGTTTACTTCTGACAATACCATCGAAGTTGAAACTCTTGATAAAGCTGAAGGCTCCGATGGCGGCAAGCAAGTTATTGGTTTTGAAAACTGCATTATTGCAGCAGGTTCATCCGTTACGAAACTCCCCTTTATTCCATGGGAAGATGAACGAGTCTGGGATTCTACTGACGCATTAGAGTTACATAATATCCCAAAGCGACTATTGGTCGTTGGTGGTGGAATTATTGGTCTTGAAATGGCTACGGTGTATCATGCGCTTGGGGCTCAGGTTACCGTCGTTGAGTTAGGTCCAGGATTAATTCCTGGAGCGGACCGTGATTTACTGAAACCTTTTGAACGTACTCTGAAAAAGCGTTATGAAAATATTTATGTGAACACCAAAGTGACTGAACTAACACCTGCTAAGGATGGTATTGTTTGTAAATTTGAAGGTAAAAAAGCACCTGAAGAAGATACCTTTGATAATGTTCTGGTAGCAATCGGTCGTTCACCCAATGGTAAACTTATTGATGCTGATAAAGCTGGTGTTATGGTTAATGAACAGGGGTTTATTCCTGTTGATTCACAGCAGCGAACTAATGTGGAACATATTTTTGCAATTGGTGATGTCGTCGGACAACCCATGTTGGCACACAAGGCAACTCATGAGGCTAAAATTGCGGCTGAAGTCATTGATGGCCAAAAACGTTACTTTGATGTTCGAACCATTCCTTCCGTTGCTTATACCGAGCCTGAAATTGCCTGGTGTGGTCAGACGGAAGAGCAGCTTAAAGATGCGGGCATAGAATACGAGAAAGGTGTATTCCCATGGGCAGCAAGTGGCCGAGCACTATCAGTGGGCGCCGATGTTGGTATGACCAAAGTACTCTACGATAAGCAAACTCACCGCATGCTGGGCACAGGTATCCTGGGAAAAAATGCCGGCGAGCTCATTGCAGAAGCAGTACTTGCTGTTGAGATGGGAGCTGAAATGGAGGATGTGGCATTAACGATTCACCCGCATCCGACTTTATCTGAGACCATAAACTTTGCAACAGAAGTGGCAGAGGGCACTTGTACGGATATTTATTTACCTAAAAAGAAATGAGGTTGAGTTTCAAAACTCTATTACCTGAGCCGCACCCAAGAGCACTTCTTCCCGGACGTGATTGGAGTGTGGTCTCAAAACCATCAAAGAGTATGGGCGTTCGGACAAAGGTTGAGCCTAGCGATTGTCCCCGAGACTGGCTCACCTAAATTGCTGTGCAAGCACATCCATGCAATGTTTATTACCACCATCCATACTCCAACACAACGAAGCTGTTCTGTTGTCCATGCATCGACCTCAATAGCTCACTGATGCTGTCTAAAAACAACGCAGACAACTCTTTAGGCTGGAGAAATACAACTTTCGACCAAGATTGAAATTGCTTCCAATATTTCCTATGCTTAATCTAATAATTGCTTCAAATAATGGATATCAAGTAAGGAAAATGCAATGAAGAGAACAATACCTCGTTATTATAGTTTCTTTGTTTTTCTGTTGATATTTTTTTGTTGTCAGATTTTTCCTGCAATTGCTCAATCAACAGCTTCTGAACTGAAATCCAAACGCATTCTTTTTATTGACTCTTATCATCAAGGCTATAGTTGGGTTGCAGGGATTGTTGCTGGAGCACGATCAGTTCTGGAGGCTGAAGGAATTGAGATGGAAGTCTATTCAATGGATACTAAACGAAACCCTGATATTGGCTACATCAAACAGAGTGCTCTGAAAGCCAAAGCGAAAATAGAAGCCTGGAAACCCGATCTGATTATTGTCTCGGATGATAATGCCAGTAAATATTTGATAGAACCCTATTATAAAAATGTAGAACTTCCTATTGTTTTTTGTGGTGTGAATTGGGATGCATCTGTTTATGGCTACCCCTATAATAATGCAACAGGTATGGAAGAAGTGTCGCTTATAGAACCCTTGCCAAAAGAATTAGCCCGGCACGCCAGGGGGACACGTTTAGGGATTTTGTCTGGCACTGTGATCAGTGATCGAAAAAATGTCAAGAATTATAAAGAAAAGGCTGGCATCATTTTTGATAAAACTGTCTTTGTGGAGAATGCAGAACAGTGGCGAGAGGCTTATCTTGAAATGCAAAATGAAGTAGATATATTGATTATTGAAAATAGTATGAGTATTAGTGGCTGGAAGAATGATGATATGCATCAGTTTATTATGGATAATACTCGTATACCAACTGGTACAACTCAAAGAGGGATGATTCCTTATGTGCTACTGGGTTATTTGCAAGTACCTGAAGAACAGGGGCAATATGCCGCAAAGATCGCGATTGATATTCTCAATGGTCAATCCCCTGGTTCAATACCAATAGTGAATAACACTCAGGCTTATACCAGCGTTAATCTGGATCTGGCTGAGAAAATGAATATTATTTTTGAACTGACATTCTTACGTAATGTCAGTTCGTATCGATGGAAACAATAAAACGATGAGATTATTGCCTAAGCTCAGTCTGTTTAGTGTTTTACTGGTAACATCAACCGCAGTGATGAGTATTTTTATTGGTTTTTTTACCATAAAAGGCATTATTTATGACTTGAACAGTCAATTAATTGAAAATGATCTGGATTATATTCAGTTGCAGATTGCTCAGGATTATGATGCTCTGGAACAGCATGGCCTACAGGATGTGAAAGTATATTATCAAAAAGTTTTATCTAAAATTCAAGCTGACTTCTCCCTTCATTTTTCAAACAAAGAAAATACTAAACACGGCACATTAGTTTTTATGAATAAAGATGCAAAGATAATTTATCTGAGTCAAGAGTCTGATTCGATTGACTTTAAATTACTTCGTAATAAGCATCTATCTAATAATGGGTATTCGTAAAACCTTGTAGAAATATCATTTTCTTAACTTTTCCATCATATGTAGAATTTCTGTTCCAAGATTCAGCTCAGGTTCGTCAATGAG
>JADGEM010000036.1 GCA_016744375.1 Gammaproteobacteria bacterium
GATGTCAGACTCTTTATGAATAACGTATCACCGTTTCCAGGCTCACAAGTACAACAACAGAAATTATAAAGTGCGCACCATTTTGGATCAGCTATTTAGCTTCCCTTACAGTTGTGTTATACGCGCTGATTCAAACACCGACTCTGCTTTTTTTCTTGATTTTAAATCAAGCTCAACTCATTATTATTTATCAATCATGAAGCTCCTCTAATAGATTTTGATCTGGTACATAAATGCTTCTTATATGTTTACCTGCCAACTTAGATTCGCTTTGAATTGCATCTTTTACTAAATGTAAGTTGAAATTTGGATTATAAAGCTCTTTATCTTCAATACTACATTGAAGCATACATAAGCTAGTATACAGTACCAAATAGTTAAATTTTTCACGTTTGTACTCACTATCCAAATAAAGAGAAAGCAAGACAATTCTAACAAGTGAAATATTATCATTTTTTTTAGTACAATTATTTGAATCATTAAAATCTATAGATGAAGATTGAAAATCACTTTGGAAGCTTTCGTATATTCTGATGCCGCTTTTACCAAGTATCAAATTTAATTGTTCAAAACAATCTTCTATCTTGTGACTTGAGATAAGATTGAATATTTCATTTTTAATTACATTTTTAATATCTAAATTGAAGGATTTAGCTTTTCTATCTATTAATTCAGCTGTAGAAAAAGTTAGGTTAATATGTTTTTCAACACTTTTATTGTTGAAAAATCCTAATTGAGTTAGCAATTGAGAATAATTACTCGCATCCAAAAATAAAGATGATACTTTGAAAATAAAGTATGATGTTTTATCTTTAAATCTGTTTAGATCAGGACAAGTTACAAATAATTCTAAAAATTGTTTTTGTAATTCATCAGAACGTTCTTTTGAACAGCTATTACCAGGGACTTTATAAATACTATGGAGTCTAAATATCATGTCATTACTAACCATTGCATCATTTATGATATATCTTTTAACCAAATTTATACGAGTTCGATATAAGTTTTCTACGAAATAACTCCCATATACATTTATTGCATCAGCAAGTTTTAAATTATTAGACCAAATTCGTGACTTATGTATTTCTTCTTTAGGAAGATTATCAGAAATAAATGGTAATCTATAAGTCCAACCATCTGACATAAACAGAGTGATCCAAGTGCAAAATCTGCTTGCTTGCAACTTGCTTATGTCTCTAATTGGAGAAAGTGCTATTTCAGGGTTTGAAATGAAAAAATTACATCTTTTAAAATTATTTGTTGTTGCCCATAAAAAGTATTGAAATTCAATGTATGTAATCGGCTTTGAATCAAAAATCACTTCATCATCTATAATAAGACTTTTTAAGCGTTTTTTTAAAAATGCTCTTCCAATTAATAATTGATCTTTAACATTCCTACTCTCAATTAAGGATTCAATATAAATATCTGCATTTTTCTTTACTTTTGAATCAATCGATAGTGCTTCTTCTAGTACAGCTATAAAGAAACTGAGTAAACGACTATATTTATGTTTAATAATTTCAGTAATGATATTACTCGCATCAATTTGACCAACATACAAGAGTAGAACTTCTTTCCAGCCTTGTTGATTCACCAGCGAAAGGATTTTAGATGTAGGGAAATCATCATTTTTTTCTTGTATATAGCGAGATGTTAAATATTCTCGAAAGCTCTTATGGCAGAAACCATATTCGTTAGCTCTGGGGCTAACAATTAATCCAGAATTTTTAACAACTTCATATAAAAATTCTTTCACTGTATACGGGGTAGAAAAATTACCTGAATGACCTTTGAAGATACATTCAATCTCAGTAAGGGAAAGAGTTACTCTTCCTGTTATAGTCATATGATGTGCTATGACAGCTAGTAAAGATTGCTTCTGTTCAGGTTGAATTTTTTGTGTTATACCTTTTGATAAATTTCTTCCTCCCAGCATAACCATCATAACCCTATCAAATAGTGCACATCTTCGCTCTGGGAGCATATTACCAGTATTATGAACAATGAGCATCATTGTCAAAATCATAGGTTTTCTGGATAACACCCTTAATGATCTTGTTGTTAATATTCGCTCAGTAAGACCTCTTGCGATTCTATTATTTTTCTTTTTTATACTATTATTTGAATTTATTGATTTGGATTTAATTTCTTTCATTTCTTCACTAGCAATAATGTCATACCATTTTTTAATAAAACCCTCAACATTATTACTAGATAAAGGACATAAATACCTAGTATTTACACTACCAAAACTATGCCCTTCAATACCATGCTGTCTAGATGTAATTAAAAATTTATTGTTTTTATTTCTTCTTAATTCATTAGATAGCCAATCAATAAAAATTAACCTTGATTTATCAGATTCAAGCTCATCCACACCATCAATTAATATCAAACAATTTCCATTTTTCAAATTTCTTAGTAGCCATTTTTCTGGTAAAAATTCTTCATCATTCTCTATAACATTTTCTTTGAAATAAATCGTTATGAGATTGTTTAAAGAAAAATTTTTATCTTCCATTTTTACTATAAACTTAGTTAACTCTCTAACAATCAATGGAACGGGTATTAGTTTTTTATTTTTTTTCTTTAATAGCTCCTCCAATAAGTGATTTATAATTGTTGTTTTACCCGAGCCTGGACCTCCTAATAATAAAGTGGTTGACGACAAATTTTCTGATGAATGAATACAGTCTAATATATTCATTTGATTAGAAATAGGTAGATCAATAAGACCATCTACAAGTGAAGAATCTCCTAATATATGGTCATTAACAATCCCACATTTAATGTCAATGAAGATCTCATTTAATTTTGCATATGGAAATTGTTCTTTCAATCCACCTATATACATTTTCTGGTGGTATTTTGATGCAAGAGTGTAGTATGTGGAAGAATCCCTTCTAAAAATAGAAATTAATTTATTTGTTATAATTTTTCCATAATAGGATTTAATTACACTCTTTTCAAAAGGATTCCATATATAGAGGCGAGCCTTTTTTAGAAAAAATGGGATGAATAGGATTATTGCATAAGCTAAGTATTCTCTATTTTCAATATACAACGTTGATATTTCTTCCATTAATAAAGTCCAATATAATGAATTTCTTAATAACTGGCTAAGCTTGATATGTATATAGTTGTCATATTCCAGTGAAAATTTATAGAAATGATCTCTATAAATTGAAATGGATATAAACAATTGATTTTGACACAATTATTCCTATATCAAAAGGCTTCAAATGAAAAATATCACATTACTAAAAAAACTAAAAGTCGTATGAATGATAAAAAACTCAATGAATTAAGCTTACAAATTAGTTTTCCAAACAGCTATGAAGTAAGATAATTCGATATTTAATTTCAGTTTCCTTTTTTACAGCTAGTGATATGATCTAATGGATTTGTGCACCCGAGCTAAGAGATAATAATCTTAACTGGAGAACAAATAATAACCACAAGAAATAAGCATTCAAAAGAGTTTAAACTGGGCGCCATTAGTCTGCTAGTGGAACAAAATTATAGCCGTATCGAGTCACCTGTAAGCTTATGCTAAGAATTTATCAATATGCATCAATAGGTGGCTGTATCCGCAATGAGTTTTAAGAATTTGTCACCGTAGCTCTACTGCTATTACTATGGTAGTTAAACAGCAATTTCATTAATTGCCTGATAGTTAATTTTCCCAGTTCCCAACAGCGGTAACTTTTCAACTTCTATCATTTTCTTTGGAATATTAATTTCACCAATCTGACTTGTTTTAGCAAAAGCTGAAAGCTCTTTTCGTTGAACATTCTGTCGAGTTGTCACTAAAACAAGTTGCTCCCCTTTATTCGAGTCAGGAATACTAACAACCGCATGAAGTTCATCAGGCCAGCATTGTGATACCATATCTTCTACCATTGAAAGTGATACCATCTCACCGCCAATTTTTGCAAAACGCTTCACTCGACCTTTAATGCGAATAAAGCCATCATCATCAATATCAACAATATCACCCGTATCATACCAACCTGCACCAAACTCTGAAGCTGCAGGCTCAAGAACACCGGGATTATCATGACGCAAATAACCAGCCATAACATTTGGCCCATTAACAAAGAGCTGTCCACCACTTTCAATACCTGGTACTTTTTTTAATTGGTAGCCCATTCCTGGAAGCATCATACCCACTGTACCGGTTTTATAATCCATGGGACAATTGATTGAAATAACTGGACTGGTTTCAGTAGCACCATAGCCCTCTAAAATTCTCAAACCAAATTTCTCAGCATAAACTGATCGGGTTTCTTTTTGTACAGCCTCCGCACCCGCACAGACATAACGAATGCTATAGAAGTCATAACTATGGGCAAATTTTGCATAGCCTTTTAAAAAAGTATTCGTACCAAAGAGCATGGTTGCATTAATATCATAAGCCACTTCCGGAATAATTCGATAGTGTAAAGGAGAGGGGTACAAAAAGACTTTCATTCCATTTAATACAGAAACCAGAGTCGCAGTGCTTAAACCAAATGAGTGAAATAAAGGTAACGCATTTAATATGACATCATTTTTATTAAAATCAATTTTTGTCCCCAGCTGTATTGTATTACTGATAATATTTTTATGAGAAAGTACAACCCCTTTTGGCATACCTTCTGAACCTGAAGTAAATAAAACAACTGCTGGATCGTCTGGCTGAACAGACTGCCATTGCTGAGCATAAACAATTTTAGGAAGCAGACTACAAACAAGCCCATAAACTTTATCCTGCCATGTTATATCATCACGGAGATCTTCAAGGTAGAGAATGTTAACTTGCTTTTCCAGTATGGCAATCAGATCATCCATTTTTGCCAGCTTAATAAACCGTTTAGAGGTATAAACCGTTTGTATCTGCGCAGTTTCTATTGCCGATAAAAGCCCTTTATAACCCACTGTATAATTCAACATAGCTGGAACTCTGGCAACACTTTGCAGAGCAAAAAAACTTAGAACAGTTGCATTTGTATTGGGTAAGAGCAGGCCTACTATTTCACGTGGCTGTGTTTTTTCAGCCATTAATCGAGATAATACACTACTCCTTAAAAAGATCTGACGATAATCCAGGGGCTGACGCTCAACATCTTCAAGCACAACCTGAGCGGCACCATGAATCTCACGAGCGTTTAATAATTTATCCATGATGGTCATGTGATTATCACTGGTAGAATAAATCATATCCGTCATGATTTTTTTTAGTACTTTACCTGCTTCAATCCGTCTGACACGTCCCAGGATTGAATCATCCAGTTCAATTTTTTGAGGCGGTAAAATGGTTAACTTTATTTTTGGGAAAAGTTGTCGACGCTCAATCCCTTTAAGGCGAGAAAAAATGGAATACTGCGCGCCATCAATCCGTATCGGTAATACCATGGCTCCTGATTTTAGTGCAATTAACCCCGGACCATCATATATTTTCATTAATGTGCCCGTCACTGTAATACGTCCTTCAGGAAAGATGACTGAGCGTTTATCCTGTTCTAAATCTTTAATGAATGATTTTATTGACAGAGGATTTACAGGATCCATAGGGAAAAATCGAACAATCTGACCAAACGGCTGAACCCACCATTTTTTTGAAATTTGTGTATTGATAGCAAATGTCAGCCGATTGGGTAAAAAGATGGACAACAAAACAGCGTCAAGAAATGAAGTATGGTTTGCAACAATCATTACGCGCCGGCCTGCTTTATGATAATTATCCAGCCCTTCGACTTCAACTCGAAACAATATCCGTAAAATAAAACGTATCACTTGCTTTGCCAGTGCCATGCTCCCTCCAATTATCATAAAACAGAATAAACTAAAAATAACTTATTACAACAATCTTAATTAAACACCGTTTTATTGTCAAATTAATTTTATCTTTTCTGTGGAAGAACCTGAAATTTTAATGGCACTGCTTCTTTATTATGTACTTAAGGATCAAATTATTCTTCAATTCCCTGACTTGCCAGATATTCATCATAACTCCCTTTAAAGTCAATAATGCCCCCATCTTTAATTTCTATAATGCGTGTCGCCAGAGAAGAAACAAATTCACGGTCATGGCTCACAAAGACAAGTGTTCCTTCATAGATGTCTAATGCCATATTCAATGACTCAATAGATTCCATATCCATGTGGTTGGTCGGTTCATCCATAAATAGGAGGTTTGGTTTTTCTAACATTAATTTACCATAAACCATACGTCCCATTTCACCGCCTGAAAGGACTTTAACCGATTTTTCTGTATCATCCCGAGAAAACAGCAGGCGACCCAGGATCCCTCGAATGGCTTGATCGTCATCACTTTCCTTTCCCCATTGCTCCATCCAGTCAAACAAAGTCATGTCCGCAGCAAATTCATCGATATGTTCCTGAGGATAATAACCAATGTCAGCATTTTCTGAGAATTTGATACGACCGGATTTTGCTTCAAGATCATGAATCAAAGTTCTTAGGAAGGTTGTCTTACCAATACCATTAGCACCAATAATTGCAATACGTTCACCCACCTCAACCAGCATATCAACTTTTTCAAATAAGAGCGCATCAAAGCCATTACTGAGATTTTCAATTTCAAAGGCATTTCGATACAATTTTTTGCCCTGTTCAAAACGAATAAAGGGATTCTTTCTTGAAGAAACTTTAATATCATCCAGCTGAATTTTTTCGAGACGTTTACGACGAGAAGTCGCTTGTTTTGCCTTAGAAGCATTCGCAGAAAAACGTTCAACGAATTTTTGCAGATCAGACATTTCTGCTTTCTTTTTCTCATTTGACTGCATTTGACGTTCCCTGGCCTGAGTCGCAGCCAGCATATACTCATCATAGTTGCCCGGGTAGATGCTAATCGAGCCATAATCGAGATCCGCCATATGCGTACAGACACTATTGAGGAAATGACGATCATGAGAAATAATGATCATAGTACAATTACGTTCATTAAGAATCGCTTCCAGCCAGCGAATGGTGTTAATGTCCAGATTGTTGGTCGGCTCATCCAGCAGCATAATATCCGGATCAGAAAACAGAACCTGTGATAATAAGACTCGTAACTTGAAACCCGGAGCAATGGCTGACATCAAACCAAAATGCTGGTCAACAGGAATACCCACTCCCAGTAAAAGCTCCCCGGCTCTGGATTCCGCAGTATAGCCATCCATTTCCCCATACTGGACTTCAAGATCAGCAACACGCATACCGTCTTCTTCACTCATATCCGGGTTAGCATAAATCTTGTCGCGCTCTTCTTTAACCTTCCAGAGTTCTTCGTGACCCATAATCACCGTATCTATAACACTGTATTCTTCATAAGCAAATTGATCCTGACGTAATTTACCGACACGCTCACCCGTTGAAATTGTCACCGTACCACTGGTTGCATCCAGATCGTCTCCAAGGATTTTCATGAAGGTTGATTTACCGCAGCCATTTGCCCCAATAAGACCATAGCGGTTTTCATCACTAAATTTGACTGAAACATTTTCAAATAATGGCTTAGCACCAAACTGTATGGTGAGGTTTGCTGTTGATATCAATGTATTCTTCCTGATTGGTTCTTTGTTTGCGATAGAATTCGATGCGGCATTATCCTGTATTCATTATAAAAAATCCATATTCAGTCAATCGAATACCAAATCATTATACCTAAATGGTGGATCCTCTTTGCCACGAGACCACATCAGCCCTGTGCACACTATGTTAGGAACAGTACTTTAGAAAATCAGAATGATGATCACTCATTAACTAATTAGGGACCATTTACCTTAGATAAAAGTACAAAAAAGATAGACATATTGATAAAAGTACATTATTCTAGAATAATATTTATAAATCTACTTAAGGAGAAAGGACATGCCAAGAGGTGGTAAACGCAGTGGTGCTGGTCGCCCCAAAGGAACAGGTAAATATTCCGAACCTACCAAGGCAATACGTGTGCCTGAAAGTATGGTAGAGCGTATCCTTGAATTTGCCCACTCTGGTGGTTTTAAACTCCCTCTTTATGGAGGCAAAGTTGCTGCTGGCTGCCCTGCCCCTACAGATGACTATATAGAAGGTATGCTGGATTTATCTGAGCACTTAATTCATGATCCTGCCTCAACTTTTTTTGTGCGTGTCACAGGATACTCCATGATAAATGCCGGCATTCATCCGGATGATATTTTAATTGTTGATCGCAGCCTTCAGCCATACCACGGAAAGATAGTCATTGCTGCAGTTGAAGGTGAACTCACGGTTAAACGCCTCTATAAAAAGCAGGGACAAGTTCGCTTAATGCCAGAAAACGATGAGTTTGATCCCATTGAAATCGGCCCTGAAGAAACATTGCATATCTGGGGTATTGTCACCAATGTCATCCACACAGTATAACAGCAAACGAATAAACTGGCTCTTAAAAAAGTAACTCCTAAAGTAGCATTAATCCCTTTTTTACAGGATAATCCCTGCTTTACTTTTTTCTATCAAAAAATGGCCGGGATGACCAACTATGTGGTTTAAAAACCTAAAAATTTATCGATTCAGCAAACCCTTTTCAATTGACTCCGAGCAACTGGAAGCACATTTGAATGAGAAATCATTCCAGCCATGCGCTTCAACTCAGGCATCATCTTTTGGCTGGGTACCACCTTTAAGTAATAACAATAATGATAATAGTGTTTTGCTAACACATACTATTGGCAAAGCCATCATGTTATGTGTTCGCCAGGAAGAAAGAATTCTTCCATCCAGTGTGATCAATGATGCGCTCAATGAAAAACTGGACCTCATGCAGGCTGAAAGTGGACGCCGTCCGGTTGGCAAACACAAACAAAGCATTAAAGATGAACTCATATTGACTCTTTTACCTCAAGCATTTACACGTTCAAAACGTACCTATGCTTATCTTGATCAGGAAGCTCAACTTATGATAGTAGATGCTTCCAGCAATAATAAAGCAGAAGAATTAGTCGAACTTTTGAGACAAACACTGGGCAGCCTGCCTGTTGTACCATTAAAAACCAATACACTTCCCACTTTGTTGATGACAAACTGGCTAAAAGGGAATGATTTAAAAGATGATTTTTTAATTAAAGATGAGTGTGAGTTACGTGAGTCTGATGATGAAGGAGCAATAATACGTTGTAAACGACAGGATCTCAGCAGTGATGAAATTCAGATGCACCTGGACAGCGGCAAAGAAGTAACCAAACTGGCTGTCAACTGGAATGATACCATTGAATGCATTATAGAGGATGATCTATCCATAAAACGTCTGAAGTTTTCTGATGAGCTTTTAGATCAAGCAGCGGATGATGGTGCTGAAGATGCTGCAGCACAATTTGATGCAGACTTTAACCTCATGACAGGCGAATTAGCTCGTTTTATCCCAAGACTGGTTGAAGTCCTTGGCGGAGAACAAAATTCAGCCATAATAAAGTAAAAATCCTGGATTTGTAGGAGCAATTCCTACAAATCCATCCACTCACCATGAACGCCTGTGTTCCACAGAAGCCTGTCTGAAAACAATATGCTATAGTAAGACTTACCGATTTCTGAAACACAACAAATCATAAAAAAAGCCAGAAAATCAACTCATTTTGTAGAATTAGAACAGGAAGTAACACGCATGAACAAAAGACTTTCAAGCCTGGTTATTATGGCAATGCTCAATATAAGTGTCTTTTCTACTGCTTTTGCAGACACACTTGAGGATGCACAACAGGCCATTGATAAGGGCGATTATTCCACTGCTGTTATTCATCTTAAAAATCAATTAAAAAAAACACCAAACAATCCTCAGGCTCGCTTTCTTTTAGGCAGCGTCTACCTCCAGACAGGTAAACTGAATTCCAGCTTAAAGGAATTAGGCCGTGCTCATGACCTGCTGCCCGAAGATACAAAAATATTGTTTCATTATGTTGATGCACTGCAGGCATCAGGAAAGAAAAATAAAATCATAGAACTCCTTAAGAAACCTCTGGAGAATAAAAACCTTGAAAGCCAACGTCTCACCTATATTGGATATGCCCATCTTTCTATGAACCAGCTGGCAGAAGCTTCTCAGAAATTTAAACAAGCAAACCAGCTGGCTGAAAATACAAATGCATACAGTGGCCTTATCCGACTTGCTTTGTATGAAAAAGACTATAATCTGGCCGAGCAGTTACTGGAAAAATCATTCTCAATTGAGCCAGACAAAACCTCAACCTTACAGTTAAAAGCAAAACTTGCTAACATTAATATGCAATACGAACTGGCCTTGTCCATCTACAATGAATTAATAAAAAAAAATGCAGGCAACCTTTCTTTTTATCTTGAGCGAGCGGCAACTTTTGCCATTATTCAAAAAAATAAACAAGCAAAAGCTGACTTGAAAGTCATTCTGGATAAGATCGAGAATCATCCACAAGCTAATTTTATTAAGTCACAGATACTTTTACAGGAAAAAGATTTTGTTGGTGCACAGGAAGCAGCACAGAGAGTTGTTAATGTTGCACCAAAGCATATGCCTGCCGCCTTTGTTCTAGGCACAGCCAACTTTGCCTTGAAGCAATATAACCAGGCAGATGAGTACTTAACAATTTATCTCGCCTCAAATCCAGGCAATTTAAAAGCACAAAATATTCTCGCCAATGTCTATCTTGCTCAGGGAAAAACCCAGCAAACCCTGCTTATTCTCGAAGGGCTTTCACAAGAGCAGCTGGAAAAAAACCCTTTATTGCTGGTCACTATGGGTGGCGCTTATATTCAAAAAGGTGAGACTAAAAAAGGAATCGAGTACCTGAGTCAGGCACAAAACCTAGCACCTGATAACCAGAATATAAGAAAACGTCTGATCGCCGCACAATTTCAAACAGGTGAGCTAGATGATGCCATTGACGAGCTGAAACAACTGGTGACTATTCAAGGAAGTACATCCGATTCAGCACAACAGGCTAAAACCAATTACCTGTTGATAATCTCTTATATAAAACAAAAACAATTCGATAAAGCTGAAGATAAAATTAACCAGCTACTTCCCGGGGCACCGGAAGACACTCGTTTATTAAACCTTAAAGCATTAACAGAGCAGCTTAAAGGCAATACAGAAAAAAGCATTGCCCAATATAAGGCCATCATAGAGAAAGATAAGGCTAATATTCCTGCTTACATGGGGTTGGCACGTATTTCTGCATTGCAATCTAAATGGCAGGAATCAAAAGGTTACTTTGAAAAAGTCATTGAAATTAATCCCGCTGCACTGAAAGCCTATTTAGGCCTTGCAGCCATTGCTGAAAAACAAAATAAACCTCAGGCTGCTGAGCAATATTTTTTTGATGCTATCGAGAAAAGTGAAAAAAACATTCCTTCTCAGCTCGCCATAGCAAAGTTATTAAGTCGGTGGTATCAAAGTCATAAACAACCGGAAAAGATATTGGCTCTGGCTAAACATCTGGACAAACAACATCCAAATGAAAACACTGTGCGTTCTTTCTTAGCACAAGCACAACTCATTAACAAACAAAATGAGCGTGCCGAACACACAATGAGAAGTATTATTAATGTTGATAAAAAAGATATTAAACATCGAGTTCTACTGGCCAGACTCATTAGCCAGGATAATCAACGCATTACTGAAGCTCTGGAACTCATCAGCGAAGCCAGGAATATCCAGCCTGAGAATCAATTGCTGTACACATTAGAAGCCAGCTTGCTGATTGCTCAGCACAACTATGATGATGCTGTCAATCTGGCTAGAATCATGCAGGTGCAATTTCCTGAGAAAACAATAGGAAAATTATTGGAAGCAGACATCTATCGTGCCCAGAAAAAATACAACAAAGCATTAACTCTCTATCAGGAAGTTTACAAGCAAGATGCGAGTAATAACGTTTTATCTGCGATTATTGATATGCATTTAATATTAAAACAGAACGATCAAGCCATTCTACTACTTACTGATGCAGTGAATAAAACACCGGATGATATCTCAAACTTATTTAAATTAGCCTCTTTATATCATGAAAAACAAGAGTTTGATAAAGCAGAATTGTACTACCGGCAAATTTTAGATATAAAACCTGGACACATTATCTCTCTTAACAACTTAGCCTGGATAAAAATAGACAGCGACGTTAAACAAGCACTCAGCTTGGCAAAACAAGCCTATGAACAAGCATCTGACTCGCCCTCAATTATGGATACATATGGTTATTTTCTGGTCAGGGATACACAATATGAGGCCGGTCTTGAGCTCTTAAAAAAAGCAGCGTCGGGTAAGCCTGATGATATGGACATTCAATACCACCTTGCATTCACCTATGAAAAACTGGAACAACATGGTAAAGCTCGTGAAATTCTGAAAAAAATTGTATCGTCAAAACAAGCCTTTTCTGAAAAAAAGAAAGCTCAACAATTACTTCAAGAAATTCAATAAGTTAAAAGCAACGAGCTTCAGAACAAAGTAACCTCAGGTTATACATCGATTAATTTTGAATTGATGTATTTTCTAATTCCATGGCTCTCTAAGCATATTTATGAATAAAGATAGGCAATACACTGGATTTTTTCTTGAATCTGGACACAATCCAAGAAATCCTGAATACAACATCTCTGAGACAGCTAAACAAAACAGCTAAACCAATTCGTAGAACACATCTTTTAGCCGCTCATTATTTTTTGAATTTCAGGTTGCCTGATTAAATATTGATGCCTTACAATAGAACAATCAATTCAAGTTAGGAATCAACACGTGTCAAATAGTCAGAAATCATCATCACACTCCCCATCCAGTATTAGTATTATTCGCCCCGATGACTGGCATTTGCATATTCGTGACGGAGCAGGCCTTAAATCTGTCATACCGTTTACCGCCAGACAATGCGGACGTGCGATTATTATGCCTAACCTGACACCACCAGTGACCACAACACGGCGGGCACAAACCTACCAGCAGACTATTTTTGATGCACTCGGTAAAAATTCTGATTTTCAGCCCTTAATGACTTTATACCTGACTGATTCAACCCCGGCTGAGGAAATTAAGACGGCAATTAATAGTGGAATTATTTCTGCAGTAAAGCTTTACCCTGCCGGAGCAACGACTAATTCTGATGCCGGCGTGACCGATATAAAGAAATGTTATCAGACTCTTGAGATGATGCAGAAACTGGGTTTACCTCTCTTAGTGCATGGTGAAGTGACTCATCAAGATATTGATATATTTGACCGTGAAAAAAGTTTTATTGATCAACGGCTTGAATTGATTGTCAGGGATTTTCCAGAATTAAAAGTGGTATTCGAACACATTACCACATCAGATGCTGTTGATTTTGTCATCGAAAGCTCATCTTATGTGGCCGCAACAATTACCGCCCATCATTTATTAATGAATCGAAATGATATGCTGGTGGGAGGTATTAAGCCTCACCATTATTGTCTACCGGTATTAAAACGTGAAACACATCGTGAGGCACTGATGAAAGCTACTGCATCAGGCAATAACAAGTTTTTTATGGGCACAGACAGCGCCCCTCACAGCAAACACAACAAAGAGACTGCATGTGGCTGTGCAGGAATGTTTACAGCCTTTGCTGCCATAGAGCTTTATGCTGAAGCATTTGATAATGCTGACGCACTCGACAAATTAGAACAATTTTCCAGCTTAAATGGCCCTTTATTTTACGGTCTTGCGGTAAATAGTGATAAAATCACCCTCCAAAGAGAAAAATGGACTGTTCCAGAGAGTTATAAGTTTGGTGATGACGTTGTTATCCCACTCAGAGCAGGCCAGACAATTAACTGGAAAATAGTCTCCTAAGACCATTTCCTAAGACAAGTTAAAGAAAAATACATGGCCAAAACCAAGAAAAAAATTAAGGAAGAAATTCCAGCAACAGGAATTGCAGCAAGATTCAGAGGTTTTTTACCTGTTGTTGTTGATGTTGAAACAGCAGGGTTTAATCATAAAACAGATGCCCTGTTAGAAGTTGCAGCAACACTATTACGCATGGATGAAAAGGGTGATTTATTTTGCTGTGAAACTTACGCTTATAATGTTGAACCGTTTAAAGGAGCAAATTTGGATTCCGCAGCTTTAAAATTTACAGGAATCAATCCCTTTAATCCATTTCGAATGAATAAACCTGAAGAATTTGTACTCAAAGAAATTTTTCGTCCCATTCGTAGTGAATTAAAAGAAACCGGTTGCACCCGTGCAATTTTAGTCGGTCACAACCCTACATTTGATCTGAATTTTATCAACGCCGCAATTGAACGAAATCAAATTAAACGTAACCCTTTTCACAAATTCAGCACATTTGATACCGCGACATTAGGTGGCCTGGCTTATGGTCAGACAGTTCTGTCCCGTGCCGCGCAGGCTTCAGGCCTGGAATGGAATGATGAAAGTGCCCATTCAGCAAAATATGATACGGAACAGACTGCTGAATTATTTTGCCGCATTATAAACCGCTGGCATAAACTTGAGCATCTGGAAAAATCATTGTCTGATGGGTCGGCATAGTTCTTAATTAAGAGATTTAGTTTCAAAGGTTAAAATTGCAAAAAGGTGAATTAGTATTCTTTAATATTAAGATTTTATTATTGAATATTAAGGTTTTATTATTGAATAATAGCTTTTTAGTCTATAATTCCCTTTAAAAACACCTGTATTTACAATTATTCCCTTTTTTTTTGAAATATCTTTGGATTTTTTTTTTAAATAGGTTATAGTCGGTCTGTCCGCATTGGCTCTAGCTGGCTTTCTTAGATTTTTAAAACCTTTTATTACATCTCTGAATTCTCTTCGCGTCGTAGGCACAATGTAATGTTTATAATTTAGTTAGTTTTAGGATTTAAAAAAATGAGTACTGGTACAGTAAAATGGTTTAACGAATCTAAGGGTTTTGGCTTTATTAAACCAGATGATGGCGGTGATGATGTTTTTGTTCACTTTCGTGCAATCGTTGGTGAAGGTTTCAAGACACTTGCTGAAGGTCAAAATGTAAACTTCGAAATAGAGCAGAGCCCTAAGGGCCCTCAAGCGGTTCAAGTTCAACCGCAATAAGCTATTCAAGCTACATTTACCAGTTACGTTCTATTTGTTGTAAACTTTAGTTTTTACAAAGAATTAGTTTTTATAAAGAATATGCCTTTAAAAAGCAATGATTTAAAAAATAAATTTTTAAAATAGAGTTAAAAAGAAGGTAGCTAAAAAAACCCTGTATAACTTCGGTTGTATAGGGTTTTTTTATGCCAGACTCAGCAGAGTCAACTGATTTATTTGCTTAAAAGCAAGTCCCCTTCAATTGCGATAAATTTATTAGCAGACTGTATTAAAGAAGTTGCTGTTAGTGCCGGTACACCATAAACTTCAGTTTCAACCTGATAGCGATCATAGGCTCGTTTCAGAAGCATATCAAAATCACCATCTCCAGATGCCAGGACGATGATATCTGATTGTTCTGCACATTCAATCACATCCAGGGTAATACCCACATCCCAGTCCCCTTTTGCAGAACCATCACTGCGTTGAATATAAGGTTTTAGTTTTACTTCAAAACCAATACCACGAAGAATGTTCTGAAATTGAATCTGTTTTTCGTTTGCGCGGTGAATTGCATAAGCATAAGCATTAACAACCTCACGCCCCTGAGTTGCAGCAGCCCAAAAAGCATTATAATCAAAGTGACATTGATATTGATCCCGGGTGGTATAGTAAATATTCTGCACATCAACGAAAATGGATACTTTTTTCATATTAATTACTACTCATATTGCTTGGCCAATGCCTTCTGGCATCCTGATTTACAATTATTCATTACTATCTGAGTCTTTATCATACTTATGTTGTTCTACATGCTTTAAAGATGAATAACGTTCGAGGTTGTACTGTATTTTATGATTTATCGTATTTTCCGGGTATTGCCCCTGCTCATTAATAATTCCTGCTTCCATGCCCATCAGTAGGCTCAGAGCATCATTGACATGAGTAATGCAGTAAATAACAAACTGTTTATCCCTCACAGCCTGCAATACATCCTCCTTTAGCATCAGGTTCACTACATTGCTCTTAGGGATCATGACCCCCTGCTTACCCGTTAAACCTCTAAGCTTGCAGATATCAAAAAAACCTTCGATTTTCTCATTCACACCACCAATGGCCTGCACTTCTCCTAACTGGTTGACTGAACCTGTCAGAGCCATACACTGCTTCACTGGAATTTCTGAAACAGCAGACAATAAAGCACACAATTCAGCCACTGATGCACTATCGCCATCAACCTGACCATAAGATTGTTCAAAAGTCAGGTTAGCATCAAGAGAAAGCATTTGTTTCTTGGCGTAGTGATGCCCCAGATAGGATGACAAAATCATGACACCTTTGCTGTGAATATCACCACCAAGATCAACTTCACGTTCAATATCAACAATATGACCATCACCTACTCGAACCGTTGCTGTTATCCTGGATGGTTGACCAAAGGAAAACTCACCCGCTTGAAGAACTGATAAAGCATTCACTTGACCAATTTTTTCATTATCTGTATCAATTAAAACAGTCTCTTTAATAATTTCTTCATAGAGAAGGTCACGGTATTGATCCATGCGATAAATACGAGCTTTTATTGCTGAATTAACATCATCAAGGTTGATAGTATTTGTCCTTAGAGCACCTTTTTCATTAGAATAAGATTCAGAATTCTTGTCTACCCCTTCATTTTGCAATTTACGCTGACGATAATAAAATTCTGACTCAAGAATCAAATCCCTTAAGTCTCCCATATGCAATGAAATTTTTTCACCATGATCAACCAGCCTGGAACTTTGCTCAATAATACGTTCAACCGCCTGGCGTTCCAGCGGAGAAACTTTTTCCTGTCGCTGTAAATTAGCAATCAGACACGCATATTTGTGAGTCATATCCTCACTGCGATGAATTTCTTCAGAGAAATCAACATTCACTTTGAACAATTTATTAAATTCTGAATCATTATCTTTGAGCAGATGATAAATATGGCGATCTCCGATCAAAACAATTTTTATCCTCAATGGAATCGGATCAGGCTCAAGGGTCAGGTTTCTTGAAAAACTGTGCAATTCATCTAAGGGCTCAATGGTAATCATTGACGACTTTAAGGCTCGCTTCAAGCCTTCCCAGGCATATGGATTAACCAGAATTTTTTCTGCATCCAGCAATAAATAACCATCATTTGCCTTATGCAATGAGCCAGGCTTAATGAGGGTAAAGGCTGTCAGAAGATTTCCCAGTCCAATAGCATTATCCGACTTATTCTGTTCCTCTTCCCGAGGATTATAATAAGCAAGATGTTCTATTCGACCAATTAAATTCGAGTAAGTCGGGTTATCTTCAAAGATTATCGGCATTTCATCCGACTCAGAATTATCAACTAGAACATTCACCAGATATCGATGAAAGTTTGCAGTTTTACTAATGTGTTTACGCTTTTTTCCATTTTCATTGGAATTTGATTCTTGCTCATAAAATTCATCAAGATGATTGATAATATCTTCTTTCACATCTGATAAATAATTAATGACCGGTTTAAAGCCGTTATAATCCTTAAATAACTGTTCCATTGCTGAATCAACCAGTTGAGTCACTATATCCTTATCGAGTTGATCCAGTTGCTCCTTGCCTTCCTGTTCCCAAACAGGTACTTTAGATAGAGCTTCCTGAAGTTTTTCCTGATACTTATCAATCTGCTTATTAAATTCCTTCTGGACATCGTCCGCTAACTGTTTAAAGCTGTGCAGATTGCTCACTTTCCCATCCACAATAGCTGAAAGAGTATAACCACTGGGAGTACGGATCACGGCGACCTGCTCTTCTTTGGCCGCATCAATCAGCTCATTGAGTGCTTTATCACCACGACTATTAATTTCAGTTTCTATCGCCTGAATTTGAGCCGTGTATTCCTCACTTTGAAATGAAACAGTGATCAACGTTGAAATAAGCTTAACCAGTTTTTCCATGGTTTCACTCAGAGTTTTTGCCGTACCAGCCGGCAGGCGCAAAAAACGTGGGTGTTGAGGGTATTCAAAATTATTCACATAGCACCAGTCAAACGTTTTTTTACGATTAACATAATGCTTTTTTAACAATTGCTTTATCAGCGCTGTCTTACCAATTCCTTCAGAACCCAGCACAAATAAATTATAACCTTTGTGGTTCATTCCCATACCAAAATCAATGGCGTTCAGGGCTCTTTTCTGACCAATGATCTCTTCTAATTCCGGCAGCTCGTCAGTTGTGTTAAAATTTAAATCACGGAGATCACACTTTCTATAAAGTTGCTCTACGGTTAATGTATGATGTGATAGCGTATTATTTGTCGAACTCATTCTATTCGTATCCAGACTATTAAAACTATTTTTATAAAAAACAACTTATTTTCAAAAGAATAATTAAACTAAAGTAAATTAAACTATGGCAGCAAAAAATTCACCACATAAACCCTGGGGCAAAGTCAGGCAGAAATTAGAACAACAGGCCCTGGAAGAAGCTGATGAGCATTATATCAGTAAATCTCAAGCAAAGCGCGATGTCGAAGCTTTGCAGAAGCTTGGTGTAAAACTAATGGAGTTATCAGAAAATTCTCTGAAAAATTTTGATCTGGATGAGCGTTTATTTGATGCCATCCTGTTAGCACAAAAAATTCACAGTCATAGCGGCCATCGACGCCAGCTGCAATTAATCGGTAAACTGATGCGACAGGTCGATTCAAATGCTATACGCATTAAACTGGAGCAATTTCATCGCCCGGCCGTTGAAGCAAATGAGCATTTTCATCAATTGGAAAAATGGCGAGATAAAGTCCTGAGTGAAGGCGATTCAGCAATTAATGAACTCGTCTCTATTTACCCTGAATTTGAACGTTCAAGACTAAGACAGCTGCTGAGAAATGCAACAAAAGAAGCTGAGAAAAATAAACCGCCCAAAAGCGCCCGACAGATATTCCAGTATATTAAAGAAATTATTCCTGAACAGGGATAATCAACACAAGCAGAGACAGGCTTATTTTAAATGGCAAGGCAGCTTAATATGCTCCAGTACAGGAAAGTTTTTGCGAACCTTTTTAACATAGCTGGTCTCAATATCGGCAATAGCAAACCCGGAACCACTGGTGAGATGATCAAGAATTCCACCCCAGGGATCAATAATCATGCTGTCACCATGAGTTTCCCGCCCATTTACATGGTAACCGCCCTGTGCCGATGAAACCACAAAACATAAATTTTCAATAGCCCTTGCACGATTGAGTACTTCCCAATGAGCCTTGCCGGTCGTTGAAGTAAATGAAGAAACCAGGCACAAAACTTCCATGCCCTGACTCACCATGTCACGAAATAACTCAGGGAAGCGTAAATCATAACAAATAGCCAGACCTAACTTTCCAAATGGCGTATCAACCACAACGACTTTATCACCCGCTTCAGTAAATGCAGATTCATTATAATTACCACCCTGTTCACCTAAATCAACATCAAAGAGATGAATTTTCTCATACCGAGCAACGACTTCTCCCTGATCATTCAGCAACAAGCTGGTCGATAAAATTTTACCAGTAGGTGATGTTTTGTCTGATTTACAATCAGCCTTGATAGGAATAGTACCTGCAACAATCCAGATTTTTTCTTCTTTTGCCATCGAGGATAAAAAATCCTGAATGGGTCCTTTGGGCTTGTCCGTCTGCTGTGAATCAAAAATATAGTCTTCTGCAATATCCAGAATATCTGATTCTGACATTCCCATATGAGAAAAATTTTCCGGCAGAACAACAAGTTCTGCCCCCTGCTTCACTGCATCTGAAATAAGCCGTCTTGCTTCACTTAAATTTGCACTGACATTAGGCCCTGAAGCCATCTGAATTGCTGCTACTTTTGCCATCTTCTCTCTAACTATTATTATTTTTAATATAAACCGGTCTATTTTCAATGATCATACATCAAATTTCAACTTTAATGCATACCCATCCGTTTATTCAGACACATTATTTTCAAAAATTGGATTATTCCCAGACCCATTAAATTTACCAGGCTTATCTTCTTTTACACTGAAGATGTTTTTGATCTGGTTTAGAGTATTTCCACTGGTTTTATCTTTCTTTATCTCTGGCTTATCCCAGTTCCCTTTAATCGTATAGTCATAGGCTGTGACCTGATTCAATTGATCACCTAAAATCCTTTGCCCAACCCAAACAACAGCAGCACCTGCAGGCCCTGCAACAGCCGCACCTGCCAAAGGTAATGTAGCAGACACTTCAGGTATAACTGTTACTTGCTGATCAATATGTTGTGACACTAGACCTGTACTCCCCCGGACCAGAATCCTGGCGCTTGGTGCATAAATCCTTAAATTATCTGTATGAGCAGTGGCATCTTTAAAACGAAAATCACCTTCGATCTTATCAAATTCAAAACCTTCCTTAGACACATCAGAAAAATCCAACGAAAGTCTGCGAGCAAATGCATTCATATTAAACAAGCCCAGTAATCGTCCTGCAGCGCCAGGCTTAACCTCCACCCAGGCCCCTTTGTCAACACTGAAGTTCAATTTACCCTCCAGATTTTCTTTACTCAAATCATTCAACCCTCCCGACCAACTGATATACCCAGAGACCTCCGTTTTACCCTGACGAATCAGTTGATCATAACCAAATGCAGAGGCTAATTTATCTAAAGACGGGATTTCAGCTTTGCCCTCCAAATCGACTTCTGGTACTTCATTCCAGTGATGCCATTTGCCCTGACCACTGAATGAAAAATAATCCCCCTTTAATGATAATTGATCAAAGACAATACTTTTTTCAACACGACTGGTTTTAATCTTCATACGTCCAAGATTAATATTTCCTACTTTGAACGAATTAATATATCCATTAAGTAAAGGGAATTTTTCCGGCTCAAAGCCGCTTTCATCCATTTTCTTTGAGCTCTTTTTTGAAGCATCCGATGTATTATTATCCGGTTTGAATTCCGGAAAAATAATTTCAATCATTGCTATCTCAATGGGGATCGAAAGAGGCTCAACCCTGCTATCTTGGGATGAATTTTGTTTAGAAACTTTTTTATGAGAATTTTTAGAAGAATCAAATACAGACTGCCACTGTTCAAAAGGAACCTGCTTTAAAGCGCCTGTCACTTTTAAAATATTTATGTCTGGTAATTTGGCTTTGTCACCTTCAAATGCAATATTTCCTTTAAGCAGCTTAAAGGCTTTGTCATTGGAAGACGTATCAAGTAAAAAAGCTAATGAAAGCACCTTTGAGAATTTCATTTTCAGGAGTGCAGAGGTATTTTTCCTCTCAGAGTTTTTTACTTCCGCAAAGCTCATCACAAAAGGAGACATTTGTTTAGCCTGTTTAGTAAAAGGAGCCGGGAGATCGGAGCGTATATTCCTAAGGCTTGTATAAATATTAAATGCCAGAGCTCGATTTGAATTGGGCAAATCAATATTCAGCTTGATGTTACTTGTCCCTGAAAGCTTATCCGCTAAGGGCAAGACCATTTCTGATATCAGGTTAAACTGCTTAAGTTTTTCAATTGAAATTTCACTATCAATATTAACACTGACATTCGGATCTTTTTTTGATGAGGATGCCCGCTTATCTGTTTTTATCAGGATTTTTGCAGGTAGGCCCATAATGTCTGCCGTTAATTTATTGGAGTTAATTGCAGTATTATGAACCATAACCTTGCCTTTAAGATGGCTGACCAGCCCTTTTTTTCGGTCAAACCCAGGAGGAAAATAATCTGCATCCTTCACTTTTATTCGTACTTTATTATCCAGCTGCCCTTTTTCCAAAGGAATCTTTAAATCGAGATTGATATCAATATCACCTTTTGCATCAATGATGTTGGCTACATCATTTGAAACCATTTCTGATTGCCTGAGAAACTTAAGACCATCATCAATATTTGCTTTTATATCACCTTTAATGAGTAATAGACGAACTAGATAGTCCTCTAAATCAACTTGAACATTATTTGACTCCGCAGAAAAGAGTTTACTATGTCTGCCTTCTATGAACATACCTTTTTGGGTAAACTGAACCTGTGCATCAATGTCTGTCAGCATTGGCCAACCTTTTGTATATTCAAGTAAGACATTTTGTGTATTAAATACTATATCCATATTGCCGTTATGCTCTTCATAGGGAAATTGATCTAATTCACCTCGGAAGACAATTCCGCCATCGGGTACTAAACCTGAAATAAGAGAGTAATCCAACCATTTAACCAGGCCTTCATTCATCACTTTTGCCGGTAAGTAATTTGATATTGCTTCGACATTTACATTTTCATAAAATGCTCTCAGATCCATAAAACTCTGACCTTCTTTTGAAATCCAGAATTTCACATCGGCATTGGCGGTGAAGTCATTGCTGTCAATTTGAATTTTTTCAGCACCGAGCAACCATTGTTCTCCTTCTTTTTGCCAAAAAAGCTCTCCATTTAGTTGTTTAAATGTCCATGAATCACGAAAAAGAGATTTAGGGTATAATTTAATATCCCGGCTATTAATAAATGCTCTGCCAATGGTTTCATTAAAGATAAGCTGTGCAGATAAATTTCTTATTTTAGGCATAGACTGCATCGCATTTATACCAAAGTTATTGATATCCAGCTGCACTTGATAATGCTGGATATCAACAGGCATTTGTGATGCATTAAACTCGAGGCTTGTCATAATATTTTCCAGACGCCCCTCAGGTTTTAATAATGAATAGATTTTTTGACTGAAATCTTTTGGCGAAAAGAAAGACACAACATGATGAAATTCATTAATATTCAGCTTGTCCAGAAAAATATGAACTTTTGATAGCTCTTTATGGTCTGCTTTTTGAAAATTCAAATGCATGTATTTTTCTGTTAATTTTTTTGCATCAACACTCAGACTCAAGTCATAAAGGTCAAGCATCCAGTCTATTTCATTGCTTATAGTTTCATTCACTTTTGAATAATTTCTTTCCAACTTAAAATTAGTTGCTAAAGTATCAATATTAATTCGATTATTATTGTCAATACGACTTAAATAAGCATTTTCTATCGCCAACTCACCATGTATTGATTGCAATTTTCCTTTTATAATTGTGGACCAGATTTTTGTATTCGCTTTAACATTATTAAGTTGAAACTCCTCAACCTGAAGAACATCTTTATTTAAAAAATGCAGCAATGCCTGCTGGTTAAGATTATCAATTGCCGCATATACTTTGCCATCCCAATTTGAGAGACGGTTTATATCACCATTAAAATCAAAGCGGACATCAAGATAGGTTGCTGATTCATTGAGTCTTGCCAATAATGAAACCTGATGTCTTTCATTATTATTTTTCATTTTTAGATTAATTGCAGAGATCTGTATTGATGGTATAACTTCCATTTCATCAACAAAGTAAATCTCTCCCTTAGAGAGCATAAAATTGGTTTGATTTAAAAAAGGGTAATAGGAGGATACATTTGAACTGGAGGCTGGAATTTTTTTCTCAACATCCGTTAACTGAAAATCAGCAATGTAAATGTCACCTTTTTTACTTCGATGAACAAAGACATTAAATCCCTCAAGTGAAAGAGTATCAATAACAAGATGACGACTCAAAATTGAAGCGGGTATATTTAAACGCATACTGGCTGATTCAAAATCCAGCACGTTTTCTTCTTTAACTTTATTTATTATGCTGAAATTTTTCATTGATACCGAGGGATAAAGAAGATGTACATCCACTTTAATCTCATCAAATTCTATCTTTGTGTCCAGATGTGTAGCGACGACCGACCGGACAAGGTCTGGGTTCTTTTCAATGTAATAAGCAGTACCATGAAGGACCAGTAGAAGCATTGCCAGAAAAACGACCAGACTGACAAAAAATTTCCGATGCAAAACCCAAATAAATAAGGATATTTTCTTTAGCAGGCCCAGTGCTGTCACAGGTTAAGACCAGCCGAATCTATTTGTTTAGTAACCACAGGCTAAACTCCCATCAGCCCAAAGTAAGTACTACATAGGAACAACATCATACTGCTCCTGATTATATTCTGTATCAATTTGCAATTGAATGGTTCGATTCATAAATTCTTCCAGTTCCGCAATTGAAGATGATTCTTCATCCATAAGATATTCACCAACATTACTTGATGTCAGAACTAATAATTTTTGCGTATCAAACTGTCGAGCTTCTCTAATAATTTCACGAAATATTTCAAAGGCAACGGTTTCTACTGTTTTGACAGTTCCCTTGCCATTACAAACAGGGCATGCTTCACATAAAATATGCTCAAGGCTTTCACGAGTGCGTTTTCGGGTCATTTCAATCAGACCCAGATTAGAAACTTCAGTAATACAGGTTTTTGCGTGATCACGTTCTAAAGCCTTTTCAAAGGATCGCAAAACCTGACTCCTATGTTCAGCATCTTTCATATCAATAAAGTCGATAATGATAATCCCACCTAAATTTCTCAGCCGGAGTTGACGCACAATGGCTTGTGTTGCTTCAAGATTTGTTTTAAAAATAGTTTCTTCAAGATTACGATTACCAACATAACCACCCGTATTGATATCCACAGTTGTCATTGCTTCAGTTTGGTCAATAATCAAATAACCGCCTGATTTTAATTTAATTTTAGATTGCAATGCTTTTTGAATTTCATCTTCAACACCATAAAGATCAAAAATTGGTCGTTCTCCAGGGTAATATTCAATCCTTGGAGCAAGTTCCGGGATAAATTTGTTGGCAAACTTCATCACTTTATCAAAGGTCTCACGTGAGTCTATGCGGATAGCATCAATATTTGTATCCGCAATGTCACGCATTACTCTCATTGCAAGAGGCAGATCTTCATAGACCATCATAGTTGACTGGACAATAGTGTTGTTATCCTGAATGGATTTCCATAGCTTTTCCAGGAAAATCATATCAGCATGTACAGCGTCTTCTGAGATACCTTCCGCAACGGTTCTAACTATATAACCACCACCCTTAAACTCAACTAATTGTGCCTTGATAATATCTTTGAGACGCTCTCGTTCAGCTTCATCTTCAAGTTTTTGTGACACACCAATATGATTAGAGTTTGGCATATACACAAGGTAGCGGGCAGGTATAGTAATATGTGTGGTTAGCCGGGCGCCTTTAGTTCCCATCGGGTCTTTAACAACCTGGACCAGAATTTCCTGACCATCGCGAAGCAAATCAGTGATGGTCGGTTCTTGATCAGCATTTTTCTTTTCTTCTGAGGTCGTCACAATATCTGAAAGATGTAAAAAAGCAGTTCTCTGCAGACCAATTTCCAGAAATGCTGCCTGCATGCCCGGTAAAACCCGACATACTTTCCCCTTGTATATATTACCCACCAGACCTTTTCGGCTGGCACGTTCAATCACCACTTCCTGCAGCATGCCGTTTTCAACTTTTGCCACCCGTGTTTCTTGCGGCGTGACATTAATCAGCAGTTCATCACTCATATTATTCTTTTTATCTCTTTAATCTTTAGGGGAATTTATCTTTCTATTTGCCTAACCTATGCGATTTTCTACAGTAGATAAATTCCAAATTTATTCAATAAACAATTGGTTTCATAAATGGGCAAGCCCATAACCCCTGTATAGCTGCCATTGATGCGACAAATAAAAAGAGCTCCAAGCCCCTGTATTCCATAGCCTCCAGCTTTATCAACCGGTTCGCCGCTATGCCAATAATTATCACACATTTCTCTACTGATTTTTGAGAATGAAACCTCAGTCACCGAAAGAATTTGTTCTGTTTGCTGCTTATTTTTAAGGACAACAGCAGTCAGGACCTGATGTGTTCTTCCTGACAGGCTTAATAACATATCGATGGCATGCTCTTTATTTTCCGGCTTACCCAGGATTTGGCCATCCAATATGACCGCTGTATCTGAACCAAGCACTGGAGTTTGTTGCTTGATTTGTCTCAATAAGCCATCCGTTGCCTTTTCCAATGCCAGCCTGGAAACAAAGGCTTCTGGTGTTTCTCCGGGAAAATGTTTTTCTTCAACAAATTGGGAGATGACTTTAAATGAGACCCCCATTTGATTAAGAAGTTCCTGCCTGCGTGGTGAACTCGATGCCAGGAAAATATGCGGGGTTTCATTCATATAACAGACTATCGATGATAAGGATGATTTTTAAGAATGCTGTAGGCTCTGTACAGTTGCTCACTTAAAAGAACTCTGACCAGCGGATGCGGCAGTGTCAAAGGTGACAATGACCATTTTAAGTCAGCTCTGGCAACACAGGCTTCACTGAGGCCTTCTGGGCCCCCAATTAATAAGGCAATATCCTGACCGCCATGCAGCCACTGATCCAGTTGCTTTGAAAGTGACTCAGTACTCCATTGCTTACCCTTTACCTCCAGGGCAACAACAAAACACCCTTTGGGTAGAGCATCAAGGAGTTTATTCCCTTCTGCTTTTTTTATTCTAACCAGATCGGCATTTTTGCCTCGTTTTCCAGGTGCAATTTCAATCAACTTCAGATGACAGTCGCCATTGAGACGTTTCGCATATTCATGGTACCCCTTATTGACCCAGTCAGGCATTTTATTGCCGACAGCCAGTAAGTAAATATTCATTCTATTGTCTCACGCGTACTCATACGCTCTACTCGTTGTATTCACCCGAGCCATCATCATAGTCTGGATTATCGACATCCCACATGCGCTCAATGCCATAATAATCCCTCACCTGAGGCAACATAACATGGACCACCACATCACCCAGATCAACGAGTACCCAGTCACCGGTTTTTAACCCTTCAATACCCAGTGGAGCAATGCCAGCTTTTTTAGCTTCCAGCACAACATTGTTAGCAATCGATTTAACCTGTCGATCGGAACGACCACTGGCAAAAACAAGAACATCTGTTACACTGCTTCGACCCGTGACATCAACCACGTTTACATCGAATGCTTTCACGTCTTCGGCTGCATCAACAGCCAGTGCTTTCAATTCATCTAAATTCATTAAAATTCAGTTACCTTTTTTGAACTATTGATAAAGATTATAGTATTTTATCAGATTAATAACGGCTTCCGGCATTAAAAAACGAATTGATTGCTCATTTTTTAGCCTATTCCTGACATCTGTCGCAGAAATCGACAATTGTGTCACTGCTTCAAGCCTGATACTACCGCAAAGTGATTTTTTGAACATTTCCCTATCAGACTGATGAGCCAGGTAAAATGTTCGTACTGTTTCAGACCACCCGTCTATACCAGAGACCGTTTGCGGTCTATGACTGACCACAATATGTGCATAGTCCAGTATTTCCTGCCAATGATACCATTGATCAATGCCGCTAAAAGCGTCCATTCCCATCAGTAAGCAGAGCGGATTATCAGGAAATTCCCGACGCAGACCCTTTAAGGTATCAATGGTATAAGAGGCCCCGCCACGCTTAATTTCGCGATCGTCAAGCACAAAAAAAGGTTCTTCTTTAATCGCCTGAGCCACCATTTCCAGACGATGGTCTGCCTGAGTTTGAGGCTTTTCTTTATGCGGCGGCAAAAAAGCAGGTATAAAACGCACATGATCCAACCCCAGAATTTCACAAAGTTCCAGGTTAGGTCTTAAATGCCCAAAGTGAATGGGATCAAAAGTCCCTCCATAAATGCCAATCGGTGCTCTATTGTCTAATATGACCATCACCCAGTACAATATACTTCTGCGATGTCAGACCTTCCAGCCCCACAGGCCCACGAACATGAATTTTATCGGTACTAATGCCGATTTCAGCACCCAGTCCATATTCAAAACCATCAGCAAAACGGGTTGAAGCATTCACCATAACCGAGCTGGAATCAACTTCAGCCAGAAAACGTCGAGCACGAGTATAATCCTCAGTGATAATGGATTCGGTGTGACCTGAGCTGTGTGCAAAGATATGCTCAATAGCTTCATCCATACCGTCCACAACACGTATAGATAAGATAGGAGACAGATATTCGGTATCCCAGTCTTCGTCGGTTGCAGCCAGTGTTTTAATAGAACTCTGAGTCAGTGCAGCAGTACTGCGTTCACAGCAACGTAACTCAACCCCTTCCTGCTCATACATCTTCGCCAGTTCAGGTAAAATTTCATCAACAATTCCGGCATCAATTAATAAGGTTTCCATGGCATTACAGACACCATAGCGATGAGTTTTGGCATTATAAGCAATATCAACAGCTTTCTTATGATCGGCTTTATCATCAATATAAACATGGCAGATACCATTAAGATGTTTGATCACAGGCACACGAGCATTACCGCTGATACGTTCAATCAGCCCTTTACCGCCTCGAGGTACAATCACATCCACATAGTCCTGCATGGTAATTAATTCGCCTACTGCCTCTCTGTCTGTCGTTTCAATAACCTGCACCACATCAGATGGTAAGCCAGCCAGCTCAAGTCCATTTTTAATACAGGCTGCAATAGCCTGATTAGAATGCAGTGCTTCTGAGCCACCCCGTAAAATAGCGGCATTGCCTGATTTCATACAAAGTGCTGCGGCATCCGCAGTGACATTAGGCCTGGACTCATAAATAATACCAATAACCCCTAAAGGTACACGCATTTTGCCAATCTGAAGACCTGACGGCTGATAGTTCATATCCGAAATTTCACCTACTGGATCAGGCAGTGCTGCAATTTGACGCAAGCCCTCTGCCATTCCCTGAATACGCTCTTCATTAAGAGCCAGTCGATCCAATAAGGCATCGTCCAGGCCTTTGTCTTTACCTGCAGTCAAATCTTTATTATTTTCTTTTATCAATGTGTCCATTGACGCTTCTAATTGCTCGGCAATCGACATTAAGGCTTTGTTTTTCGTATTGCTATTTGCCTTAACCAATGCTCTGGAGGCCTGACGTGCACGCTGGCCAACTTCGGTCATGTATTGTTTGATATCCATCGTATTCATCTCTTTAAATTTCTAAATAACACTTTCCTGCCACGCAGGCTAAAATTAATTGCATTTTATCCCAGGGATCACCTTGTTCTGCTCCCTTAGCCATTTTATCCGCCAGCAGTAATTGTTTGAGGAGATCCTGCCACAATTCCGGCCGAGTACTACGCAGAGCCTGAGCAATCAGCGATTTACGTTTTGGAAAAATATAAACCCCTTTCATGGCAGTATCAACATTCACTGGCTGCGACAGTGAACCTGCTCTTTCAGGATAAAGGACTGCGGACATTTTTGCCAGGATCCGCACTTCTCTGGTGAATAATGACATAATTAAAATAATTGATATTCCTTCATGCTGCAGACCATATAACATGCGAGAAGCCCGCTTTAAATCACCCGATAAGGTGCAGTCAAATAAATCAAACAGGTTATAGCGAGCACTGTCAAAAATGGCATCTGATACCTGTTCATAGCTTAACTCAAAGCCCGGCTGGGCCATTGACTCCGCATTGCGGGGATATAAAAGACTCAGCTTTTCAATTTCCTGATCGGCAGCCAGTAAATTGCCTTCCACCCGATCATTAATGAGCTGTATCGAATCCGCCTGCACAGCCAGCCCTTTGGATTGTAATCGACGCTGTAGCCATTGATTCAGCTGCTGTCCCTCAATGGGCCAGACAGAAATAATCCCTGCGACGCGATCAACTGCTTTGTACCATTTGCTTTTTCGGGTGGCCGATTCCACCTTGCCGGCAACAATAAGTAAAATAATATCCTGAGGTAAATTTTCACAATACTGGATTAAAGCAACCCCTTTATCAGAAGGCTTGCCTGTCGGCATATGAACTTCAATTATTTTTTTGCTGGCAAATAGAGACAACTCATTGGCAGCTGTCAGCAATACGTTCCAGTCAAAACCAGCGTCCGCAGTATAAATTTCACGTTCTTCAAAACCATAATATTTAGCCGCTTTACGCAACATATCAACAGAATCCCTATGTTGCAGAGGTTCATCACCACATACCATATAGACAGGATACTGTCGGGCCTTCAAATCATTTCGAAGCTGATCACTTCTTATCTGCATCAGGAGCTAGTCTATAGTATTAAACTATTGCGCAAGCGCTTTCAAACGGCGCAAAATCTGAAAGATAGCCGGCTGCATCATTTCCTCACGAATAACCTTTTCTTCATTATCCTTGCCCAGCACATCATTGGGATCATTCTGGAAATTACGAATAACACTGACAGTCTGCTGTTCCGCGAGTTGCACACCTTTATTATCCTGCACCACAAAAGAGATGTTCAGCTGCAGCTCATATTCCCGAATCGCTTTGCCCGCAACATTCAGTGCCTTGCGCTGAGTACCGCTTGATAATAGCGTAATTACCGATGTAGATGCTTCAGGGGATGAGACAATTTCACTGCCCACATTCTCCAGAGCTTTTGCTAAAGAGCTGCCAACATTTGAAGACCCTTTAGTGACAATAAAGACCCGTTCATAGAGTGCTGGCAACTCAATATCACCCCGTAAATGAAAACCACAACCGGCTATTATCATCGTCATCAACAGAGTAAGAACTCTTACACTAAAACGTGTTCTATGCTGAGCGCTTAACTTTTTTATTTGCTTCATCATGCTTCCTAGTTTGCAACTATGTTAACCAGTTTGCCTGGTACAACAATGACTTTTCGTATGGTTTTACCTTCTGTATTTCTCAGTGCTCCATCCGTTTTAAGGGCCAGTTTCTCAATACTTTCTTTATCGGCATCAGCCGGCACTTCCAATTTATCCCGCAGTTTGCCATTGACCTGAACAATATACAAAATTGAGTCTTCAACCAGGGCGGATTCATCCACCTGAGGCCATAACTCGTTCACTATTGCGCCTTCGTGTCCCATAACATGCCATAACTGATGAGTAATATGTGGAATAATCGGTGATAACATAAGCAAAACATGTTCCAGAACATTCTGTTTTAGTGATCGACCCTGTTCTGATTTATCCAAAAAAGCAGACATCTTATCCATCATATTGATGAGCTCACGCACTTTTGCAATTGCGGTATTAAAGGTATGGCGACGGCCAAGATCATCACTAACTGCACTAATTGTTTGATGCAGCTTATGACGCAATTTTTTACCATCTTTATCCAACTGCTCAACATTCAGAGTTGCTACTACCCCATTTTCAACATGTTCCGTCACTGTTTTCCATAAACGCTTTAAAAATTTAAACTGGCCTTCAACACCACTATCAGACCACTCCAGAGATTGCTCTGGCGGCGCTGCATACATCATAAACAAACGTGCAGTATCCGCACCATATTTATCAATAATACCCTGTGGATCAACCGTATTACCTTTAGACTTGGACATTTTGGCACCATCCTTAAGCACCATACCCTGAGTCAGCAGATTTTTAAATGGCTCATCACCATCCACCAGACCTTCGTCACGCATTAATTTATGGAAAAATCGTGAATAGAGCAAATGTAAAATAGCATGTTCAATACCACCAATATATTGATCCACCGGCCCCCAGTATTTAGCCCGGTCATCAAGCATTGCCTGGTCATTACCCGGTGAGCAATAGCGTGCATAGTACCATGATGATTCCATAAAGGTATCAAAGGTATCGGTTTCACGCTCAGCTTCACCACCACACTTCGGACACTGGCACTGATAGAACTCCGGCATGCTCTTAATGGGCGAACCTTCTCCGGTAATAACAACATCAACCGGTAATTTAACGGGCAAGTCAGCTTCAGGTACGGGCACAGAACCGCACTTCGGACAATTAATAATCGGAATCGGTGTGCCCCAATAACGCTGACGGGATATGCCCCAATCACGCAGGCGATATTGAACACGTTGTTTACCTTTATTGATTTTTTCCAGTGCTTCAGGAATTTTAGACATGGCTTCCAATGACGTCAGATCATTGAATTCTGACGAATTGACCAATATCCCTTTTTCAATAAAAGCCTGTTCTTCCAGGTGAGCAAGCAGATCATCCTCAGAACCTTCTGATGGACAGATAACGGGCTTGATAGCAATATCATATTTTTTTGCAAATTCATAATCACGCTGATCATGAGCAGGCACTGACATAACTGCGCCTTCACCATACCCCATAAGCACAAAATTGGCGGTATAAACTGGAATGTATTCACCCGTTATTGGATGAATAACTTTCAGGCCAATGTCCATTCCCTTCTTTTCCATGGTCTCCATATCAGCTTCTGCTGTGGACATCACTTTGGCATCAGCTACAAAACCCTGCAGCTGCGAATTGCTTTCTGCCATTTTCAGGCTCAGTGGATGTTCCGCAGCAACAGCCACATAGGTGACCCCCATCAGAGTATCCGGACGTGTCGTAAAGACTTTTATAATGGCATCTGAATCAACAACGTCAAAGGAAATTTCAGCCCCTTCGGAACGGCCGATCCAGTTTTTCTGCATGGTGCGAACCTGTTCAGGCCAGCCATCCAGCTGATCAAGATCGGTTAATAATTCTTCGGCATAGTCTGTAATCTTTAAGAACCACTGTGGGATTTCTTTGCGTTCCACCAGGGCGTCAGAGCGCCAGCCTCGACCATTAATGACCTGTTCATTGGCTAAGACGGTCTGATCAACCGGATCCCAGTTCACGATGGCATTTTTTTTATACACGACACCTTTTTCAAATAAGCGGGTAAACAACCACTGCTCCCAACGATAGTAGTCTGGTTCACAGGTTGCTACTTCGCGTTCCCAGTCATAGCCAAAACCCAGACGCTTTAACTGATTACGCATATAGGAAATATTTTCACGAGTCCATTTGCTGGGCGCAACCTGATGTTTCATTGCTGCATTTTCTGCTGGCAAACCAAATGCGTCCCAACCCATTGGCTGTAATACATTTTTTCCTTGCATGCGCATAAAACGAGATATCACATCACCGATAGAGTAATTCCGTACGTGCCCCATATGTAACTGGCCACTGGGGTAAGGAAACATAGAGAGGCAATAATATTTCTCTTTACTCTCATCTTCGATGACATTAAAACATCTGTTTTCTTCCCAATATTGTTGTGCTTCCAGCTCAATCTGCTCTGGGTTATACGCCTTGCTCATTAATTTTTGTTCCTGGATCTCAAAATTTTAAAATAGCTGTGAATTGTAACACTTATTTTTATTCAAGTAATTCCATTTTCAGCTATACTTAAAACATAAAACTATAACCCGATTATAAGGATAAGCATATGAGCCAGGAACCCGACCAGAAAAATAGCTTTGACGATACTACTGATAAATTAGTCAATGGTTATAATACCATGTTGGATAAGCTCTCAGAGTGGACGGAAAAAACAGACGAAAAGGCAGGCCCCATGATCATAAATGGTGTCAAAGAGGCAGAGGAATTTCTTGCAGATTTTAAAGAATGGAGCAAGGAAGAAATTGATCTCATTTCTCGTTATGTCAAACGAGACCTACACGATGCCGCCAGTAAAATGGAAGGTAACAATACGTCCTTTAAAGACTGGTTAGAATTTGATCTTCATCAGGTTGAGGAAAAATTGCTTTCTGTGTTTTCCAGTATGGCGGATCAGACCCGCCAGGAACTGGATCATCTGAAAGAAAAAGCGAGTGAATGGCATACTGGGGAAGTCACCAGTATTGGTACTCTTGTCTGCACTAACTGTGGTAAAGAATTGCATTTTCACAAGGCTGGCAGAATTCCACCCTGTTCCTCCTGTAGTCATACTCAGTTTAAGCGGGTAGGGGATGATTAAGTGTTCAGGACAGATTAAAGTACAGACTTAAGTGTTTACTGAAAGTTAAACACTTAAGTCTGTTTTAGCGCTTAAGGCTATTTTAGTGCTTAAAGCTATTGATCAGCAGCAACCGCTTCTTCGCAGAAACTTTTCAACTGACCATTTTGTGCCATTTCCAGAATAATATCACCACCGCCTGTTAGCTCATGATTAATATATATCTGTGGGAACGTTGGCCAATCCGCATAACGTGGCAGATTTTCAAAGATTTCAGGATCGGTCAACACGTTGACGTAAGAAAACTCAACACCCGTACTGATCAAGGCTTCCGCTGCGCGAGCAGAAAATCCGCAGGAAGGCATTTGTGGTGTACCCTTCATAAAAATAACAATTGAATTACTCTTGACTGCATCATCAATGCGTTGCATTACGTCCATGGGACTAACCTCATTCTATTAATTTAAAGTTGACTGTTTCAATAAGTTAATTCTGATATAGGGGTGACAACCTTTTTTTTCAAGAGACGTTAAACCTGTTTCTAATTTATATGCGTACTTATTAGAATACCAGCTTCACTACCATAGGCAATCATTTGGGAATTATACTCTTCGATGAAGAACCCTTACCCAATATGAGTTTGCAACCACATTTCTAACAAAGCCATATGCCAGAGTTTGCTCCCTTTTAAACGGGTCATATTTTCTTCTGACTCAGGATTTTTAAGCAAGCGCTGGATGTAATTCTGTTCAAAAACGCCTCGTTCACGACAACGCTGAGAAGTCAGAACATCCGACATCATATCCAGAAACTCACCCCGGACATACTTTAATGCCGGCATAGGAAAATACCCTTTAGGGCGGTCAATAACAGCATCAGGAATCTTACCCCGAGCAATGGTTTTAAGAACATGTTTGCCGCCATGCTGACCAATTTTATAGTGGGATGGCATCTGGGCTGCCAGCTCAACCAGGTGGTGATCTAAAAACGGTACTCTTGCCTCCAGTCCCCAGGCCATGGTCATGTTATCAACACGTTTTACCGGATCATCAACAATCAAAGTGGTTGTATCCATACGCAAAACTTTATCCAGAAAATCATCAGCATAAGGTGCCGTCAATAAATTATTAATTGTTTCGCTGGTGTAATCTTTACCATGGTATCGCTGAGTCACCGCCTGTAAAAATTCATCATGGTGACGATCAAAATAGTAGGGGGCAAAGTGATCAAGCTCACTCCCCTTTTTATGTTGTGCCGCCTCATCCATTTGTGGATACCAGAAATAGCCGGCAAAGACTTCATCCGCACCCTGGCCACTCTGAACAACTTTTACTTCCTGAGAAACTTTCTCTGAAAGTAAATAAAATGCCACAGCGTCCTGACCCACCATCGGTTCAGCCATATGACTGATTGCTTCAGGCAATCGATCTAACACAGCATGATTGGGGATCATGTATTTATGGTGTTGAGTACCATAACGCTCAACAACTTGATCACTGAATTCAAATTCACTGCCCTGCTCATCCCCGATATCATTAAAACCAATAGAGAATGTACGCAGATCATGTACCCCGGCCTCAGCCAGCAGTGCAACTAATAAGCTTGAATCCAGCCCCCCGGAAAGTAACACGCCTACTGGAACATCAGCCACACTAATACGTTTTTTAACTGCACTCATCAAACTGTCATGGATGGCTTCAGTCCAGTCTGCTTCAGACCAGCTGGATTTGGATGGATCACGAGCAGCTTTAAGATGCCAGTAGCGATGATATGTCATTCCCCCATTAGCATCAATTTTGATGGTTGTGCCCGGAGCTAATTTTTTTACCCCGTCAAAAATAGTCTCAGGAGCTGGAATCACCGCATGCAGGGTCAACTGATGGTGCAATCCAACAGGATCAATTTCAGTATTAATATGCCCCGCGGCCAGTAAAGCCTGCATATTGGAAGCAAAAACAAAGCGGTTATCATCTAAACTGTAGTAGAGAGGCTTGATACCCAGACGGTCCCGAGCAGCAAATAAGCTATAGTTCCGCAAGTCAACTATAGCAAAGGCAAACATTCCATGCAGACGTTCAACACACTGTTCTCCCCAGTGGGCATAGGCTTTTAGAATAACTTCTGAATCACCATCAGAAAAAAAATGATAGCCTTTACCAATCAATTCTTTACGTAATTCAGGGTAATTGTAGATTGTGCCGTTAAAAACCAGGGCCAATTGCAGATCATTGTCCACCATCGGCTGATTAGAACGTTCAGACAAGTCGATAATAGACAGTCTTCGATGGCCCAGAGCGATAGGACCTTCATGAAAAACACCTTTATTATCCGGTCCCCGGCGTTCCAGTTTCTGCAACATATTATTAAGTACATTCAGATCGGGTTTTGTACCATCAAAGTGATAATCACCACAGATACCACACATAATTAAGCCCTTTTTTTTAAAATCGACAAACCCTTAAAATTACAGTTTACTCACCATTCACCGGGGAAGAAACCGGGGGTTCAATCTGAACTTTACCTCTCACATTAATAACCACAAGTTTAGAAACAACACGGGAAACACCCGCAGTGCTTTTAGCTATAGAAATGGCACTTACAGCACTCTCATTGGATTTAACATTCCCCGTTAAAGTTACCACACCGGTATTCACCTCAATGCCAATATCCTCGCGTTGGATAGTATCGGCAGCAGCATAATCTTGCGCAATCTTAACACTGATTTTGGCATCTGATTCAGAAGCGGTATGAGATGTCGGTGCAAAGGCTATTTTATTTTCATAAATTTCACGCTCTTCTGCCATGGCTTCAAGTGTCTCTTTTCTTTCTTCAGCCTTAACTGCTGCATTACTATCGACTCCCGGAATCCAGTCAGTAGTATCTCGAACCGTACTGCAGGCAGTCATAGTTAAAACAATCGTTAAAAAACTGACCGCCACTAGCGTATTGATTATAATTTTTGTTTTCATTATTTCCTATTCTCTTTAAGTTACAATTAGTTCTGGCCCCAACCGCCACCGCCTGGAGTTTTTATTGTTAGTTTTTGCCCTGCCTGTGCCGTAAAAAATATTTTTCCCGGCAGGTATTCTCCATCCAGTTGATTTTCACCCATCAATCCCTTACCACCACCAGACAATCCCCAGGGAGCATAACGGCGTCGCTCTGTCAGTAAGGTTATTTGTGTGGTCTGTAAAAATTCAACTTCTCGAATTAAGCCCTGCCCGCCTTGATTGGTTCCCTGACCACCCGAAGCATCACGCAGACAATAACGACTGATCCTTAATGGGTAATGATGTTCCAGTGACTCAATCGGGGTATTCAGAGTATTGGTCATATGAGCCTGAACACCACTTAAACCCGGGTAAAGCGGACTGGCACCAAGACCACCGCCAATTGTCTCATAATAATCCCAGTGATTGTTGTTTTCACGGCTTCCCATGGCAACATTATTCATGGTGCCATAACTGGCTGCAGAAATTTTCTCTTTAAAATCATAACCAGATTCATCTACTTCTGGTATCTGTGCCAGAGCCCCCAGCACCACATCCACAATTCGAGTCGATGTTTCCACATTACCTGCCGCCACAGCTGCAGGATATTGAGCATTTAGCAGACTGCCCTCCGGCGCAGTAATCTCAATCATCTTGAATGTGCCTGCACAGGCAGGTGTCTGGGCAGGCATCAAGCATCGAAAAACATAATATACCGCTGCTGCGGCAACAGACAGTGGGCAATTAATATTGCCTGCAGTCTGCACATCAGTACCAGTAAAATCAACTTTGATACCCTGCTCCTCAATATGAAGCACCACTGAGATACGGATGTCTTTTTGTCCTGCTCCATCATCATCCAGAAAATCAGAAAATGAGTAAGTACCATATGGTATCTGCAACAGAGCCTTTCTGGCCACACGCTCGCCATAGTGATTCAGGTGTTTAAGAGCAGACAGAAAGTGGACTTCATCTAATTGACTGATTAACTCACTTAAGCGAAGACCGCCTGTCTGGTTAGCACTGATCTGCGCTAAAAAATCACCTTTTGCTGAATCCGGCCGACTCATATTTGAGGTAATTTTTTGCAAGCTTTTATCATCCAATAAACCATTGCGCATAATATAAGTCGGCGATATCACCAGGCCTTCTTCAAGCAAAGACCTTGATAATGGCATGGAACCCGGTGCATCCGCACCAATATCAGCATGATGAGCGCGATTAACCACAAAAGCAACCGGTTGTTTACTACCACAGAAAACAGGAGCAATCATTGTCACATCCGGCAAGTGAGTTCCTCCCAGATACGGGTTATTCAAAACCAGCATATCACCATTATGCCAGGACTGTGTTTTCACAATACCTGCCATAGCATAAGCCATACTGCCAAGATGTACTGGAATGTGAGCAGCCTGAGCACATAGAGCACCGTTCCCGTCAAACACTGCACATGAATAATCCAGGCGATCCTTAATATTGGGGGAAAAAGCACTGCGTCTCAGTACAGCCCCCATTTCTTCACAAATGGATTCAATACGACTGACAAATACACTGAGTTCAATAGCATTCATACAGAATAATGTTGCCTTATTTTAAATAGTACCTGTATTCTACATTATTACAACTTTGAAAAGAGCCGCAACTATTGAAAAGAAACGAATAATCTTAATTCTTGACTATTTTACTATGTTATTATCAAAAAAAATGATCTATACTATTAAAATAAATTTGATTCATTCATTGAAAAACAAACACGGAGCAAATAATAATGCCATTTGAACTACCTGCTTTACCTTATGAGAAAAATGCACTGGCACCTCATATCTCTGAAGAAACTCTCGAATACCACTATGGTAAACATCATAATACGTATGTTGTTAACCTGAATAACCTGGTTGCCGGCACTGATTTTGAAAATATGTCTTTAGAGTCCATTATCCAGAAATCAGATGGTGGTATTTTTAACAATGCCGCTCAAGTGTGGAATCATACCTTCTACTGGAACTGTTTGAGCCCCAATGGTGGTGGTGAACCAACTGGGGCAATTTCTGATGTAATTAATTCAACATTCGGTTCATTTGACCAGTTCAAAGAGGACTTTACTGCCGCTTGTGTCACTAATTTTGGCTCCGGCTGGACATGGTTAGTTAAAAATAGCTCTGGTGCCCTGGAGATTGTTAAAACATCCAATGCAGGATGTCCTTTAACCGATGGGCAGACACCAGTAATGACCTGCGATGTCTGGGAGCATGCTTATTATATTGATTACCGTAATGCCCGCCCCGATTATGTTGGTGCATTCTGGAATCTGGTAAACTGGGATTTTGTTAACAGCAATCTCTAGTTTCCTCGGTAGCCTTTCTGGAGGTAGCCTTTCTGGGACAACCACCACCCCATACAGGCTCCAACTACCCGATCTCTATAGATGTGCTATAGTTAACAGTGAGACTTTTTAAAAAGTAAAACTCTGGTAAAGTTAAACTATGGCACATTACAATCTTATTTTTCATGGCGAAATTATAGAAGGTGCTTCACTGGATGAAGTGAAAAGTAACCTCGCACGACTTTTTAAAGCCGATACAGCAAAAACAGAGGCTCTTTTTTCTGGCAAAAAAATTATCATTAAGAAAAATCTGGACGCTGAATCTGCAAAAAAATACCTGGCAATTTTAAAAAAAGCCGGAGCTGTTATCAAAGCAGTTAAAACAGAAGAAACTTCTAACAGCCATGAGCAGATAAATAGCCCTGGACCCATTTCATCAAAAGAGATTCCAGCCACTGGCTCTAGAAACACACCCTCCAGCGGTCTAAGTGCAGGTCTTGCTTCTCTCGTGGGACATAGTAAACCCAAAGAGCCTATATCCGAAGAAGATGATGATTTACAACTAGCGCCCATCGGAGCCAATCTTTTGGATCACTCATCACAAACAGAGGCTGCCAGCATACCGGATATGAGTCAGCTCACCCTGGCCGAAGCTGAAACCGGCTCTTTAGAAGAGTTTGCAAAACATGTACAGGCTGTTGAAATACCCGATATTGAAAGCCTGACCATGACCGAAGCAAATACAGGTAGTATGGCGGAGTTTGCAACAGAAGTTGAGCCTGCGATACTTCCGGATATTAGCGATATTCATATGGCTGAGCAAGATAATACACCACTTTCTGAACAAAGCCCTAAGGCACCATCAGTAGAGATACCTGATGTTTCAAACTTATCAATGTCAGAGGCTCAGAAAGGTAGCCTGGAAGGTATTGAAGAAAAACCAGAGCCTGTTAAAATCCCAGACATCAGCCATATTGAAATAGAAAAATCTGAAGAGGAGAAAAAAATCAGTCAAAAGGCGACCTTTCAGATAAATTAGTTGACGATAGTAAGTCAAATCTTACAGGGTTAATTTTTATTTTTTAACGAGTTTAGTATAATAATATCGAATGATATTTAGTGAATAATAAGCATATAAGGGCGATACTCGTGGCATTTTTAAGAGTAGAAGATAACAATAATACTCATACAGATTTTGATCTGATCTCTGGTCGAACATCCATTGGCCGTCGTTCTGACAATGATATTATTATTCAGGATGCTTCTGTATCAAACCACCATGCACGCCTTAATTTTGAAGAAAATTATTTTCTCACTGATTTACGCAGTTCAAATGGAACATATATCAATGGAAAAAAAATTTTTCACGTTAAATTAGTTGATGGTGATGTCATCAATTTTGCTGGCGTTCACGCAACTTTTTATGAGTAAAGTGATTATAAATAAAAACTGATTGGCTATTATTTTTCAAGGTAATCATCAACCAGACCATTTCGTTCCAGCACTTTGTATATTTTCTTACTGGTTTTAGCGATACGTTGTATTTCACCAAAATCAGGCGTTTCCCCATCCTTTAGTCGGTATTCCCAACCCTCTAGTTCAGAATCCAGATAGTCCAATAGTTTTTGCGAGCAGCCATTACACTGACCAGAGCATAAATTTGCTTCGGGCAAATCGAATGGCATTGCCCGTCTGACCTGTTTGATCAGTTGGCGCATAGCAATTGTTCTATCCGGTTTCATTCGATACATAGGGTTCGATCAAAGCTTTAAATAATTCAGGCTGCTCCGCATGAAGCCAGTGTCCTGCCGATTTGATCATAGAAAATGATGCCTTTGGAAATAACTTTCTTGTGAGCCTCTGATTTTCTTTACTCAAATAATCTGACAAACCGCCCCCGATAAACAAGACACGTTCCATAAAGGGCTTTATATTCTGAGTATCAGGGAAGCCTGTAATAGTCGAAATTGACTGTCCTATAACATCAAGATTTAAACGCCATTGATATTTTTTAGCTTTAAACTGTAAATTTTGTAATAAAAACTGACGTAAACTACTCTCACTTATTATTTCTGACAGATAGCGATCAGCCTCTTTTCGAGAAGAGATTAAATCCAGTGGCACTGACTGAAAGGCTTTTAGGACTTCAGAGAAGTCATGATTATATGTAACTGGAGCAATATCAACAATAACCAGTCTACGGACAATCTCAGGATGAGAGAGAGCCAGCCACATAGCCGCTTTCCCACCCATACTATGAGCAATAATACTGACCGGATCATGAGATTTAATCTCATGTTCAATAAAATCCAGCACATCCGCCGCCATATGAGGGTAATCCATTACAGTCGAGTGAGGTGACTTTCCATGATTTCTCATATCCAGAGAATAAACAACAAACTCATCAGACAAAGAACGAGCAATAGGATGCCAATTGCGATTGCTGCCAAACAAGCCATGCAAAATCACAACCGGGGGACGTTTTTTTTGTGGTGAAGAGCCTTTAGCGTTTATTAAAGAAGAGCCTTTAGCTGTTTTTAGCAAAGAGCCTTCAGCAGTTTTTAAAGAAGAGCCTTCATATTTTATTGCATGCAGACGCATTGGTATACTTCAAACATTTTGACTAACAAAAAGTGTGTAATACAATGATATCCTCATTTTGATCCTATTGCTTAGCGAGGTAATCTGACTTTCTTTGGGCATAAGTGGCCGTTACCTCACCCAACTCTACTGAGTTAAATTCACGTAAACCACTTAAGAGCAAATTTTTTGCCCCATGACCAATTTCTTCACCATCAGACAGTATGGAAAATTCGAGCCTCACTTCACCTTTTCGACCATTGTTCTTAAGCGATGCATTATTGAGTTTCAAATCAATATTATCACCTGATAATTTATCTAAATGAATTTCCATATTTTTATAAATCACCAGGGGACGAGCTGGATTAATCATAACATTTTCCTTATCCATTAAAGGAACCAGGATATCAGGAAAAGTCTTGCTGGAAAATTGCACATATTTTTCAGATAACGTAGCAATAAAATCAGCATCTTTAGTATTATCACCTGATGCAGAAATATCCATATAGTTTTTACCATTGGTATCCTGCAAACTAAACACATCGACTGCCTGCTCTGGGAAAACCTGCTCTGGAAAAATGAGTTGAGTTGTATCAACAACCATTCCAGAAAATTCAAACCTCATTTCCTGATTCACCCCGTATTGAGCCAGAAAGACGGAAAATAATAAATCACCCGGCACACAAAATCGTCGATGTTCTTCATCATGAATGGGATTAAAGTCACCTGCCACCCCTTTTGCAAAAGAACTGGCCTGATTTCGAGTAAAACTGATTTGCTGGACACCATCAATTGAATTGATATTATAATACTTTGTAATATTCATTATTGTTTGTTACCGTCTGATACTTCCCTGATAGCACTCATAGGATACATTAAACTGTATATTCTAACATTAAAAAGGCCTATTCTGATAGATACAGTTAAAAGTAGATGAGAATGCATTTTGGCAACCGTTATAAGAATAAAACCTGGGGGAAAATAATTAAGGCTGCTGCGAGTATAAGCTACAGGATGTCAGGTAAAGGCTTGCTGATATAATACCCCTGAGCAAAATCAACATGAAGTTCTGTTAAAATATTAATACTATTTTCTGTTTCAACAAATTCTGCAATGGTTTTTTTACCTAAGGCCCTGGCCACATCAGATAATGCTTTAACAAAGATCTTATCCTCTTTTTCATGTTCGATGCGTTGAATAAAAGCACCATCTATTTTTATGTAGTCGAATGACATATTTTTTAAATAATAAAAAGATGAAAATCCAGTACCAAAATCATCCAATGCGACTTGGCAACCTAACTCTCTAATTTCATTAATGAATGATTTTGCCGTTTTAAAATTAGTCACTGCAGATGTTTCTGTAATTTCAAAAATAATGTGATTAGATGTCACTTGCGGTTGATTCAGCAACCTTTTGATTTCCAATTTAACATTGTCATTATTGATTGACTGACCCGATAAGTTAATAGCCAGCTTAATATGTTCATGGCCAGCCTGTTGCAAACTAAGAAGTTTATTGAACGCAAGATTTATAACTTTTTTATCAACCATTTCTATTAATCCAAGTTCCTCTGCATATTGAATAAATTTTGCAGGGGCAAGCAGACTGCCATCTTCTTTAAGTATTCTTAACAAACATTCATAATGGCTAATGGAATTGTCTTTTAAATCTAAAATAGGCTGATAATATAATATAAGCCGATCATTACTAATGGCATATTCTATTAATTGTTTCCACTCTAAGCGCTCATTAAGTTCCTGATGATAGCTGTTTTTCGGATCATAAATATGATAATGCTCAACACTGGTTTCTTTAGCATGATACATAGCCAAATCAGCATTGGATAACAACTCCTGAATCGTCGTTCCATTTTCAGGGTACAGAGCAATACCAATACTGGAACTGAGTTGATAGGTTTGATGAAAATCACTCACTACTATTTTTTGAAATGCCTGGTTGACTTTATGGGCCAAAGAGATAATATCATTTATATCATCCATTGGCGTCACAATTGCAAACTCATCTCCACCCAGTCGACACAATAGTTCAGAAGGCTGACATAATTCCTGCAGTGCAATTGCAACATCAATTAACAATTGATCGCCAATACTATGTCCCTGAGTATCATTAACCACTTTAAATTGATCCAGATCTAAATAAAGTAAGGCCAATTTTTTCTGGTATTTTTGAGCTGTCATTATCAGCTTTTCAAATTCCAGCTGAAAATAATGGCGGTTATGCAAATGCGTTAGCGGGTCATGTGATGCGAGCCATATGGTTTGTTCTTCTGCAACCTTCCGTTCCGTAATATCAATACCAATGGATAAAATATTTTCCCCGGGTACAGCTTGTCCAGAGAAAATACGTGTGTGCAGCCATGATATATTTCGCTTAGATGAACCATCAATCATTAATTCATCATCAACACTGATAGTTTCTCCATCATTGATTTGACAAAAAGTTCTCAAAGAATTTTCATGATCTGAATTGTTTTTGACAAAAAGTTCCATAAAGTTTTTATCAATAAGATCATCATGAGATGAAGGGGATAGCTGAGGTGACAGCTGTGAGCATTGTTGATTAGCAGATAATATCAAACCATCAAGTGTTTGAGTTATAATATAAATAGGTGCAGTTTCAATTAATTGATGAACAAAGTCACGCTCATATTTTAATTCAATGTTTTTGTTTTTTATTTGTAAGGTACTCTGCACAACATTATATTCCAATCTCTCTAATTGATAACTCAGGTTAAATGCTGTCCTTTTTAATTTATCCAACTCATCATAAGTATATTTTTGTGATTTTATATATGATAACAGTCCTCGTGTTTGTTGATATTTATTAAAATCTTCAGTCCTTTGATTAAATCGATTTTCTTTTGCCAAAAAAGGTAATGCCTGAGAAAAATGATTAATTTTAGTTAATGTTTTTTCCAACAGCAGGAACAGTAAAGTAACTGTTATAAATAAGCTGGTGCCTCCTATAAAAATAATATTATTTCTTTCATTCTTTAATTCTTGAAAATCAACTTCCTGATTATCAATAATAATAAAAAAAGCTTCCTTATTATTTTTATTAATATCTGAAAGACTTAATGAAAAATGTTGATTGTTATAAACAAAAGAACTGATCGACGTATTATTGTAGGTTGCGGTAGAATATTCTGAGATTTTATTACCTTCTTTTTCAGCTTTATTCATTAGGTTTTTTTTAAAAAAAAGAAAGCTTTGCAATAAAGAACGGTTAACTTTATTGTTAGTTACAGCCAATATTTTATCATCAATAACAAGACCAATATCAACTTTGCTGATTTTTGAAAAATTAATCAAGGTCTCTGAAATGGCTTTTCCAACACTCATGACCCCCATTAACTTACCCTGGGACTGAATGGGGACAGCAACATAAATGGCACACTCATTATAGCAATCAATAAAGTGTTGAGGATGCTCGGTCGTTATTACTTTTTCAAATAAAGTATTCAAGTCTGTATTTTGTTGTCCCCACTGAGAAAGATGATTGGACTCATGGTGATAATAACTAAGATTTTTCAGTCCCCAAATAAATTTCCAGTTGAGCCAGTATTGCTCAATGAAATTTCTTAACTGTTGATCGGCCGAAACAGTAGGTAAACTTTTTTCTTGCTTTAATTCGCTGACACTATCAACAAACTGCGCCATCACCTGAGTGGTATTAAGGATAAAGTCATCCAATGAAATAAATAATTCATTGGTCTGATATTGTATTTGCTCATTGTAAAGTTTTTTAGCTTTATAATAAAGACCGTAACTTAGACTTGTATATAAAATAAGTAGAACACAGCTGATGGTAAAGCCATATCTCCATTTTAAACTGACAAAAATTTTCTCTCGTTCTTTTTCCTCCTCCTTACCGGCAAGTGAAGGAAATAAAAACCGGATGCCTTTTTTTAAATTGAAAAATTTCATTATTTATAATCGAAAGGAAAGCTGCAATGCAAACAAATCCCAATACTGCTCGGTTTTCTGGCGGTCAGGATTATCTGCTGATGATAACCATGATGTACCGTTAATATAATGGTATTCTCCCCTGAGCATTATTGACGGTGTGATATCCCACCGCATTCCAACCATCCAATCTTTGGTAAACCCCATATGCGCCGGCAACCCCAGCCTTTCAAACGTTTTTCCATGACGATCATCATTATCAAGGATGTTCTCATCAAATCGAACAATACCCTGCCATTTAGGAGAAAATCGATAAGTCCCCTGAATATACCAGTTTTCCGAAACCGGAAAAGAATCTGGCACAGCAACAAAATTTTCAAACTCATTTTGTGAATAATAATATTCACTTGTAAAACCCCATTTTTCACCATTATATTGAGCGGATAGAACATATGGAGAAAAACGTGCAGTCCCTGATGCCAGAAAATCAGTTGAAGTAGGCTTATAATCTAAGGTGACATCAGTATAACTGAGGGCAAATATATATTTATCGTTATCTAAGCTATATTTTATCTGGCCCGAAAACATATTATCATTAGTATCTAAATCACCCTGTGCCAGATTACCAAATATTAATTTTTGAATTTCATCATTATCATTATGAGGCATACCATAATTGAGCTTAAATGATAAAATTCCATTGCCTACCTGATGCCCGCCAAAAATCTGTCCCCCATCTGATGATAAGAGCAGTGAACGTGAGCGATCCAGATAGATACTTTGTGGTAATAAGATGCTTGGTGTTGTAAATGCAACATCTCTGGTTTCATTATACAAGCCAATCGGGTTTTTAATTCGACCTAAACGCAGGCCTAATCGAGAAGTGTCCTTATTCAACAGATTCACACTCATCATGGCATAATCTATCCTTAAATCACTATTCTCTACTTTGCCAGCACGACGGTATAATGCTTGTGCAGAGAAGTCGACTCTGTCATTAGCCTGCCAGAAAATATTAGCCCCAATTTCTGTCTGATCAAAGGTAACCTTACCATCGCTTTTACCACTATAATTATTATCTGTCGAATAAAAGGCACCCTGTGCTAAAAAACCATGCAGCTGTATGTTTTCTGTTAATTCAACAGCAAAAGCCGGATGGATCATAATAACGAGCAATAAAAAAGAGACCTTAACATAGAAGAGAATTTGTCGAGAAAGATTACTCATCGGCTGCCTCCTGAGTAAAATCCAGATTAATAACGTTAATATTAGGCCTGTTTATCTCACGTTTTATATAACCAATTGAATTTTTTGTCTGACTTATTTTTTCTATCATTTCAGCTTCAGTCTCAACAACGGTAGGGGCAATACCTGTCCCAGAAAAAGTATATCGGTCCCAGATTCGCCGATATTGATGAGGGAAAATTCCAGTCAGTGTTTTAGAAAACGTCTGGTGTAAGGTGCTGTCATCAGGAAAAACAAAGATATAGATCCGTGAACCATCAGACCAACTGGTTTTTTGTAAAGTAAATATATTTCGAATATCTTGTTTTGAATTCGGAGGAGAAACAACGGAACCATTAACAATTAGTGAAACAGCCAGACTATTGCTGGCATATAGAAACAAGCAACTTATCATTAAGATATTGATTTTAATATTATTTTTTAAATTCAGGATGGTTGTTCTCCGCTTTGATGAGTGAGGTTTTATCCAAAATAGAACATACTCTTCTCATCAGGAATGGAGGTTTGCCTGATTTTCAGTTTAAAATATT
>JADGEM010000037.1 GCA_016744375.1 Gammaproteobacteria bacterium
AGATTTTGCTTTCTGAGCAGCCTCAACAACTTCATCGATTGATAACAGGGCTTCTGATTCAAGTTCGGTATTATGATGGGCACTTTGTGAACAATAGCCACAATCTTCAGAACATCGACCCGTTTTGATACTGAGCAATGTGCTTATCTGAATGGTATTGGGATCAAAATTCGCACGATGAAGACTATGAGCCTGAAACAGCAGATCATTTAAGGGCAACTCAAAAAGTGCTTGAACCTCAGAGATATCCCAGTCGTGTCTTAATTCATCCCCAGTCTGAGTTGTCATATTAATTGTTTCCCTTCTCTAAAATAGAATCGCTAAAAGCGGCTAATATAACATATTTGTCCGATCATGTAATTTTCAAAATAGATTTATCAATTTGATTCGGATTCCAGTAAGTCAGTAAAATCTGTTGATGATAGCGGCTTGCTATAAAGATAACCCTGTGCAATATCACAATTCATCTCAACCAGGTGTTTAAGCTGCGCCTGAGTTTCAACCCCTTCAGCCACCACTTTCAGATTCAGAGCATGAGCCATAACAATAGTCGCATTGATTAATTCACGATCCGCTGGATCAACCGTAATATCATTAACAAAACTTCGATCAATTTTAATCACATTAAAAGGATATCGGCGCAAGTAACTAAGTGATGAATAGCCTGTGCCAAAATCATCCATAGCAATTGTAATACCCTTCTTGCTCAGTGCAGAAAGAGCATCATCAATACAACTATGGCCACTCATCAAAACACCTTCGGTGATCTCAAGTTCCAGAGATGCAGCAGAAAGACCCGTTTGCTTTATTATGTCATCAATACTGCAAACAAGTTCAGGATCACGAAACTGTCTCGGTGACAGATTAACAGCAATATAAAATTGACTATGATATTTTTTTTGCCATTTTACAGTTTGATTCATTGCCTCCACCAGGACAAACTTACCAACATTAATAATCAGGCTGGTTTGTTCACATATAGGAATAAATTCAGCCGGTGAAACGTGACCAATGACTGGATTTTTCCAACGAAGCAAGGCTTCTGCACCAATTATTTTGCCATTACTGATATTTATTTTAGGTTGATAAAACACTTCAAATTCATTGCGTTCAAGTGCACCGTGAATTTGTTCTTCTAATGCCAGTCGACGCGACACTTCACGATTCATAGTCTCCGTAAAATAGGAATAAATATTTCGTCCCTGCTCCTTGGCATGGTACATGGCAGAGTCAGCGTTACGCAACAATCTGGAGGTATCATTACCATCCTCAGGATAGATTGCAATGCCAATACTGGCTGTCATAATAAGTTCTCTGGAGTCAATTTTATATGTACTTCTAAATTGACCCAACAGATTTTCAGCAATTGGCTGTGCTTCTTCAGCACAGCCAAGTCCACCTAAGAGTATAAGAAATTCATCACCGCCAAGACGACCTACTGTATCACCGGAACGCAGTGTACTTGATAAACGGTCAGCAACTTCAATTAGAAGTTTATCACCTGTTTCATGTCCCAGAGTATCATTGATTTTTTTAAAATCATCTAAATCAAGAAACAAAACAGCCACTTTTTCATTATTTCGTTTTGCTTCATTCAGCAACTGACTAAGGCGATCAAGGGCAAGCATGCGATTTGGTAAGTCAGTCAAGCTGTCAAAGTAAGCCTGATGTTCAATTTTATCCGCCTGTTCTTTACGCAATGTGTTATCAATATCAATGCGGTACATTTCAGTCTCATTATACTGATTTTTAAACATGACATAGCTTGAAAAGACATGAACTGGTGTAGCATCTGCTTTCTTCAAAGTGAGTTCTTCAGAGGAAACCCCAGGCCCACCATTTACCCAATCATTAATAGCCCGTCTTACCTGCTCTTGCATTTCATCTGGAATAATCAGACTTTCAAGTGTTTGTCCCATTGCTTCAGATGCATGGTAACCATAGAGTGTCTCACTGGCAGGGTTCCAGTATATAACCTGATGATCTTTATTGTACCCCTGAACGGAAATTACATCCGTTCCCTCAAAAATTTGACGGAAGCGACTCTCACTAAATTGAAGAGCCTGTTCCACCTGTTTTCGCTGAAAAATTTCTCTCTTTAGCCGAAATAACCAATAAGTAAAAAGTGTAAACAGACAAATAACAGCAATCATTATTTTGGCAAGTTTTTCAATGCGTACTCCCTGCTCAACATGTAATCCACGCCATTTATTCAATATGTGTTCTTTTTGCTCAGAGGAAATAGTATTCAGTGCCTTTTGTAAAATTGAAAGCAGTTGAATATTATTATGTGTCACGGCAAAACGGTGCTCATTCTGATGCTTTGTCACACCCGATATGCGCAAGTTAAAAAAACCTGTTTTCTGGATCATATAATTTGAACAGATAGCATCCCCCACATAAGCATCAACCAACCCGTCACTTAGAAACTGAAGTGCCTCAGAGCCATTTTCAACTTTGACCAGATGAATATCCGGATACTGCGCAGTTAATAAAGCCTGCATAAAATAGCCATTTTCAATAGCCACTTTTTTTCCTTTCAACTGATGCAGACTATTAATAAAGCCATTCTTCATATCATTAATAATGACGATGGGTGATTCATAATATGGCTCAGAAAATAATAAATATTTTTCTCGTTCTGGAGTTTTATTAGCATCTGAAAGCATATCTAACTCACCATTTTGAGCCATCTCCAGAGTCTCTTTCCAACTTGTATTTTTAATAATATCAAGCCGAACCCCCAGTATTTTTTCAATTAACCGGATATAGTCAGCATTCATACCTTTATAATTTTGCTCACCATCAAGCCACTCAAAAGGCGCAAAGTCTTTGTCGATACCCACTCTTATCACAGGATGCTGATCCAACCAGTTTTTTTCTTTCTCTGTTAAGGATAAGCCTGTTTGTGAGCCATAAATTAATTGTCGTAAATCAGAATCACTGAGTGGTTTAGATATTTTTAACTGACTATAAATATCCGCAACTCTGCGTAAACGATTGATATCAATGGTTCCAATTGGAATTTGATCAGGTAGGATCATTTTATAGGTTTCTTTTGCTTCAAAACGAAGATTTTCAAGATCCAGTTTACTATGATACTCATTTTTTATAATTTGTATCAGCTCTTCTGGATGTTGAAGTGCATACGACCATCCCTTGATGGATGCCCGTTTAAATCGTTCAGCCCTTCCTGGGTGATCAACCAGCTCTTTAGTACTAGTAATTAAAAGATCACTGTAAAAATCAATACCGTAATTTTGCGGATTAATAATATTCAGTTCAATGCCCTTTTTCTTAAAATAAGAAAACTGATCAGTTAGATAGGCAGACATAACATCCACTTTATCGTAAAGCAGATCTTCTTTTCTGTATGTATCGGTAATGTATGTGTATTTACTTTCATCCATATTTGTTAACAGAAGTAGTGCACGCAGAGTCGCCTCATTGCCTCCTGTATTATCGTACATTACTCGTTTTCCAATCATCTCATAGGGACTGATTATTCCCGAGTCTTTTTTGCTGATGAAAACTAGAGGATCATGTTGAAAAATAGCAGCCAGAATACTAACCGCATCCCCGTTTGCAAAATTTGCAACAATACTACTATCAGCAACCACAAAATCAACTTTATCCGATGTCGCAGGGTTCATTTCTGAAAAATCACTTTGACGTGGAAGAATAGCAACATCCAGACCTTCCTGTTGATAGAAACCTTTCGCTTTTGCGGCATAGTATCCGGCAAACTGAAATTGATGAAACCATTTTAATTGCAGAGTAACTTTTTCAAGCACTTGCTTTTCTGGAGAGGTAATTAGAGAATTATCTGAAGGTATTTCCAAAGAAGGGTGTTTAAAATCAGGTGAAACAGTCTGCGCATAAAGCGGGTTAAAGACAGAAGACAAGCAGACTATGCCATACAAAATGCAGGAAAAAAGAAAATGTAAAATCTTAACAGTCAAATAATTCACCACATTCATTAAAGAGACTTTAATTCCAGTGTCCATTTAGTTTTGCCAGGTAAAAAGGCACTGGGTTTGCCCTCAAGCCAGTCCTGGTGTCCCTTAGAATAATAAGATGAAAGCGGGTGACTGCTTTGACCTGCAGGCATATGCATAATACCCCTGTCTTCATGACCGGGTGAAACAACCATCCGCATTGATGCACCAAAATCACTTCCGGCAACTTTAGGCATATATTTATCACCACTCAAAGGTGCATCAGGCATATCCAGAAGCAAACCCAATCCCGGCACAGCAGCACTTAATGGATGATGTATCTTTATTTTATTCAGCGTTCCCCACGTCTGCCCGGTAATATTTTTCTGGCCATTCTGGGTTATTTCATCATAAGCTTTTTGAGCGGATGCGATAAACAATTCATCCCAGCTGTCATAAGCAGCGGGAACCAGGTGTTCCGGTTTTTTAGTAATCAACGCCCAGACCGGATATTCAATCATTTTATCAACTGAAGATCGTTTAAATTGCTCTGGATTCTTTGTTTCAAAAGCATCAAAAATCCAGCCAACACTCTGATTGACAACATGCTGCCTGAAATTTTTTATCAGACCATAGGCCACTGACCCTGAATGAGCACTAAAATCAGGTTCATTTTTGAGTACCTCAATCATCAGTAGGTGACTGGCTGTTTTTGGTGAGTCCACATTTTTTGCATCAGCAGACTCAAGACTCTTGAGCATTAATTGCTGCCATCGCTGCAAGAATACTGCCTGTGTATCTAACTGCATTGCCAGGAAATTCACTTCATTAAAATGATCAACTGCCTGTAAACTATCTCGTATTTGCTGCGCCCGAGCACCCAGAGCACCGCCCTCAAACCCAGTACTAGACAATTTATCACCGGCAAATAATCGATTATTTGCAGTCCATATACGGTGGTTTTCCGGATCACTCAGCACAGGATAATTGACCACAGGCAGAAATTCTTGCCATTGTTCACTCGTTCTCTCAGGAACCAGACCGGCAATAGTCCAACCAATATGACCCTTATCATCAACAATCACAATATTTTGCTGGGGTACACCCAGAGTTGATGCGGTATTCAGCCCTTCTCTCATCGTTTGAACGGTTTCCATTTCCAGAATGCTTAAGTTAACACTTTGAGGTGCATACGCAAGCCATTGATGAACAAGTAACTCTCCCTTATGATTCGTCCCGATGACTGGGCCCCACTGTGTTTCAATCGTGAGATGTTCTTTACTATGGCCTGAACTGCTCTGAATAACATGATCATAGAGAATAAAATCTTTCCAGCCATCAGCTCCCAGGTATTGAGTCTTTTCTTCATTAGTTTTCAGAGTAATAATCTTACCCCAGTCACCATAGCTATTAGTAAATCCCCAGGCAACCCTCTCATTGCTGCCTACAACCATGGATGGAATACCTGGCAATGTGATACCCGTTATGCGACGACCATCATTCAGAAACCAGCTGGCACGGAACCAGATATTAGGCACTCGCAAAGTCAGATGCATATCATTCGCCAGCATTGCTGATGAATAAGGGCTCAGTGAAGCATCAACAGCCCAACTGTTAGAACCGTTGAGAAAATTAGAGCCGTTGAGCCAGTTAGAGCCTCTGAAAAATTTGTAATAGAGGTGAGAATCAGATTGTACAATTGGTTGTTTATCGATAGTTTTTAATAAAGAACCTGGCAAAGCATTTTCAGGTATTTTAAGTTGAGTACCTGCCAGCATACTATTGTCCATTGCCGCATCCCAGCTCCCTCCCTGAGAGGTTAGAAAATCAAACCATTGGTCCGGCAGCTCATTCTTAAGAATTGCCAGTGATTTTTTTACACCTCCCAGCTCATCATTCAAATCAAAATACATGGCATAAATACACAAAAGACTATCTTCAGGTTCCCATTGATCAGGTATTTGACCCAATAGGAGGTATTGGTAGGGATCATTCGTCAGAGATTCAATACCTGTATTGACACCATTTGCATAGGCGATCAGAGCAGCATAATGCGCTTTTGGTAATGTTCGTATTGCCTTGCGTGCCCGTTCTTTAAAACGATGCACTTTTACTTTAATATCACTTTCAAAGGCATCATCCCCGAAGAGTTCAGCTAACTCACCTGCCGCACTTCGACGCAATAAATCCATTTGAAAAAAACGTTCTTGTGCATGAACATAACCTAAAGCAAAGGCCGTGTCCTGTCTGTGTTTTGAACGTATCGTGGGAATACCCTGAGCATCTCGCTCAATTTTAACGGACTGGTTCAGCAAGGTAATTGTTTTTGTGCCGCTCAGATCAGGCAAACTTGCCTGTAAAATAAAAAAAATACTGAGCAGAGAAAAAACCAGAAACAGGGAACCCCATTTTATAAATCTAAGGAGTCTGGAGAAAAAATTATGCATGATGAAGATTCTTTATTCCGATAGAACAATCTTAGTATCATTACTACTTATCTTCAAGTAAGCTATTATCCCATGAACTGATTCATTCAGGTTCACAATCACATTATTTTAATACCGTTAATAAAAGATGCCTTCATTCAGCCCCCTATTGGGAAAAATTGTGAGGACAATCAATCATATTGTCCCCAGACATTGCTTTTTTTGTCTGGAAAATACACACAGTGATTCCAATCTGTGTCAGCACTGCATTGCCAGTTTTGATTTAAATGACCATTGTTGCCAACGGTGTGCCTCCCCTTTTGAACAAACGGTATCTCAGCATGTACTATTATGCGGAAACTGTCTAAGCCATCATTTTCATTATGATCGGGTTTATAGCCCATTTTTGTATTCGAAAGAAATACGTTATTTGATAAAAAAGATGAAATACCAGAAAAAAATTCATTATGCTGACATCATCGCAAAACTTTTCATTGATAAAAGCAGTCATTTGAAAGATTTTCAATTACCTCAGGTGTTCATTCCAATGCCCATGCATACTAAGCGTCTCAGGCAAAGGGGCTTTAATCAGGCTCTGGAACTCAGCCGTTATTTTTCAACTCACTATCATTTACCATTAAACTATAACAGCTTGATAAGAAGCCGGTACACCGAACTGCAGGCAGGCATGACAGCAATAGCACGTCAAAAGAATGTTCGTCAGGCATTTCTGGTTAAAAAACCGATACTACATGAGCATATTGCTCTGATTGATGATGTCATGACGACTGGCAGTACAGTGAATGAAGCATCAAAAATTTTAAAACTCAATGGTGTAAAACAGGTCGATGTCTGGATTATGGCCAGACCTGAGTTTAATAAGAGTTAACTAAATATCATTGTTCCTAAATGGTGGGGATTATTTATCGAGAGACCGCATCCACTATTTAGAAACAGCTATAGAGTCCTATCAATAATAAATAGAGAATAGATATGAGCAATAAAATCGATCAGCCGGTTATTATTATCGGCTGCGGTTACTTGGGCAACAGACTCCTGAATGAATTACAAAAAAGAAGGCTCTGTGACATTGGTAATATGACAGCACTGGTTAAAACTCAAAACAGTCAGGAGCAATGTAAACAAGCAGGCATCCATGCTATTGCATTGGATATGGATAATACTGATGAACATTTACCAGAAAATTTTCCTATTGCTCACGCTCTGATTTATTATTTTGCCCCACCTCCCAGTCATGGAACAGAAGATACTCGCGCCCATAACTTTCTTAAGCAAATATCATCTCTTACCATACCACCCGATAAAATAGTCTTAATTAGTACTACTGGTGTTTATGGCAATTGCCATGGTCAGTGGGTAAATGAAGAAACACCATTAAACCCCAGCATTGACCGCGCCAAACGTCGATATGATGCAGAACAGCAGTTTCAACAATATTGTAGAGAAAAGAGCTGTAGTGAAAAGACTGCTCACGGAAAAAAAATTTCGCTGGTTATTTTAAGAGTCTCCGGTATATATGGCCCTAAAAAGCTACCCCTTAAACGAATCAAAGCTCAGACCCCTGTCGTCAGAGAGGAAGATTCCCCCTTCAGCAATCGAATCCACACAGATGACCTGCTTGAAGTGTGTATCAGGGCTGGACTCATGAATAAAATTGAAGGTGTTTATAACTGTGCTGATGGTCATCCGACCACAATGTGTGATTATTTTAAGAAAGTTGCCAGAACAGCCAGACTTCCAGAGCCACCCAGTATTACTCTGGAACAGGCAAAAACACAATTATCTGCTGGAATGTTGTCTTATATGGAAGAATCACGACGCATTGATAACCACAAATTACTTTCACACTTTAAGCTGTCATTAAAATATCCAGATCTGGATGCAGGTCTTCTCTTGATATAGATCCACTCTATTGCATGAAATAGCTTTCATTTTATCGTAGTAGTAGTATTATCTAATACATCAAAGACAGATAAGTGGCTGGATAAAATGAGTTTAGTTGATCAATATAATCGAGAAATTAAGTACTTACGACTTTCTGTGACCGATCGTTGTGATCTCCGCTGCTTTTATTGTATGCCAAATGGCTTTGATGGTTATGAAGAACCCTCTGATGACTTGAGTTTTGATGAAATTGAGCGTGTGATTGCATCATTTACACGGCTTGGTGTGAGTTCAGTACGTCTGACCGGTGGCGAGCCTCTGGTACGCAAAGATTTACCGTTATTAGCTAAACGCCTTGCCGCACTCCCGGGCCTGGACGATCTTTCTCTTAGTACCAACGCAATACGTCTTGCCAAACATGCTGAAGCACTGCGTGACTCAGGTATATCCAGAATCAATGTCAGTCTGGATACTGTGGATCCTGTTAAATTCAAGAAGATTACTCAGGGCAAACTGGAAAAAGTCATTGATGGTTTATTAGAAGCAAAAGCTGTTGGCCTGGATCCTATAAAAATCAATATGGTCATTATGAAAGGTGTCAATGATGATGACGTTGAAGACATGGTGCAATTTTGTCTGGAAAATGAATTTACTTTACGCTTTATTGAAACCATGCCTATGGGTGACACCGGGCGCAATGCAAGGGATCATTACATTGACCTGCATGAAATTGAGAGCCGTCTAAAAAAGAAATATGAGCTAATCCCTGCAGTGATGGCCGGAGCGGGCCCTGCCCGTTATGTACAGGTTGCTGGAACTGATTTAAAAATAGGTTTTATCACCCCCATATCACAGCACTTCTGTGATACCTGTAACCGTGTTCGCATGTCTGCTACAGGCACCTTATACATGTGCCTGGGAGATGAACACAAATACGAATTACGTCCTCTTCTGCGTAACGGCATAAGTGATGATGAGCTGGATCAGCTCATTAGAGATGCCATTAATCTGAAACCGCTTAAGCATGAATTTAATGAGAAACCAGAAAAAGTTATTCGCTTCATGTCGATGACCGGCGGTTAAATTCAACACTTAGATTATTCCCAAGTACGCCATATCCTACAAATTAATTAATTAGGCGCAGTATTCGCCTTTATTCTGATCAAGATCAATTATTTTTTTAGGGTCAGCCCTTACATCGCTCTTAGATAGATCGTTATAATAGAACTGTAGCTAAACTTTGATGGCTGCAAGACATGAACAACAAATACTCTGCAACCAGCCATTATAGAACTGTTATTTAGGGATAATTATTTAGGTAGGTGAAATATGGGTGTATCAGAAAATAATGCTCACTATGGGCATCGTCTAAGAGTTTACCGAAAAATCGGTGATGTAATATACGATGAAGTTTATTATTTAACCGAAAATGGAAACCCCGTCACAAAAAAACGTGAGCGTGAAATCCGCTCTTTAGCAAAAGCACGGGATAAAGAATTACTTGAGTTCCAGGCAGAATATCTAAAAGAAGAGAGTGATGCTAATCCCATAAAGTTCCACAACGATGGTCGAATTATTGGTCTGACTCGACAGCAACAGCAGAGCAAGGACCGAACTATCGATATTTTTAAACTGCGCATCCGTTTACCCGATGGCAGTATCTCATGGGGCAGCATCAGTATTGATCTACATGGTTTTGATGAGGCTTTTGCCCAGGCGCTGGAACGCATAGTTGAAGATCTGAGTATCAATAAAAGAACCAAAATATACCAGCAAATGAAAAAAGCAAAATCGGCTTATTAATCCCATTTAGAAAAATTCATTTCATAGAGGAACGAACAACAAACGCCATGGATGGCCGCAAAAGCAGAGAGGTAATACAGGGGCAATTATCTGTGAGCCCCCCTTCCCCCAGAGTTAATTATCTTTTAGCAAATTAGGCTCATCTGCTTTAATATAAGCAAGTTCTTCATCCGTCAACTCGACATCATCATAACCGGTAATCATGGGCTTAACATGCTCTACAAAGGAATGGCCGGTGGTTAGCAGATAAACATGGGCAATCACAAAAACAACGACTGCAATGGCAGCTGCAGTATGAATCAGGGCAATATTTCCCACGCCAAAATCATTTAGGAAACCACCCATACCAAAACTAATGAGCAAATATGGAATGCCTGACAGCCAGATGGCAGGAAATATGATGGTTTTAACTAAAAGATAAGTCATAGCCTGCAGTGGGTTGTGTTTGCGACCAAAGGTTTTCTTATAAGGATGATGTTCACCCTTGAAAATACCATAAGCATAATAACGAGCCACCTCAAAAAAGTGTTTGGTCGTTGGCATATAATGTTTCCATTGCCCAGTAGTCAAAAGCCAGAAAGTAGCAAACAACCACAGGACAATAAGAATTATGGCTGCCCAGGTATGCAAGGCCACTGCATCGGCAAAACCCATCAGACTATTCACACCATACACTGCTGAGCCACTGAATAATAAGGTAAAAATGAGTGCCATCTGACTCCAGTGCCAAACACGTTCAAAACGCTTAAAAACAACCAGTTTAATCACATTAACAGACATTATTTTTTCCTCATTCTTGTAGCAACAACACGCAAGGCACCATGACCTAACACTCCGGCCAGGGTACCAAAGATTGCTAACAGACCAATAATATTCAGCATTTTATTGTTTTGGGTACCCGGCAGATAGATACTGCCATCATCCAGGTGGCTGAGTCGCCCATCTTTTGTATGGCATTGTGAACATTCCATCGCCCCCTCTTTAGGTGCAACCATATGGTTCACCGGCCAATAGGAAAGAGTCTCAACATAACCCCAGTCACCACTATAAGGAATACCATTCCTCTTCATACCAGCGGCAATGGCTTTACCGAAATCATAGTTCCCCCACAGGGCTGAATCATCATTGCCCCAAAGCGACATATAAACCAGCGTATTATTCCCTTTGTCATAGGGCTGAGTGGTGTGCATTTTTTTGAATGGATAAATTCGAGAACCGGGGTCAGCAGCTGAGCCAGAGAAACTATTAATATCAATGGGACCTTTTGATGGATCAAATTGTGTTTTAATCGTTGTATAGTTCATCGTGCCGTCAAACCAGGCGTACATTGGCTGCAGGTTTTCTGCGTAAGTAAAGTTACCCTTGATGGACTTATAGGTCGCACGGTGATGACCATCACCCTGGGTATACTCCTTAAGCTTAAAGCCTTCACCATTTTTCAGCTTACCCATAGTGCGCCAATCCCAGTCAACTTCAGTGGCAACACCGCCACGGGCAATTTCCGGGATATGGCAGGTTTCACAGGCCACCTTGCTGGTATGACTATTGAGTTTAATACCTGTCACGCTATCAGTGGGATGTGGTGATGCACTATGACAACTTTCACAGGAAGCTGTCTCACGAGGCATGCCCGGCTTACCGATACCCACCGTATCATTCACCGTCATTTCATAGCGACTGCCCGCCCACTCATGCGCCTCGCCAACATGACAGGTAACGCAGGTAAAACCTTCACCCTGCTCACTCATATGAACATCGACCTCTTTGGGCGGATCAAATAAAACAGAGGAAAGATCACCATGTTTCACATTATCACCACCACCACCATAGAAGTGACATTTACCGCAGTTATTACGTGACGGCATTTGTACACTTTGAGCTATTTTTTCCCATTCAATGGCAGGTTTGCCTGCAAACATAATTGAACAGGCTTCATTGCCTGCGGTGGTTGGTGTCTTATAGTATGTTCCCGTGGATTCATGGCAAATCAGACAGTCCATATTTTCCTGATTGGTAAAATCAAAGTTTGAATCAGTCATGTTATAACCCGCATGACACTGGGCACACATACCTTCATTGCCTCGGGCATTGGTGCAAAAGTTATTAATCAATACACTTTTACCAAGATGCTGGCCTGTTTTGGGGTGTTTGTAATCCCAGGTCCAGTGTTTATTTTTCATAAACTGATGGCCTGCGGTATTGTGGCATTCTAAACAAACTTTTGTGACTTCAGGACCGCTAAAGAAAGGACCTTTGAGGGCTTCAAGTTTGGAATGATCCGTCGTTGATACACTCTCTTCTTTACTTTTCTTGCTGATAATTTTAGAGGCATGCTCCTGATCCGTTTTGGAATATTCAGAAATACCCATTTCAATTTCAGGGGCTGATGCATGAGCAGCTGACAGACAAAAAAAGCAAAGCACTAATGAACAGGCGTCAATCGAAGCACGAAATGTAATACTGGAATTATACATAGATCTATCCATACCAATTTAAAAAAGTTAAAAAAACCCTCAGTTTTAAAAAGTAGTGATCTAAACAAACATGACCAGATAACTATAATTTTTATGAATAATAATTCATTATTTTATTTTGATCATAGGAGGTCCCTGGGAAGAACCTACTTTAACTATAACAGACTTTTATATTTTAGCAACTACTCATAGGTATGATCTTTAGGGATTGAAATAAAGCTCAATAGATGATCAAATAGCTGTTTCTGACGCAATTATTTTTTCATCCAAAGGCTTCAAATTAAAGGTTAAGCCACTGAATCAAAATGATAAAATTCTTAAAGACTCACTCAATCATTAGCTCAGATATTAAATTTATTATTTTAAATATCCAGATCATCTAAAAATGCTTTATTTTGTTCGTCCTTCGTCATTTCAGGATTATTGTAATTCTGGTTATCGGGATCATTTAACTGAATAAATTCAGTTTGTTCCATCGACATTTCCAGATGAAAAGTTTTATGCTTCTCTGTGCGAAACACAACTCTTCGAGATTGAGGCCGTTCAATATTTGCATTAATGGAAAGAATCAATTCCTTATTGACTGCCAGCATTCTGGGCTGTGTCTGATTGATTGATAAAGAAAGCTGGTATTCCAGCTCACCCTGAAAATCACCAACAATTTGATTCATTAACTCCCCTAAAACATTTGCCACATCATCTGAGGTATGCTGTGTCGATATCTCTTCTTCAGGGAAGCCCATGTGCCTCATATACGCCTGGTACAATTCCAATGCAGCACCTGAAGACATATTAATTATAATTAAACCTGAAAAAGCCCCTTCAAAAAGGACAAAACATCCAATGTCAGGCTTTAAACAAGTCCTGTTTATTTTTTGTATCATCGGTGAGTATTGAACATCATTTTTCGTAGTCTGTGACAGTATTTTTTTTACTGCCTTACATAAGATAAGTAACACATCTTCTGTTGTTTTATTTTTTCTTACTGCCATATGAGCACTCTTGTCTGATATTAAATTTGATCTCATATAAATTATAGACACTATTTATCAAAGCGAAACCCTAAGTGAAATTCAGAGACCATTTAATCTATATTCCACCAGAAAAACTATTTTGGCGCCATGCTTCATAACTGATAATTGCAACGGCATTGGATAGATTTAAACTTCTGCTTTCAGGCTTCATTGGAATTCTCAGGCGTCGCTCTGGAGCAATATTCAACAGAACTTCATCCGGTAGACCATGCGTTTCAGAACCAAATAATAAAACATCACCAGCCAGATATTGAAGTTGATCATATGATCTGCTGCCTTTCGTAGTACAGGCCAGGATTCTTCGCTCACCCATAGATTGACAAAATTCCGCATAATTAGCATAGCGTGTGACATTGGCCAAATCATGATAGTCCAATCCGGCACGCCGCAACTTTTTTTCCTCCAAGTCAAAGCCCAAAGGTTCAATCAAGTGGAGTTCGCAGCCATTATTTGCTGCCAAACGAATAATATTTCCGGTATTGGGGGCAATGCGAGGTTCATAGAGAGCAATATGAAACATTTTTATTCCTTGCTGGATATAAAGTGTTGAGGTAAAGCATTAACGATAATTTTTTTCTTCAACAGACCGCTCATCAATACCTCAGCATTGTTGATGGAACCGGTGGTATAATAAGCTACAGAGCCAGGCACTGAATTTTTTTTCAACGCCTCAAGTTCAAGCACTCGCAACAATTGCTCTGCTATCGCACGACTGGTATCAACCAGCCTGATTGAATTATTGATAATTCCCTGTATAGGCTCATTCAAAAAAGAGTAATGAGTACATCCCAGGACAATCGTATCCACTTGTTTCGATTTTAGCAATGAGACATATTTTTCTAATAATTCAATGGTTTCCGGCGCATCAATTAAGCCCGCTTCAACCTGATCAGCAAGACCGGGACAAGCTTGGTGAAAGATATTAGCTGAACGACCAAATCGTTGGCTGAGTTCTTTATAGCGCTCACTGGACAGCGTCCCAGTTGTTGCCATTACACCAATATTGTGGTTCTTTGTCAGTGCCAGAGCTGGCTTGATACCGGGCTCTACACCAATAAATGGAATTCCATATTCATAACGAAATTTTTCAATAATAGACGCTGTGGCTGTATTACAGGCAATAACGATAATTTTAGCACCTTGTGCCAATAAATATTCCGTTATGATGCGAGAACGCTGCTCAACAAAGGATTCATTTTTACAGCCATATGGCGCATGACCGCTATCGGCAATATAAAGCAGATTTTCATGGGGTAGTAGCTGATGGATATGCTGTAAAACAGAGAGGCCGCCAACCCCCGAATCAAAAATCCCAATGGGTTGATTTGCAACTGCTTGATGACTTTTCTTTTGGTATCTTGAGGACTGATTATTTTTCATCATTGAAAAAATAAATCAAAGTATTACTCTGATTTATAGTCTCGCATCAGTAGATTTTGTACGGCATTTTGTGGTGACAAGCCCTGATATAACACTAGATAAACCTGTTCCACAATCGGCATTTCCACTTTTAACTCCTGGGACAGTGAATAAATTTGTTTTGCCGCCTGAACACCTTCAACAACCTGCTGAATTTCTTCTTCTGCCTGGACAATTGTTTTTCCATGACCAATGGCAAGTCCCATACGTCGATTTCTTGATTGATCATCGGTACAGGTTAACAATAAATCACCCAGACCTGACAGCCCCATCATCGTTTGATCTTTTGCACCCAGTTTATGTGACAAGCAACTGATTTCATGCAAACCACGAGTGATTAAGGCAGACCGGGTATTAGCACCATAACCCAGGCCATCTGCGATTCCCGCAGCTATTGCCATGACATTTTTTGCTGCTCCACCAATTTCAAGTCCAACAATGTCCTGGCTGATATAGGGCCGTAAGGTTTTATTGCAGAGTAAATTTGCCCACTCCTGAGCATAGCTGATGTCATTAGCAGCCACTGTCAGCGCTGTTGGTAAACCTTTTGCAACTTCTGCAGCAAAGGTCGGTCCTGAGATAACAGCCTGACGAATTGATGACCCCTGAAATATTTCATCCACAACACTATGCAGTAATTGTTGTGTTGCTGGTTCCAGTCCTTTGGTTGCCCAACTGACACAGGGCAGTTGCGGTTTTATTTCTTTGATTTTAAGGAGGGTATTGCGAAACGCGTGACTGGGAACCACAAGCAGCAGTTCTTCACTTTGTAAAACAGCGTATTGCAAATCACTGCTCAGACTTAAATTCTCTGGGAAATGAATCCCGGGAAGAAAGAAGCTGTTTTCACCCTTGTTTACCATGGTTGAAATTTTATCTTTATTCCTGCCCCAAAGAACAACCTGATGACCATTTTTAGCCAGTAAGATTGCCAGCGCAGTCCCCCAGGAACCTGCTCCCAAAACAGTTATCGTTTTAGTTTTCATATTATTAGTTATAGGATCAATATTAAAACATCGGTCAATTAATGAACAGCATCAGTTGCGGGTGACTCACCATCTTCCTGCTCTGCCTGACGTTTCTGCAGATGCTGGGCATAAACGGCATCAAAATTAACAGGCTGAAGAATAAGTTGAGGGAATCCACCTTTATTAACCAATTCAGAAATAACTTCACGAACATAAGGAAATAAAATGTTTGGGGAATAACTGCCCAGCATTGCATCCAGCTGCTGCTTTTCAAAGCCCACCACATTAAAAATACCCGCCTGCTCAACTTCAGCCAGAAAGGCGGTTTTTTCACCCACAGAGACTGTCACTGTCACGGTAAGTACAACTTCATAAGTATCTTTCCCAAGTGGGTTAACTGCGGTATGCAAATCAACTTTCAGCTGGGGTTCCCACTTCAGGGTAAACATTTCTGGTGAATTGGGTGTCTCAAAAGAAACATCTTTGCAATAGATTTTTTGAATAATAAACTGTTGCTCTACTGCTTCGTTTGTTTGTTCGTCTGCCATAATTTTTCCTGATTATTCTTAATAATTACTCATTGTAACTGCACATTATAAGTCAAAGATGACTCTGCACCCATTGAATGAGACTGTTTTGATCCATCGCACCGGCCTGTCGAGCAACCTCTTTACCATGGTGGAATAAAGCAATAGTCGGTATATTGCGAATATTATATTGGGCTGCCAGACCTTGCTCTTGTTCAGTATTCACTTTGACCAATTCTAATTGGTATTGAAAATGACGTGCTGTCTGTTCAAAAATCGGTGCCATCATTTTACAAGGCCCGCACCAGGGTGCCCAAAAGTCGACCAGAACAGGGCGATCATTTTTTTTGATGTGCTTGCCAAATCGCAAAGCATTGAGTTCAACAGGTTGCCCAGGCAGGAGTAATTGCCGGCACTTGCCGCACTTTCCACCGGCAGAGAGTTTATTAACCGGAATTCGATTGATACCATCACAATGGGGACAAACAATATGCACTGAGTCATTCATTTTGAAACTCTTTTTTAAGGAAACAATAGACCATCCAGTTTGCCGGCAGATTCTGCTGCAAACAGGTCATCACAACCACCTACATGGGTATCACCAATAAAAATCTGCGGAACTGAGGAGAGACCATTACTTCTTTCGATCATTTTTCCCCGCAACTCAGGCTGTGCTCCGACATCAATTTCTGTATAATTAACTTCTTTAGCATTTAATAAACTTTCTGCTCTCACACAATAAGGGCAATATTGTGTGATATATATGGTGATTTCTGCTTGTGTTTTAGACATGTATTAACCTTTTTTCATTGGTAAATTATCGTTTTCCCAGGCCAGTACACCACCACGAAGGTTATGAACTTTTTCAAAACCATTTTTCTTCAGCATGCTACTGGCCCTCCCGGAGCGACTCCCAGAACGACACCCTAGTATAATATTTTTATCTTTGTAACTTTCAAGCTCACTCATCCTTGATTTAAGCGCACTCAGAGGAATGTGGATAGAATCTTTGATATGACCCGATTGATACTCGTTTTCTTCTCTGACATCAAGCACCAGACTACCGGTTTCATGACTCATTAACTGCACAACCTGCTGGGGACTTATGTCATGGCTTGCTTTTAAAAAAGAGTGGATGATCATTCCCAGAAGAAAAAACCACATAACAATCATGACCCAGTTGGTCACAGCAAATTCGTTCATGTTTTCCATTATTTATATACTCAGTTTATATAGTCATTTTGATATATCATATTGATAAACCAGACACTTTGAAGTGAATGTATATATCAGGCACGTAGCATAGCAAAAACTGTCGCATAAGAAAATCTGCCTGGTGTTATTTTTCATAGAATGATAATGGGGCAGATGCACATCAGAACAAGAGAAAGGCATAATAACTGTTTATGAACCCGCACCTGGAAACCCATGTCGGCAATCCATATTTAGAAACATGCACTTAGAAAGCAGTGCACCAGTAAGAATTTATCGCCATACACAGAAAAGCCAGAGCGGAAAATGATTCCGTTCTGGCATTTGATTTTTCGAACGATGTTTCTACCGGCAAATCACAAAAGCAGCCTGATAAAATCGTTGAAATTAAATCTGTTCTTAATTACAGCTTATCCGCCGACTGTACAGAAAACATCTCTCATCATGCCAATCAGACGCAATGTTCTTGCATCACCAACACGGTAATAGACTCTGTTTGCATCTTTACGCGAAGCAAGGATGCCTTTATCTCTTAAAATGGCAAGATGCTGTGAAATATTACTCTGAGAAGTACCTACTTTTTCAACAATATCCTGAACGCTGATTTCTGCGTCGCCAAGGGTGCATAAAATTTTTAATCGTAATGGATGAGACATTGCTTTCAACGAGCGAGATGCTCTGTCTATGTCTTCATCACGTGACATTAAATCCATATTCATATCACAACAATCCGTTTCGCTAAGGTTAAATTGATCGCTCATATCTGTGTTTCCCGGAAATTCACTAATATAACAATAAAAGTATACAATAATATTAGGGAAAAAGAGCTATTTTTTTCATTTTTATTAAGATATCTTGTATTTTTTAGGGTTTTATCAGTTAAATCTGACTTTTTTCACTAAAAAAACGCCTATTGCTAACAAAATATGTGAATTATTAGAGAAAATCAAAGAATATCTTTATTCAAAGCCCTAAAATAATTTATTATATAGAGCTAACACTTGCTTGATAAAACACTGTTTAACCCCATATTTAATCAGTGTATTCATTCATCATCGCTGATCGGCCTCCCGGACATTTCCGCTACCTGGCAATAATTCAGCAAAAACTATAGAAACTGGATTATTTTAAGCTGCTTATGTCAAAAATACCGAAACCTGTCGCACTTATTATTTTAGATGGTTGGGGCTACTCCGAAGACCCTCATCACAATGCGATTTTAGAAGCCGATACCCCTGTATTTGATAAGTTATGGGCACAATACCCGCACACCCTGATTCAAGCATCCGGAGCTGATGTTGGACTGCCTGCCGGACAAATGGGCAACTCTGAGGTTGGACATCTGAACATTGGTTCTGGCCGGGTAGTTTATCAGGAATATACTCGAGTCAGTCGTGCGATTCGTACCGGCTCATTTTTTTCTAACTGTACCCTGACAGAAGCCATTGATAAAGCAATAGAAAATGATTCTGCTGTCCATGTTATGGGACTATTGTCTCCCGGCGGAGTCCACAGTCATGAATGTCATATTCATGCAATGACCAAATTAGCTGCTGAGCGAGGCATGAAAAATGTCTACCTGCACGCCTTCCTTGACGGCCGCGATACCGCCCCCAAAAGTGCTAAAGAGTCAATTACAGCAATGCAGAATGTTTTTGACGAGCTGGGCAGCGGCCGTTTTGCTTCTGTCGTTGGCCGTTATTTTGCCATGGATCGTGATCAACGCTGGGATCGAGTCAAAACATCTTATGATGTGATTGCTGAGGGAAAGGGTATATTTTCTTCACAAACAGCATTAGATGCCCTGGTACAGGCATACCAGCGAGGTGAAACAGACGAATTCGTGCAGGCAACCAGCATCATTCCTGAAGGCAAAGAGGCTGTTCGAATTGAGGATGGCGATGTAATGATCTTTATGAATTATCGTTCCGATCGGGCTCGTGAAATTACCCGCCCCTTCATAGAGGATGATTTTGAAGCATTTAAACGTGAGCGAAACTTTAAGCTGTCACAATTTGTGAGTTTAACCGAATACTCCTCAAAGTTTGATATTCCTGTGGCATTTCCGCCAGAACGTCTTAAAAATGTATTTGGTGAATATATTTCAAATCTGGGTTTAAGCCAGCTGCGAATTGCTGAAACTGAAAAATACGCCCATGTCACCTTCTTTTTTAATGGTGGTATTGAAGAACCGTTCTCCGGAGAAGCTCGCATCCTGGTCAATTCACCTGATGTCGCCACATATGATTTACAACCCGAGATGAATGCGCCTGAATTATCAGAAAAGCTGATTGAAGCCATTGAATCAGACAAGTACGATACCATCATCTGCAATTTTGCTAATCCTGATATGGTTGGACATACCGGCAAAGAATCAGCAGCCATTGAAGCAATTGAAGCACTGGATAAGATAGTCGGCAAGGTGACATCAGCTATTCTTAAAGCCGGTGGAGAAATGCTTCTCACCGCTGATCATGGAAATGCCGAACTGATGATGGATGAAAAAACAGGTCAGGCACATACGGCTCATACTTGTAATCCCGTGCCTTTCATTTATGTTGGCCGAGAGGCACAAATCGCTGAAACAGGCGCTCTATCTGATATTGCACCAACCCTGCTGCATTTAATGGACATTGAGATTCCTTCTGAAATGAACGGTCGTTCTTTAGTCACATTCATTGAAGATCTTGAAACACAAAGCGAATAAGCGATTGAAGTCTTTTGTTTTGCTTTTGACATTACTACTTGCTGCAGGCAGTAATGTCATCGCATCAGCTCAATCAAAAGGACAGCTAAAACAACAGGAGTTAACACAGCTACGTCAGGACATTTCAGCACTGAAAAAACAACTAAAGCAGCAGCAAAGTGAAAAAACTCAAATAGAAAAAGAAATTCAGCAGACAGAACAACTCATTGCTGATAATGCTCGTCAGATTTTTTCCACCGAGGAGCAAATCTCACTTCTTAACAAGCGTCTATCAGAACTCAATAAAAAAATATCTCGCAATAACCAGCAGCTCATTGTTCAGCAGCAGCTCCTATCAGGTCAGTTGCAAGCCAGTTATTCCATTGGACGTCAGGAATATATAAAGCTGTTATTAAACCAGCAGAATCCCGCCACCATCAGTCGAATAATGAGCTACTATGATTACTTCCATGAAGCCAGAAGTCAGCAGATTGCTGAAGTGAACCGATTGCTGCAAAGCATTATCAATGACAAACAACAAATCAGCCTGACAACTCAGACTCTTCAGAATAAGCAATACCAGCTTCAATCAGAAAAAAAAATACTGCTTGAGCAACAGTCTGAACGTAATGTGCTGGTGGCAAAGCTTAATACAGATATTATTTCAAAAGATAAAAGACTCGATAACCTGTTAACAAATAAAAAAAATCTGACACTCCTTATTACTAAATTAAAGCAGGCACTGGATGATATTCCAGTTCTGCCCACAGAAAAACCATTTTCTAAACAACGCGGAAAATTATACTGGCCCGCAAAAGGCAAGGTCAAAAAGCTCTTTAATCACTGGCGGAGTGTCGGTAAGGTTAAATGGCAGGGACATATTATCAAGGCAAAAGAAGGTGTCCCCGTTCATAGTGTATCAAATGGTAGAATTGCTTATTCCGACTGGCTCAGAGGTTATGGGCTTATTATCATAATTGATCATGGTGATGGTTATATGAGTTTATATGGGCATAATCAAACACTGCTCAAAGAGGTGGGGGACTGGGTTGAAAGTAGCGAAATAATTGCTACAGTTGGTAGTAGCGGAGGATTAAAAAGTGCTGGATTGTACTTTGAGATCCGTCATGATGGCAAACCATCCAACCCTTCACGTTGGTGCAAGAAAAAACGCTCATAGGAGATACTTGCTTAACAAGCATCTCAATCTATTTAAAATTTATCCTGGAGTAATGGATGACTAAAACACCGTATTTGTCAGTACTTCTTTCACTGTCACTTGGCCTTATCACCGCAATGCCGCTAAGTGCCGCTAAGGTGCAGTCTGAGCCTCTTCCTCTTGAGATTTTAAAAGAGTTTACAGATGCCTTCGCCAGTATAAAAACCGATTATGTTGAAAAAGTCGATGACAAGACCATACTGAAAAATGCAATCAAGGGCATGATGTCTGGCCTGGATCCCCATTCCAGTTATCTAGATGAAAAAAGTTTTAAGCATCTTAAAGAAGGAACCACTGGTGAATTTGGCGGGCTGGGTATTGAAGTCGGAATGGAAGATGGCCTGATTAAGGTAATTTCCCCTATTGATGACACACCGGCACAACGTGCTGGCATACAACCCGGCGATCTTATCTTTCGTATTGATGATAAACCCGTTAAGGAAATGGCGCTTGATGATGCCGTAAAATTAATGCGCGGAAAGCCCGGCACAGAAATAGTATTATCCATTATTCGTGAAGGTGTCGACAAACCCATCAAGGTCACACTAAAACGTGCTGTTATTAAAGTTAAAAGTGTTAAATTCCGATTGCTTGAAGAGGACTTTGCTTATCTTCGTATCTCCAGTTTTCAGTCAAGAACGGCTGAGCAACTTAAAAAGGCACTTAAAACACTACTCAAGGACAATAAAAGCAAGCCACTCAAAGGGCTGGTCCTAGATTTAAGAAATAATCCCGGAGGTGTTTTAAACAGCTCAGTGGATGTGGCCGATTTTTTTCTCAATAGCGGCTTAATTGTCTATACACAGGGTCGAATCAAAGATTCAAAGCTTAGATTTTCTGCCACCCGTGGTGATGCACTCAACGGTGCCCCGATTGTTGTTCTGGTTAATGGTGGTTCAGCCTCCGCATCGGAGATTGTTGCAGGCGCATTACAAGATCACCATCGTGCAATTATTATGGGTTCTGATACTTTTGGTAAAGGTTCGGTTCAAACCATAAAACCTCTGACTAAAAAAACAGCCATCAAATTAACGACTGCCCGATATTACACACCATCTGGTCGCTCCATCCAGGCTGAAGGTATTAAACCGGATATCACACTGGCCAATGTCAGCCTTGAGTCAAAAGAAAAAAACACCTTCACCCAAATTAAAGAATCTGATTTAAAAGGCCATCTTGAGCATAAAACAGACAAGAAATCCTCAAATAAAACTAAAGGAAGCAAAGCAAAAGAAGATACTTCAGATAAGAATTCAAAGGATAATAAAAATAAGGATTATGCCTTGCATGAAGCCCTTAATCTACTGAAAGGGCTTAATATTCTAGGTATGAATAAGAGTGCCGGAAAGACGAAAAAATAATGACATTTAACATTAAATTTTTTACGCTAATCCTACCCATAGCTCTATTATTGGGCGCAACAAGCCAGGCTGAGTCAAAAAATTCAACGCCAGGCCTGGTCACTGAGCATCACTTAAAAAATGCTTATATTGCTATTATCATTGATGATCTGGGCTACAAGTTAGAGCAGGATCAGCGGGCAATTAACTTACCTGGACAAATTACTTTTGCCTTTTTACCCCACACTCCTCATCTTAAACACCTCACTCATTCAGCGCATGCGAAAGGCAGTGACATTATGCTGCACCTACCGATGCAGGCAATCATGGAAACCCTCTATCTTGGCCCGGGAGCACTCACCACAGAGATGACAGAAAAAGAATTTAAACAATCTGTTGCTGAAAGTATCCACTCCATACCCTATGTCAAAGGTGTTAATAATCATATGGGCAGTCTGATCACCAGTCAGGAAGATTCTATGAAATGGCTGATGGATGAACTTTCACAAACCGATCTCTATTTTGTTGATAGCCGTACAACAGCAAACACTCTGGCTGAAAAAACAGCAAATCAATACCAGATAAAAAATACTCGCCGAAATGTTTTTTTAGATCATGAACTTAGCCGTCCAGCCATTGAATTTCAGTTTAACCGTTTAATTAATCTGGCAAAAAAAAATGGCTCTGCTGTTGCTATTGGTCATCCTTTTAAAGAAACACTGGATGTTCTTGAAGAAAAATTGCCACAACTCGAAGCAGCCGGCATTCAGTTAATTTCTGTTTCCAGGCTAATTCAACAGCAGACAATCCAAAAAAACGCATTGAAGAATCATTGGCGTACCAGCCAATCTCTCACTCAAGTGCTGTCTGCAGACAGCCTGAGCAAAGAATCTCAAGAATAGGAAAAATCACCCATGCCAAACGTCCTCATTCCCATTGCTGAAGGCTGTGAAGAATTAGAAGCTATCACAGTGATTGATTTATTGCGCCGAGCTGAGATACAAGTAACCACCGCCAGCCTCAGCGGCTTTATTGAAGGTCATGAAGGCAAGGTAAAACCCGTCACAGCCAGTCATGGTGTTGTGCTGGTTCCTGACACAACACTAGATGAAGCACTGTCTCATCACTTTGATATGCTTGTTCTGCCCGGAGGCCTGCCCGGCGCTGATTATCTTGATAATGATGCACGAATTCATGGTTTATTAATAAAAATGACCAACGAAGAAAAGTATGTTGCGGCCATTTGTGCAGCGCCGAAGGTGCTAGCCAATGCAAAACTTCTGGAAGGTAAATCCGCAACCAGTTATCCTGGCTTTATTGAAAAAATGAACCTTGTGAACACCCGGGTAACTGAGGATTCCGTCGTTCATGATGGCAAAGTGATTACCTCCAGAGGACCAGGAACTGCAATGGATTTTGCTTTAACTTTAATTGAAATCTTATCTGGGAAAGAGAAACGTGATGAAGTCGCTGCAGGCCTGTTGTGGAAATAAAAAACATCATAATTATTACAATAGACACCCATTGGAGAAAAAATGAACATGGATAAGCAGGAAGAAACCGAAAGTGAAGTATTAGTCGAAGAAACTCTCGTACAATTTAAAGATGCAATGAAATCTCAGGAGAAGCAAAACCTCCAGATTGGTCGCAGAACATCTTACATGATTACTTATGGTGTCTTTACAATAATTTTACTCTCCATTGGTGTTGTCTTCCTAACCTGGACACAAAAAAATGATACGGACAGGATGAATGAGTATATGGAAAGTATGACAAATAATATTTCGGTCATGAGCAATGCCATACTAAAAATGCAGGCAAGCATGAATATGATAGAAGGCGGCATTCATCGAGTATCCAGCCATACCCAGGCTATCAGCCATTCCATTAACCAGAAGGAAAACCTGGTAGATACATTATTGGATATCTCTGACAGCGTTAAGCTCATGCAAAGTGATGCTCACGTATTAGGTAAAAGTATGGGCGATGTCAATTATAATCTTAGTACCATAAACAAGCAGATGAAGAATCTTAACCGGAAGCTTGGCGTTATAGTACAAGATACCAACCGGATGCCCTCCCCAACCAGAATGTTTCCTTTTTGACCATTGCTGGTCACACATTGGGGGGGTTATATATTTCACTCCTCTTTAACCATTTCCACCCATAAAAAACAAGGATAATATTCTTTATATTCAGATAGTTAAAAACATAAGCTTGAGTGATAAAATACCAGCCTGCATTTTTAATTTATGATAAATGTACAAACGCGTGACTGGGTTATCACTTGAGCATGGCTATCACGCTCCCAGAGTATTAGAGGTAATTAAGCATTATACTTGACTTTGTTAATGACAATCAATATCATTTACATTCCAAATTACAATTAGTTTATGCATCAGTCGTGTAAACAGAAAAATAAAACGGGATAAATACGGGATAAATACGGGATAAATAGATGAAGAAAATAATTACCTTGCTGGCAGGCATATGCCTGTCAACATCCATTCACGCAAGCGTGAGCAAACAAGATGTTATCAACCATTATGCAGATCTGGCTCATGCAATGTACGAAGACTCATTAGTCACTGCCAAAAAATTGCATAACTCAGTTCAAACTCTGGTTGCAAAACCAACTGAAGCTAATCTGGATGCAGCAAAAAATGCCTGGAAAGAATCACGTGCTCCCTACCAGCAAACTGAAGCCTACCGCTTTGGCAATGCCATCGTTGATGACTGGGAAGGCAAGGTCAATGCATGGCCTCTGGATGAAGGCTTAATTGATTATGTTTCTGGTGCTTATGGCTTTGAGTCTGATGAAAACCCTTACTACACCGCCAATATTATTGCGAATAAAAATCTTAAATTATCGGGGCGTGCAATTAACGCATCATTTATTAATAAAGAATTATTGAGCGAAACTCTGCATGAATTTGATGAAATTGAATCCAATGTTGCCACTGGCTACCACGCTATCGAGTTTATGTTGTGGGGCCAGGATTTAAACGGTACTGGACCTGGAGCAGGAAAACGCCCTGCCTCTGATTTCAATACAAAAAAATGCACCAATGGAAATTGTGATCGTCGTGCGGCTTATCTATTAGCTCTGACTGAACTGCTGATTGACGAACTGGACTGGATGACAACTCAATGGGATACATCAGGTGATGCTAGAAAAGGACTAATGGCCGTTAACACTGACCAGGCAATTGCAACCATTTTCACCGGTATGGGTAGTTTAGCTTACGGTGAATTAGCCGGAGAACGTATTAAACTTGGCCTGATGCTGCATGATCCTGAAGAAGAACATGACTGCTTTAGTGACAATACTCACTGGTCACATTATTATGATGCCAAAAGTATCCAGAATGTCTACACAGGTAATTACACTCGTATTGACGGCAGTAGCATAAATGGCCCAAGTGTTTCTGATCTGATTGCAGCGAAAGATAGCGATGCTGATAAAGACATTAAAAAACGCATGGATACCATGATGGCAAAAATGCAAGTCCTGGTTGACAGCGCAGAGAAAGAAAACATCGCCTACGACCAGTTGCTTGCTGAAGGCAATGAGCAAGGCAGCAAAAAAATTATGGCTGTGGTTGACTCTTTATTAGAGACCACAAAAGGCATTGAAAACGGCATTAGAATATTAAAATTAGAAACCATTGCTTTTGAAGGCTCTGACAGCCTGGATGCTCCAGAAAAAGTAGAATAAATTCTTTGCTTGTTGGTTTATCACAATGTGTCATCAATTAAAAAACTCAGGAAACTTGCCTGAGTTTTTTTTTGAGGCACAATTGTAGGGATATAATATTCGTTTTAAATATCATCAATAAAGGTACCCATGAGGTTTCATAACTTATTTTTTTGTCCACCATTAGGTTCATTCTCTGCCATTCCATTACTTGCTGTCTCTGCTGTTTTTTTATCTACACCTGTTTTTTCAAGCACACTTGCAGCCATTCATGCCGATGAACAATTCCCGGGTGGTAAAACAACACATAGTAAAAAAATTGGACCCAGCTCCTTTTCTCATGGCTCAGCCAATATGCGTTTTGAAAAAGAACTGGATTTTAAAATAGGCAATGCCGTATTCCGCCGTTTATGGGCATCGGCCCCCACAGCAACTCTGGCTGCAGATGGTCTGGGGCCTCTTTATAATGCCCGCTCCTGTGAGCGTTGTCATCTCAAAGATGGTCGTGGTCACCCACCGGCTGAAAATGCAGATAATAACAGCATTTCAATGTTTATGAGATTAAGCATTGCCCCGCAGACAGAAGATGACAAGCAAAAATTGAAAACTCATCAACTCAGTGTCATACCTGAACCCACCTATGGTACACAGCTGCAGGATTTTTCCATCCGCGGACACAAGGCTGAAGGAAAACTTAAGATCACTTATCAGGAGCAGCCCATTCATTTTGCTGATGGTGAGACCATACAACTTCGCAAACCCAACTATACCATCGAACAGCTTTCCTACGGCCCGTTACACCCTGATGTTCAAATATCACCCAGAGTCGCACCACAAATGATTGGCCTGGGTTTGCTCGAAGCGATTGATGAACAGACAATCATGCAGTATGCCGATGTTGAAGATAATAACTCTGATGGCATTTCTGGTAAGGACAACCGTATCTGGAGTAAAGAGTTCAACAAAGTAATGTTGGGTCGCTTTGGCTGGAAAGCAGGCTCTGTCAGTGTCAATGAGCAGTCTCAGGAGGCATTCTCTAGTGATATGGGCCTATCTGTTCCCTTATTACCTAAAGCATCTGGTGATTGCACCAGTAAGCAGGTTGACTGCCTTAAGGCACCAACCGGAAATACTCCGCAATATGGCAATCTTGAATCCGGGCCTATAATGACTGATCTGGTCATCTTTTACTCAAGAAATTTATCCGTACCTGCTCGTCGTGATTTTGATTCTGATGACGTTCTGCGCGGCAAAAAAATATTTTATGATATTGGCTGTACCGCCTGTCATCGCCCCAGCTATACCACTCGAAAAGATTCTATCGGCATTGAGCAGTCCGGACAGAAAATCTGGCCTTATACCGACATGTTACTACATGATATGGGCAAAGGTCTGGCTGATAATCGCCCTGAGGGCAGGGCTAACGGTCAGGAATGGCGAACCGCACCACTGTGGGGAATCGGGCTGACTCCAGTTGTCAACAAACACAGCTTTTATTTACATGATGGCCGAGCCAGAAATTTGCTTGAAGCCATTCTCTGGCATGGTGGTGAAGCAGAAAAACAACGTGCTTTAGTGTTACAATTGAACAAGCAGCAACGCCAGGATTTATTGCGTTTTGTTGAATCATTATAGTTCATTGTTTCTTTTGTACGAATTTATTAAGGTTTAAGGATCTTTTAATGAAAAATATTATTTTTATTCTCTGCTTTTCAATGGGATGTTTATATAGCAGCGCCCAGGCCCAAAACGACACAGCACCTGAGAAAAAAAATACCTCTCAATGGAACAATGCAATTGTCGACAAGCATATTATTCCAGCATACAAAGCATTAGAGACATCAACCCAACAGTTAAAACAGAGCAGTGAAGACTTTTGTAAAAAACCCGATAAACAGGGCTTCATTCAGCTGCAGTCTGCATTTATTAACAGTTTAGCCAAATGGCAATCCATACAGCATATCCGTTTTGGACCGATTGAAAATTCATTACGTGATTTTCGTTACCAGTTGTGGCCTGACAAACGCGGTAAAGTTAATAAACATCTCAATAAATTGTTAATTGCAAAAGATTCTAAAGCTCTTCAGGGAGATAAATTTCCTCATGGCAGTATTGCCATACAGGGTTTTAGTGCACTTGAAATGCTCCTCTTTAATAAGGACAGCTCTTTCCAGGATTTTGTCACACAGGGAAACTCAAACTATCGCTGTGATGTGGCGTTAGCCATTACAAATAACCTTTCCAGAATGTCTACTGGACTGGTCACTGACTGGGCTGGAGATAACAATTCTTTTCGAAATGCCATTGCTACAGCCGAACAAGGCAATAGTTACTTTGAGAATGAACTTGAAGTCAGCTCCAATTTACTCAATAACCTGTCAACTCAACTTATCTTAATCGTTGATTATAAGCTGGACAGACCACTGGGCAAAAACATCCGTAAAAGCATTGCAAAGCGCGCAGAATCCTGGCGCAGCCGTCAGTCTCTGAGCAACATAAATAATAACCTTGTAGCCTTAAAAGCTCTTTATGAAACCGGTTTTAAGCCCTGGCTAAAGAATACACAGCTAAAACAGCAAATTGATACTAGTTTTGCAGAAATTCATACAACCATGGATAACATCAACAAACCACTCTATGAAGCAGTTAAAGATCCCTCCTTACGCCCTGTGGTACTGGAGTTACGCCGTAAAATAGCAAAGTTAAAACAATTATGCTCTGTTAAACTGCCTGCAGCACTTGATCTACCTCTTGGTTTTAACAGTCTCGACGGAGATTAGAATTAATGTCCTTAAGCCGCCGAGCCTTTGTCAAATTCCTCAGCCTGAGCAGCTTAACACCTGCAGGCTCCCTGTTTGCTCAAAGCCAGTCTGTAGAAACTCTGCTTAGCTGCTATGATGATCAGCAGGGAAAACATCACATTGCTCTACTGAATCCATCCACCGGGCAGAGCAACACCTTATCCATAAAGCAGCGGGGTCATGGTGCAGTCATTAGCCCTGATAAAAAATATGGCCTGATCTTTGCCCGACGCCCCGGCACATTAATCTGGGTAATTGATCTCTCACAGAAAAAAATAATTCAGCAAATCAGCAGCTCTGCAAATCGACATTTCTATGGCCATGGGTGTTTTGACCCCACGGGCCGATACCTCTATGTCACAGAAAACAATTTTTCATCCGGCAAGGGTGTCATTGGTATTTATGATGCACATCAGAATTTTCGACATATCAATGAATTCAGCAGTCAGGGAATTGGTCCTCATGAACTGTCATTTTTATCTGACGGTAAAACTCTGGTGGTGGCTAATGGCGGCATTAAAACACACCCTGATTTAGGTCGCAGCAAACTAAATCTTGATATCATGAAACCGAATCTGGCTTATTTTAATGTTTCAAACAAGCAGCTCCTTGGTCGATACAGCTTATCTAAACACCTTCATCAGCTCAGTATACGCCATATTTCAGTAGGAATTGATGATACTGTTTCCATTGCTATGCAGTTTCAGGGTGCTAAAAACCAGCACCCTCCACTACTCGCCCAACATAAGGCTAACGGTGAAATAAGTCTGCTGAAAGCACCGGGGCTGCTGCAAAAACAAATGAAAAATTATTGCGGTAGCATCTGTCATGATCCCTCCGGGCAATATTTTGCCCTCTCATCACCTCGGGGCGGTGTAGTGAGTTTCTGGAGTAATAAAGGACATTATCTTCATCATATAGAAGCTAAAGATGGTTGCGGTCTGGCTGCAGGTCAACTCAATGGTGAAATACTGGTGAGTACCGGTCAGGGCTTATTAGTTAAACATCAAATTATAAACAACACATCCAAGTTTCTTAAGCAAACTGGCTCAGGAAAACACTGGGACAACCATATGCTCTCATTACATTCTTAAATGCATGATTTATAAGCCCCTGCCAATCTGCTTTCCATAGGCATTCCTCTGGTATTTAAGTCATTCTTTACTATAATTTCATTATTTACTGCATTTTATAATAATAATAAACCAGGATGAATAATGAATGGACATGTATCCAGTTTTTGTTTAAAACTTCAGCTCTGCTTTTTTGTGTTAATCTTTATAGTCCCGACAATCGTATCAGCTGAAGCTTCTACCCTCGCGCAACCTTCAGATAAGTTGTCTGACACTCTTACCAAAGATGGGATTACTATTGCGTACCGTCTTGACAGTGCCCCCATGCAATTTAAAAATGAAGCAGGGCATGCCGATGGTATTTTAATCGATTTATGGCGTCTATGGTCGATAAAATCACACATTCCCGTTCACTTTATCAGTGCTTATAATAAAGAAGCTCAACAGATGCTCAATGACGGCAGGGCGGACATTAATGCCGGATTATTTGAGAGTAAAAAACGCTTAAAATCAATGGATTTTTCTATTCCACTACTGGATAGCCCCTATCATTTGTTTTATCAGAATACGATAAAGTCAATTCATAATATTAATGATTTTCATAACTACACCGTTGGTGTAACACGCGGTAGTTTTCATGAAAATTATCTCCGTGAGCATTACCCTCAATTACAACTGATATTATTTGATGGTTATAAAAAATTATTTACAGCCGCTGAAAATAATAAAATTGATGGCTTTATCACTCAACCACATTATTTAAACCACTACCAGAGTCAGAAAAAAGATAAACCTGAATATCAGCGCCTGGAACCACCTCTTTATGTTCGTGACTATAAGGCCTCTGTTGAAAAGGGTAACCTGTCATTATTATCAGTGATCAATAATAATTTACAACTCATCAGTAAGGAAGATCAGCGAGTTATTTTACAAAACTGGATAGGTAAGCTTAGCCTGAATACAGTTGACAAAAAAAATAATTTATCCCTGAGTAGTCAAGAAAAGCAATGGTTAAATAATCATCCGGTAATTGATCTGGGTGTGGATGGAAACTGGCCGCCAATTGATTTTATGGACCAAGATGCCGAACACTCTGGAATCGCTCATGATTTTATTGTAAAAATTTCCGAACAATTGGGTATCAAATTTAATATCATACCGGGACCTACATTTAAAAAAATGTTAGCCAAAGTTAAAATGGGGGATCTGAAAATTGCGTCATCAGTTGTAGAAACACCTGAACGAGCAAAAGAATTATGGTTTACAGATTCTTTCTTTACAGTTCAAAAAGCAATTATTACTAAAAAAAATAGCTCTTCATATCGTAATGCTGAAGCTCTATCTGGAAAAATTGTTGCAATCGAAAATGGTTTTTCAACCATGAAGCAATTACAAAAAAATTATCCTGAAATTCATCTATTACCAGTTCAGTCAACCCTCAATGCCCTTAGAGAAGTTTCATGGGGTAATGCAGATGCCTATATTGGCAATGGTTCTGTTGCGCAATGGATCATGCAGGAACATCAAATAACAAACCTTGAGTTTAGCGGCGATCCAGGTCTTGGACCTGCACCACAAAGGTTTGCAATCAAGAAAGATCCTCAATGGAAACCATTTGTTGGAATATTAAATAAAGCTTTAAAACAAATTACTATTAAAGAGCGAAATAAAATATATCATCAGTGGTTAGGTATATCAAGTCTAGCTGAAACAATATCAAGACGGTTGGATCTTAGTCCATCTGAACAGAAATGGCTGGATAATCATCCAGATATTCGTCTGGGAATTGATCGGTCATGGCCTCCCATTGAATTCATTGATCATCAGGGAAAATTTCAGGGGCTGTCTGCTGAATTTATAAAAATCATTGCCCGTTCACTAAATCTTAATATGTCACCAGTGCCTGATCTAAGATGGGATCAAGTCATAGAAAAAGCACAAACAAAACAACTGGATATTGTTCCCGCCCTGATGTACTCAGATGAAAGAAAGAAATTTCTAAATTTTACAAAACCTTACTTAAATTTTCCATTTGTTATTTTTGTAAAAGCTAACAAGGGGTTTACAACTAGTTTAGGTGATTTAAGTGGTAAAACAGTTGTGGTAGAAAAATCTTATATCACCGAGAGGTATTTACAAAAAGACTATCCTGAAATTAAGCTGATAATGGTTAATGAAACAAAGGAAGCCTTAGAAAAAGTATCATTAGGATTAGCCGATGCCTATGTCGGGAATTTAGCTGTCGGTAGCTACCTTCTAACAACGAATGGAATCAATAATGTAAAAATAGGTGGCACAACACCTTATACTTATGATCTAAGGATGGGTATTCGCAAAGACTGGCCTGAACTTGTTTCAATCCTGAATAAATTTTTTGATACCTTATCCAATGAGGAAAAATACCAAATAAGAAAAAAATGGCTATCAATAAAATACGATGTGAGCGTAGATAATACTATTATTTTCCAAATCCTTATCAGTGCAGCAATTATTTTATTTATCGCTGCACTTTGGATTATTTATATCAAACGTCAACATATGCAATTACGTCAAAGTGAAGAACAACTCACCCGAATTATTAACACCATTCCCCTTGCCATTGTACTCACCGATTCCTTAGGTGTTATCAAAAGAGCAAATCCACATGTTACTAAAGAGCTTCAAATCGACAAAGGTTCGGTTGTTGGGAGAAACATGGGTGAATTTTATGACAATCCTGAAGAAAGAGAATTCATTCTTAAAAAACTTAAACAAGAGGGACAAGTCAAAGATATAGAAGTCCATTTTCGAACAGATAAAGGTGGCATTGTTACCGGATTGCTGTCGGCAATTCCATTTAATCTAGGCAAACAAACTTTAAATATTGGTATGTTTGTCAATCTGACCAAGCGTATCAAAATGGAGAAAGCACTTAAAAAAGCAAAAGATGAGTCTGAACAGGCTAATGACTTCAAGAGTACTTTTCTTGCCAATATGAGCCATGAAATTCGTACACCAATGAACGCTATTATCGGTATGAGTCATCTGGCATTACAGACAGATTTAAATGAAAAACAGTTTGATTATATTAATAAAGTTAAAATTTCCGCACATCATCTGTTAGGGATCATTAATGATATTCTGGACTTTTCTAAAATTGAAGCAGGAAAGCTCAGCATTGAAAAAACAGAATTTCAACTTGATAATGTTCTTGATAACATGGCAAGTTTAATGAACCTTAAAGCAGATGAAAAAGGGCTTGAAATATTATTCAAGCGCGACATTTTGATACCAAATGATCTCATTGGCGACCCCTTAAGGCTAGGTCAGGTTTTGATAAACCTGATGCAAAATGCCATTAAGTTTACCAATAAGGGTGAGATTATTGTCTCCACAGAACTGGCCTATTCAAAAAACAGTAAAATACAGATTACATTCTCTGTTTGTGATTCTGGAATTGGAATTGAACCCGATCAAGTCAAACATCTATTTGATCCATTTATACAGGCTGACAGCTCTATTTCTCGCAAACATGGAGGAACTGGATTAGGGCTGAGTATTTCAAAACAAATTGTTGAACTAATGGGCGGAAAACTTTCTGTAAACAGCGAACCCGGGAAAGGCAGCTCATTTTATTTTACTTTGAAGTTCAAAAAACAGGCTGGTACCAGCACAAGAGTTTATCAACCTGATCCCGATCTCAGAAACATCCGAGTTCTATTAGTTGATGATAACCCCGTTGCCCAAAAAATATTGCAGGAAATGCTTGAATCATTTTCTTTTCAGATCACAATTGCCGATTCAGCCAAAGGAGCATATAGCCTGCTGGAACATTCGGAGCCATTTGATCTCATCCTTATGGATTGGAAAATGCCTGACATTAATGGTATTGATGCGGCAAAACACATTCAGAATCAATTGACTCTGGGTAACAGACCCAAAATTATTCTCATCACTGCTTATGGTAGAGAAGAAGTGATGCTCGAGGCTGAGAATGCTCAATTGGACGGCTTTCTGATTAAGCCTATTAATCCATCAACTTTGTTTGACACCATTATGTCTACATTTAAGCAAGAAAATAAGCCTCGTTACCATCAACCTGTAAACATTTTTTCCAGACGTCTTAAAGGAACCGTGCTGCTTGCTGAAGATAATACAATTAATCAGCAAGTCGCCAGAGAACTTTTAGAAGGTTTTGGTCTTCTTGTTGTTATTGCTAATAACGGCCATGAAGCTTTCCGGCTTGTTCAGGAAACATCATTTGATCTTGTCCTTATGGATATTCAAATGCCAAAGGTTGACGGACTTGAAGCAACACAAATGATCCGTGAAATCGATAAATATTCCAGACTGCCAATCATTGCCATGACAGCCCATGCCATGGCTGGTGATAAAGAAATTTGTCTTAATGCCGGAATGAATGACTACCTTTCAAAGCCGATTGATCCCGAAAGGTTGCTGCAAATGCTGATAAAATGGCTTGGAATTGGTGAAATAGATGAAAGTTTTATTCGTAATGACTCTAACGATGATACTGTTCAGATACCAGAAACACTGCCCGGGATTGATTTAAGCTGGGGGCTTAAACGTGTCGGTGGCAATAAAAAGCTATTTGTTAAACTCCTCAAAGACTTTGCTAACAACCATGCAGATTGCTGCGATGAATTACAGAAGTTACTGGCAGAGGATGCCGTAGAGGAAGTACATCGGCTGGTTCATACTATTCACGGTGTTGCAGGAAATATCGGTGCACGGGAATTGCAGAAATCTGCTCAGATGCTAGAATCATACATTAGGAAAGAATCTGATCACATTAAAAATAACCTACCGTTAGCAGAAGATTTTTGCAAACAGAAAAAAATTGTTTTTGATGGCTTAAATACTTTAGATCAGGTGTTAGACAATAGCGAGGAGGATGATTCTCAGGCATCAGTGACCACAAAGGAATTGTCGATGGTCATTCAACAACTGCAAAACTTGTTATCCCAAGGTGATTCCGAAGCACTTTCTGTTTTGAAATTACTCCAGGGGGAAATACATACACTGGAAGAAAATAATAATAACTCCAGCTTTATCCAATTGGAACAACAAATCAGTGATTATGAATACGATGAAGCATTGGATACTTTAAATCAGATAAGCAAAAGTTTACTTTAATAATAAATAATAACAAATAAGGCTATGCACAAACTATGAAGGATAATATAGCAGCCGACAGGCAGAGAATTTTAGTTGTTGATGATGAAAATTTTTACATTGATGTGTTAGTAAATCTTTTACAGGATGATTATCGAGTTTCTATTGCAAAAAATGGACAAGCTGCACTAAAACGCGCCTTAAGTTCAACACCTCCCGATTTGATTCTTCTGGATGTTATGATGCCGGACATTGATGGCTATGAAGTCTGCCGTCAATTAAAAGCTGATAAGAGAACCACAAATATCCCGGTTATCTTTTTAACCGTTAAAAGCGAGGTCGATGATGAAATACGCGGCTTTGAAACAGGTGCTGTAGATTATATTACCAAACCCATGAGTCCGCCGATTGTCAAAAGCCGTGTCAAAAACCATTTATTACTTACCCGTGCAAGAAAATTACTAGAAGATCAAACCAAACTGCTTGAGCAGCAAGTCAAAGAAAGAACCCGGGAAGTTACACGCACTCAGGATGTCGCCATTTATTGTATGGCATCACTGGCTGAAACCAGGGACAATGAAACCGGCAATCATATCAGACGTACTCAGCATTATGTCCGTCTATTATCCGATTATTTATCAAATCATCCTGCTTATCGTGATTATCTGGACAAAGAGACCATTCAACTTTTATATAAGTCAGCCCCCTTGCACGATATTGGTAAAGTTGGTGTTCCAGACAGAGTATTACTGAAGCCTGGAAAGTTAAATGAAGAAGAATGGGAACAAATGAAGCGGCACCCTCAATGTGGCCATGATGCCTTATTAAGTGCAGAGAATGAATTGGGCAGCACACCATTTTTACAAATAGCCCGTGAAATCGCGCTCACTCATCATGAAAAATGGGATGGTTCAGGCTACCCTGAGGGATTAAAGGACAATGATATCCCCATATCCGGCCGACTTATGGCAATGGCCGATGTGTATGATGCCCTAATCAGTAAAAGGGTGTATAAAGAAGCCTTTTCACATGAGAAGTCTGTTCAGCTGATCCTGGGCGAGAAAGGGACACATTTTGACCCCCTGATTGTTGATGCATTTGAGCAATTACAAAATGAATTCAAACTCATTGCAGAAAAATTTAAGGACTAGGAAAATTAATTTTAATCTCAAATTGTTACCCTAGATCTATTTTTCAAAACTACATCTTTTTTACCATAGCAGTAATTCGCTGATTGTTCGAAAATCAAGAGAAAAAGAAGTGGTGGCGTTCGAATAAGTGCATGTAAAACGACTGCAAGGTGAATCGGTGCAACCAACTGGGGTGTTTGGAGCCATGGACGGCGACAGCAAGCGTTACATGGATGTACTTGAAGCGTCCCCAGTTAGACGAACCAGTGTCGGGTGCAATCGACAGGCTCAGCATTTCGTCCGAACGCCCCCTTTCTTTTTTTCTTGATTTTCGAATTACTGCTTAGGTAGTGGAGCTGTTATTCAGCAAAAGCACATTTCTGTATAGAGTAGGGCCTTATTTTTGAACCCCAAAATGTTCTTCAGCCTTATCCAATAAGCGGTTCATCTTAATACGACTTTGTGGGCTTACCCATTTAACTCCAACTCTGGCAGCTGCCATATTATGCAAATCACCACCCACAACAATCACAGAAACCATACCGTGACGTTGGTGTAACTTGCAATTTATGCCATAAATGCCAGGTTTGTCAAAAAGGACAACATTTGGCTGCCTGGGCATAATCGCAATTTTCTTAACACCTTCTGGAATCATATCTCTGACACTATGGACAGTATGCCTTCCAACCGTACCTAGGAACTTAACTGAATCTCCTATATTAATTTCTAGATAATCTGGTATGAACTGATACATTTTATCAGGCGATTCAGCATTAATATTGTAAACTTGTTTAACAATTTTAAGCTCATGTGTCTGCCCTGCAGTGACATGAGTGCTCATAAAAAGTATTAATGTGATTAATACAATTTTCATAAATTATTTCCTATTTCATCATCTCTAAAATCAGCGAACTGTTATTAAAATAATAACATAAATAGGAATACGTATCATTTATTTTTGTGTTTTCTTATTATGGCATTTAGATGGTTTATGAGTGCATTTGTGAAGCGTTAGAAACGACTATTGGTTGATTAAAACAGGTGTTTTTCCATCTTTAAGCGCATAAGCCTGCCCAAATCCTCTGACATAATGACCCTCTTCAGGGGTCAGACAATAAAGATTAAAATCACCCAGGCTGGATAAAACCTCAATTGTTTTACCAAATCGATCCTGTAATTTTTCAATTCTTTCCTGCCATTGAGGATGTGTTCTAGGCCAGATAGACACCTGACAGGAATAATTAAGACGTTTTCGAGCAAAAATATTGCGAGCATCCTGCTCGTCCTCAATTAACAAAACAGAAACGTTACTTATTTCATCCTGATGAGCTTCCAAGTTCTTGCTATGGCTGGCCAGGCCACTGAGAAAAAGATAAAAACAACCATCATCCTCAATAAAAGGTGCATAGCTGGCCAAAGGCTGGCATCTCTTTGACTCTTTCGATGAGTGACTTGCCAGAATCATTGTCTTCTGCTGCTGACGGAACTTATTAATTTCCTCAATAAGTTGAGCTTGTGTCATTATTTTATCTTTTTTGGGCATTGATATACTCTGTTCTCATCCTAAACCTAAATTAGCAGGTTAAAGCCATGCAGCACCACGCACACCGCTGGAATCACCATATTTTGCTTTCAACAGCCGTGTACTCACTTGATCAGAGAAGACGTATTGTAGCCAGATTTCAGGTACATTTTGATACAGTCTCTCAATATTAGATAAACCTCCCCCAAGGACAATTGCATCAGGATCAAGAATATTAATAATACCCGCCAGTCCCCTGGCTAACCAGCTTTCGTATTGTCTCATAAATTGTTCTGCCAGTTCATTACCTGAGTCAGCCTGAACGACAAGTTCTTGTGGTGTGTCAGCAGTACCGCCTTTTTGTTTATAACGTTGCAACATACCGGGACCACTTAAAAAAGTCTCAATACAATTGTACTGACCGCAATAGCATAAAGTCTGATTTTCATCCTTCAGTTCTGCACCTGTAAGCCATGGCATGGGATTATGCCCCCATTCTCCTGCGATGGAATTCACACCCGCTATCACCTTCTGATGAATGGCAATACCACCTCCTGTTCCAGTGCCAATAATCACCCCGAAAACAACATCACACCCTGCAGCGGCACCATCAGTGGCTTCTGAAATGGTCAGACAATTAGCATCATTGGTAATCTGAATGGCATGACCAAGATGTGTCTGCAGATCATCCTGAAGAGGTTTGCCAATCAAACAAACGGAGTTGGCATTTTTTATTAGTCCTGTTTTGAGTGAAACAGCACCTGGAATACCGATACCAATAGAAATTTTTCTCGAAGAGGAATACTGATTTTGTTCAATAAGGTGCTTTTTAGTTTGCTCAACAAGCTGCACAATGGCATTCAGGGTTTGTTCGTAATCTCCCTGAGGAGTCTCCACTCGATGCCTGTAAACTTCCTCACCGCTATTCAGCAAAGCTATGATCTCGATTTTAGTACCACCTAAATCAATTCCAAGGCGCATAGATGGCTCCTTATTAAGGGAAATTAGAAGACTTATCGATCAGATTATAACGGCAGAAGGGGTGGAAAGCACGTATTCAAATATCATTTCATGACTATCTGTTTTCACTTTATCTGGAAGCATGGGCGGCTCACCCATGGTGATTATTATCAGTTAATATGGACAAGCCGTCCATTGCTCTCAGCAAAGAAAAAATCCGTTAGCTCAATGACTCTTTATCTGTCAGCCTAACCTCTGGCTCAGTGCTATGACGTTCCTTTAATTTCTGAATCAATGAATCGAGCAAAGAGGTAGACTCCTGTTCCAGCTTATTCATTTCATCCGAATGTAAGACCTGATTCATACCTTTAAATAAGTCACCGATGCCCTGCCCACTATCGGACAGTTTATTCATAGCAAATGGATTTTGGAATAAATGATCCATTTGTTTTATAAAATCACTCATGTCTCTCAGACCAGCAGATTCGGCATTGGGCTGAATCTGGTTCTGATTCTGATTTTGATTTTGCAGTGCATTATAAGTGCTGATAGCCGTTGAGCGTGTTTCCTGAAAACTCAAATCTAAAGAAAAACGGGTTAATTCACTGCTGTCAAAATCCATTTCAAGGGCTTTTTTAAACGCTTGCTGAACATTGCCCGAAAAGAACTGATCAGAGACTTTTGCCACATCCTTTAAGAGATCGTCAATGGCTTTTTGTTCACCTTCATCCAGTTCACCCTGAACCTGATAGCTCAGCCCGACATTGGCAGATATCGACCGTGTCTGGCTAAACTCTGCTCCTTCTTCGCTACGACTATAACGCTGTGATGACTGAGCACTTTGCTGCTTGAACAAATCAATGAGGATTTTATCACCATCATTGGTGGTAATTTCAATTCTACTTGTTTCATTGCGTGAGAAATTATTTTGTAATGAAGCACTTTGAATTCTTGTCTCTTCTTCCTTGTCATCACCCTGTACCACAGGAATACCATTAATTTCTTTATCCAGCCTGTCCAGGCCCTGCTGAATCAGATCATAGGTTGAATCTGCATCTTCTTTCACTTTACCATTTAGAACATTCAGACCTTCTAAAATCTCTCTTGCTTCAGCAAAGCCCTGCTCAATCCCTTTTCTGGCCTGTTCCAGTAAGTCTTTTTGTTTCTCATTGTCCGTTTCAGACAATATGCGACCTGAAACAAAACCCAAAATACGTTCAGAGACTTTTTCAGGTGTAAAGTCGTCCGCCTTGAGACCTTTAAGCTCAATGCCTTCATCTTTATAAAATTTCTTAAGTTTATCGGCTAGTTCATGATTCAGTAATGCCTGAGTTTTTTCTGGTGTTAAAAAGCCAATCGAAACCTTATCATCATCTCTGTGTTTCGGTGTATGCGATGTCAGATGATGCTTTTGTAAATTATTGGCAAGAAGCTGATTTTGAGCAGCAACGCCTGATAATGATGTGTTCATGATCAACTCTCTTTAGAAGAACAACGATTTAAAAAAACCACAGAAGATAAAACAATTTTTGAATTTCAAAGCTATTAGCGTCTGAAAGTAAATTTTCTTTATTTTTTTCAATCTCTTTCTTTCCATTCTATCCAAAATGAGATATATTCTACCATCCCAAATATATCCCCTTTTTTTGATGCTTCTGTGTGAAGTCATGAGGAAAACCATGCGCCATCGAGTACAGATTAAACCCAGTGAACACCAATTTTATGTTGAAACCAACGAAACAGTGCTTGATGCCGCTTTGCGTCAGGGTATAAACCTTCGTTATGGCTGCCGAAATGGTGCTTGTGGTGCCTGTAAAGGTAAGTTAGTGACGGGAGATATACATTATGAAGAGGATCCCGTGGCTCTGACTGATGATGATGAAGCTCAGAGTATGGTTTTATTTTGTGCAGCACTGGTTGATTCCGAGCTGGTGATTGAAGTTGAAGAAGTTGAATTAGACAGCGCTATTGAGATTAAGACCTTACCTTGTCGGGTTCAGAAAATGAATCACCTTGCTGATGATGTCATGCAGATTTTTATTAAATTACCGGCATCTGAACGTTTGCAATTTTTACCAGGTCAATACATTGACATATTACTGGAAGATGGTCGCCACCGCAGCTTTTCTATTGCTAACGCACCCCATGATGATGAATTTCTGGAACTGCATATCAGGCTGGTTGAAAAAGGTCTGTTTACACCCAGAGTTTTTAATTCCATGCAAAATAAAGACCTGCTGCGTATTGAAGGCCCCCATGGCAGTTTCTTCTACCATGAAGATTCCAATAAGGATCTTTTATTAATGGCCGGCGGCACTGGTTTTGCCCCCATAAAAGGGATCATTGAACATCTGATCAGTGAGCAGGTGACTCGACCTGTTTACCTCTATTGGGGGGTTCGCACTGAAGCCGATCTTTATATGAGAGAATTAGCTGAAAAATGGGCTGTAGAATTAGACAACATTCAGTTCATCCCGGTACTTTCAGATGCTGATGACGGCTGGTCAGGCAGAACAGGCTATGTACACGAAGCGGTTTTGGCTGATTTTGATGACTTATCAATTTTTGATGTCTATACTTGCGGCCCTCCCGCAATGATCAAATCTGCAGAACAGAGTTTCCAAGAGAAAGGCATGAAGAAAAATCAGTTTTTCTATGATTCTTTTGACTTTGCCAAGGATCAATAGCAAAGCAGCCCAACTTCCAGCAGTCATTCATCAAAAGAAAAAACGTTTCTTATGTTATCTTTTGGCAAATGACCACAGACTTCTTTGTTCCTCAACAGCCCACACTCAGAGCAATCATTGCCGGCAGATCGTCATCTAAACGCTTCACTTCCTTTGATTGGGCACTTAAAATCAAACCTTCTCGATAACAGTTCATCGCTTCAACTGGATCATCCAGTTGATCTTCATAAAGCTCCCCCAGTACTTGAAAGGCTTCCGTACTTGGTGTTACAACAAGACTCTCAGAAAGATAATCACGAGCTTTACCCCAGAGCTGATTATTAAGGCTCAAGCGCCCAAGAGTCAATAACAGTTCTGCACCTCGACCATTATCGCTCAACCATGATTCAGCCGTTTCTAATTGTTTGGCTGCATCTTTCTCATGAGCCAGCCCGTACAACAAGATAAGAGAAGCATGCCAATGGCGTTTAATACCTTCCTTAATCAGCCCCAGAGCAAGTTCCTGCTCACCGATAGACAATAAAAGCTGGCAATAAAAGTGAATCATCTCTGGTTCAGCACGAGTCACTTTAGGCAAGCGATTCCAGATGGCTTTAAGCTCCCCCTGGTTTTTGTTCTGCAGCGCCTGTGACATCAACTGTTTACTGAGTGACTGTTCATACTGACTGAGCACTTCATGTTCAAAAATATGATTTTTACGTAGCTCTGGAAGCAGATTTTCCAGATCTTTCCAGCTGTTAAGCTGCTGGTAGACACGGAAAAGCATTTTCAGAACCTGCTTATGCCTGGGGGCAACACTGCGCAGGTGCATTAATGTAGCCAGAGCTTGTTCAGCCTGACCATCTTTAATCTGCAGTTCTGCCTGAGTCAGGCCAATAGCAATATCTGCCTGAGGATCACTTTTATGGGCCTGAAGCAAATAATTATCTCTGCGATGGGATGAGCCGTCTTCCTGGGCGGCGCGGGCTGCTGCAAGATAATTTAAAATAGGCATGCCGCTGTCATTCGCACTTTTTTTCAGATGCTTTTCAGCTTCACGCCAATTCCCTTCAGCCAGTTCAATATAACCCTTGTTGCAATTTTCTATGGCCTTCACCGTTTTACGGTTGCGATTCCAATGCCCTACTTTACCGGGAAACTTAATGGTCTTAACTAAAAAGTAAATTAATAATAAAATTGCGCTGATTAACAAGCTCAATGCCGTTACTAAAAGAACCAGAGTCCCTTCAACACTCCAGTCACCATGGCTGAGTAATGCATAGCCAGGATCTTCTTTGGCAATAAGAGCCATATAAGCGGCCCCAATGAGAAACACTAATGAATAAAAAAGCAGTCTGATCATCGGTTGGCCTCATGCTGCTTATCAAGCTCATCCTGGTAGGAACGCAAGACTTTGATTGAGCCTGAGATATCAGGCATTTTGTGTGTAATTGTCATCATCTGCAGTGATTTTAATTCTTCAACTGCCTGTCTGACCTGAGAGACTTCCAAATCAAAAAATTCCTGCAGCCATTGCACTGATTCTTCAAGACTTTGCGTAAAAAGTGCCTGCTGGCCCATGAGCAGCGAACGACGTGCAGTTTCTAATTTCAACTGCATATTTTGCAGCAAAAAGAATTGCTGGGTGGGTGTCATTAATGCCTTAGGTGATTCATCCAATTGACGAAATACCACCAGACCTCTGAGCTCATGTAAAAAATCCTTTCCTGCCTGCTGTAAATCATCTGCATCATGGGATGCTTTTTTCTCAACAAGGGCTGCAATCTTATCTTTGGTATTCAGCTGAGTATATTTAATCGGCAAGTCAGGTACTGTTTTAATGATGCTGGCCAAACGTGCCGCCATACCCACAACATCAGGCTGCTGCAATGCTTTTAAGATTTGAATTTCATCTCGTATTTTCGTTCTTGACTTAATGTTTCCGGGATCACCAGTATCCAGCAAGCGGGAGTCAGCAGCCTCCAGTGCAGCAATAGCAGTAGCCACATCATTTTGTAATTGCAAACTGTGGTTAGCGATTAACAGCAGATATTCAACCTCTGCCAGAACCCAGCCAATACGTTCGCGGCCTTTTTGCTTAAACAGCACATTAATGGACTGAAGCATCTGCTGATTACTGACCTCAAGGGTCTTAGACAGGGTTTCAGTGGCCTGCTGCTGATTTAAGACCTGCGTTTGAAATTGTTGCTGATTTGAGTTGATATGCCCCATCGTATCATTAAGCGTTCTCAACTGACCGTTGATGTCACCATTCAGTTTGATGCTCACATCAGAAAGCTTACTACGGGTTGTTTCCAGTTGTTGTGCCAATTCAGCACGAGTTTTTTCCAAACTTTGAAACAGGAGAAAGGTTGCTCCACCTGCGACCAGAGATAAAACCAGAGCAAGGAAGATAAAGGCTGCTGCTGCACCAGAAGCCGGTTTATCATTGTTTGTTTTCCTTGTTTCTTCTTGTTCTATTGTTTTATTTGGCTCTTTACTCACCTTATTATTACTCATTTAAAGATTCCATTTAAAATTTCACTTAATTATTTATCTGTTTACAGAGAGTCTTATTACTTTCTTATTTTAGCCCATTCCATGACACTTGCCAGCATTGCTTCATTACTGGCATTAGCGGCAACCAAAATAGTACTTTTAAAACCGAGACTTCGTGCATTTATTTGCATTTTTTCTGTCACAACAATCAAAGGTGTTTGCCATAACTGATCCAGGCAGGAAGTGCCCGGCATTGCCACCAGATTATTCAGACCTTCATCAGATGTCACAGTGATAATATCCGGCTTTGAACCAGAGCAGAATATAGCTTCTGTTTCATTGTTTAGCAGCTGTGGTTTTTCACGCCGGTACACTTCACAATAATCAACCCGGGCACCTCTTTGCTGCAGAGTTTCTGCCAATAATTCACGGCCGCCCTGACCTCTAAAAATAATTATTTTTTTATTAATAACCCATTTGCTTTGCAAACTTTCCAGTGCAAGTAAGGCTTCACTATTGTATTGTTCCAGTGGATAAATATCTGGAAGTCGTCCCAGAATCGCCTGCACCTTCCGGGCACTGGCTTTGCCAATTGTCACCAGTTTTAGTTTATCAGGTATTTCGCCATGAGCAAGAAGGGCTGCAAGACCAAGCTCAACTGCATTGGGGCTGATAAAAACAGCAAAGTCTATCTTATCCATTCGATCAAGAATAGCCGACACCTCAGGCGCTGGCTCAACAGCTTTAATTATAATTACGGGCAGGCGTATTGCTCGGCCTCCGTGCTCAGCAAGCATATCACAAAAAGTGTCTGCCTGATGAACTGGACGCGTTACTAGTGTGCGGATACCTGCTAATAAATCAGTTTGCATTCATCGCCCCTGGCTCATAATGTAGAGACAAAATTGTATCAAATCTGAATAGATTTCTCTCTTTTTTACCCTCTCAGCAAGAGTTATTTGCTGAAGGCACGTATTATAACTATACTTAGCCAAAATCTTACTCTCTTTTTAACCAGACCTGTTTATTTACATGAATAAAAATACATGTTTACTGATTATTATTTTACTTGTCAGCTTTTACAGCCACTATTTATTTGCAAATCATGATGAAACAGGGGCTGACTCTCACTCCGCCCGCCCTGAACTCATTAAAATCAAAGACCTCCGCAAAACAGCGCGACTTGCACAATCCAAAAATCTTCCAATTCTTATCATGTTTGGCACTGATGAATGTCCCTACTGTAAATTGCTTAAAGAAGATTTTTTAATCCCTATAATTATTTCCGGAGATTATACTGACAAGATTATCCTTCGGGAAGCTCATATTGGTAATACAAGTATTATTGATTTTTCAGGAAAAAAAATAAGTACGAGTGAATTCAGTGCTCGCTATGGCGTGACCCTTTTTCCAACCACAATTTTTATTGACAGCACAGGTCAGGTTCTGACAAAAAAGATCATTGGTATCACAACGCCCTCTCTCTTTGGCGGCACTCTGGATAATAGTATTGATGAAGCACTTATGTTTATCAGAAAAAAACAGTTCACCATAAAATAAATTATTCCCGGACAGGTTCCTGAAGCATTTACTCATAGCATCAGCAGGCGACAAGTTTATGGCAATATGAAGCTCTGGGGTAATTGTTCTTTTAAATCGGCAATAAAAATAAGGGGTATTCGTAAAACCTTGTAGAAATCATGCAAATACAATATAATTTATTCTATGTTAAATTCGTAATTAAGTGTGGAAATATGACCTTAGAAT
>JADGEM010000038.1 GCA_016744375.1 Gammaproteobacteria bacterium
CGTATCAAAGGTTAGGGCCAGAAGTAACAGGAAGAAGAATACACTTCCTCCATAAAAGATATTTCTGGCCATGTTTTTCGTGAACACTTCACTCATGGCAAACTCCTATTATTATGTATGGCTAGTATCGTTTAAAGCTCATATTGTCTCCTTGATGTATGTCAAGCACACCTTGTCAACAAGAATTAGTTCACAGTTTAATAATTTATATTTTGAAAATTATGCACAAAATGTCACAAATCGTGCACAAAAGGTTATTCAAAAATCAATAGAATCATGTCAAAATTCATAAAAATAAATAATTATTGAATACAGCCAGGGGGAATAAAAATGAACCAGAGAAATTCTGACAAAACGACTCTATCAATAAATAAAGACACTGATAAGGACAATATTATCCGTTCTGAGGAATCATTAATCAGAGCTGCCAGCGTTTTAAAATCTTTATCTGACTGGAATAAAGAAAAATAGCAACTGGTAAAAACAAACTACAAAGACAGGTCAATAAATTCCAGACGATGATTACTGCAGGGGTGCTCAGGTGATGGCCCCTGAGCCAGAAGTGCAAAGCCTTCCTTAATTAACTGTTCATTAAACCATTGACGTAAAAATGGCGTCCACTCATCCAGATCTTTGTCCACTTTAATTGGAAACACACCATAAGAAAATTGCAGTGACTGGCAGGTCCCTTCATCTGCACTAAAGGCCGTTATCCAGACAGGTAAACGATATCGCGTCACATTTCGAGGCATACTGCCTGATCGGGTGGGTGTAATCACTGCAGCAGGGTTGGTGTTTCTGACTGATAGTTGCAGATTATGTGCAATGAGACCTTCAATACTTTTATTTTTCCCAAGCCGTTCCAGCTCTCTGTCTGCCTGCCTGTGCGGTTCAGTCATCGAGGCTATTTCAGCTAACATACTTGCCGAATCAACAGGGTAACGCCCCATGGCTGATTCTCCCGATAACATAACTGCATCTGTGCCATCAAGAATAGCATTGGCAACATCTGTTGCTTCGGCACGGGTAGGCCTACGATGCTCAGTCATTGATTCCAGCATTTGCGTTGCGGTAATCACAGGCTTGTTCTGCTGGCTTGCTGATTTCATAATTTGTTTTTGTACCACTGCCATAGTGGAAATTGGAATTTCAACACCGAGATCACCTCGAGCAACCATAATGCCATCTGAAACCTGTAAAATACTATCCAGGTTTTCTAATGCCCCTGAACGTTCTATTTTGGCAATAACAAAGGGCTTGTAGTTCATTTCAGAAGCCGCTTTCTTTAAATCAAGAATATCTTCCTTATTTGCCACAAATGATTGACTCACAGCATCAACACCCTGTTTCAAGGCAAATTCGAGACAATCCCGATCATGGTCAGTAAAAGCACTGAAACCCAGTTCAATTCCCGGCAAATTTAGGCCTTTGCGTGAACGCAGCTCGCCCCCTGAACGAACTTCACAGCAAACATCATTGCTGGTAATCCGAGTAACCAGCAGTGAAATCAAACCATCATTTAAGAATAGCTTATCACCTGTTTTAACCGTTGTTGGAAGCTCTTTAAAAGTAACAGAAACACGTTTTTTATCACCGATTATATCCTCAGTTGTCAAAATAAAGTCAGCTCCGACTTCCAGCTCAATTGGCTCTTCTTTTAGCTCACCAATGCGCATTTTAGGTCCCGGAAGATCAGCCATAATGGCTAGCCGCTTGCCTGTTTTTTCTGAGGCTTTTCTGAGTTTTGTAATAATATTGCCATGACTGGCAAAATCCCCATGCGAGAAATTCAATCTAGCAACATTCATTCCAGCGCGTAATAATGCTTCCATCATTTCTAATGAATCGGTCGCGGGTCCAATCGTACAGACAATTTTTGTTTTATTTGCTGGATATCTCATGAGTCTCTATGCAACGGGTTATAAACCAAGAAAAATCACTTAAATCTACTGCGAGCATCTAATTCAACTGATTTTTCTAAGTTAAAGTTAAATAATGTTTAATTTCAGCTAATTTAATCACCTTTCATGGGATATATCAAAAGAAGTGACTGTTTTTTATAAATTATCTTTAAAAGAGTTCAACAAAGCTTTACGCAGGCTATCTCTTTGAAAGATTGAGTAATAAACAACAATAATGTGTCAATATTTAAGAAATCATTTTTAATTATTTGTTCCTGTTATTTAAAAAATATCTAAAATCTGATAAATTACCTGCTGTTATAATTCCATCATCCATGGTGAGCAGTGCGAATCGCTATACCTGAGAATGATGCCCCATTATTATCTGAAGGTACTTTAGAATATGGATTTAGTAAAATCATTAGGCGTACACACCGCTTCCGACAGACTTGATGCCGCTGATGAAAAGAAGCGTTTACAACTCTACATCAACCTGAAATTACATTCTTCAGGACTCCCTGCTTGCGACGCACAAGACTGCGATAATGATTTTTTCTTCATAGCAGATGACCTGCTACAGAGCTATCGTGAAAAATCACGATTATTGTCAGAACACCTCAGCCCGGCTGACAAGAGAATTCAGGACTTTCTGGATGATTATCTCAAAGACAGTGGCAGCGATAAAACACCTCTTCTGCCCTCTAACACTTTGATATTAGATCGTCATGGTGTTGCCAGAGAGCTCTCTTTACCAGCCGAGGGTGACTACTTTGAGTCTGAATTCGTAAAAAGCTATCGTGTCTCTCAGGGCGTTTTGCATAATACCTCACGAGATCGCAGAACCACTGCGGGTTCTTTTCATATTGCTGAAGGTGGCTTACCCATTCCCGGCGATAAAAAAGCTGTGCCCAAAATTGCCTATGCCAATTTGCTGCATGAAGCCTTGAATCCACCTGAAGAGCTAATGAATCTGCCTTTTACCTCTGGGCAGGAAGAACAGGCTCATAGTTTTCTCTCTATTTTATTGAGACCTACTGTCTGCCCAGAAATACCATCGCATGATCCCCTCCAATCTGAAGCGGAAAAGAGTATGGAAATCCGCTTTTTTGCACCAGGGACTCTGGCCAGTAATCTTGATTTTGTGGAAAGTATTTTTGGTAATGCCGGTAATCCCAACTTATCAGAGAATGATGCCGGACTGGATATCCAACACTGGGTTGGCCACACTGGTTGTGTCATTCTGGCACCACATCTGGTCAGAATGAAGAAAAAAGACCTGGGTCTGCCACACATAGACGATGCCACTGAGATGCAGAAGAAGGATAGCATGTGTTGGGAAAATGTTGATGAACTCTATAATGGAGGTCAACCATTTAAGCTTACTGCACGTGATGAAAAAGGCGTCATTGTTACTATTGTCGCTGATAACTATTTCGGCTATTGCAAAAAAGAAGTTAAGACTCAAATTAGTTATTCCGCTAACCTGTTTGGCCTGGCAGAAGAAGAACATTCCGGCGGTGCTCTGGCATTCCCGAGACATAATCATGGCGAAGAGTTTGGTAAAGACTCGCGCACCAAAAATACAGAATATCATTTCTCCGAAGTATTAAAAAATTACGGCGATATTATGGTCCTTCAGGATGAAGGTTATGCCATCGATAAATCATACCCTCATATTCTGTATGTCCCGGAAACTAATTTAAAAATGGATCTGAATGATCAGACTGTTTCCTGGACCCATGACGGCAAAGAACAAACCATTAAATTAAAACCCGGGCAGATTTATATGCATCCCAGCGGTTATAAAATTGCAATGGAGAAACACCCTAAAGCCCCTTCCTGGCGTATTGTCGGCACAGATGCAGAAGGTACATTCTGCCACAAGCCTTCCACGGTCTCAGGCGGTGGTAAATCAGAAATATCAAAAGCCATTGATGATGCAGTAATATATGGCCCCTTATTTGTCAATAAACTTGATAACGCCATGAAAAAAATGGCTGAAATTTTTAATTATGATTTTTCCCACCGTTATCTGGATGAATTTGCGCCTGACTATACTGACAATCCACCACGATCACCTCTGAGCATGAAAAGAAGTCTCGGCTCAATGATTAAGATGCTGACACCTTCAGAAGAGAAATTTACACCAGAATATAATACCTGGCTGGAAACAATCCCTGAATCTATCAAAGCACTCGCCTTCGTTATTAAACGATTCTATCGCCCAGAATGGGGTAGTGACTGGAAGAAGCACTTTACCGTTGATATGGTCGATGGCGTTCAGGGGCATGAACTTAAATATCAGAACAGACAATTAATTATGTCCTATCTGCGTGTCGGTTTTGATCAGGATGGTTCATGGCGTATTTACAAAATGCGTCAGGACTATATCGTTGCTGAAAAACTTCAGATGGAAGACGATATCAGCGCCTCGGTTGTGGTACCAGCCAAACGCTTAATTAACATGCCTGAGAAAAACAAACATGAATGTATTAAGCTGGTAAAAAATTGTGAATACCGACTGTTTCAGCGTCCTGATGATGCTATCATCAAAGGCTTTGATAAGCAGACAGAGCTGGAAATGTCACAGCCTGACAACTTTGTCGCTAATTACCAACCTCTGACCCCAGATATATTGCAGGAGTTAAGCGAAGATCAGGTTGAATTTGACAAATACACACCGCCTATGCGCAACTTTCTACTGGACAGTCTGGCACAGGAGAAAACAGCAGTCTCTTCAGCACATCCATTAATGGTTGATGGTGCTCCCAGTAAAAATCCACGCTACTTACAATTACGTTCAGATGTCGCACAACCGGTTAAACGTTATCTAGCAGAGATGAGTGCACGTATGCATCGCCGTGCTTCCCTTGAGGAAAGCATCTGTTTCCCAGTTGATGCCGTATTAACCGGACGTCGAAATAATCCACCTGAGCCTGAAGCCGGCATTCGCTCTCTGGCAGTTTACAACCCCATCCATTATCAGGAATTGCCTGAGTTATTTATGGACTTTATCTGCAGTCTTACAGGAAAATCACCCTCAACCACAGGGGCTGGTTCTGAAGGAGCCTTAACCAAGGGCCCCTTTAACGCCCTGTTACCCACAGCTGATGTCAATAATGCTCTGGTCTCATATATCCTGACCGATTACTCTGGCTTTAGTAGTGCTGCAGGTTATGTCGGCCCCGAAACCAAGGTGAACCATGATATCAGTTTAATTATTCCTGAAATCTGGGCACAATTAAAACCTGAAAAAAGACGTCCTAATTATCTGATCAGTAAGGGACAACTTGAGAAGCTGGAAGATTTTGAACACAATGGCCAAAAAGTACTCGCCAGCCGCCTGGGATATCGCATCACAAACCTCTTTGTTCACGGCTTTTTTGGTAAGATTTTTGATAATCCATCGGCAGTATTTGATGAAAAAATTCTTTGTCCTGAAACTCAGAATATGGATGATTTTGTTGATGGTATTAATAATATCGTTGAAGCCCAGCAAAAGGTCGCACAAAGATATATTGAAGATGGATCGATTGAACAGGCTTGTCCGCCACTTAAGGCGTTATTATATATTATGGCCAATGGTGACTTTGAAGGCAAAGATGCTCACAACCCAGAAATAAGATCAATGTTTACTCGTGAAGGTTTATTATCATCAGATTGGTACAAACAACGCCTGGAAGTCAAACAAGAACGTGATATTGCATTATGGAAGCGTCATATCACTTATCTGACAGACTTCCTTGAACTTAACAGCCATGCAGGGGAAGCAAGACGCCTGAAAATTTCTAAGCGCTTAGATACGGCTAAAGTGAAGCTAGCTCAGGTTTCAAGCCCAACGTATCTCGAAGAGCTTGTCGGCACCCTTGGAGCTGATCCGATGCAATAAAAGAGATATCGTAAATCGGTTGTCTGTAGTCAAAAACAAAAAGCCTACAACTTTGGTCGTAATTACCAAAGTTTGTAGGCTTTTCTTATTTGCCCGGTTGACAACTATTTAGCAGGGTTGACGACTTACTTACCTGGGTTGACGACTACTTACCTGGGTTGACGACTACTTACCTGGGTTGACGACTACTTACCTGGGTTGACGACTCTAAACTGTACCCGCCTGTTTTCTGAGCCATTAGGATTACTGCCATCAAGTAATTCGTCTTCGCCTTTGCCGACCACTATCATACGATCATTTTCTACACTGAACTGATTCAGATGTTGCCTGACACTATTAGCTCTCTTTTGAGACAACCACAGGTTATAGTATGCCTCTCCTACTGCATCTGTATGGCCTTCGATAACAAAATAGCAGTTTTTCAGCTGAGGGGTGTTCATTGCCTGAGCAATTTTCTTCAGCATCACTGAGTCCTGGCTCTTAACAGTACTTGAATTTGTCTTGAAATGAATATTGATAGCCACTGATCTTGCGCCGGCCATACAGGCATCTGCGGCCTGATTAGCAGCAAATTGTTGTGACATTTGCTGCTTCTGAGCTGGCTCAGGAATAGGTTCAGGCTCTATTTTAGTTTTCTTCAGGCTGATACCCCGATATTTGACGCCGCTATTTTTAGGCTCACTTGTCGGAACCAGTCCTTCAGGCATGCTGCTTTGTTTGCCACTCATAAAAGCATTCACAAGATCATCAGATGATGGGTCCTTACCATGAAAGGACACAATTTCTTTATCAGCATAAGAGATGGAGCTCAGAGCAAACAGAAGGCTAATACTGAAAATTCCTTGAAGAGTCCATCCTGTTAAATATCTCTTACCCAGCTTTTTTTTCATAAACATCAGCTCACTCCAATTTATTTATTAATATTATTGTTAATAATAGCAGTAAATATTTTTTTTATTGTGAAAAAATACCAGGACTGTGGTACTTATTTCACAATAATTGTTCCAGGATTAAGGAATACTCCAGATGTCTAATTCATATTCAGATACTTTTGTCTGCTTGTTTTCAGAAAAGAATTTATCCATTTTTTTCTGATAGTCATGGCTTTTTTCAATAATTTCTGCTGACTTAAATTCTTTACCAAGTGGAGAAGAACTAACCAAAGCCCGGATGCTTTCTTCACCATAAGGATTTTCAACAATAAGTTTTATTTTTGACTTGTTGCCACCGACAATATAAATCTGACCGGCTTTAATTTTTTGTTTTTCTTCAAAAAGATTTGGGATCAAATGAACAACATTGCCATCAGCCTGAAAATAATCAAGTTTCAAATAGGCATCTCTGTCAGCAACTAAATAAATAATAATATGTTCTCCAGAACGGTAATACATATCATCTTTTTTGGCTGTCCATATTCTGAGTTTGACATCACCCGTATGGCTTTTACCGCCATTTATCTGTCTGCTCTTTGATTTGTCATTTCTCATGAGTTGAGAGGTTGTTTCACTGGCTGCAGTTTTGGCTGGATTAACACCCCTGAAATGAAATGCCGCCTTTTTAAAGCTGTCTTTATTACTTAGGACCACTTCTGGCACTTCACAATCAAATACTTCAGATTTCTGCAGCTTACCACTGATAACCTTGCTATTATCCAGCCCTATTTCCAGGACAGTGTTTTCTTCAAACCACTCCTGGCGACATCCGGCATAGTAAGTAATGACAAGAGAAGAGTTTGCTCCCACTTTTATTTTATCTTTAAAAATGACATCATCACCGAAGTCAACTGCACGATGGTCACCACTTATAACCACAATACTGCCCTCAATATTAGTAATAATCCCCACTGGCGGCTGAGCATTCACTTGAACAGAAAATACCATCAATATGAAAAGACCCGATAACAGACCCTTAATACTTTTTCTCTTTTTATTAGTCATGATTTATTTCTCTTATCTACATTCTCGCTAAAGGTTTTTATACCTTTTACTTCATAAACAAAAATATCTGCTCTTCCTTTTAGTGCGACATCTCCTTTAGCTTCACAATCCACCAGATCTTTCACTTCTTCATAGGCTGCATCCGTTACTAGTATAGGTGCTCCAACTGTTTTAGTCACCCCTTCAACTCTGGAGGCTGTATTCACACTGTCACCAATTGCGGTGTAATCCATTTTCATATCAGAACCAATATTTCCAACCAGAGCAAAGCCTGTATGCAAACCAATACCATTATCCAATTGTGACCGCCCTTCAGATTTCCACTTTTGATTAAGTCCTTCCAGCCTCTGACGCATACTTATGGAAGCCTTAACCGCTGCAAGGGTTGGATTATCAATATAAAGAGGTGCTCCAAAAAAAGCCATCAGACCGTCACCGATAAATTTATCAACTGTGCCGTTATTTTCAAGAATGGCTTCTGTCATTGCTGAAAAGTACTCGTTAAGCGCTTTAACCACTTCTTCTGGCGGCAAATTTTCAGAATAACTTGTGAAGCCACGGACATCCGCAAAAAGAATACAGATTTTTTCCCTTTTCCCTTCCAGGGCTATGGGCTTATCTGAACTGAGAATATCCTTAACAACCTGTTCATTAACATAACTTCTAAAAAATTTAGCTAATCGTCTTTTACTGCGTTCCTCTGTCACAAAACGATAAAAAAAGCTTAGGCCAAAACTCCAGAATATCAATAGAACCGGCCCGATAAAGGGAATCAATACATTATTATTAAAAAGCAGAACATTAGCAGCGGAATAAAGAAGCAGCACGGTAATCGTCAAAAGGATTGCAGCCTTTATACCCTTCTTGGAAGAATAATAAACAACCAGAAAAGCAATAAAGAAGCTCAGTCCAAATATTAGGCCTGAAGGTGCCTTATACAGCAAATTATTATTAATAAGCATATCGATGGCATGAGCGTGAATAAGAACACCAGGAGTCTCCTGAGCAATGGGAGAAGGTAAAATGTCACCTGACACATTGGTCACACCAACCAGAACAATTTTATCTTTAAAATTATGTTCAAAATAGGCTTTATCATCTGCTCTTGCCTGTTGCAGTACCTCAACAAATGGCAGAATTTTAAATGTTTTGTTTAACTGATAATTAATTAATAGAGGCTTACCTTCTGCATGCACAAGCGGCGTTTCACGAAAATGCAAAGCAATAAGACTATCAAATCCGGGAAGTGATTTTTTCTCTTCAATAACTGACTGATACTTTAATTTTATTCGACGTATATAGTTATCTGAATCAGGTAATGTATTAACCACACCAAAACCTTTTCGCCCCACTATGGCGCCAAACTGTTTCATTGGTAAAGAGGTGTCCAGTTCCTGAACTTGTGAACCCAGGCTCTTTCTTGATGCCGCACCAATGCCCATAACAATTTTTGTATGGTATTTATTTTTAGCGATGAGCAAAGCACGGCGTAAAGCATTTTTCTCTTCTTGCGGACGTTCAATAAAATCATCAATGCGTTTGGTCCAGATTAAATCAAGTCCAATAACTTTTGCACGGTACTTGCCGAGCTTTTCAACAATTTCTGCAAAGAAGGTGTCCCACAATATAAAAGGTGGTTTAATTTCCTGAATTGAGACATCATCAATACCTATAACAACAATATCTTTTGAAAATGCCTGCTGGCGGAAATGCTCGCTTCTTAACTCATACCGAACATCCAGAGCTTTCATTTCAAGAAAATGAACCATACCCGTGTGTTCCACAAGCTGAGCCAGAAATACTCCGAATATTGCAATAATAATATATTGATATTTCATTTTTTAATTTCGCCACTTCGTTTCAACGGATTATTCAGGTTCAGGCCTGATTCTCTTTGTCTGGATATCAGTCCAATGTTCAACCCAGCAGCAATAATGATTAAAATTTTCATAAACCTCATAAGAAACATTTGTATTATTCAACAACTGATTCAATATTTTTTTGTTCAACGCAAAAGGTACAATAGAATCATTAGCACCCCATAAATGATATTGTGAGACATCTGACAAACCTGAAATATATGAAAACACATCCAGTGAACCGTTTAGTGGTGTTACTTTATGGTAGTCAGCCCAGAAGAAATGATCAAGATTGGATGCAATGGTTGTTATAAAGTCAATATCCTTTCTTTGAGCTGCCAATAATGCAGCCACAACACCACCGCCGGAAAAGCCCACGAGTTCAAATCGTTGTACCCCCTTTTTTTCTTTTAGTTGTTCAAATAGTGCATGATATGCATTAATGATATCCTGGCTATAGCGATGACTGGTCCAATATTTTTCCTGACAATTATCACCCTTCTTTATCCTCACAAATTGACAGGGACGCCCCAGATAGAGTACATAAGGACGTCGTTCCTGAACCGCCAGACGTAAGGCAAGAGGATTTATTGGTGTCGGGTTTTTGGATACTTTATGGCGACTTTCCCAGGCTCTGCCATCACCTTCAATATAAACAACCATCAAACCTGAGGCTTGAGTTCTATCATTTTCCAAATCAATTATCTTTTCCCAACCAGAGACATTGAATAAACCGGTATCAAAAACAACCTTATGAAAACCAGCATCTTCTGCAATTTTCTTTGCTGTTTCCTGACGTTCAATAAAACCTGTTGTTGCGCAGGAATGCACAAAAATAATAATACTGCAGAAAAATAATCTGAAACTTAATTGTTTCAATACATTTTTCTCAGCATCTTATATCAAAAAGTAACTATTGATAAATAACAAAATCTTTGCCCTGACTTGAACCAACGGGTGTAACAATGGTCCTTTCATCCAGACCACCCCTCTCACCGCTGGAAGCGAAATTCCGTGACGCCATAGCATGAGCTAGAGCAGGTACAAATTTCTCAGCATATTTTTGCAATTCACTGACCATCAATTGCCCATCTTTGGGCCACTGATCAGCATTATAAAATCCCTGACTGTTCTTTTTCATGCCATTTAATAAGGTGTAGGTAAAAAGTCCATGCCCTAATTCGCCAAACTCAGGAGCCAGTTGATCAGCCCGGGTGGCCGCTATAATATGGATACCTGTATCCCTGGATAATCCTCTCAAGGCTCGACGTTGATGAAAATTATTAAAATCATTTGTCACAGCACCTGACTGACAAGCATCAATAATGAGAACAATTTTCTGGCTGGGAATTTCAATGAACTTTTCCATCAGCTCTTTAGCAGATAATCCTACAGAACGGACATGCCCAGCATCACGCAATGTCTCTGCCTCCTGCGGTAAAAAATACCACTTGTTATCAACAACAATACCGTGTCCAGACATAAAGACAACCAACATATCATTTTTACCCGATGCTTGTTTTGTTTGCTCAAATAGTGACAGAATTGATTCTTTACTGGCCTGTTGGTTTAAAATTAATGATCTGACATGCCCCCCCTGCATATTTTTCTTTCGTACAAGAGAGGAAGTTGAAAAAGTTTTAAAAATTTCTCTGGCATCAGAAACAGCAAAATCAAGCATCAACTCCTTGCCCTGATATTCATTAATACCAATACTTTTCATAAAGACACGAGATGGTTTTGACGCAGGCATTTTTTGTGCTGTAAAAACCGCCTGTTGGGATTGGCCAGCAATATCTTCCCACCCTTTTACCTCAACATTAAATCCATTCAGTCCTGCAACAGGTTGAACAGTCAATGACCAGGCTTTAACTCCTTTATTTCCCTCTTGATGGCTCTTTATTAAATGGAGTCTGGACTGGGGTATTTTTTTACCGTTATGGTAAACACTCAAATCATGCAAAATATCAGCCTGCCCCTCTACTTTAGCCGTAATACTAAGCCTTATTTCCGCCGGTAATTTATAGTTTTTCTCACTGGTAAGGATTTTGACGAGCACTTCTGGTGGAAGATAAACCCCCTTTTCAATGGATGCTCCAGGCTTTGTTAACATTTGCGGCTTATCTGCAACGACTTTTTCTAACAATCCCGGTTCAAAATATTTATCTGAAAATTGATCAAGTTCAAGCAATTGTCCATCTGCATCCCATGAGACATCATAAAATGCATCTTCATTGCCATCATACCGACCTTGCTTATCAAGTACGGCCCAACCACTTTTCGTAGAGACAAGTTGAGCAAATTTTGTATCAGTTTTTATATCAATTAATAAAATGCCTCCCTGGCGCTTCGGAACCAGTAAAAAGCGGCCATTTTTATAAAACTGAACCTGTTGAGAGTCCAGCATATTTATTTTTCTGGAATTAGAAATTTGATCATTTTTAACATTCTGCTGATAGACTTTATGATTTCTGGTTAAAACATCAAGCATATTTTTAGAGAAATCGATCCACACAACGGCTTGTTCCACTGTTTTAATCGGCTTATAACGAGCGTTTTTATTGCCCTCCTCAAGTGTTGAATAAGCATATTGAAAATTATCAAACTGTGCGGCAAATGCCGTACTATTCTGGTTAAAAAAAACTCGATTAACCTTATTGGCCAAAACCCAGCTTTGAGTGAGAATTAGTTTTTTATTTGATAGACGATAAAGAGAGAGCGTTTTATCATGAGTTGCAACAAGTATCTGATGACTTGTATCAGAGATATCAATTGCACTGATATTAGAGTTTAAATTGATTTTAGCCAAAAGAGACGGCTCTTTTTGTTTATCATAAAGAAAGAGTTCATTTCTTTTTGAACTAAGCAGCAAATTCTCAGAACTGACTCGAACAAAATGAAAGTGATTCTTTTTTTGTATTTTCTTTAGCAGCTTAAAGCGCTCTCCAAGCACTAAGGGCTTGACAAAAAGTTGGCCTTGTTTATCAATCAGGTAAATTTTTTTACGGTTGTAGTCAATTGTGAAATCTTCAAGTGTCATTGATTTCACCGTAAAATGATCAACTTCGTTACCTTTCTCCATATCCCAGACACTGATATATCCACCTTCCATTAGCAGAGCTAAATACCGTTTATCCTTTGAAAGAAGCATTTTTTTCGGGTATTCAATTTTATTTTTTTTTGTCTTTAAAGTTGGAACAATAGCTGCTCTGACCTGTTTTTTTATTGCCTTGGATATGTGAGAGGAAACATGTCCGCCAAAGGGGCGGGCAAAGGACTGCGGTACCAGGAAAAGGAATGCAAGAGTGATAAGCAAGAGATAAATTAACAGATGGACACTAGACTGAACCCGCATTTTATAAGTTTCCCCACTGACTGAGCCATTCAAAAAAAGCTGTTTTTTCTAAGTAATTGAACGATTAAGATTTAAAATTCATATCGTACATTGGCACTGATGGTATAATCATTATGCCCTTTTCTTAAAAATCCTTTGCTATACGACACTTCACCCAGAAGATCGTCGGAAGCATTAAAGCGCAGACCAACACCAGCATTCAATCCAATAGTGCCTTCATCGGTAAAATTATCCTGATCAGAAAAATCAAAAATTGCACCGATTGTTCCATAATATTCCCCCCAACTCTGAGGTTGGGCCAACTCTGTATTAAGTAAGAATTCTGAAATAGTCTCACTGTCTACTTTTATTTTATTCCTTGCACCAGGATCAATAGACAATTTAGCCAGATAGGTATCTGAATCAGTATAAGCATAGTTGTACCCCAGATCCATTGTAAAATTAAGTCCATTGGCCAGTCTTGAGCTTCGCATGACGCCAAAGCCAAAAAAATGAGTGTTTGAATCATAATCACCATCAAAAGATGCTAGGGAACCAAAAATGGTTCGATCTTCAATATCAGTATTCGATGAGTCATAACCGAGATGGCCATAGGCAGTAAAGCCTGAATCAAAATTATAAGCAGCATAGGCAGATATTACATAGCCATCAGAATCACTTTCACTTTTATCATTTGACTCGGTATCAGAAGTCTCATAACCGATCAAACCTCCCACTAATACGTTTGTGTTTATCACCATGTCTACCCCAAAAAGGTAGCTGTCCTGATTGCCAGTGAATCGAGAACCATGAGATATCATAGCTGTATTTTTGATACTGGTATGAGTTGGAGTAAACCAGAGAGCCATACCTGTGCTGCTGTCACCTGCATTCAATCCTTTTACACTATAATCAGCGCGAGCCAGAGAAAACTGGCCTGTTTTATATAAAGTTTTTATATGATCACTATAGGTATGGCGGACATGATTGATTTTTTTTCTTAAGATGTCTTGATTAATATTTTCTATTGATGCCTCAGCTCTTTCCTGATCTGTATCAGAAATCAGGATAAAACTTTCACCTGAAAAAAGATCCTGAATGATATAAGAACTCGGAATATCAGCACCTGTAAAAGTTAATGTAAAAAATTCCGAACCAGATGCAATTGGTGGCCCTGTCATAGTATAGCCACTGGTACCAGAAGAACCGACCGTCGTGGCATTAGGAAACTGTGATATATAAAAAACATTGCCTGTGGCTGGGGTATCAGTCAATGTATAGGTCAATGATGAAGTACTGGAGACAGTATTAATGATACCATTTTGTTCATAAGCAAGAAATGGTATAAAACCGCTGGTGCTTATAGTAAAAGTCTCAGAAATACAGGCAGAACAAGGAACAGTTAAGACCCTTAGTGCTTTTATATTATTACCACCATTGAGACTGCTGTTCACAGTAAACGCATGCCCTATATTTGATAATATAAGCCCGGATAAAGCAAAAATGGTTACAATAGATAGTCGTTTTTTTATTATCATTAGTATCTAATTCCATTAAAATTTTTTTAAATTTCGTATTATTATTATACGATTTTATGACTCTAAAAGCCCAAATGGTAAACATTATTTACCAAAAGACCGCATCAGTGCACACTATTCAGGAACAGTAATTTAGTAAACTCTGATATCAAAAATGGCATCAGACACATCGACATCATTCATTTTTAAATAAATATCTTTTACCTCTTCCAAGGACTGAACAGGCAATGTTTCAAAGTCGGTTCCAACCACTTCAGGAGGCAGATGATTAATAATATCATCTGATGTTGCAAAACAGGCGAGTCGTTCACTGATCCCATCTTTACTGGCATTTAGATTAAACGGTGACTCACCGGGTAAAATGATCGGCTTTGTCTTTGAAACAAAGGAGTCTGACTTAAAACGATTAGGAAAGAAACGAATAATTTCACCCTTTTGATCTTCAAAATAACAATAGATATACGCGTCCTGCTGAGTGTTGACCATGATATTAAATGCTTCACCAGAAGCCAGAAAGACATCATTTTTATCGGCATAACGAATATTCAGATAATTTTTAATAATCGGAATAGGAGTCACTGAATCCTCAACTATTATGTTCTCAGAGATGCTTTGCTCAATAATTTTTTTCTGTTTTTTCTGAGGTGCTTTCTGAGGCGTTTCAGCTTGAATTCCAATGACTGCCGTAACTGAATCAGAGGTATCAACAGGCATAAAGAAAAATACACATATTGCAATAAAAATACTGAATAAAGGGATCATATAAGGCCACTTTTTAGATTGATTATTTGCTTCTTTGATTCCTTTTTTTGATTTATTATCCAGACCTGAAGCAATTGTCTGGCATTGCTGAATTAATTCGATATACGAAGACGGCCTATCATCTTTACGAACCGCCATCATTGATAAAATTAAGTTAACCACTTTTTTATTAAGTTTAGGACTTACTTCTACAGGATTCAAAGCCTCTGATGAATTTTTCTTAATGACCATTTCAGTCAGGTTATAACCTTCAAAGGGTTTTTCCCCGGTGACCATATGGTATAGAACACAACCCAGTCCATAAATATCAACTTTGAAATCAACATTATCCGGATCGTTAAACTGTTCCGGAGCCATTGAACTGGGAGTTCCAATCATCGTTCCAACCATCGTCAGATTGTTATCTTTATCTGCCTGAGTTGATCGAGCAATGCCCAAATCAGCCAGTTTAGGAATAAAATTAAACTCAGAAACTGAATCATGACCACTGTCCTCATGGGGATTCAGTAAAATATTTTCAGCCTTAATATCACGATGAATGATCGTTTTTTTATGAGCATAATCCAAAGCACCAGCAATTTTCTCAATGACATCTAAAGCAATTTCTGCCTCAATCACGCCATTATCTCTAATCCAGTCCTGCAATGTAGGACCATCAACAAACTCCATAACGAGATAAGGTGATGCGGGATTATCTGATGACTGCTGTGTCATTCCGGCCTGAAAGCAGGAAACAATATTAGGATGGATTAAATTTGCAAGGATTTGCACCTCACGATGAAAACGTTCAATAAAATCTTCATTGACTATACCATTGGTGACGTTTAAAACTTTAATGGCCACATCACGTTTGAGAAAAGGCTGATGACCTTTATAAACAGTACCGCTTCCACCCTTTCCAAGAATACCGCAAATCTCAAGGTCAGAAATTTCAGGATAAGACAATTCAACAACAACTGTTTCATTAGTACTTTCTTGCAGCTTACTTTTATCTAAAGAATTACCGGCAATTATTGCTTGATTATCCTGATCGTGATTCATCGTGCTGAGACCTATCCCTATACTTTAATGTCTTTATAAACTTATATGATGACTTAATCTGAACTGTTTTTTACTGTCCACTTAAGCATTCAGTATAATCATTAATATGATGGAGCATTTTGGTGACGACGGCTTTGTCTTTTTCATCAAAAAATAGTTCATCATCCAGCTTATTAATAATCTGAATAACGCCAATTGGCTCTCGTCTCTGGTTAATCAAGGGAGCAGCAATCATCGAATGAATAATATAACCGGTATTTTCTTCAACCGTGCTATTATAATCATCATTGGACTGAACATTATTAATAATTTGTGCGAGATTTTTTTCAAATATCTCATGCACAATGCCACTTTTATCAGGTAACTCTAAATAACTGATACCCTCAATGTAGGCACTCCAGAATGTACCGGTTTTAGGATCGTGTATAAAGATGGTACACCGATCCGCATTGAGTGTTGATTTAAGAGTATCTGAAATTGCTCTTATTTTTTCAAGAAAATCAATGTCAGTCTTTAAAATTTCTTCTAAATCAGTAAAATTACTCGTGTTCATAAGCTAAACTTAATAATAATTAATCGTTGATAATAGTCCTTTTACATGACTCCAGCAAAAATAACAATCAATAATAATGAAATAAACCTGCATGTCAGCAGCAGTGGCTCCTGGTTTCATGACTCCACTGGCGCTATCTATAAACAGTTAAAACAATTTGTAATTCCTCCTGAAACTCAAAGTGTCACCTGGGATTTCAGTCAAATTGATGATTTAGATACATCAGGCATTATGATCATTATTGAATTTATGAGACGTTTTGATGCCTCAAGAGTGACCTTCACCTATACAGGGATGAAACCTGAACATCAACGTATGTTCTTATTTTATCGAAAAAACTTTATCGATAGCCAGTCTCACACGCTCAAAAAAGACTCTTTTTTTTATTCTATTGGTCAAAACTTTGTCCAGATGCTTCAAGGCTTTCTGGCATTTAATACTTTTATTGGTATCAATGCCTACCAGTTATGGTTAGCAATTCGCTCCCCCTCACTATTTCGTTTTAAAGCCACAGTCAAACATCTGGATACTTCCGGCCTCCAGGCCTTACCCATTGTTGGGCTGACCTCTTTTCTGGTAGGATTGGTTATTGCCTATCAGTCTGCAGAACAACTCAAACAATTTGGCGCTTCAATTTTCATTGTCGAAATGGTCAGTATTTCTGTCTTTAGAGAACTTGCACCTATGATCTCTGCCATTGTTGTTGCCGGCCGAAGTGCTAGTGCCTATACGGCTGAAATCGGTATTATGAAAATTACCGAAGAAATCGATGCCATGAAAACCATGGGCTTCGAACCCCACCGTTTTTTAGTTTTACCCAGAATTATTGCTCTTATGATTGCCATGCCCTTAATTATTTTCTTTGCTGACATGCTGGGAATATTCGGGGGCATGCTTATCGCAAAGGGGCAACTTGGTCTGACATTTTCTGAATTTATTTCACGACTTCACGCAGAAGTCCCGATAAAACATATTCTCATCGGCCTGATTAAAGCACCTTTTTTTGGTCTGGTTATTGCCTCAATTGGCTGCTTTAGAGGATTTCAGGTAACTGGTAGCACAGATAGTATTGGACGCTATACAACAATTAGCGTCGTAAATGCCAGTTTTTGGGTGATTGCAATCAATGCTTTAATCTCTGTCATCTTAACTGAGATGGGGATCTGAATATGCAAACAAATACCAACAAAACTCTCTCTCGCAAAAGCATTATCAAGCTTGAAGATATTATTACCCAGTTTGGTGAAAATCGGGTTCATGATGGCATCAGCTTTAGTATCAATAAAGGTGAAATCTTCGGTTTACTGGGCGGCAGTGGTTCTGGTAAATCAACCTTACTGCGACAAATGATTCTTTTGCAAGAACCAACTTCCGGTCTTATCAGCGTATTAGGGCATAATATCAATTCCCTTTCTCCCTCCCAAGTTGAAGCTCTGCAACTTCAATGGGGGGTACTGTTTCAATTCGGTGCGCTGTTTTCATCACTGAGTGTCCTGGAAAATATCTCTGTCACTCTTAAAGAATATACTCAGTTGCCACTGGAAGTAATCAATGACATTGCTCATGCAAAAATTAAAATGGTGGGGCTGCCTCCTCATGCTGCCTGGCTCTACCCGGCAGAACTCAGCGGCGGAATGAAAAAAAGAGTCGGCCTGGCTCGGGCACTGGCAATGGATCCAAAGCTACTTTTTCTTGATGAGCCTACCAGTGGTCTGGACCCAGCTAGTGCCCGCGCTTTCGACCGCCTGATAATTGAGCTAAAATACATGCTTAACTTAACCGTTGTCATGGTGACGCATGATTTAGAAAGCATTGAATACGCACTGGATCGATTTATCATTTTACACGATAAAAAAATACTCATTGAAGGAACAATGGATGATGTGCATCAATTACAACATCCGGCACTGGATACTTTCTTTAAAACAAACAAGCATTAAACAATAAAGTAGAAGTCATGGATACAAAAATTAATTACACTTTCATTGGCCTTTCCATCTTTATACTCAGTTTATTGATGGCTCTTTTTTTATTATGGATGGGTAAATATGGTTTCGAAAAAACGGTTTATGACCACTATTTAATTCAAACAACACAAGGCGTTTCAGGGCTTAATGTTGAGTCACCCGTTAAGTATCGGGGTGTTGAAATCGGTGTTGTTGATAAAATACAAATTGATCACAATAATTCTGAATTTATTAATGTCTCTATATCTGTTGGGGTTGGTACACCCATTAAAGAAGACAGTTTTGCTGTTTTAACTGCTCAGGGAATTACCGGCCTGAGTTATATTGAAATTAAAGGTGGTACAAAAGATTCCAAACTATTGAGCAATGGTGCAACAATTACTGCAGGTCAATCTCTCTTTGATAAACTTGAAACTTCAGCAACGGATATTTCTGAACAACTCGTACGGACTATGTCTCGAATTGATAAATTAATCAGCGATAAAAATATTAATTCCATTGAAAAATTATTAGTCAATCTTGAAAACAGTAGCAGACAACTTACTGAACAAATGCAATTATTCTTAAATAAAAAAAACAGTCAGTCACTTGAAAAGAGCTTAGAAAATACGGCAGTTATTACTCAATTAATTGCCGATAACAAATATAATATACAGCAGTTATTAGCCCGGGGGATCACTCTGGAAAAGCAGGCAAGCACGACATTAAAAGATATTTCTGCTACCAGCCAATCACTGAATACAACACTTTTTAAAATTCAGAATAAATTTGATCAGGGTGAATATGACTTACGTCAAATGACGGAGCCACATCTTGAAGCATTTAATGCATTATTAAAGGAATTTGAGATTTTAAGCATTCAGGCAAGTGAAATTCTGGAACAGTTAAAAGAAAGTCCCAGCGATTTACTTTTTAAACAAAAACAATATCAATTGGGTCCGGGTGAACTGTGATTAAAAAAACCTTAAAAAGAAAAATACTGCATTCCTATTTATTCATTCTTGCTTTATTATTCACGGCAGGATGCACACCATCTATTAATAAAGTGGCTCCCCTGAAATATTACACCCTTCACTTCCAAAATAATGATCACAAAGTAGATAAGGCAATTTATGATTTTGTCAAAGTTGATTTGCCGCATATATCAACAAAACATATGACCGAATCCATTATTTATTCTAAACAACCTTTCCAGAAAAATAGTTATTCACAGAGCAGATGGAAAGAGCCCCTGCCCGTTATGCTACAGGAATGGATGGTACAAAGTATTAATAACACCAAACTTTTTAAAGGTGTTATCCGGGTTGCCTCAAGAGCGAATGTCCCACTGATGCTGGAAACAGATATTGTGAAATTTGAACACATTATCTTTAAAAATGAAGTTGATATCTCTTTGAGAGTCATTCTAATTGAGTATAAGCAGCGAAAAATCATAAAGCACAAACTCTTCAATTATCACCTCAAAGTAAAAGAGGCAAGCGCTGAAAGTGCTATTTTGTCATTTAATGAGGCTTTAAAACAATTTGACCAGGATCTATTTCTGTGGCTGAGTACAATTGAACAATAATTGCACCCTTGGTCAAAATAGTTTATAAATAGGATTTATTTCAAACAATAGTGAGCTCTCATGGCGATTAAACAAGATCAGATAGTGGCAATTCAGTACAGTGCATCCGTTGACAATGAAATCATCGATAATAATATGGAGGAAGCTGAACCTCTTTATTTTATGTTTGGCCATGGTCAAATGATGCCTGGTCTGGAAACTCGTATTGCTGATATGAATATTGGTGATTCCGCCGAGCTGGAGATCCCCTGCGCAGAGGCTTATGGTGAGCATCAAGCTGAAGCCATCCAAACTGTCCCGAAAGAACATCTGGCGCATCTTGATTTACATGAAGGCCTCGTATTGCAAGGCCAGGGTGAGAATGGTGAGCCTGTTATGGTAATTGTAAAAGAAATTAACGATGATACGGTTATCATGGATCACAACCATCCAATGGCTGGCCAGGACATCAACTTTTCACTCACCATTAAAGATATTCGCGATCCCAGCGAGGACGAGCTGAGCAAGGGCATCGCTGCTGAAAACCAACACCAACACCAACATCACCATGAAGAAGGTGGTGGTTGTTGTGGTGATGGAGAAGGTAACTCTGGTGAATCAGGCGGCTGTGGCTGCCACTAAGCCTTGTTTATATTAATTCAGAGTCCAGATCAAGCGGAGAAACATCCATCCCATCATAAGCATTGATGTTTTTCTGCCGGGCAAGCTGATAAAAGCACTGGTTTGTTTTATCCAGTGTGTCAATACTATGCTGTTCAATTTTCTCTAATTGCAGCCAGTACATCTCGTCCGGGAACGATTGATTAATATCAACCACCTCAAAGCCCTGTTGCTCTAATTCGGCAGCAATTATTTTTAGAGGCTCAGAGGTTTCATGTTTAAAAAAATATCCCCAGGCCAATTCCTGCTCCATATCCCAGCCGGCCTTACGCATTTTGCTAAACAATTCTTCAATATCATTCTTTGTTATTTTTTTCTTCATCTATCAATATTTCTTCCAAGCTTCAATATGAGTGGATGTTCGAGTAGTAAACAGAGTATCTTCACTAAATATTCAGGTTATGATTTTTTTGACTCTGAGGCTTAGATAAACTCTAAGTTTATTAAGCGTCTGCCTGATTGGCATCGATACTACTTGAAATAGTAAAATTAAAGCGACGGGTATTGGTGCTGCGGTACTGTCCCTGTCAAAATCTGAATCAGACAAATCCGTTGTCTGATAAGCTGTCAGTGCTTTTGCTTATAAAAGCAATGAGCGACTAAAGATATTACATTTTCAGGATATCAAGAACTTCTTCCAGTTCGGTTCTGAGTTGAGAAATGATTTGATGACTGCGAGTCACATCCTCTTTGGATTCCTCACCTTCAAGTTTCTGACGAGCACCACCAATTGTATAACCATGCTCGTACAGCAAGCTGCGAATCTGACGGATCATGATCACATCCTGACGTTGGTAATACCGTCTGTTACCGCGACGTTTGACAGGCTTCAGCTTGGGAAATTCTTGTTCCCAATAGCGAAGTACGTGAGGTTTTACATCACATAGCTCACTGACCTCTCCAATTGTAAAATAGCGCTTTCCCGGTATAACGGGAAGTTCATTATTATTCGACGCTTCCAGCATATGCTTCTACCCGAGCCTTTAGTTTTTGTCCAGGTTTAAAAGTAACTACTCTGCGGGCTGAGATTGGAATCTCTTCCCCGGTTTTTGGATTACGACCAGGGCGCTCACTTTTATCCCTGATATCAAAATTGCCAAAACCAGATAGCTTAATCTGTCCGCCTGTTTCAAGAGCAATTCTCAGCTCTTCATAAAAAGCTTCAACAAACTCCTTTGCTTCACGTTTGTTAAGGCCCAATTCATCAAATAGTCTTTCTGCCATATCGGCTTTTGTCAACGCCATCTCTTATCTCTTATCTCTTATTTTGTTTCTTCTATACATGACGATATGCCATGCGCCTGTCCGAAATAGCGACCTACAATCGGACAACCTCCTGGCTAATCTCTTAGTTTAGCACCATATTGCTCTGCTAAGTCGCCCAGTACTTTCTGAATCAGAGTATCGATCTCATCATCTTTTAATGTCCGGGATGGCTCTTGTACAATCAGGCTAACAGCCAGACTCTTTTTACCCTCATCAACACCATCACCAATGTATACATCAAACAGTTCCACGTTTATCTTACTGCCACCATCATTAGAAATGTCGGCTTGAGCAAGTGTATCTTCTGATGTCTGACGAATACTGTTAATTATAGCAGATGATTCTGTTTCGTCATCTACAATAATAGCAATATCTCGACGAATTGCAGGGAATTTCGATAATATTTCAAAATTTGGTACTTTAGCGGCTGCAATTGCATCAAATTCCAGCTCAAAAAGTATACTTGTACTTCTTACATCCATGGCTTTTGCCACACTGGGGTGCATAGTCCCCATCCAGCCAACCGGATGATTATCTTTATAAATCCTGGCTGACTGCCCTGGGTGCAGAGCAGGATTTTGCTCCGCAGCAAAATGATAACTCGATAAATCACCCCCCAGACTTAAAAGTGCTTCAACATCAGCTTTTAAATCAAAAAAGTCAACTGCTTGAGTTTTTTCACCCCATTGCTCAGGAAAAGCACTGCCATTAATAATACCGGCAATCATTACTTCCTGCAATAAATCACTCTTACCCTGAACCTTGTCCCGGCTATCATCATCTGATCCCCCAGGTACAAACCGTGAACCTACTTCAAACAGACGAATACGGCTTTGCTGGCGGTTCTGGTTATAAACTAATGCGACAATCAAGCCGGTCCATAGACTGGTTCGCATAACGGACAAGTCTTCAGATATTGGATTGCTCAACTTAATACCAGGATTATCCGGGGTAATTAAATTTTGTGCTTTTGGTTCAACAAAACTATAGCAAATCGCTTCCTGATATCCCAGACTCACCATGAGTTCTTTGACTTTTAACTCATCAATGGTATCTTCAGGACAAGCAGACATTTCAATGGCGCCGTGGGGCAAGGTAAACGGCAGGTTATCATAACCATAGATTCGACCTATTTCCTCTACTAAATCAACATCATATTCAATGTCAAAACGAAACGCCGGTGCTGTTACCTGCCACCCTTCCTCACAGTCTACCACATTCATTTCTAAACGTTTCAGGACATCCTTCACAGTTTCATCATCTATCTCAACGCCAAGCACTTTAGTGATTTTGTTTTTTCTTAGAAAAACAGGCTTTGCCTCAGAAATATAGTCATCACAACGTTGTTCAACTATCGGCCCAACTTTACCGCCCGCAATTTCAAGAATCAGTTTGGTTGCCCGCTCAATTGCCTTTACCTGTAACTCAGGAGAAACCCCTCGCTCAAAGCGATGAGATGAATCGGTATGCAGACCATGAGATCGAGCCTTACCAATAATTTTTTCTGGGTTAAAAAAAGCACTTTCAAGTAGTATGTTTTGTGTATCATCACTTACAGCCGAGCTTTCACCCCCCATTATACCCGCCAGCGCCAGAGCCTGATTATCATCAGCAATCACTAAATTATCATCATTCAAAGTAATTTCATGACCATCCAGCAACGTTAACTTTTCATCTTGCACTGCCATACGCACATTAATTCCCCCCTGAATTTTGTCCAGGTCAAAGGCATGCATGGGTTGTCCCAGCTCAATCATGACAAAATTGGTAATGTCAACCAGAGGACTGATAGAACGACTGCCGCAACGGCGTAGTTTCTCCTGCATCCACATGGGTGTGGTTGCTTTAATATTCACGTTTTTAATCACCCGCCCTGCATAACGAGGGCAGGCTTCTTCTGCTTCAATATCAATACTTATGGTGTCATCAATGGTAACAGGTTGTTCTTTAATTTCTACTGGAGTCACAGTACTGCGTGTCATAACACCGGTTTCACGCGCCACACCAGCAATTGAAAAACAATCACCGCGATTAGGTGTCACTCCCAGCTCTATACTCACATCATCTAATTTCAGATAATCATTAAGAGTGGTGCCTATAGGGGCATCTGTCGGCAGCTCCATAATACCTTCTGCACTATCGGCCAGACCAATTTCTTTTTCTGAACAAAGCATGCCCATAGAAACCACACCACGAAGTTTAGATTTCTTTATTTTAAAATTACCTGGTAAGACAGCTTTAACCATAGCACAAGCAACGATCAGATCTTTACGGGCATTGCTAGCACCACAGACAATCTGTAAAGGTTCTTCTGAAAGAGAGCCAACATCCACCTGACAAACTTGCAGTTTATCTGCATCAGGATGCTTTTCAGTCGTTAATATTTTACCCACGACAACACCGCTATGGGCAGGAGCAACGGGTTCAATCGCATCAACTTCCAGACCAGCCATTGTAAGCTGATGTCCCAACACACTGGTGCTTAAATCCGGGTTAACCCATTCTCTTAACCATTGTTCACTAAATTTCATATCTTATTCCTGGGCTTCTTATACTTTGTTTTTTAGATAATTCGGTTTGGTGTACACTTGCATTAAGCAAACTGACGTAAAAAACGTAAATCATTTTCAAAGAAAAGACGCAGGTCATTAACTCCATAACGCAACATGCTCAAACGCTCAACTCCCATACCAAAGGCAAACCCCTGGTACTTTTCACTATCGATACCAGAATGTCTGAACACTTCAGGATGGACCATGCCGCAACCTAAAACTTCTAACCAACCCGTATGACTACAAATACGACAGCCTTCGCCACCACACATGACACATTCAATATCAGCTTCAGCAGAAGGCTCTGTAAATGGAAAATAAGAAGGCCTGAAACGAACTTTAAGGTCTTTTTCAAAAAACTGTTTTAGAAAATCATCAAGAATACCCTTCAGATCAGTAAAACTGACTTCTTCATCCACCATCAAGCCTTCAACCTGGTGAAACATGGGCGTATGAGTGACATCTGAATCACAGCGATACACCCGACCTGGAGCAATCACCCGCAAAGGAGGATTCTGATTTTCCATAGTACGAATCTGAACTGGAGATGTATGAGTCCTTAACACCGTATGCGGATCAAAGTAAAAGGTATCGTGCATAGCACGTGCCGGATGAGATTCTGGAATATTGAGTGCTTCAAAGTTATGATAGTCATCTTCAATTTCCGGCCCGGTTTTTACTTCAAATCCCATTTCAGCAAACAGTGATTCAATACGGTGCAGAGTACGGCTGATAGGATGTAACCCACCAATACGCTCTCCACGCCCAGGCAAAGTGACATCAATTGTTTCTGAACTTAGTTGTTCAGCTAGTGCCGCTTCCTGCAAAACTGTTTTCTTGCCTGAAATCAATGCCTGAACCGATTGCTTGGCTTTATTAATGACCTGACCAGCTTTAGGGCGCTCTTGCGCAGATAATTTCCCTAAACCTTTCATCAGAGCGGTTATTTCACCTTTTTTACCCAGGTATTGAACACGAATTTGTTCCAGAGCATCAATTTTATCTGCAGCATCAATAGCTTGCTGCGCTTCTTCAACCAGTTTGTCCAGGTTTTCCACCGTGTGACCTCTATTATTTTTTTACAAAAGATTCTTTAAAAAGACTGTTTGCATAAGAAAAGGGGGAAGACTTTCGCCTTCCCCCCTTCTTTTTTACGCATTAAGAGTTTTACAACTCTGCAGCAATAGCAGGTTATGCAGAAAGTGCTGCTTTTGCCTGTTCAGCAATAACGCTGAATGCACCTTTATCAGCAATAGCCATATCGGAAAGGACTTTGCGGTCAATTTCGATATTTGCTTTTTTCATACCATCGATCATACGGCTATAGCTCAAACCATTCTCACGTGCGCCTGCATTAATACGTGCAATCCATAACTGACGGAATTGACGCTTGCGTTGACGACGGTCACGATACTGGTATTGACCCGCTTTAGTAACCGCTTGAACTGCTGCGCGGAATACATTTTTACGGCGACCGGAATAACCTTTCGCCTGCTTAATTATTTTCTTGTGTTTAGCATGCGCCTGAACACCACGTTTTACTCTTGCCATTTTATGTGCTCCTTAACTGATTAAACTAAACGTAACATACGTTTGATTGCTGGTGCATCAGATGCATCAATCGAATCAGGACCACGCAAATGACGCTTACGCTTGGTTGTCATCTTGGTCAGGATGTGGCTGCGGTTGGCATTACCGCGCTTAATACGGCCGGAACCGGTTACTTTAAAACGCTTGGAAGCACCACGTTTGGATTTCATTTTTGGCATAATACACCTCTATAATATCTACGCATTTGTATCTTTTATTAAAATTAAACAAAAGACGAGTTAAAAAAACAACACTTGACTCAAACAGATAGCCTGAGGAGACCTCTGGAGAGTGGTTGTTACTTTTTGCTTTTTGGTGCCATAACCATTGTCATTTGACGACCTTCAAGTTTGGCATGTTGTTCAACATTGGCCAGTTCCTCAAGATCAGCGGCAACTCGATTCAAGACGTCCATGCCCAGCTCTCGATGAGCCATTTCACGACCGCGAAAACGAATTGTTACTTTGGTTTTGTCACCATTTTCAAGAAAACGAGTCAGGTTGCGTAACTTGACCTGATAATCGCCCTCTTCAGTCCCGGGTCTGAATTTAACTTCTTTGACCTGGGTTTGTTTCTGTTTTTTCTTTTCCTGAGCTTTCTTTTTCTTCTGCTCAAAAATAAACTTGCCGTGATCCATCACACGACAAACCGGAGGTTTCGCTGTTGGAGCTATCTCCACAAGATCCATATCACTATCATTCGCCAGTCTTTTAGCTTCATCCAGGCTCATAATTCCAGCCTGTTCCCCATCTGCACCAATTACTCGAATTTCTATGGCTGTAATATCATCATTGATACGGGTTTTATTTGATTTTGGTTTATCAAAATGTCTTCTTGGGGCTGCGATGGTTTTTATCTCCTGATAATGTATAAATTACTGAACGCAGTATTCTATTAGACTTCTGGAAGAAAATCTATAGATTCTTTAATAAAAATCCTTATAAAAAGTGAATTCTAACAATAATTTAAGAAATATATCCTATTTTCAGATGATAGCCAGCTTTTTATCATTTTTCGAGAACTCTTAAGCAATATTATCTCAACAGAAAAATGCCCGAGATACGAAAGGATTAAACATTGAATCTTCTTTTGATATACTTATAAATATGAATATTTTAGTCAAACTTACCACATGGCAACGTTCTGAAAAACCATTAAAAGAAATCCGGGAGAGGGTTTTTCTGCAAGAGCAGAATGTACCCATTGAGTTAGAATGGGATGAACTGGATGAACAGGCTTATCACATTCTGGCAGAAGCCATTCCCGAGCATATGCAAGCCAAAAAACTTGCAATTGGTACAGCAAGAATTATCATTAATAATAAACAGGCACATATTGGCCGAATGGCCGTTTTAGCAGACTGGAGAGGTCAGGGTACAGGTTCAAAGATGCTGCAGTATTGTATTGATGAATGCATCAAAAAACAGGTTGAAGTAATTATTTTAAATGCTCAGCTCTATGTGACAAAATTCTATCAAAAAGCAGGCTTTAAAATCACCAGTGAAGAATTTCTTGATGCCGGTATAGCACATAAACAAATGACACTGACTCTACCAAAGGCTTCTCTTTTTAGAGGAATAAAAAATGATTGATCTCACCTCACACATTCTGGGCGAAAGCAATAATTTTATAGAGCTTGATTGTAGAGAAGGCCTCCGGCAACTCATCCTGACAATGACTCAACAAACAACACACCGCATTCTTATTTTCAGCCATAGTCTTGACCACACGCTGTTTGATACCGATGAACTTTACGAAGCAATTAAATTACTGGCCATCAAAAACAAAAGAACTCATATTCACATATTAGTTCAGGATACCAAGCCAATGACACAAAAAGGCCACCGCTTACTCAACCTGACTCGCCGAATCAGCAGTCATATGCAAATTAGGATTACAGCAGAGGAGCACAAGGATATTCTGGAAACCTATATAATTTTTGATGATCGGGCCTATATCGTGCAAAACCATCCTGAACGATTTGAAGCTTATGGCAATTTTTTTGATCCTTTAAAAGCTCGACAATTAACTGAGCAATTTGAAGAACTCTGGAATCGCGCTAACATTGACAGCTCATTACGCCGTTTAAGTATGTAAAACCATTAATTGCTTTTAAATGCATCTCTCAAATGTCAATAAAACGACCTGAGGTGCAATTGCTAATAAAGTGAATATTTCAAAAAGCATCAATTTATGATGACCTATTTATTAAGTCTCTCTTTAAACTGTGCAGGAGTTAAAGCATCAGGGATGCGATCAACTCCCGACTGAAATGCAATTTCCTGTGCATCCCGAATAGCCTGCCAAAATGCCTGGGCCGTTAGCAGCTTATCTTCATGGTGTCGCCAGCGAAACAGGACATTATCTTCTGAACCACCACCATCACAATATTCCAGGTAATTAAAAAATAATTCTGCCATTCTCTCCGTTTCCCAGGGGATGCTTTTACCGCGTTCATGATCATTGATTTCTTGCGCCAGCTTATAGTGAAAAGCTTTAAAATCAATATCAAGGCCAAACCGATCGTTAATAATTTCACTGGTGAGAGGTTCCGACCATTGTCGATGAAAACGACAAACACCACAATTATCATTAATTAGCTCATACACCATACGCTCAACATTTTTACGGCCCAGTTCATCCGGCGTGGTAAAACCACCACCATAATACACATAATATTTACCCATTAAAGGCATGGGACTCCCCATTCCAGGCACCCAATACTGATTAGGCACCATATGACCTTTATCCCCATGAGATAAGAATACCGCACGTTCCATAGGACTGAACTCTGGGTATCGCTCATTGAGTTCATAAGCTGCAGGACGAATGCCTTCTCTAAACAAGCTGGCTCTTTCATCAAAGAGAATGGCATTAATCAATTTAATGGCATACTGGGCATTAAGCATACTGTCTTTCACCAGATCAAAATCATTGGTATCAGCAGTAAATTGCTTAAATTTCATTTCTGTTTTAGGTGGAAAACCGAATGCTTCGGCAGGAATTAAATCATGGGCGACACATTCCATAATCCACGCAAGTGTGCCGCCCACCTGAATGGCATCCATTCCCATGGCATCGGCATGATCATTCAGAAGTTCTGCCGCACGCTGATCAAAAATACCAGTCTGAGGGCCTAATGCATGATAAGGTTCATAATCCTTTTTGTATTTTCCATTGAGCTTTTTACAAGCGGTGGCACAGGGCTCACCACAGTGGTCAAAGCTTTTTGTCTCAATGGTTTCTTCATTGTATTGCTTCAGATAATGATCTTTGATGAAATCTTTGTGCTGGCGTAAACGTTCTTCATCGCTTGCAGCAGTGCTTCGGTAATTAAATGTCATCAGCATATCACCAATATTATGCAGATTAACACCCAGAGTACCACCCGTTTTTATTTTAGGATCATAATAATATTTGACCGTTGCAGCCTTATCAACCTTAACGCCCTTATTACCAAAGTGTTCGGTAAAATATGGATCGGTATCACGAGCTTTGGGCTTGTGTGGATCAATCCAGTCCCCACCAAACAAGCAACCCAGAATATTATGCTGCTGAAACAGTCGACTGCCCATGCCGCCTCGACCACACCAGTCAACCACTGCAGTAAATTTACCCTTTTTTACTGTCGAAGAGGCAATAGTACCCTCAGTGGTAATTTCACCCGCAGGTCCGACCACGAAGGTTCGGATTCTTCTTGGATGATATTCATCAGACCAGCGATCAAAAATAGCCTGCTGCAAAGCATAAATACCAATAAGTTCTTCAGACTCATCTTTATTTTTGTCATCAGATGCAATATCGGGCGTATAACCGGCCCAGACATTACGGTAATCTTCAAATGGTTCAAGCCGGACAGAAATATTGTCGCCATCATTATTGAGTAGCAAAACACTGGGTTTTTCACAATGCCCTTTTAAGCTGACATAATTAACGCCCACATGCTGAAAAGTATAGGCTGCACCACCCATTGTTGAAATATAGAAGCTATCCCATTGCGGGCTAAAGCCACAAAAAACCATGCGCCTGGAACCTGGAATAGCACTACTGGCAAGCAGTCCTTCACCAAAAGTAAAAACATCAGGATCCTCTTTATAGCGTTTCCATCCATAATCAACAGGCCCAATAATTTCTTCATCACTGGCAATATCATGGACATGCCAGCGAGCTGAACCAAGCTCAATAATGAGTTCTTTTTGAATAAAGGGAATGGGCATTGATATATCTCCTATTGAAAGTACATAAGGAATGGATCAAGCTAAAAACGGGGAATGAACTCCCCCGTTTGAAGTGTTTTAAGCCGCTTTATGTTCATACACATGAACATCACGTTGAGGATAAGGTATACCAATACCTGCTTCATCAAGACGTATTTTTACAGTTTCGTTGGCCGCAAAATAAACATCCCAGTAATCTTCTGATTTTACCCAGACACGGACAAAAAAGTTAACACTATTATCTGCCAGTTCGCCGACAACAATCAGAGGAGCAGGATCGCTCATAATACGTTCATCCTTATTGACAATATCCGTAAGTATTGTACGCACATCTTTTAGATCTGCATCATATGAAACGCCGATAGTTAAATCGATCCGACGTCGATCCTGAGTCGAATAATTAGTAATATTTCCATTACCCAGACTTGCATTTGGAATAATGATGGTTTTATTATCAGGTGTTTTCAATGTTGTGGTGAATACCTGAATCACATCAACCTTACCCGTTACGCCAGCTGCTTCAATCACGTCACCCTCTTTGAAAGGACGGAAAATGATAAGCAGAAAACCTGCTGCAAAATTTGCTAAAGAGCCTTGCAAAGCCAGGCCAATAGCCAAACCTGCAGCACCTAAAATAGCAATAAAAGAAGTGGTTTGAATACCAAGCTGACCCAAAGAGGCAACAACGACAAAAACCAGCATGCCTATATAAACAATGCTACTGGTAAAACCCACAATCAATGGATCAACCTTGCCTCTGTTCATGGCTTTTATAATCATTCGTTTAATAAGTTTGGCTATCATTTTTCCGATGTAAAAAATCAGAATAGCAAAAATGATATTAGGACCATATTGAATAAGGATATCTAATCCCGCATCTAGAAGCTGTCCAGATTTTTCAGGATCCATTAACTCAGTTACTGTTCTTGCCACATTCATTGGTTCAGCAGCGGCTGCACTGGCAGTTTCTTCAGGCATATATTCTCCATTTTTAGCACAAATTTAGTTTAAAGTTAAAAATTACATCCTGTTCGCCCCTCACTTCACAGGTCTTCCTGTTATGATAAAGTGAATTAACAAACTATTGCAAATCTATTATTTTCAGAAAGTATGATTTCGACAGGAAAACATATTTAACTTGTATTCAACATTATGAAAATTTACCATATCAAAGAATCTTATTTAGAAAATAGGTAAAATTATGAGTATCAATTTTGTAATTGGCGGCAACGAAACAACACAAGTTCATTTTTCAGCAAAAACAGCTAATCGACATGGCATGATTGCTGGGGCAACAGGCACGGGTAAGACCGTTACTCTGCAAATACTGGCTGAGAATTTCTCTCAGATTGGTGTGCCCGTTTTTATGGCGGATGTTAAAGGTGATTTATCCGGCCTGGGTGCCAGCGGGCAAATGAATGACAAAATTCAATCTCGAATTGATACCATCAAAATTGAAAATTACTCTAACCGTGCAAATCCAACTCTATTTTGGGATCTGTTTGCCAAACAGGGTCATCCAGTTCATACAACTATTTCTGAAATGGGTCCACTTCTACTGTCCAGTTTATTAGAGCTAAATGAAGTACAATCCGGCATATTATACAGTGCATTTGCCATTGCTGACGACAATGGTCTGCTGTTACTGGACTTAAAAGATCTGCGCAGTATGCTCACCTGGGTTGGTCAGAATGCTAAAACACTATCATTGGAATACGGCAATATCAGCGGCTCCAGCATCGGTGCCATACAGCGCCGTTTATTGGTACTGGAACAACAGGGTGCAGAAAGCCTTTTTGCTGAACCGGCACTAAAACTGGATGATTTAATGATCACCGATTTTTCTGGTCAGGGGGTGATCAGTATTTTAGACGTAACCAATCTAATCACCCAATCACCCCGGGTGTATGCCTCTTTTTTAATCTGGCTATTGGCTGAACTCTATGAACAACTGCCTGAAGTGGGTGATGCAGAAAAGCCCAAATTAGTCCTGTTTTTTGATGAGGCTCATTTATTATTTGACAGGGCTCCCCGTTCTCTGGTGGATAAAATTGAACAGGTCGTTCGTCTGATACGCTCTAAGGGCATCGGCATTTACTTTATTAGCCAGAGTCCACTGGATATCCCTGAAGATATTATGGGTCAGCTGGGAACTAAAATTCAGCATGCTTTAAGAGCATTCACACCTAAAGATAAAAAAACAGTGAGAATGGTGGCTGAAACATTCAGGGAAAATCCAGCACTGGATACTAAAAAAGTCATTACCGAATTGAAAACCGGAGAAGCCCTGGTTTCTGTACTGGATGAAAATGGTGCCCCGACACCTGTAGAAAGAATCCTGATCTGCCCTCCAGTTTCCCGTATTGGGCCTCTGAATGATGCTGAGCGTGAAACAATTATCAATCGCTCTCCTCTTAAAGGCCGATATGATGAAGAAATTGACAGAGAATCAGCCTATGAGATATTAAAACATCGAGCAGAACAAAAGCAGCTTTCTGAAGAAGTGCGTGCAAAAGCAGAGGCTGATGCCAAAGCAGAAAAAAAGGCTCGATCAAGTTCAAAAAAACGCACATCCAGCAGGCAAAGCTATACTGAATCCATAACAAAAAGCATCTTACGCTCAGTTGGCAGTTCGTTTGGCAGGCAAATTGTCCGGGGGATTATGAAAACCATACTCGGAAAATAACTGGAAACAAGATCCATCATATAATAGAGCTGATATGGATGAGGCGTCCGTGCCCCCGGCAGAGAGAAACACCCACTGCATATCACTCCTATTATTTAGTCAGACAGTTTAGCCTTCCTGCATAAGGTGATCCAGCTCACCATCCATATGCAGCTCGGTTAGCTCAGTCAAACTACCGATCCACTTTCCATTAACCGTAATTTGCGGTACGGTTCTTGCGCCATTTGTTACTTTACTCATTTCTATCAGACCAGCCCGATCCATATCCACCCGGACTTCTTCAAATTCAATATTCCACTTATCAAATAAGCCTTTGGCACGAGTACACATTGGGCAAGTTCCAGTACTATAAATTTTTACTTTGCTCATATTTTACCTGTTATTTAGATTCTAATAATTATTAATCTGATAATGTTTCTATTAATCTTTCATTATGATTGTGCGTTATAAGCCGACCATTGAGATACAATCCAATGACATCCAGAGCATTTGTCTCGACCTTGGTCGCAATATGATCAGGGCTGATAGTGTAACGCCCCATTGTTTTTTCCGTTGGCCACTTAATATGCAGATAGCTGACATAAACCAATTCTGAGCAAACAATTCTATCACTTGTGGTGATATCAAAATTAAAATCATAGGCCTTGCCTAATTGACGAAAGGCATTAATGATCACATCACGCAACTGCTCTGATGACATTCTGTTATCTCTGAGTATCACCATATCATCAATATTCATAAAGTGACTTAAAGGATCAAGCTCCACTCCAGAGCGTAAGGCTTCAACAATAGAATGGCCTTGCTGGATTTTTTCATGCCAGGGCTTGACCAGCGGATTATTCCATAAGCCCAGAACTTTAAGCTCCTGCTCATTACCGATCCAGACCGCCGCATGTCCCCAATAACCCGGTATAAATTGATCGGTTAAACGAAATGGGGTTTTCTCTAATAAAATATCACCGGGTTTCAAGCTCTGTAATAAACCTTTATGAATTGATTTTTTCTGGTAAAGTTTTCCTTTGCGGGTTTCTACAAGCCCCACAGTATTTCCAAAAATCAGACTTAAAAGATTGACCCCTTCTTTTTCCAGTTTAAGAAGAGTGTCGTTGCTGGCAATGGTATAAAACTGAATCTTTTTCTGTAAAAAAGAAAGCGACGAATGGCTCTGTAATATTTGATAAGATGGGCTTTGTTCAATCAGGTTTTTTAAGTAAGTCAGATTGTTTTTTGTGCTATCAGTTTTTGTCGCTATTTTATCATCAGGAAAATAACGTTTAATATGCTTTTGGTAGTACTTAACAGCATATTTTACTTTTTCCCGATTGATTACCGAATTAAAGGCAAGGCTTGCATCCATGAGCTGGTTACTGGATAAGCCAAAGCCCTTATCCGGCTCATCAATGATACGTCTAAGTTGTTCTTCCTGCTGAAACATCGCAACAATTAACAAATAATTATCATATAGATTCAAAGCAGCAGAAAGTGACAACATAATACCTGCCATCCTGACTTCTGGTTTTATTGAAATCGTTCTTTTTATCCCGTTCTCAACCAGACTCTGATCCAATAAGCTGGAATAACTTATTAACCAGCATTCTCGTGCTTTAACCATCTGGTAGAGACGCTTACGTAAATCCAGGTGGACTTTAATCGCCTGTTTAAACTGGTTCAAGTTGGTTGCAGAGAGATAATTGTTTTTTTTAAGATCCTGCTGGAACCGATCAAACAATTCCAGGCTGATCGTGCGATGATGCAGAGACTCTTCAATTAATGAGTAATAAGACTCTATATCTTTTTCCAGCAATTCTAAACGTTCAGTCTGTACATTTAAAGATGAATCAGAAGCATTCAGGCAAACTGCATAAGTGGTTGTGTGTAATAAAAAAAGAAAAAACAATAAAGCAGAGAATCTAAAGTACCTAAACATGATGGTGGGCTCTCTGGTAGATTAAGCTACGATTTTAATGGCTTGTCTTAATTGCTCTTCATCAAAAGGAAAAGTCAGAGTATTATAAATTGAAAAACGAGAACTGACTCTTTCAAAACGTTCAATGTTCGCCTTATCAAGAAGGATAACAACATGAATCGCCTGCTGGTGCTGAACACTGGCCATGATAGATTCCAGTGAACTGGTTCTGTCCCTGAAGTCAGTCTGAAAATTAAACTCCGCCACTAACAGGGTTACTTGATGTTTTTTCAGGTAACTGATGGCTTTGCGCGGCGTTTTAACCATCACAACGTTATATCCCATCGACTCATAAAGCGCAGTAAAATCCGGGTAACCCCCTTGCTCTACAACTGCAAGTAATATTTTATCAGAGCTCATTTATAAGAAATCCATTGTTCCAGCATTGAAAAAAGCGAAATAGAAATAAATTATATCAGAAAAACACACCTGCCGCCTGTGCTTACCAGCCTACCAAAATGAAGACACAGCAATACCTTGTGCTCCAGCTTGTTTTGCATCATTCAGATCAGAGGCTTTCATTCCCCCTAGAGCATAAACAGGACACTTGAATTGCCGGGTTATTTGCTCAAACTGTGGCCAGCCAATCGCAGACAACTCTGGATGACTTGAAGTTGCTTTGACCGGTGAGAGCAAAAGTATATCAGCACCTAATTTTTCAGCTTTTTTCATTTCACCCAGGCTGTGACATGAAACTGACAATAATTGCTTATCAGAAACAGGGCGTTGATCATATTGATTTAAAACCTGACTGTTTAAATGCAAACCATCAGCCGTAGTTTGAACAAAAACATCCACAGAAGTACCTAGCATAAGGAGACAATCAAACTGACGGCACACTGATTCAGCCATTTTTACTAAAATCAGGTATTCATTATTTTCAATATTCTTTTGTCTGAACTGAACCACCTTCGGCCCTTTTGATAGTGCCTGTGTCAGTTTCTTTTTAAAAGCTTCATGACTGTCAAACTTCCCAGTCATCATATAATGGCTTGCCAGCGATTCAATATTAATCTTCATTTATGTCCCCTTTCATCAATTTATAACATTTTAAATAACTGGCTGCACAGTAGACAAGAAGAACGAAAAATGCGTTTTGACAGTCCACGTTAATGATTTTACATGCCAAGCATCAACATTCAGTAATGCTTACTGCAAGCCCACCTAATGATGTTTCTTTATATTTATGTGACATTTCCATTCCAGTTTGCTTCATCGCTTCAATACAATTATCCAGTGGCATGAAGTGACTGCCGTCACCTCGAAGCGCAAGAGAGGCCGCCGTATACGCTTTTATAGCACCAAATCCATTACGTTCAATACAAGGGACCTGAACAAGTCCATTTACGGGGTCACAAGTCATACCAAGGTGATGCTCAAGCGTAATTTCAGCGGCATTTTCTACCTGTTGAGGTGTGCCGCCACGAACAGAACACAAGCCAGCCGCGGCCATTGCTGCTGCTGAGCCAACTTCGCCCTGGCAACCCACCTCGGCACCAGAAATAGAGCTTCGATGTTTAATTAATCCACCAATTGCACTCGCAGTCAGAAGAAAGTCTCGCACATGTTCGATCGTACCCTGTTCGTGGGTAACAAAATAATAGATAACAGCCGGAATAACACCGGCTGCACCATTGGTTGGTGCAGTGACGACCATATTGCCAGCTGCATTTTCTTCATTAACGGCCATAGCATAAGCGCATAACCAATCATTAACATTTGCATTTTGTGGATTATTATTCAGATCATCATGGAGATCTTTAGCACGCCGCAATATACCAAGGTCACCAGGTAATGTGCCTTTTGTTGCCATCCCCTTTTCAATACATATTTGCATAGCTTGCCAGATTCTATCAATGCCTTCATGAAGTGCTTTTTCAGTCAACTGATCCATCTCATTCACCAGCTTCATCTGTGCTATTGAAATGGCATTATCCTTTGCCATTTTTAACATAGCATTTGCCGAATCAAACGGATAGGTGCACGAAGCAGAAGGTTCCATTTTAAGGGGCGCTTGTAATTGACTAATTTCAGCCAGTGTACAGATAAATCCGCCGCCAATAGAAAAGTATGTTTGTGACGATACTATTTTGTCGTCTCGGTCTATAAGCTCAAAAAACATACCATTAGGATGCTCAGCTAAGGTTTCACCTTTATCAAAAATTATGTGTTCATTTGGCTTAAAAAAAATACAAAGATCCTTGTCAATTCGAATACGATCACTTTCCCAAATCTGTTCAATCAGGGCTGACACATTTTTTTTAGTCAGTCCGGTCGGTAGATAACCATGCAAGCCTAAAGCCACAGCACAATTAGTAGAATGCCCTTTACCCGTAAAAGCCAATGACTCTTTAAGGGTGCAACGTATAAATCTCTCTTTTATACTTGATTCAATATATTTTTGTTCTTTAATACCTTCAATGAAATCATATGCGGCAACCATTGGACCGAATGTATGTGAGCTCGATGGGCCGATACCAATTTTAAATAAATCCAATACACTGATAAACATATAATTCTTTGCCTTAATCACACAAGTACATAACTATACTCTACGTCTATTGATTTCGCATATAATATCCGCATTTGCGGCTGATTTTTAGCGCAGTGGGAAACCGGTCTGGTAACATGCGCTTATTATGCCAATTAATATTGAACAATATTTAGACTCCTAAACGTTTCCATTACGAGATTTTTCCGAAACTCTAAATCTGAATTTCTATTTATTTCAATGTGATTTGCAAAAAACCATATTTGATTATTACTGGCCAGGTAACCTACATACCAGCCATCTTTTCCTGACCATCCTGTTTTTGACCAAACTTTGAAATCTTTCTGAGTCTCTGACAACATTATATTTTTGAGTGTTCTAATATGCTTCTTCTGTATGGGTAAATCTTCAGCGTATACTTTACGCAAAAAATTGATTTGATCTTGAACAGAGACTCTTAGATCACCATCCAGCCAAAAGCGAGTAATATCACTGCCTGTTAAACGATTTCCATAATCAAATTTATCTAGATAGGTATGATATTTCTCATCGCCTACTTGTTTTGCGTAACGTTGATAACACCATACACATGAGTATTGAAAGGCACTTTTAAGTGTTTGATCTCTGTTCCATGGCGTATATTCCCTCTCTATCCCGTCCCAACCAATAACCTCAAATTCATCTTTTATCAAACCTTCTTCTAGTATGATAAGCGTATTGGGAATTTTGAATGTAGAAGCAGGGATGAAACTTTCTTTCTCACTAACGTTATATTGATACTTAAACTTACCATCAGCCGATTCAATAAGAATTGATCCATTAATATTATTCGCTTTGTAAAGGCTTTCAATCCTGCTTTCTTCAGCGTATAGGTTGATAGAGAACATTAACAATATGAATATTCTTAAATAGTTCATACACTTCCTGATATTGGTTTGTAGAGAGCAACGCCTTTAATAACGGGATTTTTGGACTCCCAGAGAGTGTATGGACAGGAAATGATCTGAAATACACTCTGAATTATGAAAGGTGCTTCGTCCAAAAATTCCAAGTTGATTTGCTTGTTATGGCTTTATACTTTGAGTAACAGTCCTAATGGTAACCCAACTTGTAACCAGGGCTATGACAATAATCAGTAGAATTTGAACCACTATTATTATTACGAAATGCCAGTAATATTCCTGCTCAAGTTTTAGACTTACCTTTTTCATTTTTTCAAAATATTCAGGAGACGATGTTAATTTTTTTATGTCTTCATAAGATTTGAACTTAATTACATCTGAGCCAATAACTTGCTCATATAATGACGCTGAAACTTGTTTTTTTAGCATGTCTTCAAATGCTCTTGCTGCACTATTAATGATCATAATCAAGATAATGCCCATTAATATTGTGCCAAATACTTTAATTTTCATTATATTTCCATGCTGCCATAACATCAGATTGTTTGTTCACAAGGAAAGAACAAATTAAGAAATAATACTCTTTCGTAATATTCGATTATTTTGTTTAAAATCGCTAAACCACTGTAATACAAAGCAGTTTTGGTTAGGCCAATTCATCATTAATATAAATAACAGTTCGTTTATTGTACTTTCTTTGCTGAAAATAATTTACTAAACCTAGCCATTTTGTTGACAATATTCCAAATGCTGAACATACTCCATTTGCATACATATCTGTTGTGATTCTAGTCCCATTCCCGATTGCTATAAATATGTACTATCTGTATGTACTATCTGGACACCCCTTAGATACAAAATATAACATACAAAAATAATCATTTAAATTCATTCAATTAATTACTGTACGGCAATCAGAATCAATGAGAGTGATATGAAAACTCTCTGTATTATTTAAATGATCGGGGTTCCTATCACAGACCTCAGATTAATTTAACTATTGAGGCAATAAATTATGATAAAATAGCACTTTGCAGGTTGTAAAACACCATTGAATTTCCTATCCTTTAACAATATGAACAAGTACTCAATATTAAAAAACATTCGAATCTTATACGTTGAAGATGATGAAAACATCCGTGAGCAATTTCTGGAAATTCTAGAAATTTATACAGATACGGTATATGTCAGCAATGATGGGAGAGAAGGGCTTTCTGCCTATGAACAATACTTGCCCGATCTGGTCATTACTGATATTCGAATGCCGGGCTTAAGTGGCCTTGAAATGGCTACAGCAATAAAAGAACTCAATCCGGAGCAGCCAGTACTAATTACTACTGCTTTCTCAGATGCTGAATTCTTAATTGAGGCTGTTGAGATTGGAGTGGATGGTTATATCATCAAACCAATTAATATAACAAAGCTATTAGATAGTCTTTGTGATGTCGCTAAAGATCTGTTATTAAAGAGAAAGTTAAAGCAGGAGTCAGAAAATTTTCACATCATGATGGATTCAAATCCTAATATGATGATGATGCTATCCATTCATGGTGTGAACTATATTAATTACACCATGCAAAACTTTCTGGCTTATCAGCCATCTAGCCCGGATAAATATGATGACTTTTGTTTATTTGATTATATTCAAACAATCGATAAATTAGACTATATGCTAAAAAGTCGTAAGGAATTCATTCAATATTTCCTTGATAATCCAGATTCGCAGCATATTTTATCTTTTAAAACCCAAGTGACTGCAAATAACACCAGAAAAACCAAGTATTCATTCGTGATTGCTATGACTCATCAAAAAAATACCGAGCATTATATTTTTTCCCTGGCAAATATTACAGAACTGGCTAATGAAAACTTACGTCTGGAATATTCTGCAACAACTGATAAGTTGACTGGTATTGCCAATCGAGCCATGTTTGAGCAAGTGGTCGAACGCTATATTGATCGTAAGAAATTACAGGGTGAGCCATTTGTATTAATATTTTTTGATATTGATCACTTTAAAAGTGTAAATGATAATTTTGGCCATGATGAGGGGGATCAGGTTTTACAAAATTTAACCCAACTCATAGAAAATAACATTAGAGACAGAGATTTTTTTGCTCGCTGGGGTGGAGAAGAGTTTATCTTGCTGTTAAACCACAGCACGCTTGAAATGGGAATGAAAATCGCTGAGAATTTACGCCAATTGGTTGAAAAATATGATTTTAATCCAGTGGAACATCTAAGTTGCAGTTTTTCTGTGGTTGAATTTAAAATAAGTGATACCGTGGAAAGCCTGCTAAAGCGTGCTGATATTGTACTTTATCGGGCAAAAGCAGCTGGTAGGAACTGTGTAAAAAAATACGAAGTTGAATGCCCATTAAATATTTTTCAAATTGATGGTGAAAGAGCAAGTAGTAAACACCGTAAAAACCAGCAAGAACCACTTATTTTAATAGCTGATGATGATTATATGCAACGACTACCTATGCGCTCAGCATTGGAAGGTGCTAAGTTTCGTGTTGAAGAAGCTGAAAATGGCATCCAGGCTCTTGAACTTTTTCAAAAACTTAAACCTGATCTGGTTATTTTAGATGTTGTTATGCCAGAAATGGATGGTTTTGAAGCTTGTCGAAAAATCAGAAAAGATTCGGACGGAGAATACCTGCCAATTTTAATGTTAACAGGGCTGGATAACATCGATTCTATTAACCAGGCCTATCATGATGGGGCAACAGACTTTTTAACCAAGCCTATAAATTGGACTCTGCTGGGACACAAAATTCAGTATCTTTTGCGTACGACAGAGATATCAAAAGCTTTAGCCAGTCGCGAGGTAGAGTTGCTTGATAGCCAGTTTGAAACTATTCAGCGACTGGCAAAAGCCGCTGAATATAGAGATTCTGAAACTGGCAATCACATTATCCGTATGAGCCAATATTCTTTTGAATTAGCCAAAGCAATGGGACTCAGCGAAGAATTATGTAATCTGTTACTTAAAGCTGCACCTATGCATGATGTTGGCAAAATAGGAATTCCAGATAACATCTTACTTAAGCCAGGCAAGCTTTCAGCAGAAGAATTCGAGGTAATAAAAACACATACCACTATTGGTGCTGAATTACTCTCCAAAAACCACTCTTTTGTTATGGAGGCAGCTCATATCATAGCTTTGACACATCATGAAAAATGGGATGGTAGTGGTTATCCTAATGGACTTGCGGGAGAAAAGATCCCTGTTCTGGGACGTATTTGTGCCATTGCAGATGTTTTTGATGCCTTGACAACAGAGCGTCCATACAAAAAAGCCTGGGAGACCCAGGCTGCGTTTAAAATGATATTGGATAGCTCAGGTACACATTTTGATCCTCAAATGGCGGAAAAATTTGTTGAAATATCAGCCCGAATTATCGATATTAAAGAAAAATATAGAGATGAAGATTATAAGCTGTTTTAAACTCTTATTCATTAATTCTATGGTTTTTTAGTGTAGCACAAAATACAGTTATTAATAAAAATAAAGTCTTCTAGTGACTGATTATGATATGGCTCATGAAATCCTGCAACATGTTTCCAGATGGCCCCCTCAAAATTAACGAGTGGAGCAAACTTGATGCCAGCAAAAAAACGTCCCATTAAACTGCTTTATGTTGAAGATGATCGTGCTATTCAAGAAGAAATGGCCGAAATACTGGCTTTTGATTACCCTGATCTTATTATTGCCAGTAATGGTGAAGAAGCATTGCATTACTATAAAGAAAACCTCATAGATATTATTCTCAGTGACGTGCAAATGCCAAAAATGGATGGCTTAACTCTTATTAAAAAGGTAATGATGATTAACCCTAATGCCGTTATTATTTTAATGACTGCGATAAATGATGCCGATTTAATTGACCAGGCCAAACAACTGGACACTAGGTTTTATCTTAATAAGCCAATTGTTCTTGCACAGTTGGAAGAAGTCTTAAAACAGGCTTGTGATATCGTTAATTCAAAATAAAGTCAACTGAAACGATGTTACTAGTATTTCTCAGAATAATAAGTTATCAATAACATATGAACAAAAAAAATAGCGCTGCTGAAACTAAAACTTTAATTTCTGATTATATCAAGAAAGAACAGATAAAAGCACTCTACTCTAATGGTAATGCTTCTAATGTTATTGTTTTTCTGGTAGCTAGTATTTTACTCTATTTATATTGGAATGTTGTACCTCATCATATATTCCTATCCTGGTATTTGTTCATACTCATCGGAGCAAGCGCACGCTGGTATTTAATTCATTGTTTTTTTATAAAGAAAGACAAATTGAATGATAGTGATAAATGGTATAAAAAATATAATATCATTGTGGCAATTATTAGTATGGGATGGCTTTGGTTTTCTTTTATGAGTACCCATAATACTGCCTACGAATATCACTTATATGCCTTGGTTGTTTTTGCAGCCCTGCAGGGTTCGGCCATATCTTCACTTAATTATGGTTATAGCAGTTATCTTATTTATATTTTGCCTGGCACAATAATGTTGATATTAAATTTTATTTTTCTTGGAGGAACACACATTATCGTTGCTATAGGAATTGGAATATATACCCTATCCTTAATTCGTTCCATGCATATTGTACATCACCGATTTGTCGGTTTTTTAAAAACACAAAAGGGAAATGAAGCTCTCATCAATGATTTACTTGATTCCAATGAACGGTCCAGGCTGTTAAATAAACAGTTAAATCAGGAAATTAAAAATAAGGAAACGATTCAACAACAACTGGAAATAGAGACAAAACAACGCCAGGAAAATGAAGCAATACTATTTCATCAGTCTCGATTGGCTGCTATGGGAGAAATGCTGGGTAATATTGCTCATCAATGGCGACAACCTTTAAATGCTGTTGGTATTATTTTACAAAAATTACAATTATTGCAGCAGAATGATCAACTGAGTCCTGCCAGACTTAAGCAGTCAGTAGAAAAAGGACAGAGCTTAATTTTATCCATGTCAACAACCATCGATGAGTTTCGGAATTTTTTTCAACCCAATAAGCAAAAGGAAGTATTTTATTTTGAAGAAGTAGTACATGAAGCAATGCTTTTAATGAATAGTTCTCTGGAAAAAAACAATATTAGCTGGAAATTTATTACTGCAGGCAATGAGGAAAATAAAGATCTTGATTGTAAAGTAATTGGTTACAAAAATGAAATGATACATGTTTTACTTAACTTAATTTCTAACGCAAGTGATGCACTAGTAGCACAAAAGGCTAAAAATCGGAATATTATAATTACTTCATCTCGATATAAAAATTGCCCAACCCTGATAGTGCAAGATAATGCCGGTGGTGTAGCTGAAGAGATAATTAATAAAATTTTTGATCCTTATTTTTCAACCAAGATGAGCAACGATGGTGCAGGTATAGGACTCTATATGTCAAAAACGATTATTGAACAACACATGACAGGGCAGTTAACCGTGGAAAACATTCAATTTGAAAGTGAATTAGGTTTGGAAAATGGCGCACAATTTAAAATCGAAATGCAAAATTCTATTTGTCGTTGTAATTAATCAAACATCAGTAGCTTGTTTTATTGATGTTGTCTGTTTTTCAGAGAATGCTTCAAGTACTTATATAACGCCTATTCTTACCGTAATAGTTTTTAAATAAAAAATTTACGCTGAATAATTACAATAATAATTACCTTTCTCTTCATATTCACCCTCATCTTCTTGACGATACAACTTTCAAAGTCCCCCGCCACAGATAATAACCATACAATATATATTAATATTGTATCATCACAATTGCAATTAACCCTACAAATAAAGAGGAATTATCTACATAACGCGAGCAATAACCATACAAATTACGTGCGATCATTCAAGTGACGGCCCAAATATCCAGGTAATCCCTCAGACAAAAAAGGAGGTATATTGTTACTGACTTGTATTTATTATGATTCATTGGACCTCTTAAGCCGAGAACTGAGGATAGAAAAACAATAATTATTAATATTATTCCAAATTAATTTGGACTTAGTTATATTCCTTGTCTATAATTTTAACATAGGTTTAAAAGATGTAGATAAGATGTAAGCAAAATGAAGATATTAGTTACAGATGACTCAAGATTAGCACGTTCAATGCTTATTGCTTTACTCAAAGTGCATTTTCCTGTTGAGCATGAAATTATTCAAGCCGAAAATGGTAAACAAGCCATTGAGCTATTTAAACAACACCATCCTGAATATTGTTTTTTAGATATTACCATGCCACATATGAATGGCATAGAGGCTCTAAAACTTATAAAAGAAAAATCACCAGCAGCCAAGGTTGTTATGCTCAGTGCTGATATACAAAATACCAGTATTGAGATAGCCAGGCAATGTGGAGCTATATACTTCATAAAGAAACCCATTGATGAAATAAAAGTCAAACAAGCCATTGAATATATCTGGAATTCAAAATGAGTCTTGTTGAACTGAGTGATGACCAACTTGAAGTCTTTAAAGAGTTGATTAATGTGGCTTATGGAACAGCCACTGCATCCATTGCAAATATTATTAATGAATTATTATGATTCTAGATCATTCAAAAATAATTCTTGATGAACTTGACTGCGGTATCTTCATTCTGGATGACTCCTTAACTATCTTATTCTGGAACAAATGGTTAAGTAATCGTACAAAAATGACAAATGAAGCCGTGTGTAATAAAAACATACTGGTACTTTATCCCAATATTAATGACAAAATTCTGAAAAGAAATGTTCTGACAACATTGACTCTAAATACTTCAACATTTTACCAGACACCCCAGAATAATTATTTACTTGATATTCCTCTTGAGCATATTACCAGCAAAATTTTTAGTCATATGCAACAAAAAGTAACAATTGCTCCCTATGACACCAAGAAAAAGCATATTGCTGTTTATATTTATGATATCACTACAATTTGTGAGGCTAATTATAAACTCAAGAGACTTAATAAAGAATTAGAAGAGCGTGTCGAATATGAAATTGACAAAAGCCTGAAAAAAGATTTGCTTATTCAAAGCCAACATAAACAGGCCGCTATGGGAAACCTGATTAGTGTTATTGCACACCAGCTTAAACAACCACTTGATTCTATGGGGTTAACAGCACAGAATGTGAATAGACTCTTGAAAGAAGACATTCCAAACAAGACCACCATTATAAATAAAGTCGATAAAATAATCGACAACATTCATTTTATGTCATCAACTATTGATGATTTTAAAGATTTTTTTAACCCCCATAAAAAAACGGGTATTCGTAAAACCTTGTAGAAATCATGCAAATACAATATAATTTATTCTATGTTAAATTCGTAATTAAGTGTGGAAATATGACCTTAGAATATGA
>JADGEM010000094.1 GCA_016744375.1 Gammaproteobacteria bacterium
AAACCTTTTTGTTGATTGAGTTGTTTTGGTCAATAACTTTGATCTACAACTTAGGTTTAAGTTCAATTAAATGTACACCATTTCGGAACAGCTATTTAGCGCCTTTGTAGTGTTTTTTGGCGAGAACATCATCAAAAATATCTTGGATTTATTACAAAGAATGGTGTTATGGCAGAACTTGCGTTATTTCTTGCATCAAAACCTGAAATCAAGTATTTTGAAGTTGTAGACATATAATCATTAAAAGAAAAAACTCTAACAAAAGCATAAACCCTGAATTTAAACCTCCACTTCATTTTGGTTTAAAATCAGGTTATGCTCTAAAACAAATGAACGAACCTCAAGACAAAAATAGCAAGCAAACCAATATTGTTTATGCAATAGTAGTAGCCCTGGCAGCAACAGTTATTCCTGTATACGCTTTATGGGGTGAAACATGGGATGAATTTAAATTAACTCCATTAGCTGTAATTATTCCATTTTTTTATATAGTTATAGTTATCGGGTTTATGCTTATGGCATTAAACATAAAAATAAAAAACGTCACATCACAAAAAACAGATGAAAAAATAGCAAACAAATACCGCAAGATACAAAAAACTATAACACCATACATATTGTTTGCACTAGCTTTCTACATAATTTGGGTGGCTTACACTGTATGGCAGTTTACAAAATAAGCATAGCTTCTGTTGAGGTTAAATGTCGCCCACAAAGTCAATTGCTGATACTTCTTACAGCCTTCATCTTTTGTCGCATGTCTAACATAGAAGGTCAGCTATGCTCCTTGTTGCTACACTTTTTTCTTCCAGTGATTTTGGCCGTTATGTGCCTGAAGTCTCAGTATTGTGCAGTAATCTTTGAGCAACTTCATTCAGGGTGAATCATGAAACAGAACTTAACATCACTCTCAATTATTTTCTTTATTACTTTTAGCGTTAATTGTTTTGCAGATAATTCAATTACTATAACTTACGGCTCTCAATATAAACCTTTTGCCTGGGGGAAAAATGGAGTTGCCTACGGAGTGCAGAAGGATTTTGTCGATAAAATTTTGGGCGAGAAGTTGGGAATAAAGGTAATTCATGAAGTTTGTCCATGGAAGCGATGCCAGTTATACGTGAGAGAAGGAGTAAAAGATGGCTTTTTCACAGTTTCTACCCCGGAAAGGGCTGAATATACAATAAAAAGCAGCATACCGTTTTATGAAACTGAGTTCGTGATGCATACCAGTAAAAGAAATCGAAACGTGGAACAATTGAAAACTATTAAATCATTAAAGGATTTAGAGAAGATGCATGACATTGAGCATATACATATGCTTGGGTCGGGATGGCATGAAAAAGCACTTAAAAATATGAAAAATGTGGTAACAACTGTTGATGCGTCAACAATTCCTTCGATGCTTACATTACTACGAGCTGATGTATATATTGAACAATCTGAAATGTTCAGGTATCAGGCAAAGGTAAATGGTGTCTTAGAAGAAATATTAACCCTGGATGAAACGCCAATTAAAAAATTAGGATGGCATATTTTTATAGGCAAAAATTCAAAATATCAATCATTGATGCCTAAAATTAATGAGATGCTGGAAAAATTACAGGCTAGCGGAGAATTAGAAAAGATAAAAGTGGAAATTTTTAAAAAGCATGGAATCGAGTAAGTACCACATAACCAAACGCTCAAACGGACTCCGTAATACTGACGTTTAGCTTGACCGTTAAACGTATAAATATATGAGAAATTCTGACAGAGCAAAAAAATTACTAGAGCAGCGTGTAAACGGTGTGATCGTATCCAGTGGATTCGAATCAATGAAAGGCTGCATGATTTATCGGTTATTTTTTATCCTATAGAATGATTATGTGTGAAACTGCCCCACAAGATATTTAAGTTCAGTCACCTGTGATGAAAGTGTGGAGTTTACCTGTTGTAATTCCATTGTCCTGTCCTGAGCTTCAGATGACAATATTTTGATTTCTTCGATATCACCATTGATTTGCTTAACGCCACTAAGCTGTTCTTGAGAAGCAAGATCAATGTCGCTATTTTTATTTCTAATAGACAAGACTGACTGATTAATTTCTGCAAGAGCTTCATCCGCTTTGAGTGCTTGAGTTACGCTATTATCTACCTGTTCACTTCCCTTGTTCATAGTTGAAACTGCTTCTCTAGATGCTTTTTGTAATTTTTCAATCATTGTTCTGATTTCAAGGGTTGACTCTTGCGTTCTTGCCGCCAGGGAACGAACTTCATCAGCAACAACTGCAAATCCTCTGCCTTGCTCACCTGCTCGTGCTGCCTCAATTGCGGCATTTAAAGCTAATAAGTTAGTCTGTTCTGCAATTCCACCAATTACATCCAAAACTAAACTGATGCTCTCACTGTCTTTACTCAGCTGATTAATTGCCAATGAAGCTTGCTCAATATCAATCACCAGTTTTTTAATTGAATCTACCGTATTTGCAACAATAGTCTTTCCTTGGTCGGCCTGCTGGTTAGCAGCTTCAGCAGATGTTGTTGCACCTGATGCACTGCTGGCAACCAGATTAACATGCTGATTTACGTCTTTAATTGCGCTGGTAATACTCAATGTATTTTCTTGTTGTTTTTGAGTGCTGGATATATTTTCACTATTAATACTATTTAATTGCTCTATGGCTTCACTCAAAGAGAGAACGACTGTTTGTACCTGACCAACCATTTTTCCAACTCTACTCGCAAAAAAGTTATAACCATGAGCAACTTCTGCTAATTCATCTTTACCATGATCGGGTATCCGATGAGTTAAATCAGCATCATCCTGAGTTAAACGGTTAAAGCCTTTAAGCAATTCATTCAATGGCATATAAATACTGGTGAAAACCAGATAAGTGAAAAAAGCTATTATTAAAATTCCTATGATTGATGTCATAATAACAGCTTGCTGTTTGAACTTTGCCTGTTCTAAAGCAGCTTCTGTTTCTGCTTTTTGCTGACTGACTAATTCTATTTTTTGTTCAGTTGAGTGAATAGACTCAAGGGTGAGTTGTTTTTTTGCTAAAATGTTTTTGATTTCTTGTTTATTGCTTTCTTTTTTATTCAATAATTCTTTTTGACTGTCGATAGTTTCTTTCTTTTTAAGTTGGTTTTTGCTAATAAGAAGAATGTTTTGTTCAATGAGTGCATCAGTCCAGTTTTCAAGAGAATTAAATGCCTGTAACTTTATCACATCCATATTATTTAACCATTGACTCCAAAGGTTGAAATAGACATTAGGTTGAGCATCAAAGCCCATTTCAGCATCATAGGTCACGATAGATGATCGCTGTACCAATGTTTTTTTACCTATTGCATCATTCATATAGCTAACAAATAATGTCTTTAATTCTGAAGAGCTCCAGGTTTCAAAAAGTTTTTTGTAAACATCCATTCTGGCCAACAATGCAATAAAGCGCTGAAAAATACTAGGGTTAAAATCGCCTTGTCCCAGTGTATAGCTTATATAAGCTCGTTCCTGTGAAACCAAATCAATAATTCTCAGCATATTCGTGTAACTGGCCAAAATATTTTGTAATTTATCATCTTTAACATGAGCGGCAAGACCTTCAACAACAAAGAGTGTAGCCTCAGAAATATGAAGATAATAATCCATGGAGGGTAGTGGTAAATTTTTTAGTGCCAGTGTTTTAGTTCGCTTTGCTTTTAAACGTTTTGACAACTTAATCAGCCGTTTTGTTTTAGAGGAGAGCTTGTCATTAATATGGCTTAGTGATGAGAGATCTAATGATTCAATAGCAGCCAGGTATTTATCAGTTTGTAGACTTGCAGTTGTCAATTCTGTTTTAAAGAAACGTCCATCACTTCCCAAATACACCAAAGAAAGATCTCTTTCTAATTGTAGAGCCCGTAGAAAATCAGTAAAAATATTATAAGTTTGCAACGATGATTGTAAGAATTGTAATTCTTTGTTATTGTTTTTTGCATCGCTGATCATACGGTCAACAACTTCTAAAAATTGTTTTTTATCCTGAAGATTTTTGTCAACACCTTCAATAAACTTTTGCCGACTATTAATACTTTGTTCAACCTGAGAAAGGAAGCTTCTTCTTTCTTTAAGCAAGTTGTCGGCATTATCCAATGCATCTACGGATAAATTAACATTAATTTTTTTTTCATCGGCCAAATCCATAGCAGATATAGCTAACTCAATAGAATAATAAGTTAATCCCAGAAGAGGAAGCATGCTCAAGACAATCAAACGATGCCATAACTTATAATTGGACAATTTTTTTCGAACATATTCAAACATGTGAATCCCCAGACAATATTAGCAAATACAAATATAATAGAAGCATTTAAGCACTATAACTACCCGTTAATTAACTCGTAATATAATTTATAGTTATCGGTCTTTTTTAAAAAAACTTGAATTATTACTTATAATAGTAAAAATAGCCCCAATCCACAGGATGGTCAAGACTGGGTAAATTCATAAGCTTTTCAGTAGGCACTGCCTCAGAAGGGGATAGACTCTTTATGGGTATCCAAACCAATAAAAATTATGTTATTGTTGTTCATGTTAGCTTCTCGATTAGTTGGTCTTATACAACTATGTATGGCACTGGCTTTGCTAACCCGCAAGTTGGAGGCTAGCACCTCATGAAAGTCATTATGTCTATGCATTAAAAAATACAAGGTACTACGTAAATGATTAAAGGTAGCTGCATGTGTGGAGAAGTCACATATGCAATTAAAGGTGAAGTTGGTGAAATTACTCATTGTCATTGCACTACATGTCGAAAGGCACATGGTTCCGCTTTCTCATCTGTTGCGGGGGTGCAGATAGATGATTTCGAGTTCACTTCAGGTAAAAATCAGATAAAGTGTTACCAGTCTTCATCTGATAAAGTTAGGTGCTTTTGTTCAAATTGTGGTTCACATATATACGCTCACAAAGAAGGTCAGAAGCATTATATTCTTCGTCTTGGCACGTTGGATGATGATCCAAAAGTTAGGCCTGTAAATCATATCTGGGTTAGTTTAAAAGCACCCTGGTACGATATTGAAGCAGATTGTAAATTGCCTAAACATGATGAGTGGGCAGATGAACGTTAATTAAAAATTACATAGCAATGCCATGCAGTCGAAATACAAATATTTCGCTGATGGCGTGCGTTATAGTGGTTTTGCCGTTATGAGCCAAGCATACAACCAACCTTGATCTTCAAATCCTGTGGGGTCGATCCCCAATTCAAGTAAGCGGGAAAGTACCTGCTTCTGTTCTTTGCTGGAAGCAAAGCGGCGTTGCGGCACCAGCTCGGGACTGATTTCAACCTCATAGCCTTGTGCTTGCAACAATGTTATCAGCTGTTGCAAAGAAAACATTCGTAATACGCAATGCCCCATCCAGGGAAGGTGTGGTGCACAAACATCAATAATTTTTTCCAGTGTGATCGTTGTAACATAGCCAATACAACCTGAAGAAATAATGCAGTTGATATTTTTCAATTGTTCGGACTGTTCTGTCGTCACTTCATCTGTTTCCAGGTTTGCCTGCACTGCATCTACAATCAGTCCAACCTCTTTTGCGTACTGCAAGGCCTGAGCCGAAATGTCAAAACCCACCATGTCCAATGTTTGATGTGTGGGCTGACGGTAATAATCATTGCGGTCACGTTGTATGAGTTCATTGGTAGAAAGTGCTTGTGCTTCCGGTGAAGTATAACGCTGATACAGTTCAGGTAATTCCATGTTGAATTGCAACAGGGCAGCATTAATACCATAAGATGAACCCAGGTCTAAAACCCTGACTGATTCTTTTCCGGATTGTTCACGATAATCTTGAAACAACGCTGAAAACATAGGGTGAGCATGCTTAGGAATAGCATAATCCAGTGCATGCATAGCCTCACAATAAGGGCGTGGATCGGGGGCAGTGTAAATACCATCAAATACTGTTTTACCCGTGGCATCGAGTTCTGAGTGATCTACCTGTCGATCTTGGTGTCTATTTATCATTTGAATACATCTCAATCCATCAGCTTGTCACTGCGCATACTATTATGTTGCGCAGCATAATGTTCTGGTAATACTCGGCCAAAAAGTTGCCTGGTACGTTCAACACTACCGATAATATTAGGTAGTTTAGTATAGGCGAAAATAGCAGTATGGCGTTCCTTTTCTCCTTGTACCGTACTGACACGATGAAGAGAGTAGCGTCCCATAAATAATTGTAAGTCACCGCATTTCAGATCCAGATGTTCGATGTTTTGTGGGGCCTGATCTGTTATGACAGCACGGACATCAGAAAGATTTTCTTGTTTAGGAGTCCGGATATTGGGACAGTATTGAAATTCGCCCCCCTTATTTGCAGATTTGGTCTGCAGACTGACAGTGAACTCATTGGTATCAAAGTGCCAGGGATGCTCACGCCCAGGTTGCAGTACATTCATACAAAGGCCTGCTAATGGGTCGCTCAATTCATACAGGACATCTATTTCGAAGCAAGCTGCGAGGAATTGCTTGAACAACGGATGGGTGTAAAGGATGCTGATCAAATAATTTTCTGGAATCAGGTCACGTGCGACAAAAGCATTACCACGCTCGAATGCAATTTGTGCAGGATGTTCTTTGGATAACGGCTGGCTGGGATCTGTGTTGTATGCATTGACTGTCTCGACAGTGTAATAGGCTTCTGGAGCCAGCATTTCACCCTGTTGCTGCAGCTCATTAAGTATTTGTGGACGGATAAAGTCATTCAGGACAATGCAACCCTGTTGCTGCAATTCCGTTCGGGCGCGTTGCACTGCAGAGTGCCAATTGTCACTGTTCGGGGCATGTAATGCATAGGCATCACAATTGACGATCTGTTTCAGAACAGAAAGTTCGTTGTTATTCATTTGCTTCCTCCTGCAAAATATTAGCCATTTCCTGAAATGCGACATGCAGGTTATCAGAAAAGTTATGCATGTGCTGTGCTACCGCTGATGGTGTGCTCAAATATGCCTTGATACTTTTGCTGCGTACCAGATAAGCAACGCCGATACACTGTTCGCTGGTTGCCCCGAAACCAAATACATTAATGTTATCAGAGGGTGCGGAGCTGGTGCTCAGATAGTCATTGTGCATTTTCAGCCAGCCGGGTGATTCAAACAGGCTGAAATGCTCGCCGGTGCCAAGCTCTATACCATGTTCATGAGCGATGAGCTGGAGTTGCCACAGGTGTTGCTCTGGAGCTTCTCCTGCCTGGCATTGGCGTAAGCGTATTGTATGTTGTTCTGCCGCAGCGAGCAGCGTCTGGCGTTTGCTGGAAGTATCGGATTGTGAATCCTGCATACTGTTAATAAACGCTATGATTTGTGGCGTCACAACACGCATGGCTTCGGTCCGGCCACGATCATACTGGCGAGTGGCAATGGATTCGTAAGTTGCACCAACCAGTCCTTTGGCTCTGAAATGTGCTAGCTGAAAGCCAAGCTGGACAAAGGCATCTGGAGATAATTTTAGTGATTTGATATGGCTTGCACCAAAATTATCAAAAGAGAAATAATTTGTGGCAGTGTTGTCAGCAAGTGCTTGAAATGTATTTCTAGCTGTTTGGATACTGGCACGCAAGGAGTTATTCAGGGTGAAAGTGATTGGTGAGAATATTGGAATTTTGATATTGTCAGTGCGCGTTGTTTGTAGCGCATCATGAGTGGCCTCACTGTGTAGAAAATCTACAAAATCCACAATTGTGGTCCCATCAAGACCACAATGTTCACAATTAATACCTGCTACACCATTTTTAAACACAATCAGCGAAATAGACTTGTCAAACCAGCGATTACCACCATCCCCATGCAGCAACAGGTCTGCTGAGTGATGCAGGTTATCTGGCTCAGCTTCATCCAGACAAAGGCAAAACAGTGCCTGCTCAATCGCTTCCATGTGAGTTGGATTGTCAACACTTTCTGCCAACAGTTCTTCGCGTACATATGCCCAGTCAGTACGTGGCAAGGTTGTTAGATAACCAACCGATTCTTGCGTAGGTAGCCTGTCTGGGAGAGTATTCAGGATGGTTTGTAAGGCGGCTTCCAATTCGTTCAGGTGGTACGCCCGACCGTCACTGTCAATGACATCCAGCCTGAATAGTTGATGTTTATGAATTACCAGTATATGCCGGGCCTGTGAGGGGCCTGGATTGACTTTGGAATAAGGTGCTCTGGCAATATCATGTACTTCTCCGGGGATACGAGTGGCGGAGAAAAGGTATTTGTTTTGCGCCATGCATAATACTTTACCTCGCTGCATGGCTGGTGGGATCAACTCCTTATCGAGTAGTTGTTTGTAACGGACAGCGCCACCAACCAATAACGCAGCACGCTGAATTTGTGTCAATGATTGTTGTATGAAGGCCATAATAAAGTTGGCATTGATGGAGACAGGTACGCGACGACCCAGATAGCGGGTCGACCAGAACTTGTCTAGCCAACTATGGGTATCGGGTTGCTGAGCATAGGCTTTAAGAACTCTATGCAGGATAATACCAGGGCCTTCGGGATTGGCGAATTCAGCAATAGCTTCGTGGGTCTGCTCAAGTTCTTCTTCCGTCAGCAAAGGTGCACACCATTGTTCAAAGCGAGTCAGTGAGTCTTGCAGCTCCGGAAGCGGTACATGGGGCAATGTGCCCAGGTATGAAAATGTGCCATTTTCAATAGGTATAGTGACTTCTTGGCATTGTGCCAGATCCATCATGGTAAACTCTCCTCCATTGTGATGATTTGAATCGCCATATATTTTCGTATTGCACCGTATAAAGCCTAACGATATAGGTATCTGTTATCAGTGATGCCATGGCTGTCAGAGCGACTACCATTATGCTAAATAATTCCGTCAGTTCACCCAATGTTGGCTGTTCTGTGAATAGATTCTATCTCAATTTAAAGCATAAATCATATACAAAAGAGTATAAATAATAATAAACAATAGAAGCTGATACTCAGTATGCACTATTTAGGAATAGTTATTTAGGGACTCTATGCATTTTTGAGTTTTAGCTTACTACTTGATCCACTGACAATCATGAAGGCGTCGTTGTCCATCAACACTTTTCTAAGCTCCAGCCTATTGTCTATTTTTTTATAAGTTATCCTCTTGTTTACTATAAAAAAAGAGAGCATAATAAAAAAAAAGTCACGGAAATCATTCGGTTTCGGCTTCAATCAAGGTTTCATCAACAGTTGAAGAAATTTTCAATAGTTATGAAAAACCTTCAGTGGTTTGAATGTCACTAAAGCATTTCCATTTAACTGTCGCTCATAGGGAGGATCTTTAGAGGTTGAATTGAAGCCAGTTTGATGATCAAATAGAAGTTACCAGACCACTATTTATTCACTTCAAAAAGACTTCAAAAT